>JAFQIG010000088.1 GCA_017397655.1 Clostridia bacterium | reverse complement strand
TCGTATTTCCGCTGATTTTTGCCTTGTTGTGACAAAAATCTTCTCTTTCAAAACTGCGTTGCATCTGAAATGCAATAGGTTGCGTGCAGTCGGGCATTTCTTCGATGCAGCCATACTGACGTATGGCAAAGAGAAAAATGGGCGAATGTGCGTGAAATATTGCATTTCAGACATATGGAATTGTCTTATCAAAAAGTATACCCCTCTCAAAAACTTATAAAAAGACAAAATATTCCGAACAGTAATATTATCGAAGAAAGCAACGCAATTCCTGACAATGCTTTTTATAAAACAGCCCCTTTCTGATTTTTACTTTTTAAAACGTCAGTATTTCCGTAACGGGTCCCGTGAAAAGATCGATAAAGAACTGCGGAACTGACCACAACGTACCCAACACTCCGAGTCCGCCGATCAAAGTGCCCGGTCCCGGCACAAAAATACCGTAAAACAAGCTGTAAAGCAGTACAAACGGTGCTGAAACCATATTGACAAAGCTGTCACCAAGCGAAATAAAATACGCTTTTGTTCTTCCTGTAGCTTTTATGTTTTTCTCTGCAAAAAGAACATCGTTAACACGGCAAAGTGCTGTATACTCGCCGTCTTTTGTAAGAACACCCGAATTGTCATTTAACTCAAGGCTTTCCGATTCCGAAGTTAATTCAAACTCAATATCATCTGCCCAGACTTCGGCAAAAGCACTCTCAGTCTCAAAAGACAGCTCGACCGCAGAATCTGTCAGAACCTCCAAAGTTCCGTCAGCTCCCAATGCTTCAAAGCCCTTGCAATATACGTCAAAATCTACATATCTTGTTGTTTCGCTCAAGGTATAACAGACCTTTTTGCTCTGATTTCCTTCATCGTCCGTGAAGGCACCTTCATTGATCTGTACCGAAGTTATTTCAAAAATATCTTTGTCTGTCGGTATAGAGATAAAAACCTGCGGATACGTTTTACCCTCGTATTCATAAACCTTTTGCACGATGTCTCCGCCGCCGACTTCTACCGTTGTCTCTTCATCGTTCCAATCGATACATTCGAGCTTTACATTTGCGTTGCTGCCAATCTTCGTATAGTCTTCGTTATAGCAAATGACGATTACGTAATTTGACCGGAAATACTCACACATAATGTCCTGCTCGTATGTCTCATCCGTTTCTGTACCGAATGCCGTAAACGTGCATCCTGCAACCATTATTGCCGCTAAAATCAGTGCCGTAAGTCTTTTTTTCATCGCTTTAATCCTCCTCAAATTTACACCTTTATTTTACAGTTTATCGGATTAAGATACAACTGCAAATCACATTAAACAATTATTAAATAGACCTTAAGATTTTATTAAATCTGTACTTTACTTCTGCACTAATTTATGTTATAAAACTAATAAAGAGGTGATTTTTTTGAAAAAGATCATAAGTATGTTTTTTATACTCGGTTTTATGTTCTCAACATTTACGGTCTGCGCTGACGCAAGGGATGACGGTGCTTTGTTGACTGACTATACCATAGTCATTGACTCGGAACCGACTGATACAGAGCGTTTTGCTGCCGAAAGACTTGAGTATTACATTGAAAAAGTCACTAAAAAAGATATTCCTTTTATTTATGACAGCTACTCTGACGGTAAATACGAGATTTTGGTTGCCGATGTTACAACCGAAAGCTCCGTTGACGGCAGTTATGTTATTTCAAGTAACAACAGTTGCATCAGCATCGGCGGTTACGGAAATAAGGGCACAATCTATGCCGTATACCGTTTTCTTGAAGAATTTTGTGACTGCAGATGGTTTGAGAAGAATGTAATAAGAATTCCCGAAAATCCCGATTTGAGAGTTCCTTCCGACATTCTTGTTGAGTACACTCCTTTCTTTGAATATACGGAAGCAGATACTCTGAGCGCCTGTGATCCCGAATACTCGCTGGCAAACGGTCTTAACGGCGGCGCCTACCGCAATCTTTCGCACAGACAGGGTTATATGGTGGAGTATCTCGGACCGTTCGGACATTCACTTGCTACTTATTACTGTTCTCCTGACAAATACTTTGACGAACACCCCGAATATTTTGCTCTGAGAGGTAAAAAACGTGTTAAAGATCAGCTCTGTCTGACTAACTTCGATGTTATGAATATTGTAACGGATGAAGTACTCGCTCTTCTTGAACAAAGTTATGTTCCGAATGTCGCGCTTCAGATAGTTTCCCTGACTCAGAACGATAATCTTAATTATTGCGAATGTGAAGACTGCCGTAAAATTGATAAGAATAACGGTTCGCAGTCAGGCACTTTAATCAGCTTTGTAAATGAAATCGCAAAAAGAGTTGCAGATACCGCTAAATACCCGAACATCGCTTTTGACACTTTTGCATATCAGTACTCACGTAAAGCTCCGACAAACGTTGTTCCGAGAGATGACGTTATTGTCAGACTTTGCTCGATTGAATGTTGCTTCGGTCACACTATGGATGATACCGATTGCAAGGTTAATGCCGATTTTATGAAAGATCTTGAAGAGTGGAGTAAAATCTGCGACAGAATTTATATCTGGGACTATGTAAACAACTACAACGAGACTGTTTGTATTTTCCCTAACTTCAATGTTCTTCAGCGCAATGTTCAGATTTTTTATGAAAATCACGCTAAGGGTCTTTATGAAGAAGGTAATTATTATATTACGCAATGCGACGGTGAGTTTGCAGAGCTTCGCACATATCTCCTTTCAAAGCTGATGCAGAATCCCTACAGAGATGATAGCGAAGAGCTGATAGACGATTATCTTGAAGCAGTCTACGGTCCCGGCTATCAAAGCATCAGGGAATTTATTGATATTATGTCGGAACACGCCGTTTCAAGGTACCGTCATCTTTCGATCTATCAGGATTCCGACGATACTTTATGCAATATGTCCTCAAAGGATGTTGAACGCTGTGATGAGCTGTGGCAAAAAGCAAAAGATGCTGCTGAAAACGATCAGCAGCTTAACGAAATACTTCATTCGGAGCTTTCATGGCGTTATTGAAAGTGCGCTAATAAAAGAGCTGAATTTTCACGGTTCCAATTCCCCTACCTCTGGCTTAAGGCGAATAAAGAGCTTCACGATGATATGAAGTCACTCGGAATTCTGCGACTCGGCGAACGCCGCAGACACGAGCTTAGCGACAGCGAAGTCAATTACCTGCTTCGTCATCCTTATAAGTGGATTTTACTGTACGAAGAGCCGTTTTTTGAAAAGATTGATCCTTTTGTTTTGAAGCTATATGATTTCCTTGGAAAAGTTTACGAATATTTCAAATAAACAACACACCCCTGTGGCAGTTCTACTGTCACAGGGGTATTTTAACAGTCCGTCAACGAACATAACGTGTCGATGTGTCCGTAAATGCTATTGAATTACTTATTGAAATAGTATTCGGCGAACTTGCCGAGACGCTCAATACCGATACGAAGATTTTCATCAGACGGAGTTGAGAAATTGATTCTGAAGCAGTGACTCGTTGCTGATTCGTCACAAAGGAACGTACTTCCCGGTACGATTGCAACCTTATAATCCTTGACTGCGGATGTACAGAAATCAGACATATTGATGTGCTCGGGAAGTGTACACCAGACAAAAAGTCCGCCGTCAATCGGCTGATACGTGATACCGTGAGGTACAACGTGCTCCTCCAGAAGATCGATCATCAGCTGTGACTTCTTGCTGTACAGCTCACGAAGCATCGAGAGATTTTCGTTGAAGTCGTACTGAGTTAAAAATTCATAGCAGATAAGCTGTGAAAGAATGTTCGTGTGTACATCCTCGCCCTGCTTTGCAACTACCATCTTTCGCATTATCTCATCGGGAGCTACGCAATATCCGACACGAAGTCCGGGAGCTATAACCTTTGAAAAGCTTCCGCTGTAGATTACAAGCCCGTCCTCGTCAAACGATTTGATATTCGGAATATTCTCGCCCTTGTAGCGAAGATCACCGTAGGGGTTATCCTCGATAACGAGAACCTCGTACTGCTTTGCAAGCTCATACAGCTTCTTTCTCTTTTCAAGCGACATCGTAATGCCTGTGGGATTCTGGAAGTTGGGAATAGTATAAATGAAACGTACGTTATCGTTTGATTTAAGCGCTTCTTCAATCTTTTCCATATTCATTCCGTCGGGATCCATCGGAACGCCGCAAAGCTTTGCACCGAGACTGCGGAAGCTGTTGAGAGAACCGATAAAGCTCGGATCCTCACAAATGATGACGTCGCCTTCGTTACAAAGAACCTTTGTTGACAACTCCATTATCTGCTGTGCACCCGAAGTGATCAGTACATCGTCAAAGTCACGTCCGATGTTGTGATTTTGCTTCATATATCCCTTTACGTACTCACGAAGCTTGGGGTAACCCTCGGTTACGCTGTACTGCAATGCCTCGATTGGACGTTCGGCAAATATCTTTGCACAGATTTCACCTATCTGCTTTGCCGCAAAAGCATCGGGTGCGGGATTGCCTGCAGACAGCGAGACTACGCTCGGATCTGCTGCATATTTGAACATCTCTCTGATAGCGCTGGGCTTCAAAGATTTCATTCTGTCAGAAAATGTATAATTCATATTTATCACTCCAAAAAAATCAGTCAGCTTTCTTTTTTACTCTGAACACCTTTACACCGTGAGAGGGAATCTCAAAGAAGAGGTTGCCGTCTGTTTCATAAACAGTTTCTTCCCATATTTCCTTACAGGTATAAAGATCAGAAAACTCAAGTCCCGAAAAGCTGTTTTCCGAGATCTTGCGGATATCAACGGATGTACAGGTTTTATCTGATCCCTTGTTGAAAATGCACACTGCAGCTTCGCCACCGACAAGCGGCTTTACGATAACGTCAACAAGACCTGTTGAGATTCTGCGACCCTGAACGCCGAGTGCATCCTGGTCAATCGCGATAAGCTCTTTATTGGTTACGATCTTATAAATCTCGTTATCATAATCGGGTGTGCCATCTTCTTTGACAAAGTCACGGATATCATTACCGAGAATAAGAGGAGCCGCCATCATACACCAGAGCGTAAAGTGACTCTTGTTCTCTTCAAAAGTCAGGTTGCCGTTGCCGACTTCGAGCATATCGGGGTCGTTCCAATGTCCGAGACTTGCATACTTGTCAAGTCTTACATTAAATTCATAAATAGAAAGCACGGAAAGCCAGAAGGGCTTGATATCCATTGTTGTACGCCACAGATTACCCGCCTTTGCGCCCCACTTCCACGGGAAGTTGAGTCCCCACTCACAGACAGAATAGCAGATCGGCTTTTCCTCTACATCGTTCTTTTCGGCATACTCCCTGGTTGCTCTTTGCAGCTCTTTACCCATATTGATATACTGCATGGCAGAGCTGACCTGACGAGAGGCTACGGGATTGCTGATATTAATGATATTAAAGCCTTCGTTAAGGTAAACCTTGATCTGATGACGTCCGTCCTTGGTATGTGCCCAAGTGGGCGGCAATGTTACCTCATAAGTATCGGCATCATTGATTCTGATCTGAGCATACTTATACGCATTACTCTTCTTTCTGACACAAAGGGTAAGGTTGTATTCGCCCTCAGAGGGAGCTTCATAGCAGAATTCCGCAGTACCGAGTGCCGCAGAAATACCGTCAATATACTTGCCTGTGCCGAGCTTTTTATCCTCGACGATTCTGGCAGAACCTGTAAGGAGCGCCTCCTCTGCAAGCATCTCAAAGCTGTAACCCTTACCGTCGGTTATAAGAAGCTTTTCGATACACGGCGCACGCTGAGGAATACCCTTATTATGGCAGAAATCGTACTTAAAATACTCGATTCCCCACTCAGCAAAGGTATCTGCATCAATTGCCTCATTACCGAGACTTGCAGGAAGATCCTCACACGTAAACGTACCGTTGGAGGAATAGATGCCCATCTTAAGTCCCAGAGCGTTGATTCTTTCACAAAGAGCCTTTATACCGGAAGGAAAGCTTTCAAGATCGCCGACAAGCTTGCCGTTTTCATCACGCATTGACGACTGCCAGCAATCATCAAGATTTATGTATTTATATCCTGCATCAAGAAGTCCGCTGTTCTTCATTGCACAGCCGATTTCATAGATCAGATCTTCGCTGATTTTTGTACGGAAAAGATTCCAGCTTGACCAGCCCATAGGCGGTGTGAGCGATCTGTCGGCAGGATATTCTTCGGTATCGGGTACAGGCAGCTTGATCGTATTAACCGCCATTTTGCCGATATTTCTGACATCAATCTTTTTTGCCGATTGTGCCGCTGCAACGCCTGCCGCTGCCGCAAGTGAAAAAACAGCTAACTTTTTCTTTCCCATTGTTTTACCTCCGTAATTATGTCAATTGTATTTTAAACTTCATAAGAACTTCTGAATCCGTTTCCGAGTATTTCACCGGCTTCGGTAATTATCGTAAATGCTGAGGGATCAATTTCCTTTATAATCTTTGTCAGCTTTGCGACCTCTCCGCTTCTGACGGCTATCAGGAGGACACTCTTATCTTCGCCCGTAAAGCCGCCCTTTGCAGGTATAACGGAAACTCCCCTGTCAAGCTTTTCAAATATCTGTGAAGAGATCTCCTTCGGCTCATCGGTAACGATCATCAGCATCTTGCCGTTGCCCATACCGTAGAGAATATAGTCAATCACCTTACCGTTAAGGAAAATAACAATCAGCGCGTACAGCGCACTTTCAACACTTTTAAATCCGATTGCCGCAATTACGATTGTGATAAAGTTTGCCGCAATGATACCTGTTCCGAGACTGAAGCCCGGCCAACGCTTGATAAGAAGCTTACCGACGATGTCCGTGCCGCCCGACGTAGCACCACGGCACATAATAATCGCAAGTCCGACTCCCGTTATTACTCCCGCAAAGATCGTTGCAAGAAGCCTGTCGCCTGTGTAAGCAGGCATAATCGGCGCAGTAAGATCAAGTGCAGCGGACATTATTGCAACAACAAGCAAAGTTCTGAACACAAACTTTTTACTGATAAAAATCCAAGCAAGAACAAACAGCGGAATATTGATCAGAAAGTTCGCAGCACCGATCGGGAAGCCGGTCAGGTGATTAATTACAATCGAAATACCGGTAACACCGCTTTCGGCAATCTGATTAGGTACTGCAAATATATTTATTCCGGCGGCATAGACGACGCTTCCGATAATAAAGAACAAAATATCGGTTAATACTGCAATAATTCTGTTTTTACCCGACTTACTACTCATGAGAGCTTGTCCACCTCGGAAAATTTTTCATTATGTATTTCGGTTATTATTGAGAACAGCTCGTGCAGTCTGTCGCTTCTTTCTGACAGATACAAAAAACCGAATAACGCCTCAAGTCCCGTTGCAAGATGATAGTCACTCTCTGTCGCATTTTTCGGCAAATGGTGCGAATGAGCATTGCGACCTCTTTTTAATACAGAAAGCTCTTCATCCGACAGCAGCTCACGTTCAATAAGCAAACGCGCGGCATACGATTGCGAAGCGGCACATACACGCTGAGCTGACAGCTTGTGCAACACATTAGCAGGTCTGTTTGCCTGACGGATAAGCTGTTCACGCACAAAAAGGTCAAACACAGTATCACCTATATATGCAAGCGTCAAGGGACTGAGCATCCTCGGATTGCAGTCATAATCAGTTGAAAAATTCAAATTCGAGATCATAAATCGAAACTGTGTCCCCTTCCTCGATTCCTCTGTTTCTCAGGTCATCAAGAATTCCCGATGACTGCAGAACACGCTGAAAATACTGAAGTGATTCGTAATCGTCAAGATCGGTTCTTTGCAATATCTTTAAAAGCCACGGTGATTCAACAAAATAAACATTGTCACGAACGGTAATGGTGTACCCTGTATCCTTCTTCTTTTCAAAGATTTCCATCGGGATCTGCTCTTCTTCATAACGCTTGATGGGCGGCAAGGTTTTGAGCATAGCCGCAACGGCATTTACTATGTCACGTGTACCCTCAGAAATAGGCGCACACATTGTATAGAAAGGATATCCCTTTTCTTCAATGTAATTTTTAAGTCTCAGAAGCTGCTCATCGGTTGCAAGGTCGATTTTGTTGGCTACAACGATCTGAGGACGCTCGGACAGCTCCTCATTAAACTTGCGAAGCTCAGAGTTTATGGCTTCAAAATCCTCTATCGGATCTCTGCCTTCGCTGCCTGCCGCATCAAGAATGTGCACAAGCATACGGCACCTTTCGACATGGCGCAAGAACTCGTGACCGAGACCGACGCCCTCACTTGCACCTTCAATAAGACCCGGTATATCAGCCATAACAAACGAATCACCCATACCCATACTGACCACACCCAACACGGGAATTATCGTGGTAAAGTGATAATCGGCAATAATCGGCTTTGCTTCGCTGACAACCGAGATAAGTGTTGATTTGCCTACATTCGGAAAACCTAAAAGTCCGACATCGGCAAGAAGCTTTAATTCAAGCTGAATCTCCCATTCCTCACCGGGTGTACCGCTTTTTGCAAATCGAGGTGTCTGACGTGTGGCGGTAGCAAAATGCTTGTTACCCCAACCGCCTCTGCCGCCCTTTGCAGCAACAAACGGCTCGTCCGACGAAAGGTCAGCCATGATCGTTCCGCTTTCACACTCTCGGATAACGGTACCCCTCGGAACCCTGATAATAAGGTCCTCGCCCTTTTTACCGTTTCTGTGGCCTGCCTCACCCTTCGCACCGTTTTGTGCGCAGTACTTGCGCTTGTATCTGAAATCGGCAAGTGTAGAGAGATTATCATCAACCTGAAAAACAATGTTGCCGCCTCTGCCGCCGTCACCGCCGTCAGGACCTCCTGATGCCACATACTTTTCACGGTGAAACGCTACTGCACCGTTTCCGCCGTCACCCGCTCTTATTAATATTTTAGCTGTATCTACAAACAAAACAGAATCCTCCAATTTTTATTGAATACAATTATACTATTATCGGTAAAAAAATGCAATATTAAATGCAAATAATGTTTGCAAGTTTCAAAAAATATGTTACAATATATTGATAAATTTTTTGGAGGTACTTATGAGTAACACAAAAAGCAGTAGGCTCGGAAAGAGCATCTGGTTCAATCTTGTCGTTTTCGGCTTCATAGGTCAGATTGCCTGGGCTGTCGAAAACGTATATTTCAACACATTTCTTTTCAATTACATCGGCGGTTCTACATCGGATATTTCAAGAATGGTTGCTTTGAGTGCGGCTACTGCCGTTATCACAACATTTCTGATGGGAGCTTTAAGCGACAAGCTTGCAAAGAGAAAGCCTTTTATCTGTATCGGATATATCGTCTGGGGATGTGTCGTCGCCCTCTTTGCACCTATCAGCCGCGAAAATGTCGCTTCTTTATTCAATATCAGCGATACGGCTTCAGTAATCGCAGTTACGGTAAGCATCGTTATAATCCTTGACTGTGTTATGACTTTTATGGGCTCTACAGGTAACGATGCCGCTTTTAACGCCTGGCTGACCGACGTTACATCCGAACAGAACCGTGCAACTGCCGAGGGCGCACTTGCAGTTATGCCGATTCTTGCTACTCTCATTGTTACTGCCGCCTTCGGTGCAGGCGTAACCGCCTTCGGTTATCCCGCCTGTTTCCTCGGACTCGGCGGTGTTGTTGTCCTTTGCGGTATAGTCGGTCTTTTCACCATCAAAGAAGTCAAACTCGAAAAGAATACCGACAACAGCTACTTTGCCGATATCATTTACGGCTTCAGACCGTCTGTAATTTCAGAAAACAAATATTTCTATCTTACGCTTATATCCTCTTGCTTCTTCCTGACTGCGGTACAGGTGTTTATGCCTTACATTTTCATTTACATTCAGCATTATCTGAAGTTTGATTTTAATTCTCTTCTTGCTTCGCTTTCTGTCAAAACAATAATTATTGCCGCAGCTGCGCTTATCGGATTCATTGCAGTTGTAGTCATCTGCGGCAAGATGCTTGATAAATTCGGCAAGAAGCATTTTATCTTCCCGTCTATTGCCGTTTTCATCATCGGACTCATACTTGTCTCTCGAATGGAATCAATCGGAAAATTCGCTCTTTGTGCGTGCGTTATGCTGTGTGGATACGGATTGCTTACAATCATCCTTAATGCCGCAATCCGTGATTTCACTCCCGAGGGCAAAGCAGGTCTTTTTCAGGGAGTCCGTATGATCTTTGCAGTTCTCATACCGATGGTTGTCGGCTCTGCAATCGGCTCAAGAGTCACGGAAGCGTTTGCAGACAATCACGAACTCGGAACATATATCAATGAGTTCGGGGAAACAGTCAACGTACCTGTACCCGAAATCTTTATTTTCTCCGCAATTGTTGCAGTTTTCATCGTTATTCCGATAGTTTTCCTTCGCAAAAAGATCCGATAAGCTCACGTTTTAAACATACGCACGACTGTCTGTAGTACGGTATAACATAAACACTCGGCAAAATCAGCAGACACAGCGCAAACTGCGGTATAAAGCTCAACTTAAAGATTACAGTTTTAAAGCATCTGCCATCCATAATTTTTGAGCTCAACAATACCGTTTCGTTAACTGTCAGGTCAGAATATTTCATTGAAAGGTACTTCGTCAGGAAGTACCTTTGTTTTATGCAAAAAGAAAAACCGAGACCTGTCAGTAAAGATATGACGCCTGAAATAACGGTAACAGAAAACAGATATCCGTTTTCGCCGTACGACCGATACATAAAAAATGAAAGAAAAATCAGCGCAATGCCGGGTAACGATAATAATAAATCATATATAATTTTTCGGAGAATAACCGAAAAGTCAAGAAAAATCTTTTTAAAATGCATCTGCGAAAAAATGCAGTACAGCATCACGCCTTCATCTGCACGTTTTTTCTCTCCGATCCGACAGTGCCACATTTCGCTTGCATAACCTGTAACCGACAGAACGAATAAAACCGTCAACAAAACCGCAGTATTGATTACGATTGAATGAACTCTATTGTTCATCCGTAGCGAATAACCGGAAACTATTCCTCCAAAAATACAGAATGCAATACGTAACATCATTATAAGAAAGCTTGCAAAAAGCTTTTTTCTGATATTTTTTCTGCAATTATATTTGATGATTGTAAAATCCATCTTGTGACCTCTGAAAAAAGATTGTTTAATCTTATTTTAAACATTGAGAGCAGTTTTATACAGTCGGTTGATTTTCTTTAGTTATTTTTAACAAAAGAGATTTTTTTAAAATTTACGAAATTTTTTGTAACTTTTTTATTAATTTTAAGTTAAATTTTTGAAGTATCACACAAAAAAAATGATAAAAAGCCGTTTTTAATGAAAAAAACACTTGCATTTTTTATTGAAATTGTGTAAAATGTATACGTTCAGATTGTCAAATTGCATAATCTTGTGCAGACGTTAAATTTTTTAAGAGGGGTATTCCGATGTCAAACAGACTTTTCCAGGGTGTTATTCACCAGATGTGTGAAGCAATCGACAGAACTATCGGCATCATCGACGATACCGGTACTATTATCTCTTGCAGTGATCTCGGCAAAATGGGCGAGGTCTTTTCGTCAATTCCTTCCGATATTTTTTCGGAGCATGACGCTGTCTTTGCCGAAGGTTACACTTTTAAGGTATTCGGTACTCAGCTTCATTCCGAATATGCGGTCTTTATCGAGGGAACGGATGACATCGCCGTCAAATATGTCGATATCTGCTGTGTTGCCCTCGGTACAATCAAACAGTTCTACGACGAAAAGTATGACCGTGCCAACTTTATCAAAAACGTCATCCTTGACAATATTCTGCCCGGTGATATCTATGTGAAGGCACGTGAGCTTCGCTTTACCAACGAAGTATCCAGAGTTGTTCTTCTTATCCGTGTTGCAGATGAAAACGACGTATCGGTATTCGATGTTATCCAGAATCTCTTCCCGGACAAGAATAAGGATTTCATTATCAGCATCAGTGACAGTGATATCGCTCTTGTCAAAGAAGTCAAATCCAACATCGAAACAGGCGATCTTGAAAAGCTTGCACGCTCAATTTCCGACTCTCTCAGTTCGGAGTTTTATACCCAGCCGCTTGTCGGCATCGGTACTACAGTTACCGATATCAAGGATCTTGCCCGTTCATTCAAGGAAGCTCAGGTCGCACTTGAGGTCGGCAAGGTATTTGATACCGAAAAAGCAATTGTCAGCTACGACAATCTCGGCATTGCACGTCTTATTTATCAGTTGCCCACAACTTTGTGCGATATGTTCCTGCGCGAAGTTTTCAAACGTGATTCAATCGAAAGTCTTGATTCCGAAACTCTTTTCACTATCCAACGTTTCTTTGAAAACAATCTTAACGTTTCCGAAACATCCAGAAAATTGTTTGTTCACAGAAACACTCTTGTCTACCGACTTGAAAAAATCAAAAAGATTACGGGTCTCGATCTTCGTGAGTTTGATGATGCGATCGTATTCAAGGTCGCTTTAATGGTCAAGAAGTATCTTGATGCAAAACCTATCAAATTCTGATTTAACTGAATAACGGGCAAAATAGGACATGCTGTAACCAAATCATTTATTTAAAGGATTGATATTTAATGATCGAATTCAAGCATGTTTCAAAAGTGTACGATAACGGTACCCACGCACTTGACGATGTCAGTATCCACATTGACGACGGCGAGTTTGTCTTTGTTGTCGGTGCTTCCGGTGCAGGTAAAAGTACTTTCTTAAAGCTTATGATGCGTGAAGAGGTTCCCTCAAGCGGTTCCATTCACATCAACAACTATAATTTAGGCGAACTTAAAAAGCGCAAAATCCCCTATTTCCGCCGTTCAATGGGAATAGTTTTTCAGGATTTCCGCCTTATCCCAACAATGACCGTATATGATAATGTTGCATTCGCAATGCGTGTTATCGGTACAAAAGAGGCTCAGATCAGAAAGCGCGTAACTTATGTTCTGAACCTTGTCGGACTCAGTGCCAAAGCGCGTAACTATCCACAGGAGCTTTCCGGCGGTGAACAGCAACGTGTAGCACTCGCACGTGCATTATCAAATAATGCCAAATTAATCATTGCTGACGAGCCTACAGGCAACGTTGACCCTCAGATGTCACTTGAAATTGTCGAACTTTTGACAAGACTTAACGAAGGCGGCACTACGGTTATCATGGTTACTCACGAACACGAGCTTGTTCGTCAGTTTGACAGACGAGTAATCATTCTTGAAAACGGACGTGTGGTACACGACGGTTCTTCAAAAGACAGCGATGAGGCATTACAGTCATCACAAGGTCATCTTGACAGAGCTCACATTGACAGCTTTGATCCTACCTTTGCCATTACTAACGATAATTCAGCAAGCCTTGATAAATCTATCAACAAATTTAATAATTCCCTTCAGAAAAAGACAGATGATGATTCTGCTGTCGATTTCACAGTCTATGTAGACAAATCAAAAAACAAGAACGAAAAGCAGTAACGGAAGGGAGTTATTATTTATGTCAGGCAGTATCAGATATTTAACCAAAGAAGGTTTCAGAAATGTATGGGTAAACAGACTGATGAGTATTGCGTCGGTCTGTGTTCTTATGTCCTGTTTGATTTTGACAGGCATCGCTTTCCTTTTATATGTCAATGTTCAATCTCTCCTCGATGTTGTTGACGACCAGAACGTTATCGTTGTTTTTGTTGACAGTAATCTCACTCCGGCAGAGATTGAATCTGTCGGCAACAATATCGATGCGATCAGCAACATCGAGTCAATTGTTTATCGTTCCGCAGAGGAAAATACAGCCGATTTCTATGAAGAATACAAAAACGAGCTTTTTGTTGATTACTTTGAAAACGAAGAAGGTAACATTGTTCCCGCTTCGTTTGAGATTCATCTTGCTGATATGGAGCTGTTTGATGATACATTAAAGCAGATCGAAGCTCTGGAAAACATCCAGAATGTACGCGAAAGCAAGGATTTGTCAAATATACTTGTTGCAATCAGACGCTTTACAACATATTTCAGTCTCGGTGCTGTTGCAATGCTCCTTCTCATTTCTCTGTTCATTATTTCCAACACAGTCAGAATAACAATGCACAGCAGACGTCTTGAAATCTCTATTATGAAGAATGTCGGTGCAACAAATTCGTTCATCCGCTGGCCGTTTATGGTTGAGGGTATGGTGCTCGGATCATTTTCGGGACTCGTATCTCTCGGTATTGTCTACGGACTGTACGAACTCGTTTCCACGCTTTCCGCATCCTTTATCGGTTCTTTCGGCTCACTTTCACTTGTCCCCTTCTCTCAGTACTGGTATTGGATTCTTATCGGATTCGAGGTAATCGGCATCTTTACAGGCGGACTCGGCAGTGCCATTTCGATTAAGAAATACCTTAAGGAGAAGGATTATGACGAAACGCATGAGGAATAATTTAATATCTCTGAAATGCGTTATTTGTGCGGCAATCGTATTTTCACTCACCGTCACCTCTTCAATCGGTGTTTTTGCTCTTGATGCGCCAACTGCAGCGACACAGCCTACATCTGCAACTACCGAGATAAACGAAGAGCTTGCAACGGACGCAGCTCTTTCCGAATTGCAGGAGCAGTATGACGAAATCGAAAGTCAGATCAATCAGGGCAAGCACGATCTTGAGGAAATTGAATCAGGTAAATCCGAACAGAACAAAAACATTGAGATAATCGAATCCGACATCGACAAGATGAATGAACAGATAGACATTCTCAATGAAAGAATCGGCGTGCTTGACAAAGATATCAGCACCCTGAATTCTTCAATAAACAATCTTTCGTCAGAGATTTCAATTCTTAACAGTGATATCAAATCAACGGAAGATAAAATTGATGAGCTTAACAGAAAAAACGATATTCTGTATGCAAAAATCAGAGGCAGACTCATTCTTGACTATATGTCAGGTCACGGTTCAACGCTTCGTGTACTTCTCGGAGTAACCGATCTCCCCGAATTCCTTATTAAGCTTGAAATTATTAAAAAGCTCAACAATCACGAAACAGAGCTGATCGATGAGTTTTCAAAAAATATTGAAGAGCTTGATTCTCTGAATATCAATTTAAGCAACGACAAAACTACGGTTGATTCCAAGAAATCTCAGCTTGACAGTGAAAAAGCCACGCTTGCAGACCGTCAGTCAGATCTCGAATCATCCTCATATGTCCTTGAAATGAAAAAACAGATTTCAGAGCATAAGTATCAGGAAGCTGTCGCTTATTTCAAGACACTTGACGATTCAAGTTCCGACTATAATGCAATGCTGAAGCTTTTGTCTGACGAACAGGAACGTGTCGATGCGGAAATTGACGCCTATCTGTTAAAGTACGGTTCGTCCGCCGAAGACGGAATGGTTGAAGAAACAACCTCCGAATCAGGTGATGGCGACTCAACTACAGAATCAACAACAAAGAAACAATCCTCTTCGGGCGGTCTGACTTCTCCGCAGGCCCACACAGGAACCGTGGCTTCCGAAACAGAAACGGAAAGCGAAGCGCCGTCTGTTACAGCCACTATGCCGAGCACGACAAAGATCAATGTAATCACGCCCGAATCAATCAAACTTATCTGGCCGTTACCCTATAAGAATTGTTATATTTCCGCTCCGTTCGGACAGTATCCGTCAGGCGGAGTTCACAGAGGACTTGACATCTGTGTCAGAGGCGGAACACTCGGCAAGAACGTTGTTGCAGCCGCGGACGGAAAAGTTATCAATTACGGCTTCAATCATTGGTCAATGGGCAACTACATAATCATCGACCACGGTTACGGTTTGTTCACAGCTTACTATCATCTGCAGACGCTTTATGTTGCAGGCGGCGATTCAGTCGAGCAGGGTCAGGTTATCGGTCTTGCCGGCAGCACCGGTAACTCTACAGGTCCGCATCTGCATTTTGAAGTAAGAATTAACCGCAACGGCGCTATCACACGTGTTGATCCGTTAAAGTTTGTGTCTATGCCATAAGATATCTGAAAGGATAAAGTATGAATCGCAAAAAAACTACAATAAAAGCATTATTCTTAACTTTTGTTATCTGCCTTTCTGTTTTTTACTTCCCCTATTCTCCCGCAAGCGCAGAAACTGTCGAAGAGCTTGAAGAGAAGTATCAGGAGCTTGAAGAAAAGCTTGAAGAAAATGAAAAAAAACAGAAAGAAAACAACGAAAAAAGAGATGAGCAAAAGCAGAACGTAGAAGCTCTTGAATCTCAGATCAACGACCTCAACAGTCAGATCAGTATTCTTGACAACAAAATCGCTCTGCTCGACAATGATATTGCCGCACTTAACGGCAACATCGACTCTCTTGATGCCGAGATCGAAGGCATCAACGCAAGAATAACAGAGACAAAAATCGAGATATCAATGCAGGAAACCACAATAAAATTAACACGCGAAAAGGTTCTTGACAGACTTGCTCTCTCTTATATGATGGGTGAAGCGTCAGGTCTTGAACTTCTTCTTGGTGCTAAGAACCTTGCCGATATACTCACCTGGCGTCAGTTTATGCAGAACGCGTCCGACTATGACAGATCGCTTATTCAGGGTCTTGAAGCAAGCATCGCAGATCTTAACGAACTCCAGTCCCAGCTTGACGCCTCTATCGACACTGTCAACGCAAAGAAGGTCGAAGTCGAAGCAGAAAAGCAAGAGGTTCAGGCAAAGCAAGCAGAAGTTCAGTCCTCTGCCGACGACCTTGAAGCTAAAAAGAGCACTGTAGATGTTAAGCGCGGCGAGGCAGTCGCTTTATTAAAAACACTTGACAGTCAGAGTGCAGAGTATAAGCGAATCGAAAAACAGTTGATTGCCGAACAGGAAAAGGTTGATGCTGAAATCGACGCATTGATCGCTTCACAGGGTTCTACAGAAGGTGTTATTACTGTTGAAAATGACGGTACACTCATCTGGCCCGTACCCTATGACAACTGTTACATTTCTGCTCCTTTCGGTCAGTATCCGTCGGGCGGTCCGCACAACGGTATGGACATCTGCGTACGTGGCGGAAGCTACGGCAAGAATATCATTGCCGCACAAAGCGGTAAAGCAATGACCGTCGGCTACGGCCATTGGTCAATGGGCAACTACATCATACTTGACCACGGTAACGGTCTTTTCACGGCATATTATCATTGCAGCAAAATTAATATCAGTCAGGGCGCAACCGTCAAACAGGGTCAGGTTATTGCCCAGATAGGAGATACAGGCAACACAACAGGTCCGCACCTCCACTTTGAAGTACGTATAAACAAAGGCGGCACGGTAACACGCGTTAATCCCGCCAAATACGTTTCCATGCCGTAACAAAAGCAATTTTGCGAAAGGATTTTTATGAAAATCAAAAAATTTCAAAAAGCAAAAACTCTGATTTTCTGCTCTTTACTTGTTTTATGTGTATCCCTTTCCCCTGTTTTTTCATTTGCTCAGACAATGGAAGAGCTTGAAAGCAAGCAGGCGGAGATCGACAAACAGTTGCAGGAAAACAGAGACAAGCTGGAAGAAAACGCAGATAAGCGCGATGAACAATCTGACAAAGTTTCCGCAATTCAATCAGAGCTTGATGTTTATAACAATCAGATAGCTGCTCTTGACAGCAAAATTTCCGTTCTCGGGAACCAGATTTCTCAGCTTAACGGCAACATCTATTCTCTCGGTGCTGAAATTGAGTCAATCAATTCTAAGATTACTGAGACAAAAATCACCATCGCAATGCAGGAACAAAAAATCCTGAACACCCGTGAGAAAGTCATTGAAAGACTCGCTCTCTCTTATATGATGGGCGAAGGTTCAAGTCTCGAGATGCTTTTCGGTCTCAAGAGTCTCTCCGAAGCCCTTACCTGGCGTCAGTTTATGCAGAACGCTTCAGATTACGACAGAGCTCTCATAGAATCGCTTGAAGACGAAATAGCAGATTTAAATGAGCTGAACTCTCAGTTAGAAGCTGACATCACATCTGTCAACAACAAAATTTCCGAGGTAGAAGCAGAAAAACAGACTGTTGTCGAAAAACAAAGTGAGGTTCAGGCTTCTGCAAACGAGCTTGAAGTTCAGAAGCAGTCAGTTGAAGAAAGACGTTCTGAAGCTGTCGCGCTTCTTAAGCAGCTTGATAAAGAAAGTGCCGAATACAAAAGAATTGAAAAAATGCTGATCGCAGAACAGGAAAAAGTCGATGCTGAGATCGATGCATTGATCGCATCACAAGGCTCCTCCGCAGGTGAAGTAACTGTAGAAAATGACGGTACGCTTGCCTTTCCTCTTCGCTACTCTCCCTCCGAATGTGTAATGTCGGCTCCTTTCGGTCAGTACCCGTCGGGCGGTACTCACAGAGGCGTTGATATGTATGTCAGAGCACAAGGCAAGACGTACGGTGCCGAGATTCTTGCGGCACAAAGCGGCAAGGTTCTCGAAGCAGGCTGGCACAGCACTATGGGAAACTATATAATACTTGACCACGGTAACGGACTTAACACCGTCTATATGCATTGCAGTTCACTTAAGGTATCAAAAGGCATGACGGTTAATCAAGGACAGGTCATCGGTCTTGTCGGCAATACGGGCAACTCATCAGGTCCTCACCTTCACTTTGAAGTACGTATTTCCGGCAAAGGCGCTGTTAACCCCGGTAATTACATAACACTTCCTTCAATGAGTTAAAGGCGGTTTATCAATGAGCAAAAAAATTTCACTCGGCGTTGCATTATCCCTGGTAGTAGCTGCAATAGCTGCTACCTTTGCAATAACCATGACCTTTTCACAATCAATATACAACAGCCTGATATCTAATATTTCGGGTCGTGCCGAGATGTATTCTGCCATTGATGATATCAACGCGCTCATCCGCAAAAACTATTATTACTTCGGTTCTATTAATAACGAAGAGATTAATTACAGCATTTCAAAAGGTTACATCAACGGACTTGGCGATTCATTTAACAGATTTATGACAGCATCCGAGTACGTTGAGTATGCACAAAAAGTTGAAGGTAAAGCGTCAGGCGTAGGAATAACTGCAAACTGGAGCGATGTTACCGGACAGCTGGTTGTCACTTCGGTCGCATCCGGCTCCTCCGCCAATGTCAAGGGTATCAAGGAAAACGATATAATCCTTAAAATAGCAGGAGAAACCATTAACGCATCAAATTATGAGGAACGCCTTAAAATGCTCAGCGGCGATGCACTCTCTACAGTTTCACTGACCTGCAAACGAGGAGAAACCGAATTGGATTTTAATGTTACGATCGGTTACAGCTACGCTTCCGTAACACATAAAATGATCGGTAGTATCGGTTATATCAGAATAACGGCTTTCTACGCCAATACACGTGATCAGTTGACGGATGCTGTCTCTTCCTTACAGCAAAGCGGAGCGACGGCAATCATCTTTGACCTTCGCAATACCTCCGACGGTACCGTAAAATATGCTGCTGAAACCGTTGATTCCATCACCCCCATTTGCAGCGACAAAAATGAAGTTCTTGCAAAACTTGTGGGTCGTGACGGTACGATCATCGACTCTTTCCCCTCAACGTCCAACAACTTGAATCTCCCGATGGCCGTGCTGATTAACGAAAAAACATCAGGTCCCGCAGAACTTTTTGCCTGTGATCTTAAAGATTTTGAAAAAGCATTTACCGTCGGCATAAAAACCGTCGGAAACGGCACGGCACAGCAGATTTTCACTCTTAAAGACGGCAGTGCAGTTCTGCTGACATCCGCAAAAATTATTCCTTATAAGAGCGAGCCGTTTGAAGGCGAAGGGCTCACCCCTGATTACGAAGTCAAACAGGAGGTCAAAGCTGCCTCACCGGAGCTTCTGAAGGAAACCGAGGATACACAGCTTCAAAAAGCAGTTTCGCTTTTACAAGCCGAATAACAACCAAATGAAAGGTGTAATTATGAACACTATAGACTTGATTGTTCCCTGTTATAACGAGAGCGAAGTTCTCCCTCTGTTTTATTCCGAGGTATGCGCAGTATCTGAGAAACGCTCTGACTTCGATTTTACATTTATTTTTATTAATGACGGCAGCAAGGATTCCACCTTTACGGTAATTGAAGAGCTGGCGAAACAGGACACTCGTGTAAAGTATATCTCCTTTTCACGAAATTTCGGCAAAGAAGCTGCTATGCTTGCAGGACTTAAGTACTCTACAGCGGATTATGTCTGTATTCTTGATGCCGATTTGCAACATTCTCCGGATCTGATTCTTGAGATGCTCTCTTCTCTCGAAAACAATCCCGAATACGATGTTGCCGCTGCACGAAGAACTGACCGAGAAGGCGAAAGTAAATTCAAAAGTGCCTTTTCAAAGTTCTTTTACAGCGTTATCAACAAGATGAGCTCGGTTGATATTCCCGAGAGCGCACAGGATTTTCGTGTTATGAGAAGAAAAGTCGTTGATTCCATAATCTCCCTTCCCGAATATAACCGCTTTTCAAAAGGAATTTTCAGTTGGGTTGGCTTTAACACTCTCTGGTTTGATCACGAAAACAGAGAACGTGCCGCAGGCGAAACAAAGTGGTCTTTTTTCAGCCTGTTAAAATATGCTGTTGACGGTATAATCGGCTTTTCGACGGTGCCCTTGAAAATATCGTTGGTTACAGGCTCTGCCGTCAGTTTGCTCGGCATTCTGTACGCTCTTTATATCGTCATAAAGACGCTGATCAAGGGTCCGGATGTCAATGGATATCCGTCAATAATCTGTGCCATTCTTGTTCTCGGAGGTCTCATCCTTATCAGCCTCGGCATTATCGGTGAATATCTTTCAAGAATCTATCTTGAAGTAAAGCACAGACCCGTTTTTTTGATCGACAAAACTAATATTCAACCTAAATAAAAATACGGTGAAGATTTGTTAAAAATCTTCACCGTATTTTTCATATATGCAAGTATAAGTCAGTTTTCCGTTTATTCTTTCTGATTTCATCAGACAGATTTTATTAACTGAAAATTCGGGCACTTTTCTGACGTCAAGCTTCGATTTATCAAAACTGTCGTCAACCGTAACTTCTCTGCCGATCGTAAGATGCGGTTTAAAATCCCTTGTATCCGCCTTGAAGCCTTGTTTAATAAGGCATTTGCACAGATCTGCATAAAGGCGCTTTAATGACGGATTTTCACCGATTCCGACCCACCAGATATCACCGCCGTCTCTTCTGAACTTTCCGCATTTATCCGCATCAAGTTTAAACGGGGTAAAATTCACACAGTCCATTGCCTGCTTAATCGCGCTGACCCGTGAAGTTTCGCCGATAAAATGAAGAGTCAGATGAAAATTTTCACGACGGGTAAAGTTGCCGTGTAATGACATTTCTGACAAACTGACTGAAAGATTTTTTAAAGCATCCTTAACATTATCTTCAAAACATATTGCAATAAACAGTCGCATCGTATTATCTCCTGATTACAATTTTTATCTTGCCATTTAATCCTGTTTATGATAGAATATTTTGGAATCGAGGTTTTGTATTATGAAAAACAAACTGCTCAATAAAAAAATTACTCCGAAGTGCATTTACTGTGTCAACGGCATTACTACCGCTGACGGCGAAAAGGTTCTGTGTGAAAGAAAAGGTGTTATGCTTCCGGATTCATCCTGTAAAAAGTTTATTTACGATGTGCTGAAGCGTTCACCCGAAGAAAAAGCAGTACTTCCGACCTTTACGGCAGAAGATTTCGCTATTGATTAAACAAATATTTCTGATTTACTATTGCGTTTTATCAGTTTTTAATGTATAATCATTATATTATTTTTTGGAGGTTAATCTGATGACATTTTTACCACTCGCAGCAGCTGCGGCAGGCGGAGCAGGCAACTATTCGATGATCATTATGCTTGTTGCCATGTTCGTTATCATGTACTTTTTCATGATCCGTCCGCAGAAGAAAAAACAAAAAGAAGAACAGGCAATGCGTGACAACGTTCAGATCGGTGACGAGATCACAACTATCGGCGGCATTATCGGCAGAGTAATCACCGTTAAGGATGATTCTCTTATAATCGAAACGGGCGCTGACAGAACAAAGATCAAGATCACTCGCTGGTCCGTCGGCACAAATAATACTGCTAACGAAAAGCTTGAAGCCGAAAGACAGGCTGCCAAAGAAGCTCAGGAACTTGAAAAAGCTTCCAAGATGGAAGAAATGAAGGAAAAGAGCGAAGCACGCAGAAAAAAGAGCAAAAAACGTGACGACTGATAAGTCATAAATATTTCTCCCTCCTCATACTATTTATTATGACAGTCTGAGGAGGATTTTTTTATGCCAAAAGCCATTATCAGAGAAAGCAAAAACTCCGTACCGTCCGCTATTTTAAAAGTAATTGTTTCATCATTAATCGGATGTGTATTAATGATTATTCTGTTCTTTTCCGCCTCTGCTTTAATATTCAGTAAAGATCTGAACGGCGGTTTCATAACAGCTCTGTCTTTTATTTGTGCAGGCTTATCGGGTTTTGTAACAGGATTTATCGCTGTCAGAAGAGTGAAGATCAGCGGACTTTTATACGGTTTACTGTCAGGAATACCTCTTTGCTTGCTTTTGATGGTGCTGACTCTTTCCATATCTGCCACAGTCAGCATAAATTTCTTGTATGCAGTAATAATAATACTGATATCATCCGCTTTTGGCGGAATAACCGCAGTAAACATCAAACGAAAAATCAGATATTAATTAAACGGAGATACCCTCATTTGCAGAGTATCTCCGATAATTTATTTATGCTGTTGAAGCAACCAATTAAGAAGCTCATCTTCACCGTAAGCGCAGTTCCATGAATTGTGGCCTACTGAGTGACAGATCTTCATCTTTGCATTGCCGCCGCGTTTATTTATTGAAGTGAGCATATTTATACTTTCGGAAATCGGGACTATATCGTCACAGTCACCGTGGAAAATATATATGGGAAGATGCTTGATGCAATCGGCATTCCAATATATTCCGCTGCCACAGATCGGAGCGATCGCTGCAAACTTGTCGGGAGAAGCCATGGAAAGCATCCATGTACCCGTACCGCCCATACTGAGTCCCGTAAGATAAATACGATCCTTATCAACAGGTAATGTATCACAAATAAAATCAAGAAATGCAAGAAGAGATTCAGTATAGCATCCCCAATATTTATCAAAAGGACATTGCGGAGCTACAAATATGAACGGATACTCCCTGCCCTCTTCTCTGACGTACTTCATATATCCGTGTCTCATCGCAACATCAAGATCATCGCCGCGCTCGCCTGCTCCGTGCAAAAAGAATACAAGCGGATACTTCTTTGATTCGTCAAAATCCTTAGGAAGATATTTAACGTATCCGAAGTTATAGTGGACATCACTTTCCCATTTATGCTTAGTATACATAGTATTCACCAATCAATCTTTATTTTGCTACAGGCACATTGATCTCAAGATCAGTCAGCGGGAAGGAGCAGCAGGGATGGATACAACCGAACTTATAATCAGCAAGACGGCGGTATTCAAGATCCTTCGGTACATATACCTTGCCCGAAATAAGTCTTGAGTGGCAGAAACCGCACTCACCGCTGCGACAACGAGCAGGTACTGCAATCTTGTTCTTTTCCAGAATCTGCATTACGGAATCAGACGAGCTACCCTCTACCGTATATGTCTGATCCTGAATTGTGACTTTAATTTTAACCGTTTCCGGAATACCTTCGGGATAATCTGCCTGTGAAGCAGGATTATGGAATTCACCGAACATTTCGTGACGGATAAATTTCTTTTCAAGATTCAGCCTTTTAAGTTCAGCATCAAGAAATGCGTACATCTGCTGGGGACCGCAGATAAAGACTGAATACGGCTCGTTTTCGGGAGCATATTTCTGAATCAGCTCTGCAGTAATAAAACCTTTTTCGGTGCCTTTTGCTGCACGTTTTTCCTCGCTGAGAACAAGAACAACCTTTATCTTGTCACACTTTTTACAAAGCTCATCAAGCTCATCTTTAAAAAGAATATTCTTGGAATTTCTGCTGCCGTAAAGAAGGATCATATTGAAGTCCTCGTCACCGTCAGCAACAGCGTTTGCCATCGAAATAAAGGGAGTAATACCGCTGCCTCCTGCAAGACAAACAACAGTTGAGGCATCGCGCAAGGGCTGATATTCAAAATTACCCGACGGTGCGGACACTTCTACCTTGCTGCCCTCTTTCCAAGTGTCAAAAATGTATCTGGACATAAGTCCGCCATCTACAAGCTTGATAGTGAGAACATATTTGCCGTTAAGCGAATCTTTAGGAGACGAAGAAATTGAGTATGCGCGTGTTACAGGCATACCATCGATTGTTTCAAAAACCGTGAGATATTTACCTGCACCGAAGTATGCAAGCTCCTGAGTACCTCTCTCGGGATCGGGTACAAGAGAATAGCTTTTGCAATCCTCCGCCATATCCTTAACGGATTCAACCGTAAGATACTGACGCTTGGGATGTAGAGCTTTTGCAATAACAGAAGCCTGATCCGAGAAGTTGGGAAGCTTTGAAGCTCCGTTTTCAAATCTGTTCTGTCTGTCAGAAAGCATAGGTAAAAACTTTTTCGCTTTTAATGATTTAATTGTACTTGCCATAATTATTTACCCTCCTTAAATGCTTTAACAGTCAGATTTCCTGCCTTTTCGCCCGTGTGATATGCGCATCCGTAGCCGTCACCACGTTCCTGAGTTGCACCGCAGAAAAGGAAGTTATCAAACGGCTGATCCTTCATATACTGAATTGTTCTGGGAATCATGCTGTCCCACTTGTCAAGGAAATAACCGTAAGGTGTTCCGAGAGGCGTGTTAAGATAACGACAAAAAGTAGGCGGAAGAGCAATCTCGATCTCTTCAATATACGGAGTAATGGAAATGTTAAGTGCCTTTTCACAGGTCTCAATCATATCCTTGGCAACCTTTGTCTTGAATTTCTTATAATCCTGCGGCCTGATATCACGCATAACATCACCGTGTGTCATAGATGTCAGGAAAAGCTGACAGGTGCCTTCCGGAGTACAATCAGGTATAATCTCGTTAAGACAGTTAATAATACAATAACCGCTGAAATAGTCATTAACAAGCGAAAACTGTTCGTCAGAATCAGAGCAGGGAGCAATAAATACTGAATAATCCTTGATACCGAGCTCTTCCTTGGTCTTGTTCATACCGAGGTATACCGTAGTCAACGCAACGGCGTTCTCACGAGTGTTAAGCATCTTAAGCTGTTTTTCAGGTACATCTTCAATATTAAAGAGATCTCTGAAAGCAACATAAGGATAAGAGTTACAGATGAAGCGCTTGCCGAATACCTTCTTTTCACCATTGATAACAACGCCTGCAGGTTTACCATCCTGCATAATAATACGTGTAACCTCAGAGTTATACCAGATGTCACCGCCGTTGTCACGGATGACCTTATCAATGGCAAGACTCATTTCATGACTGCGCTTGTCCGGGATACCCGTGCCGCTCTTTACATAGCTGTGAAGAACAGCCATATAGTAAAGGAAGTCAAAGCGTGAGCCCGGTGAGCCCATATAGCACCAATATGTACTGAAAATATCCTGAGCCTTCTTAGGCATACCGAGAGCATCAAGACCCTCATTCAATGTATGTGACGTCATACGCATAAAGTCGGGAACTTCGCCGAGAATACTGAAAATCTTTTTAGGATCACTCATATCCCCGATCGCATCAAAAGCTTTAAACATACGTGTAGACAGATCAAAAGCCTTCATTGCACTTTCGTATGAGCCAGGAACAATCTCATCAAGCTTTCTTGAGAAGTTTTCAAATCCGACAGGCATACGTGCATCAATGGTAACTTCAACACCGTTTTCATTTACAAAAGTGTCCGTGTCACCCTCTTTTGCAGGAACAATCAGACGGAATGTAGAATTATCCTTGTGCCAGTCAGCCTCTGCCTCAATGCGGTTAAAGAACTGTTCGATTGAACCGGGATCTTCAGGAGTTCCGATACCCGCAAGCTCGTGAAGTGACGGCTCAAATTCAAATCTGCCTCTGACAAATGACGATGCAGATCCGCCGGGAATGTTATGCCTTTCGAGAAGCAATGTTGAAAGACCTGCCCTGGCACAAGTCGCGGCAGCGGCAAGTCCGCCGTTACCTGCACCGATAACAATTACATCATATGTTTTCATCGTATAACCTCCGTATAATTTTACTGTTTATACAACTAATTACATTTTACCACTTTCTGAGAAAAAATCAATATAAAAACGAAAGAATAAGCAGACAGAAAACAAATAAAAACATCCGCGAAATAAATCACCGATTTCAGCGATAAAATCACGGATGTTTTATCCTTACAGCAATGCAAGTATTTTTCGTTTATAATCAAGGAACTTCGGCGAAAGATTAAAATCCTTGCTTCGCGGTTTCGGCTCCTCAATAATTATTTCGGACGTTATACTTCCGGGTGAACCGGACAACAGATAAATGCGGTCAGACAACAATATCGCCTCATCAATGTCATGTGTAATAAACAGAGTTGACAGCTTTATTTCTTCCATGACATCGAGGTACCAAGAGTGCATTGAGCTCTTAGTCAAGGTATCGAGTGCAGAGAACGGTTCATCGAGCAGTGCAATCTCTCGTGAAAACATATAAGTCCTGAGAAGTGCCGCACGCTGACGCATCCCTCCCGAAAGAAGTGACGGATACTTTTTTTGAGTACCCTGCAATCCGAAAACAGAAAAATACGGTGAAACCGTCTTTCGCGCCTCTTTCTTCTTCATTCCTTTAATCAACAGCGGCAAAGCAACGTTGTCTTCTATAGTACGGTAAGGGAGCAGCAAATCCTTTTGCAACATATAGCTGACATTACCAGGCTTGTTTGTTATGTCTGTTCCGTTAAGCAGAACATTGCCGCAATCAGGCATCAGGAGCCCTGATATAACATTAAAAAGCGTTGATTTTCCTACGCCGCTGACGCCGAGCACACAGACAAGCTCACCGTCATTCAGCTCTAACGAAACATCTTGCAGCACCTGCTTATCACCAAAGCTTTTACTTATGTTTTTAACTTCTAATTTCTTCATATCAGTCAGGTAAATACTCGTTTGTAAATCCGAAATCAGGATTGATCTTGTTTTCGAGCAGATTGTTTGTATTTAACCAATTATAAAAATCAGACCAACGTTTGCTGTCAAAAACACCCCATCTGTCAGCATCGGCCGTATACTCAGCTGACAGGTATTCCTGACTCTTGTATACAAGTGTACTGTTTGATTTTAATTCGGGAACGGCATCCATAAGGATTTCAGCCGCTTTTTTCGGATTTTCGACCGCAAACTCATATCCTTTTGATAATGCAGAAACAAAAGCCTTGGCTTTTTCCTCGTTGTCTTTTAACCATTCGTTATTTCCGATTATAACAGGCGTATAAAAATCAAACACAGGATCTATATCGGCAAACTCAAAATAGTCGGTTTCAAGACCTGCCACGCCGCAGGCAACGCCCGTCCAGCCGTAATATACCCATACGGCGTCAATGGATTTTGTACTGAGTGCGGAAACCTCATCCGTTACGGTAGAGGGAATCAGATTCACAAGATCGAAATCACCGCCATCAGCTTTCATAACGTCCCTTATAGTTGCTTTTTCGACAGGTGAATCCCACGTTGCATATCTTTTTCCTTCAAGTCCCTTTGGTGTGTGCATCCCCTCTCCCGCACGCGAAATAATGCCGGAGGTGTTATGCTGAATTATAGCGGCAACAGCCGTGACAGGCAATTCGGAGCCTTCAGCAAAGGCCGGTGCCAACGTATCCTGACAAGAAACACCGAACTGAGCTTTGCCTGATGCAACAAGTGCAATGGAACCGTCCTGGGGAGGCTGTACAATCTCAACAGAAAGACCTGCTTCCTCAAAATAGCCTAAAGACTTCGCAACATATATACCTGTATGATTCGTGTTCGGAGTCCATTCCAGAACAATCGTGAGCGCATTTTTGTCAGAATTTTCGCTGTGAGAGCATCCGAAACATCCGAACAAAAGCGAAACTGACAGTAAAACAGCAATCAGTTTTTTCATATTATCCTCCTTTTTTCCCGTCCGTATTACGGTACGGCATACATCTTTTTTCAGCAAATTTCACTAATCCCATAAGCAAAAGAGAAATCGCAGAAATCAAAAAAATCACTGCAAACATTTTGTCAAAAGCAAAGGCTTTTTTGACTCTCGTCATATATACACCGAGCCCCGAAAAACCACCGAGCCACTCACTTATAACCGCTCCGACAATGCTGTATGCGGATGCGATCTTTAATCCCGAAAAAAGCTGCGGTAATGCCGAGGGAAATTTGATATAGCGAAAGATCTGTACACGAGTCGCTCCCATTGAGCGAAGAAGATCGACAGCGTCCTTCTGCGAAGAACGAAATCCGTCAAGAAGACCCACGGTCACGGGAAAGAACACGGATATTACTATCAGAACGACTTTCGGTGCCATTCCGTATCCGAACCACAAAACAAGAAGCGGTGCAACGGCAACTGTCGGGATTGTCTGCGTAATTATCAAAAGAGGATAGAACGCCTTATACAGTATTCCGAATGTATCCATAAGCACAGCGGATACAAAACCCGTTAACATACCCAAAAAGAGCCCTGCTGCCGCTTCTGTCAATGTTATCAATGTGTTATCCCATAACAGAGGCAGCTCGTCACAAAAAGCCTTCAGAATTTCTAAAGGCGACGGCAGAAGAAATTCCGGTATTAAACCCGATGCACATACCGACTGCCACAGAACCAAAAGGAGCAAAACCGCAATACACGAAGCAAAATTTTTATTCGGCGTGTTTAGTGATTTTTTCATCAATGGTCATAACATCTCCTTTCGGGTTGTACGCAATCTTGACATAAGCTGAAACACCGGTTGCACCTGCTTTTATTGCGATTTGCTGACATTCCTTGACAATATCCATCAATTCATTATAGTCTTCACCTTCGATTGTAGTCTCAAAGGGTCCTACATGGCAGTTAAGTCCGCTGCTTTTGATAAAAGCTATAACTTCATCAATAATTCGGATGCGCTCTTCCTTACCGGAAGCTACGGGCAAAACCTGAATCGCTACACTTGCTTTCATATTTTCACCTCCCTCAAAAAAATTACCTTCGCCGAAAATAAAGGCGAAGGCAGATAAAGGTAAATAAGCAAAAAACTTATTCTCAATTCTTGTTCTCCCTCCGCCGGCATTATCCGGATCAGGTCAACGGGTCGCAGGACAACCTGCCTCTCAGCCTGTCAATTCAGACTCCCCGGGATAAAAAAACAGGAGTAACCTTTCGGTCGCCCCTGTAAAAAGTATACACGTATAACTTCCTACGGCGGCATTATCCGCATCAGGTTAAAGGGTCGAAGTTCAGATTACTTCCTCTCAGCCTGCATCTACAAGCTCCCCTGTGTTTTTATTATGAATGTATTATACTCTCTTATTGTAAAATGTCAAGTACTTTAAAGCAAATATCCGACAGGTTTTCTGTTTTCGTAATAAAAAGCATTTGAAAACCCGATTGTTTTGAGTTCCGATACAGCCTCCTCAAAGTAATTCGCCGCATTTTCAGCTTTATGTGCATCAGAAGCAAGTGTTATCAGTCTGCCGCCCAGCTCCTTATACAGAGCAATAATGCTTCTGCTCGGTGAAAAATCATTGATAAGAGCATAATAGCTTGATGTATTTACTTCAAGAGCGATTTCTTTTTCTATGATTGTCCGAAGTATTCTGTGAATCCTGTCATCATATCTCGACATATCAACCCTTCTGCCGTGACGACCGCTGATATAGCGCAAAGGACAAGTAAGATGTGCAAGAACATCAAAATCAAGAAAAGCAAGCATCGTCTCAATATCATCAAAATAGCTGTCAAGATAATCATAAATCTGATCTTGCGTAAATAATGAAAAATCAACAGACGAGTATGCTTTTGTTGTAATATCGCTTCTGACACAATGTACCGAACCGATTATTACATCATACGGAACGGCACTCAACACCTTTTTGCACGTATCGGGATACCAGAATCCTTCACCGATCTCTACTCCGGACAGCAGCTTTATATCAGAATTTTTAAGCAACTGAACATTCTCATAACTGTTTATAATCGGTGAGATTACATCCTGCTTCTCGCAAAAACAGACATCACAATGATCCGTTACCGCAAAAGCTGCAGATCCTCTTCTCTTCTGAGCATTCAGCATATCCTCAATTCTGCATACAGAATCGTGCGAATATTCTGAATGAGTGTGCATATCGGCAAAAGACATTTGTTTCACCTCTTAAAACATCATCATTATCGTTGCAACAAACGCAATTACGGCGGCTGTAATCTCTTTTTTTGACGGTTTCTGACCAAAGAACGTTCCGACAACAGCGGTAAAAGCAATGACACCGCCTGTAATCATCGGATACTGTACGGAAGCGGGAAGATGATCAAGTGATAATAAAATCAGCCAACCGCTGACCGTACTGATAACGGCATAGCCTGAACAGTAAGCAACGCTCTTTTTTGAAAGCTTCTTAGTATTTTTGATGTCAAACAGTATCATAATCGCAGATATAACGATTGTAAAAATCTTTGACCACATCAGAAAGCTTGAACTGTCGATGCAGTTTTCGACATTCATCAGATGGAATTTTGAGAGAACACCGAACATACCGTTCAATATAAACACAGCTATGTAATACTTGACTGCACCTTTTTTGCCGCTGTTGCGTTCTACCGTAATAAAGAGTGATAACGCAATAAAAACAAAGCAAAGAATCTTTGAAACGGATATACCCTCGTTGCAGAAAACCGTTCCGTAAAGAAACGGCAGGGCCATTCCTCCGAGCATGGCAAACAAAGAATATACGGACAGATTGGTATTGGAAAGAGCCTTGACCGCCGCATAGTTATATACAACTGTTGTAAGCGCATGAACAAAAGCGACCGCAACCGCAAACCACGTAAATTCAACTTTAAACTTACAGATAATTATCATCGGAACAAGACTTATAAGTGTTCCGTAAAGTGTGAAATCAAGCGCAGAGCGAAGTCCTGCTCCGTTTTCTTTCTGATATCCGTTATTGAAAACAAACTGGAACGACGCCATAAGCGACGCCAGAATTATTAATCCGTAATACATCCTCTTTCTCCGTTCCGTATGTATTCTTTGACAGCGTTATTGACAATGTTAAAATCGTTTGTCAGAATCGTATCTATACCCATATCCAAAAACTCGATTGCCTCGCAAGGATCGTCTGACCAGAAAACATTACATAAAATTCCGTTTTCGTGAGCTTTTTCAATCATTTCACGATTGAAATTAGGTTTAAAAAGCTGAACCTTTTTACAGCCGTATCTGATTGCACGGTCAACAATCTCCCACGGCTGTCTGCCTGCACCGCAGCATCGGCAAATATCGGGACACATCTCCTGTAACATCCGCAAAACATTATCGTTACCGCACATAAAGTATACATATCTCTCACAGTCATATTTTCTGACAAGTGAAATGATTTTTTCGAGAGTCTCTCTCTTAAATTCACATACACTGTCTTTCGTCTTGATATGAATATTCATTATGACGTGACATGAGAATTTTTTCAAAATATCCTCAAAGCGTAAAATTCTGAGTTTTTCAAATTTTTCAGAAAACTTGGAACCGAAGTCAAGTGAAAGCAATTCTTCATATGTATGTTCATAAATGCGTCCTGTACCGTCGCTGACTCTGTCAAGCGTTGCATCGTGACACGATACGATTTCACCGTCAAGCGTCTCCCAGATGTCAAACTCTATTTCATCGGCACCCATAGCAACAGCCGCACCGAAAGACGGCATACTGTTCTCGGGTGCAACGGTGCTGAAGCCGCGGTGCGCACACACTCTGGGATAAGGCGCTATATCGTTCGGACGTACTATTGCACTTCCTGACGGTCTGTACTTCCATGGTCTTCGACCTTTTTCTATATATTCATAATGCGCAGCAGGAGGATTTCCGAATCCTGCAGGCTTCAGATATTTCTTACTTATATCAATCTCAACACTTCCGACGCCGACCGTACTCTTCATATCAAGCAGTACCTCTCCGTCGGGAGCGACAACCATACTGCCGCCGCCTATATCGGAATTCTCGTCCAGACTGACCGACGAGCGAAGAACATAAGCATTGGTGTTGTACGAAAGAAAACGAGACATAACCGCTATAGCTTCGTGAGTATCGCTTCGCTGATGCGAACAACCGATAATTACATCAACATTCTGCCGTGCAATATTAGCAAATGCTTCATAAAAGTAGAAATCATAGCAGACAAGAAACGCAAAGCGGATACCCTCAATCTCTATTACCTCAGGCTCGGAAAACTCAAAGGAATACTCGCTGTCAAGCTTCATTACAGATACTTCGCCCGGCACAAGGTGCTGTTTGTGATACATTCCGACAATTTGGCCGTTACGGTCGAATGCATAAGTAGTATTTCTGTAGCCATTGTCTGTTTTGCTTCTTGCATTGGCAAACAGCAGGGAACTGCATCTTTTTGCAGTTTCCGAAGCTTTCTCAAGAAGCCGTTTATTGAATCGTTCGACACTCTTTTCGGACTCTTCTTTATTCTTTGCATATGCAGGTATGTCACACGATTCAGGCATAACAATAATATCCGCGGAATCATCGCAGGCATCCATAAGAGACAGCTGTTTCTCAAACAGCTCTTCAGAGCGTGAATAATCTGTTGAGTATTCGGGTTGAATAATAAAAATCTTCATCATTATCACCATTTAAAGTTTTATTCTTGCAAGACCTGCTTCCGATGTTTCTCTGTATGACGCCTTGAGATCGTGACCCGTCTCTTTCATTGTCTGAACAACACGGTCAAACGAAATCTTTCGCGTATCCCACAGGAATGACGCAAGGTTTACTGCATTGATGGCACGCATCGCCGCTACAGCATTACGTTCTATGCACGGAATCTGAACAAGACCGCATATAGGATCACACGTGAGACCCAGATGATGCTCAATGGCAATCTCTGCAGCATACTCGATTTTGTCGATATGAAGATCAAACAGCTGAGCAAGAGCCGCAGCTGCCATTGCACAGGCACTTCCGATCTCCGCCTGACAACCACATTCCGCACCGGAAATAGAAGCGTTTGTCTTGATAATATTACCTATCAGTCCTGCCGTTGCAAGCGCCTGCAGAATCTGTCTGTCAGTATATCCGTTCTTAAGCTGATTATAGTACATTACGGCAGGCAGAACACCTGCCGCGCCGCAAGTAGGTGCCGTGGCTATCGTTTCGCCCGACGCATTCTGCTCGCTGACGGCAAACGCAAACGAACAAACAAGTCTGTTTTCTTTTGTCTGCTGGCTCTCATCTACGTGCTGGTTGTTATAAAGCTGTTTCGCCTTTTTATGAACATCCAGACCACCCGGCAAAACACCTTCGTCAAACAAACCTCTTTTGATGCTTTCTTTCATCGTATCCCAGACAAGCGAAAGATAATCCCACACCTTTGGTCCTTCGTTCTCTTCGACATACTGCCACAGACGAATCATCTTTGAATTGCAGTACTCTGCAATATCGTGAAATTTATTGAGACCGTACACAATGGGAGCTTTCGTTTCCTCTTCATTCTCAAACAGAATTCTGCCTCCGCCGACACTCATAACTCTGACCACAGACAAAAGAGCTTCTTGTCTGTAAATCATAAAATCCATTGTATTCGGATGAGGAATACTCTCTTCTTCCGTATTAAAAACCACTTCACACTTAACGGGAAAAAGCGTTTTTAATATAACAACATCCGTCCCGTGACCCTCACCTGTTTTGGCAAGTGATCCGTACAAAACAACTTTGATAAAATCGGCATCCGTAAAACGATTTTTGATAGCAATACACGCACGTTCAGGACCTATTGTGTGAGAGCTTGACGGACCGCGACCTATTCTGTAAAGCTGATCAATTGATTCCATTCCGACATTATTGTTCAACAGTTATTCACCTTTTCTTTCTTGTTATGATTGTGGACTGATAATAAATTTGCCTTTTGCTCTTTTTGAAGAATCGGCAAGAATTACGGGCAGACTCTCAAGATTTTCAACAGAATAAACAGTCGAGCTTACATCTATACGTCTGTTGTCAATCAATTCAAGCGCTCTTTTCTGTGTATAAGGATTTATGAACGACGCCTTAAGCTCAATCTCTTTTTTGAATATTTCAAAAGGCCTTATATTAATAACATCATTCGGAGCAGTAAGACCGAAAAGCATTACAACGGACTTTCTGCCTGCTATCTCAATCGCCTGTTCCATTGTTGCGGTTTTTCCGACACATTCAATGACGCAGGCAATTCTGCCGACACCGAGTTTTTTCAATTCATCCTTCACGTCGCAGGAAATCGGATCGATTGTAATATCCGCACCGAGCTCTGCCGCTTTGATACGCTTTTCCTCCACAGGCTCAATCATAATAATGCGTGCGGCACCGGAAAGCTTAGCAAGCTGGAGCATAATCATACCGATCATTCCTCCGCCGATTACCGCGACTGTATCACCGCAGGAAATATTGCACATATCAATTCCGTGCAGACAGCAAGCAACCGGCTCAGTCATGGCGGCCTCTTCAAAGGATGTTGTATCTGAAATTTTATATACCTGCGATTGAGGTACCGCACAATACTGTGCAAAACCGCCGTTTACACCCGTACCGATACCGATCATTTTCTCACAAAAATGACAAAGACCGCTTTTGCAGTAAAAACACTCATTACAAAGCTTGTTCGGATCAACACAAACGCGATCACCGGGGCTGAAGCTTGTTACATCGGCACCGACAGATTCAACAACGCCTGAAAACTCGTGTCCCAAAACCGTTCCCGACGGAGTCGGAAAACAACCCTCATCTCCGCAGAAAATATGTACATCCGTACCGCAAATACCGCACGCCATTACCTTTATCAATACTTCATCAGCCTTCGGTACAGGCTTCGGTATATCAATAATACGAAGATCGTTATCAGAAAAGAAAACCCCTGCTTTCATAATACCTCCGAAAATACAATCAGTTTATTTCAAAACCGAAAATTCTGAAATGCTCGCATCCGTGAGTTTTTTGCGGCATAAAGCGAATTTCATATACTTCCCAATCAACAAAATGCCTTACAAAGCGCTGATGATTGCTGTTTATTTCAATCGCTTTTATATCGCCGTTTTTATTCTTTGCGATGATTTTATAAGACTCTGCAAGTGTTTCGGGTAGCTTATACCTCGGTTGTTCAAGCGGAAAATTGCACGGCATATTCTGGTATTTTCTGTTGAGATCACTATCAAAAACAAGTCGAATTTCGCTGATCTTTACATCTTTATCGAATGTGTAAACAATTTCGTCACCCTCTGACAGCTTTACGCAGTTATCTTCACCGCGGTATTTGCCGTTGCGAACCACTTCTTCGCTACAATCTGCAGACGAAGTCAGATCAGATACCTTTCGGTCGTGCCACGGAATGTAACAGTCATCGTCCATCAGCGTGTTCTGAAGCTTTTCAATATTAATTTTTCTTATATCCGTATTGTCACAAACAGCCTGAGCTACTGCCGTACCGAGAGCCTGTCCGAGTATTGCGCAGGTAGCCATAACTCTTGAAGAGCTGAGTGCCGCATGAGTAACGCTGATGTTTCTGCCTGCAAAAGTAAGGTTCTTGATATTCTTTGAAATCATACAGCGAAGCGGAATACCCCACGGATGCGGTGCAGGATGATAAATTGTAGGATGACCTGCAGTATAATAAAAGCCTTCGGGGAAGTGATCGTCCATTGTCCATCCGCCGTAAGCGACTATATCGTCAAACCTGCCCTCTGCCTCAACATCGTTCTGAGTAACCGTGTACTCTCCGACATAACGACGGCTTTCTCTTTTACCCGGCAAAAATCCGATCCATTCAAGCTCCCAGTTGTCTACATCGTGATCACCGTAATTTTTCATATGATCCCATACACCGTAAGCGATCTTTAAAAGCTCGTCACGGCATCTGTCGGTATCGTGGATACAATCCCATTCACCGCCGATTTCGATCCACCAGAAATTATTCCATTTAGTGTGATCTTTGTACGGAAGATCAGCATCAGTTTCGTACTTATATGCCCATTCGGGAGGAGTGTACTCTACCTTATGATCTGTTTCTCTTATCTGGAACAGACAGCTCATTCCCATTGTCTTTTTATCGGCGGTTTCGGGAGGAATTGACTCATTAAACTCAGCCTTTGCCTCTCTGCCGTAACGGTACAAAGCACCCGAAAGCGGTGCAAGTATGCTGTCTCCCGAGCAGTCAGCATAATACTTTGCTTCAATCACATGAAAAGTTTCAGCGTTCGACTGCCAAGCTTTTATACTTCTGACGGTATCGTTCTCCGTTACTGCATCAAAACAGCTTGTGTTCAGAAGAAGAGTCAGATTCTCTTCCGCCATAGCCTTTTCATACAGTACGCTGTCCCAAAGGGGATATTTATGATTCGGATTCTGATAAAAGTTCTCAAGCATTATTTCTTCGATAATGCCCGTTTCCCTGTTATCCTCACCGTGTGCTCCGCAAATGTGCATTCTGATCTCACTTGAAGCGTTACCGCCGAGTACATGACGGTCATGCACAAGTACGGTTTTTATACTGTGACGTGCTGCAGCAACAGCGCAGCATAAACCCGACATTCCGCCGCCTACAACACATAAATCTGCCTTATAATTTAATGTTCTCATAACAAAAGCTCCTTAATATAAATTAGTCGGTGCCATATCGCTGACTTCAATCTCCGTTACCGCTGATTTTTCTCCGATTAACCTGACAATTTCTGCCTTGACTTCAGGATAAACACGGCGACAAATCGCCTGTTTTTTGTTAGCGTAAACTTCAACAACAGACTTATCAACAAAAATATCTATATCAAGAATGTTATCCTCGAGCACTATCGGAGCTTCTTCCTTGATTCTCCAACCGTCAGAACCGCTGTTTGTTGCATCAAAGACAAGCATTTTGCTCTCTTTATCATAATAAATATCTGTATGAATGCTACCGTCCTCGGAACATCTGACGCTGAAACCGAATTTATTATCGGCAGAAACATCAATCCTTGCACGTAGTCTGAATACTTCTCCGTTATTGACGGAAACAACATTATTATCATCAATTACAGGAATTTTTTTGTTATATTCAAGAGCCGACAACTCACTGACCGGTGCCATATGAAGCTGATTGTTTTCGAACCAGACATTGCGCGGAAACGAATAGACACCGCTCCAGCCGTAGCGAGCAAAGCAGTCTTTCGGATCATCAAGAAGCCACGCCCACATTATTTGTCTGTTTTTGTCATCGATCAATGCTTCGGGAGCAAAAAACGCATTGTCCTTTCGGGACATTCTGCCGTGCTGCTCGGGTATGAACCGCTCACCGTTCAGAGTCCCTATGTAATACTGACAGCCCTTGTTATGAGATATAAAAAGCTGCAGATACTTATCGGTAAGCTTACCGTTTTCTTCGCTGTCATAAAGCGGCAGAAGACTCGGACACATATCATCCTCGGTCTCGTCAGGCCAATCGTCTCCGTTGTGCGTGTTTTCATAAAAGCGTCTGACGAACTTCCATTCTTTAAGATCATCCGATACAAAAAGATCTGTCCAGTCACCTTTATAACAGGTTTCGGAATTCTCATCTCTGCCATACGCATCAAGAACACATTTGTTACCTGTCTGCATATAGTAACGACCGTTCATCTTCCAGATATTGCCGGGATCTGCGCAGGAGATATGACGGATTTTCCCGTCAATTTCAATATCAACGGTACCCCATATCCTTTCGCTTCCCTCGATTGCAATGGGTGTAATACGTTCCCATTTTTCATACGGAGGATCGGCACAAGCTATTGCGATACCACCGTTATCACCGTTCGGATCTTTTGACCTGAATTTCCAGAATGACAGGTATGCTCTGCCGTCATCATAAAGGAAAGCTCCACCGCTGAAGCATCCCTCATCATTACACGCGGTTAATGCATCAGGATGACTGCGCCAATGAAGAAGATCGACTGATGAAATATGACCCCAATGAAATGCATCGGTTGAAGAATTACGATAAAGATACATCAGATGATACACGCCGTCAGCAAAAAATGCACCGTTAGGATCTCCGGGCAGACCGTTATCGTCGGGAATCGCAAAATGATATGTGGGTCTGTGCGGGTCGTTTAACATTTTATCACGATATTTTCTTACAGCAGTAATTAATTCTTTCATAATTTCACCATCACAAATACTTTTTTTACCTCTGACATTATTCTGTCAGCCATACACCTCATACCGAGGTCACCGGGATGATTTGCAACTCCTATATGTTCAAAAAGACCCAATGCCTTCATTTCGTCAAGATCGCCGAGATCGCCGAGCAACACAAGAGGCAATTTGTTTTTATTTGCATACTCAATAATCACATCATCGCCCGGATGTCTCCAGAATCCCGTTGTCATAACAATCTTTGCTTTATTATCTCTGTCAAGATACGACAAGAGTTTATGAAGTTGAGACATAAACACAGAAGCTTCAAAACCTCTTGTCGGACAGTTTTCAATTGCTCTGAAAATAATAATATCGGCAGAAAAGCTGCGCGCGTTCTGTATCTGTTCACAAAACACTTCGTCGCTTGCATAATTACATTCCCATTGTGCAACCTGACATATACAGTATGATGCATCAACCGACAGCCTGTCAATCTCTTTCATCATCAAGTGGACATAATCATTTTCAGGACAGGACGCAGCCATACCGCACTCAATATGCCAGCCGATATCTTCTTTTATGCCGTGCAAAGTCATGGAATTTCCGACAAACATCACACGAACACCTTTACCGCTCGGATTGTAAAACCGTACAATATCCGAATCTTTTAACTGATTTTCGGAGTCAACATTATTTTTTGCAAGCTGTGCATAATCCGACATAGCCTTTCTCCTCAAAATTCAGTTTTGTGTACACTTATAAAAAGTAAGATTATTGCTCATACGACGCTCGCCCCTGTCAAGCACACAGATAATGAGCTCTCCGTCATCGTCGGTATAAACGGTAATGTCTTCCGCTTCAAATACCTTACCGACATTTCTTGTAAATAAGACTTCCACTTCGCCTGTCTCAACATCAAGAGTAAAAATGCGTTTCAAGTCATTTTCTTCGTCACAAGACATATAAAGCTTGCCGTCATAAAGCTCGGCACCTTGTATTCTGTCAATTCTCTCAGAAAGAGGAATTGTCTTTACAAGACCCATATTATCGAGAGAGAAAACATTGAGAACCTCAGCATTGCTCCATTCAGCAGTATACAGGTAATTCCGCTCAACATCAACCGCACACCACGGCACACCTTCAAGATGCAGCTCGTGCGGTAATTCGTAATATGTACCCGAATACTCAAGCGTATCAGCATCGTACAGAGCAATAAAAGAGTTAAGATAATCGGGGCCATCCTCAATCGCCGCATATACATATCCGTTAAAATAACTCAATCCTCCGATATGGTTACAGCCTCTGTCTTTCAGCACCTGCGGAATCGCATCAACATTGATAAGATAAATATCACCCGATTCCATATCAGCTTTACCGAGCGTTTCATTGCCGCTGAAATAAAAGAATTCGCCGTCATTGGTAACACCTTGAGACGACACGGTGTAGTCATAAAGAACATAAGTATTCTTTGCAATAACCTCGGCACCGTCGGGTGACGGAAGATTTCTTTCATCAAAACGCACAATCAACAGAGCGATTGCAGAAATTAAAAAGAGTATTTTCTTAAAAACAACATAACCTTTACCGTAAATCATCTGAATCACCTCATACTTTTTCTGTATTATATAACTTTCATAATACAAAATCAATCCAATTAATAAAGTATTATTAATTAAACAAAATTTTTTAATCTAAAACCGACGCTAACGATTTATTCACCGTTTGAGAATAACACATAATAAACCAAAAAGAAAGAGGCTGTAACACTAATTACAACCTCAATGTTTACATCAAAATCTGATCACTTAACGGTATCCAGCATATTCTCCGCAAATATGCCGTATCCCTTAGTCGGGTCGTTTACCAGAACATGAGTCACGGCACCTACAAGCATACCGTTCTGTATTATCGGCGAGCCTGACATTCCCTGTACTATACCGCCTGTTTCGTTGATCAGATCCTCATCCGTAATCTCTATGACAAGATTCTTTTCCTGTGAATCACTGTTACCGAAAAGTCTGATAATTTTTGCATCAAATTTCTGCGGTCCGTTTTCATTTATTTCGGAAATAATATAAGCATCGCCCTCTTGCACCTCATAGTGCATTGCAACAGGCGTTTCATCAAAGGAAGATGTTATCGAATCCGATATTCCGTAAACACCGGTTCTGCTGTTTGATGTCAGTCTGCCTATAGAATAATCCCCGAAAACACCGCACAGCTCACCCGGATTTCCCGCTTTACTTTTATAGCTGCCTTTTATGACGGCATCTACAGCTTCTCCGTCTGATAAAGAAAGCACCTGTCCCGTATCAACATCGCATACTGCGTGCCCGAGACCGCAGAACATACCGCTGTCATCATCATAACAGGTCAGCGTGCCGATGCCTGCCGAGCTGTCTCTGACCCAGATGCCTGCTCTGTATCTGCCGTCTGTCTCTGAATAAACCGTTTTAAGTTCTGTCGTGAATACGGCGCTCTCACGTTTTACCTTAACGCTCATAGAAACGCCCTTGCTTTTTACAAACAGTTCGGAAACTTCTCTGTTTGTCATTACCTTCTTGCCGTCAATCTCCAATATAATGTCGCCTTGTCTGATACCTGCCTTTTGTGCAGGTGATACAAAGCCGTCTTTTGTCGAAACCGCATCCGTCTTTACGACAATAACACCATCGGTATATATCTTGATTCCGAAGGCACTGCCGAGAGGTGTGACATACTTTCTGTCAGTATTCTCGATTTCAACTTTTTTGACATAAACAGAGTTAAGCAGTCTTATATCATATGAAAGTGTCCCGTCTTCGGTGTCAACAGCATTTACCGCTTCAACCGACAAAACGCCGCTGTACAAGGGCGGCAGAAATACATCTCGTCTGTCAACAACACACAACTTGTCCCTTATCAGAAAATCTCCATATGCAACACCGCCAAAAGCAAAGACACTTGACAGTGACAAAAGAATTGCCACAGCTCTTATAATTTTTCTCATATTTCACCTCCTGTATAAATTGCGATCGCCTTTATAATTTAGCCGATCTTACGTCTTTTATTTGCGGTAAAATTAAAGACAGATAGTAAAACTCGGCAAGCGCCGAGTCAAACTGTTCCGAATAAAACTTTTGAATTATTTTCAATTTCATTGATAAAACAATATTTACCGTCGACAAATATGCCGGAATAACGCAATTTGCCGAGTCTTTTTACACCGCACAGCTCATAAAGTGCCGATGCAAACGTAAGCTCACCAACGCCTTCAGGAAGCTTCTGACTGTAGACAGGCGGCAGATTAATCACCTCTGCGCACATTCGGCTGTCATCTTTTCCGTAAAGTGAAAAGGTAATCGATTCATCAGTCGATTTTTCAGAAATAATATAATCGCATTTTTTCAAAGAATCGGTAACTTCCGTCAGAATCACGCTCAACCCGTATTCGTCAAAAATTTGCAAACACACATCTTCATATTTTTGGTTATTATATGTCAGGACTCTTATCTCTGAACAATAGCGAACCATCAAAGCTATGAAATCACAGTATTTTGCATCAGGATCATTTATACCGATTATGGCTTTTTTGATATTTAAAAAATCCAAAAGGTCATGCACGGTGTTAAATAAGATTTTCATCGGCAGTATCTCGGGAACAAAACGACGAACGTTCAAGTCAAAAGGCAACTCTATTTTTTCATCAACAATCACGTTTGATGCACATCTTCCTGCCATATAAAGAATATCGTCCCATGGAATCTTTTTATATTTTTGCACTTTGATTTTAAAATACGGTGCACCGTCTTTTACAGCAACCTTTAAAAGCTCCGGAGGTTTTCGTATAAACGGAAAAAACAGCTTCCCCCTCTTATTATCCACAATCTCTATTACGCTGAACACATAAATGCCCCCTTTTTTATTACTATATCTATGTCAGAATCACAAAATTTATCTTCAATAACAAAAATTAATTGAAAAGTGAACGAAAATTCGTCAACATTTCGTCTTTCATCTCTTTACATCGGAGATCAAATGTGCTAAAATGTCAAGTGGTTGAATTCGTATTCAATTCGTACAATTTATATTGTAATAGATATCTGAACGAGAAAGGATGAATTCGTTAATGGCAAGAAAGAAAAAGACTATGGACGGTAACAATGCTGCGGCGTATGTCTCCTATGCATTTACCGAAGTAGCCGGTATCTACCCCATTACTCCCTCAAGCCCCATGGCAGACTATGTTGATCAGTGGTCAGCTCAGGGTATGAAGAACATCTTCGGCACAACAGTTAAGGTTGCCGAAATGCAGTCCGAAGCAGGCGCTGCAGGTACTGTTCACGGTTCCCTCGCAGCAGGTGCTCTCACCACAACATATACTGCTTCTCAGG
>JAFQIG010000008.1 GCA_017397655.1 Clostridia bacterium | reverse complement strand
GCCCGCACAGTACCCTCAGGTACTGTGCGCCCATAGTTACGCTAAATAAAAGTGTCATTTAATTTCTTTAATTTTTTTCTAATTTTTGTACCAATTTCAAGTGAAGAATCTTTAAACAGAAGCAAAAGATCCTTCGCCTGCGGCTCAGGATGACAACCGTGAGTCGGTGCATCGAACAAACCAACAGAATCAATTGCGCATCAAAAATTGATCATCACGTTATATTCCGATGGCAAATATTGTAAATTCATCCAATTACTGTAAATGTTTCGGTAACTGTTCGGGTCGGAAATATCGACTCACACGGGTCGGAAATTCCGACTCTAACAAGACTGATATGAACAAGACTGAGTAGAGTAATATCTCCCCCTCCCTCGGGGGGGTAGGCGGAGGATTACTCACGCAAACGTGAATTTTTTTAATTTGTACCCGTCTGTCAGGTACGGAAATCGTACTCGATCAGGTACGGAAATCGTACTCGGCAGGTACGGAAATCGTACTGTAACAAGACTAATATAACAAGACTGAATTGAGTAATATATCTCCCCCTCCCTCGGGGGGGTAGGTGGTGGAGTGCATACGCAAATGTGAATTGTCTGTTAACGTTTGCCTTTAATTCTCTTTTTGTTGCCGTATCCGGGGCAAAAAAGTGCTTTGTTTTTGCTACGGGTGAGAGAGCAGTACACACAAAATATTCCGCCTCGGTAAAGAAACGGTAAATTTTCAGACAAAATATTGTGATAACGATTGACAAAGTTTCTGCTTCGTGTATAATATAAAGTGCTTAATTTTGGAATTCGATTAGGAGGTTGTAACTTGAAAAAGATCGGCTTTACCGAAACGGTTCTTCGTGATGCCAATCAGTCACAGATTGCTACGAGATTGCCGTTTGATAAATTTGAACCAATCCTCGAAACAATGAACAAGGCGGGATATTACTCCGTCGAGTGCTGGGGCGGAGCTACCTTCGACAGTTGTCTTCGCTTCCTCGGTGAGGATCCGTGGGAGAGACTTCGCAAAATCCGTCAGAAGATGCCCGATACAAAGCTTCAGATGCTTCTTCGCGGTCAGAATCTTCTCGGATACAAGCACTATCCCGACGATGTTGTACGCAAGTTTATTCAGCGTTCCGTTGCTAACGGTATCGATATTATCCGTATTTTTGACGCTCTCAACGACACACGCAACATTCAGGTTGCCGTGGAAGAAACCGTTAAATGCGGCGCTATGGCTTCGGGTGCAATATCCTACACAACAAGCCCCGTTCACTCTATCGAGAATTACGCAAAGCTTGTTAAAGAGATGGAAGAGATGGGTGTTTCCTCGATCTGCATCAAGGATATGGCAGGCGTTCTGACTCCTCACGAGGCATACGAGCTTGTCAAGGCTATCAAAGAGACTGTCAAGCTTCCCGTAGTTGTCCATACTCACTGTACTGCAGGTATGGCTTATATGACGCTTCTCAAGAGCATCGAAGCAGGTGCAGACGTTATTGATACAGCTATTTCGTGCTTCTCGGGCGGTACATCACAGCCGTCAACCGAGACACTTTATTTTGCACTTCAGCAGCTCGGCTACGATACCGGACTTGAATCTGTACTTCTCAAGGATATCAAGGATTTCTTCCTTCCCATCAGAAACGAGTACATCGAAAAAGGAACTCTCGATCCGATTGCTCTTACAACGGATGCCGACTGCCTTAACTATCAGGTACCGGGCGGAATGCTCTCCAATCTTATTTCACAGCTCAAGAGCCTCAACGCTATGGACAGATTCAACGAGGTGCTTGAAGAGACTCCCAAGGTCAGAGCAGACCTCGGATATCCTCCGCTTGTTACACCGATGAGCCAGATGGTTGGTGTTCAGGCAACGCAGAATGTTCTTCTCGGTGAAAGATACAAGAATATCGGTAAAGAGGTCAAGGCATATGTCCGTGGCGAATACGGCAGAGCACCCGGCAAGATCGATAAGGATGTTGCCAAAAAGGTTCTCGGTGACGAAAAGCCCATAAAGGGCAGATTTGCAGATACTCTGGAGCCTGAATTTGACAAGGTCAAGGCTCAGCTCGGCGATACTGCAAGATGTGACGAGGATGTTCTCTCCTATATCGCATTCCCGCAGGTAGCCGAAAAGTTCTTTGCCGAACGTAAAGAAAAAGAGCAGAGAAGAGTAAAGTTCTCTATCGAGAGAATTGATTGATGGGGGAGGCTGAATTTATTATGTCATATCCCGAATTGCTCGGTAATTCCTTAATCGGATTTTGCCTGGTATTCGCCGTGCTTGTGCTTCTTATGGTTTTTGTTCTGATAATCAACGCTGTATTTAAGGACAGAAAGCCCAAGGCTGAACCGGCAGTCGCACCCGCACAGAATGCAAAGCCTGAGATTCCCGAGGTCATACTTGAAAATGTCTCGGAGCCTGATGCAGCAATGATTATGGCAATTGTTGCGGACGAATCGGGCATACCTGTTGAAAAATTGAGATTTATTTCGATCAGAGAGGTAGAATGAGATGAAGTACAGAATCAGATTAAGAGATAAATTTTATGAAGTAGAAGTAGTTGAGGGTGAGGCAATACTCCTTGACTCTTATGATGCTGCACCTGCAGCTCCCGTTGCGGCTCCTGCGGCACCTGTTGCTTCTGCACCATCGGCAGCTCCTGTGGCAGGCGGTGCCGATGCCGTTACTGCTCCGTTGCCCGGTACCGTTATTGACGTTAAGGTCAATGTCGGTGACAGCGTTAAGAAAGGACAGGTTCTCGTTCTTATCGAAGCTATGAAGATGGAGAATGAGATCGTAGCTCCGTCAGACGGTACGGTCAAGGCTGTTCACACATCAAAGGGTTCTGCTGTCGAGACAGGCGCTCCCCTCGTAACACTCGGTTAAGGAGGACGCTTCAGATGCAAATGATAACAGACTCATTGCTCGGTCTGTGGGAAGGCTCCGGTATAGCTGCGTTATTGGATATCCGTCAGCTTATCATGATCGTCATTTCCTGCGTACTGCTTTATCTCGGTATCAAAAAGAAATTTGAACCGCTTCTTCTTGTCGGAATCGCTTTCGGTATGCTTTTGACAAACCTTCCGATTTCGGGACTTTATCATCCCGAGCTCTGGACTGCGGCAGAGATCAGCTACAGCGATGTTTTGCACGACGGCGGTTTGCTTGACTTCCTTTATATAGGCGTCAAAACAGGTATTTATCCGTCACTTATATTCCTCGGTGTCGGTGCTATGACGGACTTCGGACCTTTGCTTGCAAACCCGAAATCGCTTATCCTCGGTGCTGCTGCACAGCTCGGTATTTACTGTGCATTGATCCTGTCGGTTGTTCTCGGCTTCGATGTCAATGTCGCCGCCGCTATCGCTATCATCGGTGGTGCTGACGGTCCTACGGCTATCTTTGTTACAAAGACGCTTGCTCCCGAGTATTTGGGACCCATCGCAATTGCGGCTTACTCCTATATGGCTCTGATTCCGCTTATTCAGCCTCCCATTATGAAGGCTCTTACAACCAAAAAAGAACGTGAGATCAAGATGGAGAACTTAAAGCCTGTATCAAAGACGGCAAAGATCATCTTCCCGATCGCTGTTACCATCGTTACCGTTCTTATTCTTCCGTCAGTTGCTTCGCTTTTAGGATGCCTGATGCTCGGTAACCTTCTCCGTGAAAGCGGTGTTACTGACCGTCTTGCAGATACTGCACAGAACGCTCTTATGAATATCGTTACGATCTTCCTCGGCATTTCTGTCGGTGCTACTGCCGTTTATGACAGATTCCTGTCTTTTGAAACGATCAAGATTATTCTTATCGGACTGTTTGCTTTCGCATTCTCGACAGTCGGCGGAATCCTCTTCGGCAAGCTTATGTGCAAGCTTTCGGGCGGCAAGATAAATCCGCTTATCGGTTCGGCAGGTGTTTCTGCTGTTCCCATGGCGGCAAGAGTTGCCAACGCAGAAGGACAGAAGGCGAATCCGTCCAACTTCCTTCTTATGCACGCAATGGGACCCAACGTCGCAGGCGTTATCGGTTCTGCCGTTGCCGCAGGATTCCTGCTCTATCTGTTCGGTTAAAACAAAGCTCCCGAGATTTTACGTCCCGGGAGTTTAATGTTATCTTATATTTTTATCATTTCATCATAATCAATAAATCCGAAGCCTGCTTTTTCATATACGTGAACGGCGGCTTCGTTTTCTTTTTCGACTTCAAGTCTTATGACGCAGTCGGGGAACGAGTCGTCAATGAAGCGAAGAAAACGGGAACCTATGCCGTGAGCTCTGAACTCCTTTTTGATAAACAGATCTTCAATCCAGATGCAGTTTCTGCCGAACTCTGTCGAAAAGCTTTTTGCGATCATGGCATAACCTGCAAGATAGTTGTCACATTCAAAAACAAAGCCTTCAATGTACGGACTGTCGGAAAGACAAGAGTCAATGTCCTTTTGAAATATTTCATCGGAACCGTCTGACAGTACGGCAGGGGAGGAGTAAAACTCACGCATCATTGCGATTATTTCGTTTTTGTCACTTTCTTTTATGTTACGTATGTTCAAAATAAGGACTCACTTTCTGTTTTTGATTTCTGCAGGCTTCAACGGATACATTAAAACAGATTATCTTTCGACAATCATCCATGTACCTTCCGAACAGACTTTGTTCTGCGGTTTTGTCAGCAAACCTTCTGAAATACACGCTTCGATCGCTTTCGACAGTAATCTTGATCCTGCAATGAGATCAACATACGTCTGATATTCACATATGAGGTGTTCGGGTACGTGTTTACTGACAAACTCCGTGATCTCAGCGGCAATTATTTCGACAAGCTCTTTCATATCATCGGTTAATGAGTAAGAAAGACTAAAAAACTCGTCACGATCTTTTTTGTCAATAACAATTACGGCAGGCTCCAGAATATCACCTTTTTTGCGAAGATACCCACATTGGAGTGCTTTTGCAGCAATTTCCTTTTCGTCATCTGAAAGATCATTTAAACAGATGCCTCCGACAGATTTTATCAACATCATAATTTTGGAATCATGATTTATTGATGTGCCGCAACGGAAATGCGGAGAGATACGTTCGCCGTAAATATTAGCTATACTCACGGATTTATATCCGCCTGTCGATACGACATGGATGCCGTCACAGCCATATACGCCGATATCAGGTGCGTTGCTGCCGCTGTAAGCGATTGCGGTACAATGAAACGGAGCTTCTTCGAGAGCGATACCGGAAAAATACTTTTCACTAATAACTTCATTGACTTTATCCTTGAAATTCCATATTGTTCTGGAAATGAGTGACCACAGAATAAAGCGGAGATCTTTCTGATCACTCAAAAACGGGAAGTTGAGTATTCTTTCTTCGTTTTGTTTCAACGAAGATTTGATGTAAGTGCAAAACTCAGGCAGGTGCTTTTCAAAAATGTGGTTGGCTCTTTCGTATTCATCATAATCAACAAGATGGATGTTGACGGTATACTTACCGTTTGGAAGCTTTCGGAGCGTACCGTAGCTGCCGTTCACGCCATTGCATTGTATTTCAAGCTCTTCCTCGATATACGGCATCGGAACACCAAGCTTGTCGGAAAGCTCCTTTGCTGACATCGGTTTTTTCTTGCACAAGTATACGAGATTCTGTGAAAATGATCTTTCGTTTTTTACTGCAGGATCATTGCCGCAGGGACTACCCTTACCGATAAAATAAAGAGTTACCGGCTTTAGTACATAATTTCTGTTTAACATAGTTACTACCTCTTTCTTAACAGAATTTCGTGCCGTGAATAAACGCTGCTTAACGGCAGTTTCGCTGATATCGAGCATTTTTGCGATATCCTTTACTGATAATCCGTCGATATAGTGCATTACCATTACTTCCCGATACGACTTTGACAAAAAAGAGATTTCTTTTAAAATTTCTTTAAATTGTTCCTGTGCAGCATCTTCTTCAATATAGTCGTCATAATCATCCCCGTCATAAGTGAACATATTGTCAAAATCTTCATTTTTAAAATACTGAACACGTTGTTTGACGATTTTTGAACGGCAATGATCAGCATACACTCTACGGGCAATCGTCCATAAAAAAGCATAAAAGTTTTCTATATGCTCTTGCTTGTGTATTGCTGTAATTACCGAGATGATAATCTCCGAGCACAGATCTTCTGCTTCGACAGATGTACTGCACCTTTGATAACAAAAACGATATATCTTATCGAGAAGATCTTTATTATCGAGTAATTTCAGCATTTCGTTCATTTTAACAGCACCTTTTTCTTTGTTTCAATCATGATTGTTACACCATAATAGTCGTATAAAAAAGAGGCAGGTTAGGTAGTATATAAAAAATTTTTTAGATTAAAAACAACCCGAGACATCAAAAGATATCTCGGGTCACGGTTAATCAGTTATTGTCAAGACTTTTCATTGTGGGGAAGAGAAGAACGTCACGGATGGAGTAGCTGTCGGTCAGCAGCATAACGAATCTGTCAATGCCGATACCGATACCGCCCGTGGGAGGCATACCGTATTCGAGAGCCATAAGGAAATCTTCGTCGGTATGGTTTGCTTCGTCGTCGCCCTGCTTGATGAGTTCTTCCTGTGCTTCAAAACGGCCTCTCTGGTCGATCGGGTCATTCAGCTCGGAGAAAGCGTTTGCGAACTCACGCTTTGTGATGAAAAGCTCAAAACGCTCTGTATACTCGGGATCTGTGGGCTTTCTCTTTGCAAGGGGAGAGATCTCAACGGGATGCTCTGTGATGAATGTCGGCTGAATAAGATTTTCTTCAACGTACTCATCAAAGAAGAGATTGAGAATATCGCCCTTCTTATGTCTGTCTTCAAACTCGATTCCACGTTCCTTTGCGATAGCCTTAGCCTGAGCCTCGTCAATCTCGGAAAAATCAACGCCCGAATACTTTTTGACAGCGTCAATCATCGTGATTCTTTCAAACGGCTTTTCAAGGTCGATCTCTGCACCGTCATAAGTCAGTGTGGTAGTACCGCAGATTTCCTTTGCAACGTGACGGAAAAGGCTTTCGACAAGATCCATCATACCGTGGAAATCGGTATATGCCTGATAGAGCTCAAGAAGAGTGAATTCGGGATTGTGCTTTACATCAATACCTTCGTTGCGGAAAACACGACCGATCTCATAAACACGCTCAAGACCGCCGACGATAAGACGCTTGAGATAAAGCTCAAGAGAGATACGAAGATTTAAGTCCTCGTTAAGAGCGTTGTGGTGAGTCATAAAAGGACGAGCGGCGGCACCGCCTGCGTTGGGAACGAGAATGGGAGTCTCAACTTCAATAAAGCCCTGATTGTCAAGATAGTTTCTGATCTCACGGATAACAGCGGAACGCTTGATAAATGTATCCTTGACATCGGGATTCATAATAAGGTCAAGATAGCGACGACGGTAACGTGTGTCGGTATCCTTAAGACCGTGATACTTTTCAGGAAGGGGAAGAAGAGATTTTGTCAGAAGGCGGATTTCCTTAGCGTGGATGGAGATTTCTCCCATATTTGTACGGAAAACAAAGCCCTTGATCTCAATAATATCGCCGATATCCCACTTTTTGAAATCCTCATAAGTCTCTTCGCCGACATCGTCAAAGCGGACATAAGCCTGAATGCGGCCGGAACGGTCACGGATGTCGATAAAGCTGACTTTACCTTTTCTGCGCTTTGACATCATACGTCCGCAGACAGAGACATCTTTGCCGTCGAAAGCGTCAAAATTATCTGCAATTTCGGCAGCGTGCTGAGCCTGATCGGCAAGAGTGATGGTAAAGGGATCGTTACCTGCTGCACGCATGGCGGCAAGCTTGTCAAGGCGAACCTGTCTTTGCTCGTTACCGCCCGACTTCGCTTCGTTTGCGTTTACATTGATATTTTCATCCTGCATCTGGAATTCCTCGCAATCTTACTTAGAAATAGAAAGAATTTTGTACTCAATAACAGAGCCGTTGGGAAGCTCAACAGAGACGGTTTCGCCTGATTTTCTGCCGATGAGTGCTTTACCTACGGGAGACTGATCGGAAATAATTCCGTTATCGGGATCCGACTGTGATTTACCGAGAATTTTATATTCGACCTCTTCATCAAAGTCAACGTCATAAAGCTTGACGGTAAGACCTGTTTTAACGATTTCGGTAGAGATATCGGATTCGTCAAGAACGATGGCATCCTTAAGCTCGGATTCAAGCTTTGCGATACGTGCTTCCATAATAGCCTGAGCGTTCATAGCTTCGTCATATTCGGCATTTTCGGAAAGGTCACCGAAAGAGCGTGCTTCCTTGATTCTGGCAGCAATCTCTTCGCGTCCCGTTGTCTTAAGCTCTTCAAGCTCTGCCTTAAGTTGACGGTAACCCTCGTGTGTCATTTCGTTAGCCATAGTGTAAAAGCCTTCCTTTCAATTAGTACTGCAAATTGTCATCTGCACACATACTCATATCATTATACAAAAAGCAAAACGCTTTGTCAAGTAGAAACTATAGAGCGGCAAGATTTATTCGGAAATGCTTACCACTCTGTTCGGTATTTAATTTATTTTTTCGCTTTGCGCTTTTCGATTTCTGCAACCATTTCACGCTGACGTTTTTCTGTGATAGTGTAGAAGAACATCGGAACGGCACAGGCAAACATACTGATAACGCCCGAAAGGATAAGAACATTCCACAGAGCATCGGGATTGCCGACTGTATACGTTCTTGTATCAATGGCGGCAATGCTTACGGACATAACACCGATGAAAGCACCGACAGCCATACCGACCTTATTGATAAGAGTCTGCATGGCAAAGCATATGCCTTCGCCGCGTTCGCCTGTTTTCCATTCAAGATAGTCAACGGTGTCGCCGATCATGGCGTAGGTGATGATGTTGTTGACACCCTGAGGAATGCCGAGAAGAACAAGTCCGACTGCACATACGGCGATCTTCCACGGAGCATCATAACCGACAAAGTACATTGCAGCCATAACAATGCCGCCGAACAGGTGAACAACAATATATGACCACTTCTTTGTGAACTTTTTGCTCATCCAGGGTACAAGTAATGATGCGACAAGACCACCGGGAACAACCAAAAGTGTTATTATGCCGTAGAGGCCTTCGTTATGGAGAATATACTTTGCAAAGTACAGTCCGCCCGTGTAGGTGTAAACCATTCTTGCGCCGCCGAGCACGCCCGAAAGAACGATGAGAAGAAGCTCTTTGTTCTTGAAAAGGAGCTTGAGATTGTGACCGAATGAGGGAGGATTATCGTTTGAAGTAAATCTTTCCTCGGTATTTTTAAAGCCGTAGAAGAACATCGGAACAGAAGAGATAACGAGAACGAGAGCACAGATGAAATAAACGATTTTGAGCGTATCTGCGTTTGCAATTTCGGATCCGAGCTTTACGGTGCCGACAAAGGTATTTGCGGCTTCTTCTGCAGTCAGACCCTGATTTGCAACCATATTGGCGATAGCTTCCGCTTTATGTTCCATAATTAGTGAGAGATCGTCTGCGGAGTATTTGAACTTTGACGTAACGGCGCCTGTGATAACGGGCACAAAAACGGTAACGATACCTGCACCGACAGTACACGCCATACGTGCGACGGTAAGAATGTTGCCGCGGACGGTAGTGTCATTGGTAAGACACGTCGAAAGTCCCCAGTAGGGAACATCGGCTACGGTATAAAGAACTGACCACACGACATAGATGACTGCAATAGTGACAAATGTCTGAGTAGTCTTTGAGCCGTCATAAACGCTTTCAGCGCTGAAAACAGGAAGAAAGCACAGAACGGTGGAGATAGCGATGGGGATTGCCATCCACTTGAGGAAGGGACGGCATTTACCCCACTTTGTGCGGGTTTTGTCAACGACACTGCCCATAATGGGGTCATTGAGTGCGTCGAAAATTCTTGTGCCGAGCATAAGAATTGCAACTGCAACAGCGCCGCTTATTTTACCTATAGTGACGCCTTCTGCACCGAAAAGGAGTGCATCCGTCATAAATACCGTAATGTACGAACCGATGATGGTACAGATAAAGTTCTGACCGATACCTGTAACGCTGTAGGCGATTGCTTCTTTCGGCTGAACACCGACACCGGGTGTAGTTCCGAAAAGCTTGTGAAGAAAAGACTGTTTCACTTGAAATATCCTCCGTTCATATAATCCCTACAATTATATCATATAGTAATTTAATTACAAGATTTGTTACGGAATTTTAACCAATTATTTTTTTATGTCGTACTAAACACAAAAATTTGTATATTATATGTAAAAAAATGTTGAAATTGTGTGATATTTAGTGTATTATATGTTTATCATTTTTTTAAATAAAAGTTTATATCGGAGGGAATAAAAATGCTTGTCAGAAAACCGCCTATGGGCTGGAACAGCTGGAACACATTCGGAGAAAACATCAATGCCGACCTTATCAAGGAAACTGCCGATGCATTTGTTGCAAACGGCCTTGATAAAGCGGGTTACGAATATCTGGTTATTGACGACTGCTGGTCTGAAAGAGAGCGTGACAAGGAAACCGAAAAGATAGTTCCCGATAAAATAAAATTTCCGAACGGTATGAAGGATGTCAGCGATTATGTCCATTCAAAGGGAATCAAGTTCGGTATGTATTCCTGTGCAGGTGTCAGAACTTGTGCGGACTATCCCGGAAGCTTTGATCACGAGTTCCTTGATGCCGAAACTTTTGCCGAATACGGTGCTGACTTTCTGAAGTATGACTTCTGTTACAAGCCGTTGAGCTCTGACGGTCCCTTGCTTTATCACCGTATGGGTACCGCCCTTGAACATTGCGGCAGAGAGATCCTGTTCTCCGCCTGCAACTGGGGTTCGGACAACGTTCACCGCTGGATCCGTTCGACAGGCGCTTCGATGTACCGTTCAACAGGCGATATCAACGATTCCTTCGGATCGTTCAAGGATATTCTTTTGAGTCAGGAAAAGCTCTTCGGCTTCTCTGCTCCGGGATGCTTCAACGACATCGATATGCTGACTGTCGGTATGTACGGCAAGGGCAATGTCGGTAATGTCGGCTGTAATGATACCGATTATAAAACACAGTTTTCGCTGTGGTGCCTGTTCGGCGTACCGCTTATGCTCGGATGCGATCTTCGCAATATGAATGAACAGACATTAAAGCTTATCACAAATCCCGATCTTATCGCAATCAATCAGGATGAAGAGTGCAGACAGCCGTTCAGAATCTTTAACAGTGATGAACGTTATGTTTTTGCGAGACGTCTTTCGGGCGGTGAGTTTGCCTTCGGCTTCTTCAACCTCGGCGAAAGACGTTCAAACTGTGTTATGTATCCGTTCGAGGTCGGTGTTACGGCAAATTCCGGATACGAGTTCACGCTTCGTGACTGCTTCACGGGTGAGGTTCATACGGGAGTTAAAAACAACTTTGCCGTATATCTTGATCCTCACGATTGTGCCGTATTCAGAGGAAAGCTTGTCAGATCTAAATAATTTTGTTCGGAGTCGGTGATTTTTTTGCAACTGTTAAAGGAAAGAATTTTAAAGGACGGAAAGGTTTTTCCGGGTAATATATTAAAGGTTGACAGCTTCCTCAACCATCAGATTGATGTTGATCTGCTGGACAGGATAGGTGATGAGTTTTACCGTCGCTTCGCTGACGAGGGTATTACAAAGATTCTTACCATCGAGGCATCGGGAATCGGTATTGCCTGCGAGACGGCAAGGAAGTTTTCGGTACCCGTGCTGTTTGCAAAAAAGACTCAGACCAAGAATATCGCTGCCGATGTCTATACAGCAAAGGTGGAATCCTTTACACACGGTAAGGTGTATGATATAATTGTATCAAAGGAGTTTTTACACAAGGGCGAAAGAGTTCTGATTATTGACGACTTCCTTGCAAAGGGACAGGCTCTTATAGGACTTATCGAGCTTGTGCGCTCAGCAGGTGCGGAGGTTGCAGGCTGCGGTATTGTAATCGAGAAAGGCTTTCAGGAGGGCGGAGAGCTTATCCGCAGAAGCGGTGTAAGGCTCGAATCCCTTGCGATAGTCGATTCAATGGGTGATAACGGAAACATTATTTTCCGTTGAACAAAATATAAACGGAGGAAAAACAAATGAAAAAAATTATTGCACTTCTTTTGTCTGCCGTACTTCTGTTCTCATTCGCTTCTTGCGGTACTACAACAGATAACGGTGAAACAAAAGCAAACGGCGAAACAGGTGAGATCGAAAAGGTCGATGCCGGTAACATCAAGTTCGGCGTAATCCTTATCGGTGACGAGAATGAAGGCTACACCTATGCTCATATCAAGGGCATCAAGGATGCGGCTGCAAAGCTCGGTGTTGAAGAATCCAAGATCGTCTGGAAGTACACCGTAGGCGAGAATGAAAAGTGTTATGAAGCAATCTGTGACCTTGTTGCAGAAGAATGTAACGTAATCTTTTCCAACAGCTACGGTCACCAGTCCTTTATGGTACAGGCAGCTTCCGAGTTCCCCGAAGTTACTTTCTGTGCAGGTACCGGTGATACGGCTGCCGTATGCGGACTTCCCAATGTAAAGAACTACTTTACTGCAGTTTATGAGTCCCGCTATGTATCGGGCGTTGTTGCAGGTCTGAAGCTTAAAGAGCTCATGGACGAGGGCAAGATCACAGAGCCGAAGCTCGGTTATGTCGGTGCATATCCGTATGCAGAGGTTAAGTCAGGCTTTACAGCATTCTATCTCGGTGCAAAGTCGATCGTTCCCGAGGTTACAATGGAGGTTGAATATACAAACTCCTGGTTCAATATGATTGCAGAAGCTGAAACGGCAAACACACTTATGTCACGTGGTTGCGTCATCATCGGTCAGCACGCTGACTCGACAGGTGCTCCCTCCGCAGTACAGGCAGAGCACGAAAAGGGCAAAGAGGTATATTCCGTCGGCTACAATATCGATATGCTCTCGGTAGCTCCCGATGCAGCACTGACATCTGCTACAAACAATTGGTCTGTTTATTATGAATATGCAATGAGCGCTGCTCTTAGCGGCGAAGAAATCTCTACTGACTGGTGTCGCGGCTATGCAGAGGATGCAGTTGCAATCACAACTCTCGGCAAGGCTTGTGCAGAAGGTACCGAAGAAAAGGTAGCTGAGGTTATCGAAGCTCTCAAGGCAGGTACTCTTCACGTATTCAACACAGAGACATTCACGGTAGGCGGCGAAAAGCTCAGCACATCAACCTTTGATTCTTCCATCATCGACTTCGCAACAGGTGCTGTTGTCTATGAAGGCAAGCAGTACGAAGCGATCGATGGCGGATATTTCCACGAATCCGAGTTCCGCAGTGCACCGTACTTCAGCGCTGTTATCGACGGAATCACGGCTAACGAATAATTTGTTTTAAAAATTCTCAATTTGGTAACGGAGGCTGCTTTTGCGGCTTCCGTTACAGTGGTTTGACAGGGAGGGCTTTAGTTGCAAAACAACATTGCGGTCCGTTTTGAAAATATTACAAAAACGTTCGGTTCGGTCAAGGCGAATAATAAGATCAGCTTTGATATCAGAAAGGGCGAGATACTTTCGCTGCTCGGTGAAAACGGCAGCGGCAAAACAACACTTATGAATATGCTGTCAGGCATATACTATCCCGATGAGGGCGAGATTTTTGTCGATGGCAAGCCCGTTACGATAACGTCGCCCAAGGATGCATTTTCGTGCGGCATCGGTATGATACATCAGCACTTCAAGCTGATCGATGTTTTTTCTGCGGCAGAGAACATTGTTCTCGGACTTGATGAAAAAGGAAATTATGACCGTAAAAAGGTTGCGGCAAAGATCAAAGAAATCTGTGACCGTTACGGCTTTAATATAAATCCCGACCGAAAGGTCTATGATATGACCGTTTCCGAGAAGCAGACGCTGGAGATTGTCAAGGTTCTGTACAGGGGAGCAGACATTCTGATCCTGGACGAGCCTACGGCAGTTCTGACTCCGCAGGAAACGGAAAAATTGTTTGCCGTTATCCGCAATATGCGTGATCACGGCAAGTCGGTTGTTATCATTACACATAAGCTTCACGAGGTACTCAGTGTTTCTGACCGTGTTGCGATTCTTCGCAAGGGTGAGTATATAGGAACTGTCGATACAATCGATGCTACGGAAATGACTCTGACCGAGATGATGGTAGGTAAAAAGATTGAGCTGGATATCGAGCGACCCGAGCCTGAAAATCTGCGTGAAGCTCTTTCCGTCAGAAATCTTACGTGTATCAATGATGAAGGCGTTAAGGTGCTTGATTCAATCGAGTTTTCGGCATACAGCGGAGAAATTCTCGGTATCGCCGGCATTTCCGGTTGTGGTCAGAAGGAACTCCTTGAAGCCATTGCAGGACTTCAGAAGGTCTATGGCGGCAGTATTATGTTCCATCCTTCCGACGGTAAAAAGTCAAAGGAGCTTGTCGGTAAAACACCGAGACAGATCGCAAAGCTCGGTGTATCGCTGTCGTTCGTTCCCGAGGACAGACTCGGCATGGGTCTTGTCGGTTCGATGGGTATGACCGAGAATATGATGCTCAAATCCTATAACAGCGGTCATTCACCGTTCATTGCGACGAGGAAGCCGAAAAGATTGGCGGAAAAGATACACGATGAGCTGGAGGTTGTAACTCCGAGTCTCAATACACCTGTCAAGAAGCTGTCGGGCGGTAATGTTCAGAAGGTTCTTGTCGGCAGAGAGCTTTCGTGCGATCCGACGGTACTTATGACTGCATATGCTGTGCGCGGACTTGACATCAACACTTCGTATGCAATCTATCATCTTCTTAATGAACAAAAGAAAAAGGGTGTTGCCGTCATCTTTGTCGGCGAGGATCTTGATGTTCTTCTGGAGCTGTCCGACCGTATTCTTGTGCTTTGCGGCGGCAGGGTCAGCGGTATCCTTGACGGCAGAACGACAACCAAGGAAGAAGTCGGTCTTCTGATGACGAAGCTCGGCGGAAAGGTCGGTGCAGACAATGAGTAATAAAAATACACAGAAAGATCCGTTTGTTCGTATTGTCCGCCGTTCGTCGATGCCGATACCGCTTGCGTGGACTATCCGCGGCATATCAATGCTTCTTGCGCTTCTTCTTTCCGCATTACTTATATATACAATAACAAAGCTTGATCCCATCGAGGTATACAAATCAATGTTCAACGGCGTTTTCGGTAACAAGATGCGCTCGTGGAACACGTTTAAGGATGTTGCGTTTCTGCTTTGCATTTCGGTAGGACTTGCGCCGGCGTTCAAGATGAGGTTCTGGAACATCGGAGCCGAGGGTCAGGTGCTGATGGGCGGTATCGCAACGGCGGCTTGTATGCTCTATCTTGCCGCGCTTCCCACACCGCTTCTTTTCCTTTGTATGATCGCATCAAGCTTGCTCGCAGGTGCATTATGGGCGCTTATCCCTGCTGCGTTCAAGGCGAATTTCGGCACTAACGAAACGCTCTTTACGCTTATGATGAACTATGTTGCCATCCAGATAACATCGTTTCTTGTTTCTAAATGGGAAAATCCGTTCGGCTCCAATACCGTCGGTATCATCAATTCTCTGACTCGTGCAGGATGGTTCCCGTCGGTAGGCGGTCAGAAGTACGGGCTTAATGTCATTATCGTGCTTGTTCTTACCGTTTTTATGTTTATATACCTGAAGTATACAAAGCAGGGCTACGAAATTGCCGTTGTCGGCGAGTCGGTCAATACCGCAAGATATGCAGGCATCAATGTCAAAAAAACAATGATCCGCACTATGCTGATATCGGGTGCAGTCTGCGGACTTGCAGGCTTTGTTGCCGTCAGCGGTGCCAGTCATACAATATCAGTCGATACGGCGGGCGGCAGGGGATTTACCGCCATCATCGTTGCGTGGTTGTCAAAGTTCAATACGCCGATGATGATTCTTGTTTCGCTTCTTATCGTTTTTCTTGAAAACGGTGCTGACCGTATCGCTACGGACTTCGGACTCAATGAGCACGCTTCCGAGATTATTTCTGCAATCATTCTTTTCTTTGTTCTCGGCAGCGAATTCTTTATCAATTATAAGCTTGTGTTCCGTTCAAAACGTGAGGAGGTGACCGAATAATGATGCAGCTCATCTCTTTGTTTCAGGCTTCGGTCGTTTTCGGTACGGTTATAATGTTCGGTGCAGTAGGTGAAGTGCTTACCGAAAGATCGGGCAACCTTAACCTCGGTGTACCGGGTATTATGTATATCGGCGGAATAGCCAGCCTTGTCGGTTCCTTCTTTTATGAAAGCTCGACCGATAATCCCAACCCTTGGCTGTGCATCGTCATTGCGTTGCTGTGTGCGTTTGCGGCATCTGCGCTGGCAGGTCTTCTGTACAGCTTTTTAACGGTAACTCTCCGTGCTAATCAGAATGTTACGGGTCTTACATTATCAATTTTCGGTTCGGGTATTGCGAACTTCATCGGTGGCTCACTTAACAAGCTTGCAGGTGGTGTCGGTCAGATTTCCGTCGCGGCAACCAGCGGTGCTTTCAGGTATACTGCTCCGTTCGCACTTAATATGGGGCCTGTCGGAAAGACTCTTTTTTCGTTCGGTTTTCTCACTTATGCAGCGGTTGCCCTTGCGATTATTCTGCAGCTCTGGTTGCAGAAGACAAGGTCGGGTCTCTCTCTCCGTGCAGTCGGCGAAAATCCTGCGGCAGCTGATGCGGCTGGCATTAACGTAACTGCAAAGAAGTATCTTGCAACATGTATCGGTGCAGGAATTACGGGTCTCGGCGGTCTGTATTACGTTATGGATTATACCAAGGGTACTTGGGCAAATGACGGCACTATCGAGAATTTGGGCTGGCTTGCGGTCGCTCTCGTTATCTTTGCAACGTGGAAAACTCTCAACACCATCTGGGGTGCGTATCTTTTCGGTATACTTTACTGGATGTACTTCTATATTCCGGGTCTCAACAGAAGCTCACAGGAGCTTTTCAAGATGATTCCGTATATCGTCACAATAATTGTCCTTGTTCTGATTGGATTCAGAAAGAAAAAGGAGAATCAGGGTCCCGCTTCGCTCGGACTTCCGTATTTCAGAGAGGACAGATAAATAAAGCTGTATGGGTGTATCGGACGTCACAGTTTGATGCACCCTTTTGTATTTGGCAGTGTCGAACAAACCGGTTGAATCAATTGCATATCTTTAATTTACAGCAGTTATACTCCGATGTCAAATATTGTAAATTTATCCAATTACTGTAAATCGTTATCCGCGAACCCATCGGGTCATTCTGAACGTATGTGAAGAATCTTGCTTTTAATGTAAAGATCCTTCGCCAAACGCTTAGGATGACAACTGTGAGTCGGTGTATCCGACCAACCTACCAAGTAGCGTGTGCATTAAAACCACTCGGGTCATACCGAACGAAGTGAAAAATCTTTTGCAAAAATAAAAGCTTCTTTGCCAGCCTTTGGATGACAACCGTGAGTCGGCGCATCGAACCAACCAACAGAATTAATTGCACATCATTAATAGATCATCACGTTATACTCCGATGGCAAATATTGTAAATTCATCCAATTACTGTAAATCGTTATCCGCCCACCCATCGGGTCATTCTGAACGAAGTGAAGAATCTTTTATAATGCATTGTATCGCAATGCAAATCATAGAGCGTCAGCGAGAAATCACGGCAACGCCAATTTATGATGTAGCGCATCAATTCATTCAGTAACATCGAATCAGATCAATCGTGAACTAAAACCGCACAGCAGTTATACTCCGATGGTAAATATTGTAAATTCATCCAATTACTGTAAATCGTTATATGCCAACCGTTCGGGTCATTCCGAACGAAGTGAAGAATCTTTTGGTATTTGTTAAGATCCTTCGCCTGCCTT
>JAFQIG010000087.1 GCA_017397655.1 Clostridia bacterium | reverse complement strand
TTTGATTTTCGTACCGTTACTCAGGATGATGTTGATTTTGTTGTTAATCTGATTAATAACAGACCTCGTAAATGCCTTGGTTGGAAATCTCCGGCTGAAATTTTCTTCGAAAATAGTGTTGCACTTACTTGACAATCTGCCCTGGCAAAAATCTTTGATTTTTGACTGAGGGATTGTATAAAATACAATGACAACCCCTCCGAGTCGGTTTCACCGACCCACCTCCCCTTGCACAGGGGAGGCTGTAGCTTTAAACTGATTTGTCTATTTTGACTATTGTGTTTTTTACAATATACTTTGTCAGCAGTCTGAGGCTTGCACAATTTGTGCAAGCCTCAGTTTTACTTTAATAATAAACTACACCGAAAAGATCAAGGAAGAAGAAAATTATGCGCATATAAAGAGTTTCAAATACCGATTCATATATCGGGTAAACGGTGAGATCTTCCGTTACAAAGGATGTATCGGTATCCCAACCGAGGAAGGTTTTTGCAAAGGCGAAGGGACCTTTCGGTTCAACGGCGCTTTCGCCCGCCCTGACCTTCTGGGTATTGACTGCACGGCCTCTTGCATTTACGAATGTAACCGTAAATTCTGTATCTACAGTAATAAAACGATAATCGTTTTCTTTTGCATAGCTTTCTGCGTACGAGCCTGATTTGCCGATAAGCGCCTTTTCGCTGTTATCACCGAAGACCTTGGGGCCGATGTATTTTATACTGTCGGGAAGCTTGATTCCGTTTAAAAAATCAAGGTTAGCAAAAGCCATTGATCCGATACTTTCGATAGAGGGAAGGTCGATACGTGTTGCTTCGCACCAGTCAAAGCCGTTGTTACCGATAACCTTGAGATTGGGAAGATTGAATGTGCAGATGTAGGTATATGCAAACGCATAGTCGCCTGCTGTTTCAAGCTTCGGAAGATCGAGATGTTCGGAATCTGTGGCAATACCGTAGAAGGCATAATCACCTGCTGTTTTGAGCATCGGCAAATAGAAATCAAAAGCAAAAGCACCTTCAAATGCATGGTCACCGATAGTAGTGAGCTTCGGGAAGGAGAAAACATCTTCGACGGAAGCGGAGACAAAAGCAGCGTCACCTGCTGTTTCAAGATAGGGGAATTCCGTTGTGAGGAGATAACAGCCTGCAAAAGTGTAATCACCTGCTGTTTTAAGCTTCGGAACAGAAATCGGTGAAAAGCAAGCGTAGAAAGCATAGTCACCTGCGTTTTCAAGCGAGGAAAGTGAAATTTCCGCAAAGCCGTATTCAGACTCATAATCAACACACTCTGTATAGGAGAAAGAGTATCTTCCTGCCTGACGCAAAAGGGGAAGCATAAGATCGTTACAGATGTATGCAGCATAAAAAGCGTAATCACCGGCTTCTTTGGCATTGTAGATGTCAAATGAGCCATGGGAAATCATTTCTTTAAAGGCACCGTTACCGACTTTTTCGACCTTTGATAAATCAAGATTATTAATATTTGCAAGGTAGAAAGCGTATTCTCCGACTGCCGTAGCATTGGGAAGAGAAATATCTTCAAGATATGAATATGCAAATGCAGAGTTGCCGACTGTTTGAGCAGAGGGCGCATCGAGAGCCTCAATGCTTGTTTCGGCAAGTGCGAGAGTACCGATTGTTTTTACACCGGGAAGGCTTACTTCATTAAGCGTACATGCCAGAAATGCACCTTCGCCGAGTGTTGTGATGTTTGAGGGAAGCTCAACAGAGAAAAGCTCCTGATGACCTGCAAAAGCATAATCACCGATACCTGTATAGGCTGAAGTAATTTTGATAGCCTCAGGAAGGATGCCTGTTGCTTTAACGATAATGGAACCGTTATTAAAAATTCTGTATTCGGGTGAAGTATCTTCAATGAAGATATCCTTTGTCAGGGGGAGACTCTGACCGGGCTGTTTTGATTTATTAAAAGCGACCGCACGAAGTCTGAGTGTATTTTCAACCGTGAATGTACCGTTATAGAGTGTTGCAGATTTGGAGCGAAGCGGATTTGTTCCGTCTGTTGTATAGTAAACAGAATCAGATCCGCTGCAGGAAAGAGTAACATCATTATCGGATAAACTGAAGTTGATCTGACCGAGATTGCGAAGCGAATCTGCCTGAGCAAAGGCAAGACCGTAGCCGTACAGATAGTCCTTACCTTCTTCGCCAAGATCGACTGCGTTCGATGTGATTGCATCGGTAAGAGAATCGGGAGTGAGTGAGGGGTCCTTTGACAGATAAAGTGCGGCAGCTGCCGAAACGTGAGGAGCTGCCATAGAAGTACCGTCAAAGAAGATGTAACCGCCACCGATGCAAGCGCTGAGAATGTCTTCACCGGGAGCACAGACATCTACCGTGTTACCGTAGTTTGAAAAATAGGAAAGTGAAAGTGTGTTGTCGAGGGAGCCGACCGTGATGCACTTCTCGCTCGATCCGGGATCTGACCATTCAGCATTCATACTTTCATTACCTGCTGCGGCAACAACGACAGAGCCGAGATCATATGCTATATTAACAACATACTCCTCAACAAAGCTGTCTATGTCCGAATTGCCCAAAGAGCAGTTGACAACAGGTGCACCGTATGCGGCAGCGTAGAGAATACCTGCTGAAATAGTGGAGGTGTATCCGCTGCCGAAAGCGTTAAGAACCTTTACGGGGAGGATCTTGACATTGCTTAATGTAAGATCGACAATTGTACCCGAAACGTGTGTACCGTGTGACATATCATCCTCAAACGGTATAGCGTTATTGCTGTCAGAGAAGTTAGCACCGTCCCTGAGGATTCGTCCTTCGGGATTTGATGCTTCGTCATAAAAACCGCCGAAGAGCGGATGATCCGTATCAATACCTGTATCGACAACGGCGACTGTTACTGTTTCAAGATCCTCGGACAAAAGCTCTTCCGTAAAGCTTTCTACACCCATATAATCTGCACCCCAAGAGAGGTAGTTGTCGCCGCCTGCTGTCAGCCATGCCTCATCAACGGTAGGCTCAACAGAGCTTGATTTTACAATTTTGTCGTATTCGACCCAATCAACATCGGAGTCAGCCTTGAAGCTTTCGTAAGCTTTTTTCGCATCCTCTTCGTTTTTATACTGGAAAATGTGAAGATCAAGAAGACCTTCTACCTTTGAAACAGCACCCATATCATCAAGCTCATCGGAAGCTTTAACGATAAGACGTGTTGCTTCATATGATTTTTCTTCCTGTGCAGAAACATCATCAGATTCTTCATCAGCTTCTGCGTTTTCATTTGCGGTATTTGCTGCTCCGATAACAGATGCAAGCTCTTTACCGAAAGCTTCAACGTCGGCAAGAGTCAGCTCATCTGCCGCAAGGCTTGTAAACGAGACGGATGCAAGACTCGCAATTAATGTAAGAGTCAGCACAAAAGAAACCAATTTCTGTAATTTTGTTTTCATAACATTACCTCCGGATTCAATTTGTAATTTTATGTTAACATCGAAAGACTGCGATGTCAACTTTTTTGGATAAAAAGCATAATTATTATACTTTTTGCACAATCAGCAATATGCTATTGCTGTAATGATAACTGCCGCGGCAGAAACGATTGCTGCGATAACGGTGTATACCATGTGAGCACCTCCTTTATTTTTTGTCAGCACCGATATGATAATATAATTTTTGCGGAATATGCGGCAGATGTAATTTTCAAAGTGCTTTTTGTATTTTTTGATATATAAATCATACAAACGGAATAAAATGTGATAACTGTAGTAAAATATTAGTACGGAAGAGTTGTATACGAAAAATATTAGTGTGTCAAGAGGTATGTACTAAATTATTGGTAAAATGTGTTCGGGAGTGTGATATATATGAACCGAATACGTGATTTGCGTGAGGACAGAGATCTTCGCCAGACTGATGTTGCACAGGCAACAGGAATTGATCAGAAAACATTGTCTAATTATGAGACAGGAAAGACGAACCCTGACAGCTATGCAATTATCAAGCTTTGTGATTTTTTTGATGTCAGCGCAGATTATCTGATAGGTCGTACCGATATCAGAAGCGCAAAGATTGAGAAAATAGAAAATCGCCTTGCCGAGATTGAAAAGAATATTGAAATCATAAAAAAGGAATTAAAACGAATATAAAGCAAAAAGGCCGATGTGAGAAGCATCGACCTTTTCGCTTTTCGACTATAGTCTGTGGGGTATTATAGGTAATTTGCAAATAAACTCGAATTAATACGCGATAGCTGCGATAAGAACTGCTGCTGCAGAGATGATTGAAGCGATAACGATGGGGACTACTACCATTTTATTTTCTCCTTTCCTGTGATTTGTTTTATATTGATTAATAAGCGATAGCTGCGATAAGAACTGCTGCTGCAGAGATGATTGAAGCGATAACGATGGGGACTACTACCATTTTATTTTCTCCTTTCCTGTGATTTTGGTTTATGTTAATTAATACGCGATAGCTGCGATAAGAACTGCTGCTGCGGAAACGATAGAAGCGATGATAACGTATACCATTTTGTTTTCTCCTTTCTTTTGATTTGTTTTATATTGATTAATAAGCGATAGCTGCGATAAGAACTGCCGCTGCAGAGATGATTGAAGCGATAACGATGGGTACTACTA
>JAFQIG010000086.1 GCA_017397655.1 Clostridia bacterium | reverse complement strand
GCAGTAAAACCGTATCCGGTATACGAACAACCATCTTCATTTGTAACTTCTCTTTCGTTAAGCATCAGTTTTATACTCTTTTCCGACATATTTCGTTTCTCCTTCTTATTGTGATTGTAATTCACATTATATGTGATTATTGGTCACAAGTCAACAGTTTTTGTAAATATTTACCATTTTGTAACTTTATATTCTGTTTTATAATTATGCAGGGAGAATTCTTATGATCAGGCCTGCAAAAACGCGGACAAAAGACCGCGGCTTTGTTTCCGAAGCACAGGAAACGTATCGTTGGCTTGAATAATGTTTTATTAACAGCAGTAAGAATGGTTCTGGAAGGAAAATTTTTGTTAAAAACAAAACAACACCCGAGCGTCTATGCTACGCTTTGGTGTTGTTTTGTACATTTATTCAGATTGAAACTACATCGTCAGATCTGCAAACATATCCTGTTTTCTGTTACCCGCAAAGAAAGCCGCTACTCCTGCTACTCCGAAGATAAAGGGGACTACCGCTAAAAGTATTACTATTCCTGTCATTTTTATTCTCTCCTCAATGTTTTATTTTATGGCTTTATTATAAAAATATTCCGATTAAGATACAAGTATTATTTACCTTAAGAAATTATTAACATTTTGAGAAGAAATATGAAATATGATTTACGGAAGGATATTTCCGGCTGATTTATAGATATCGTACCACTCTTCACGGGTCAGAGTAATATCCGTTGCTTTGATACAGTCAAACAATCTTACAAGATTTGTCGTACCTGTAACAGGCTGCATCTTTGAAGGATGTCGAAGTATCCACGCAAAGGCAATCGTCGTCTTGGATACTGAATATTTTTCTGCCAATTCGGCAAGCTTTAAGTTTAATTCGGGGAATTCATCGTTATCAATAAAGCAACCCTTAAAGAAACCGTACTGCAGCGGTGACCACGGTTGAATTGTTATCTTGTTAAGTCGGCAGTAATCAAGCACTCCGCCGTCACGGCCTATGGCAGAATCGTTATACATATTCACGTTAATGCCCGATTGAATCATCGGTGCGTGCATAATCGAAAACTGAAGCTGATTTGCACAAAGCGGCACATCAAGGCTGTTTTGCAAAAGCTGGATCTGATACGGATTCTGGTTGGAAACGCCGAAATAACGTACTTTTCCCGATGTCTTTAATTCATCAAATGCTCTTGCAACCTCTTCGGGCTCCATCAGTGCATCGGGTCTGTGAAGAAGCAGAACATCTATATAGTCTGTTCCGAGTCTTTGCAGACTGCCGTTAACGGAATTTATTATATGTTCATATGAAAAATCAAACATCTTGCCCGAAACAATACCGCATTTTGTCTGGATAAAGATTTTATCACGCATAGAGGGAGTGATCGCTTTACCGAAAACGATTTCACTCTGACCTCTTCCGTAAATATCTGCATGGTCAAAGTAGTTTGCGCCGTTTTCAATCGCTGTGTTGACAAACTCCGATACTTGTTTCTCATTCATATTGCTGATACGCATACAGCCTACCGCTACGGTCGGGACAGAGAGACCGCTTTTTCCCAGTTCAATATTATACATTCCTATTGACTCCTTTTTTAACTTTATATGCAGTCAGATCAAAGCTTAAATCAATTAACCATCTGATCTTTTCTTCTTCAACGCTTCCGTCAAGCAAAACGGAAATCCAATAGTTTTTATTCATATGATACGCCGGAAAAATTCCCGTCTCTTCATACAAAGACCCTATCAACAGAGGATCGCACTTGATATTCATCACATCAACCGTTTCGTCATCCGGAAGCCCGAGTTTTGTTTTTGAAATATCCATAATAACGGCAAACCATTTTCTGTTGTTTGCGTGACGGAATACAGCATATCGCGGAGCACTTGCCCACGGATACTCGGCATCCGATCCGTATGTCTGCGCTATGTATTTTATCAATTGTTCTCTATTCATCCCGTTAATCTTTCCTTTTGATTATGTCACGTCAGCGTTGTCAGAATTGTACTGATTATTATCAGAATCAGATATCCGACAAGCATTACTCCGAACATCCTTTTGGCAAACTTTTTATCGTCAAAGATTTCACCGTCCAAATTTTTTGCAACCTTTATATGAGCGTATATATAAAACGGGAGACTCAATAAGTCAAACAGCAATGCTGCAAGGATCCACAATGATACAGACATTTTATGACGCTTTGCATCAATAAAGATTGCTGTCATATAAATTATTTTCCACGCAATTGCAAAGCACACGGCGACAAATCCCGTTGCCAATCCGACAAGCATCGCTCCCATTTTTATCCTCCTATCTGCTGTACAGATATGTAAAAAGCAGTTCGACCGCACCAAACAGCATCAATCCGCAACAAATACCGAGCAGTATTTTTGAAAATCTGCCGACAGTCGGCCTGACGCTTTCTAAAAACACTCCGCAAACAGAACATTTTTCACTGTTTTCATCTGTTAATGATAAGCATTCGGGACATTTATGTAAAAGAGCCTTTTTCCTTGCATATAAAAATATACACAATCCCGGCAAGTTTAAAATCAAACCTGCCAACACCCATAAAAAGGTGTTCATACCGTATCTTCTTGAATTTCTGAAAATATACAGACAGATTACCGATTCAATCAGTATCCACATAACAACAAAAATAATCCAGAAAAATATCGATGCAAGCATTGTGAACATTATTCTCACCTTCCGTACTACGGTATTCTACTCCGAGGCATATGTATAACATTATTCAAGCCAACAATACGTTTCCTGTGCTTCGGAAACAAAGCCTTGGTCTTTTGTCCGCGTTTTTGCAGGCCTGATCATAAGAATTCTCCCTGCATAATTATAAAACGGAATATAAAGTTACAAAATGGTAAATATTTACAAAAACTGTTGACTTGTGACTAATAATCACATATAATGTGAATTACAATCACAATAAGAAGGAGAAACGAAATATGTCGGAAAAGAGTATAAAACTGATGCTTAACGAAAGAGAAGTTACAAATGAAGATGGTTGTTCGTATACCGGATACGGTTTTACTGC
>JAFQIG010000085.1 GCA_017397655.1 Clostridia bacterium | reverse complement strand
GGCTTTTTCTCACGAGCTTCGGACACCGCTTACTGTTATGAGGGGCAATGTCGAGCTTCTTGAAAAGGTCTGTATGAGATCAGATGTTTCGGAGGATAAAAAGGCGGCAATATTGAGTACCGTATCAAAGAACATAGAACGAATTGAAAGCTATGTTTACAGTATGGGTACGATGAGCAAATTGGAAGATCAACCGATACAAATTAAGTGTACCCGTACAAACGATCTTACAAATCAATTAGAAAAATCATTGGAAATGCTCTGTCAAGAAAGCGGTATTGAATCTCACTTTGAAATCGCGGAAGAATCCGAGAACATAAATGTTGACGCAAATATTATTATGCAGGTATTTGAGAATATCGTTTCAAATGCCGTTCGCTATGCCGTAAAGTCAATAACCGTATCTTGCTGTGTGTCGGAAGATCATCTGATTATCTCCGTATCAGACGACGGGACGGGCTTTTCGGAAGAAGAACTGAAAACAGCGACCGCGCCCTACTATACGGGAAATCAAAATGATAGTGAGCTTCATTTTGGGCTTGGTCTGTATCTGTGCAAAATACTGTGTGAAAAGCACAAGGGCGCATTGAAGCTGACAAATAACGACGGCGCGGGTGCGTGTGTTGTCGCTTCATTTTCTTGCAAATAATTTTTCAGTTATGATATTTTCTTGATATTTGAATGTTAAAATAACCTTGCTACCGAAAGTGGCAAGGTTATTTTTATATCAAGGAGTGATGATTATGGGTAAAATACTGACCGTAAAAGGTATATCCAAAAACTACAAAATCGGAAACACACAAGTCCACGCACTTAAAAGCACGACTTTAGATATAAACAAAGGTGAAATTGTTGTTGTTATCGGAAAAAGCGGATCGGGTAAAAGTACATTTCTAAATATTCTCGGCGGGCTTATTGTCCCGGATTCGGGCGAGGTGCTTTTAGACGGTAAGAATCTTTATAAGCTCGGCGAAAAAGAACGGGCAAAAATCCGCAATCAAAAATGCGGCTTCATTTATCAAAGTTTCAACCTCATAAATGAACTGTCCGTTATCAATAATATCAGACTTCCTTTTGACATAGCGGGAAAGCCGTATGATACCAAAAGAGAACGCGAGCTTCTTGCAATTTTGGATTTGGAGAAAAGAAAACATTTCTATCCGTCGCAGTTATCGGGCGGCGAAAGACAGCGTACCGCAGTAGCAAGAGCTTTACTAATGGAGCCGTCAATCATTCTTGCAGACGAGCCGACGGGAAATCTTGATCTTGAATCGGGTAATAAGCTAATGGCATTTGTGAAGCGTACCAATGAGGAACAAGGTCAAACGTATGTTATCGTAACACACGATCTTGAATGGCTGAAAATCGCTCATAAGGTTTACAGAATGAGTGACGGAAAGTTAGTCCGCGAGGTACAGCAATGAAACATACATTGAATTTAATCAAAATATCCTTAAAAAGTCTGCTACGAAGAAACAACGGAAACAAGCTGTTACTTGCGGCAATTTGTATTCTTACGCTTGTACCGATGTTTCTGTATAATACGACAAACAGTATTATTACGACCGTAAAAGAACAGAATAGCATAGTTTACGGAATATACGACGAAATATATTATCGGGATAAAATATCCGATCTTTCAACCCTTACCGATGATGAATTTGAAAGTCTGTTGCCGAGTTACCGATACCAAAGCTACGGTGTGTTCTACACGGCAGATACCGTAGCGTTAGAGGTAATAAAACTCTCAACTTGGGCTTTGCGGACGCAGAAGCAATACGGCTTGGGTGTATCACCGTAAAAGAAGGTCGCTTTCCCGAGGGAGATAATGAAATTGCTTTGACGGAAGGTATTGCAAACGAATTGGGTGCTGACGGTGTAGGTCAAGAAATTACGATTGATAATCAGACTTATACACTTTGCGGAATCATAAACGACTTCGGGCGTTTATGGCCTCGCGGAGAAAAGCAGATAGAAGATAATATTACGCCCGTCAATGCTTTTATCACGCAAAACCGCCTTGAACAAGTTTTTGATAAAAGCCACAGTATCATACAGCAAATTGTAATCGAGAAAGAAACGGGTATTGTGAATCCCAACGATGATACGTTAAGGCTGTTTTCAAGCAACAAATCTTTTGATGTAAGCGAGAACTTTTCTATCCCTCAAAGTTTTATGATCTTGATGTATGTAATTTCTTTATTGATCGTAATTACTATCTTGATTATGAACAAGACAAGGCTTCTTGCGAGAATACGGAACTACCTTTTGCTCGGTATGAATAAGCTGGATATTTTCTTTGTGCTTGTTTTTGAAACGGTTTCTATTCTGATACTCGGCGTGATAACGGGTAGCATATTCAGCTTCTTTGCAACAAAGGGTTGTTTGAATTTGATATTGGATAGCGAATATAGTGCGCCTATATTCGATTTCAATATGACGCTAAATGTTTCGTTGATACTCTCCCTTTTGATAGGGTTAGCAATCGTCTTTATTGTCTATGCAATCTACATCGTAAAGCAAACTGCACTTGACAGCGAGATCAGCGGAAGGCATTACAAAAACACCAAAACAAAAATAAGCATATTCAAATTGGATATGCTCAAAAATCGAAAAGCCATTGTAGCGATTGTACTGCTGATTTCATTATCGTGTACGTTATTGTCTTATGGAATTGCTTACAGAAACTATTTCACGGAGGATATAACGGAAACTGATTCGGGCTATGTCCAAAATGATTATGACTTTCAGTTTTCCTCAAAGCTGATCAATGCACCGCCGCTTACGGATAAAGTCACGGGAGAACAAATAACCCCTTTGCTTTTCACGAACAATTACGAAAAGAACGGGGCTGATCAAGATTTTATTGATTCCGTTGCGTCCATTCCCGGAGTTTCTAAAATTTTGGCATACCGAGAAAATCAGAAAATGAACCTCTTGCTGACAAAGGGCAGCATTGACAGCTATTTTGACGGTTGTGATTCCATTCTTGACGGCAACTACAATATGGCAATGTCTATGAGTATCAATAATTATGATCTCATTTGGAATACCTTTAACTATAAAGAAAATGACGTATTGGTAAGTAGTGAGATCGTCGGTTATAGTCGTGAGAGCTTGGAAAAACTAAAGGATTCTGTTATTGACGGCGAGATCAATATAGACAAGATAATGTCGGGAGAAGAGGTCATTCTCCGTGTTCCTGCATACAAAATAACGGAGCAGAATTTCGGAGGGACGATTTTAAGGGGCATTATCCCTACGGAGTACGACGACCCCGACGCGATCAATATGACACAGTTTAAGGTCGGTGATGAAATCACACTTTCGGGATTGCTCACGGACGAGCCACTAAACGGCGGCGTTGCGGAATCTGATATATCTTTGTTTTACCGAAAGGACGTAACCGTAAAAGTCGGTGCAATTATCCGTTCCACAGACGGAAACCTCATATCAAGCAGAGCGGGAGCCGCTTGCTCGGTGCTTACCGCAAATGAAGCATTGGACGAGTTGGGAATCCCCGCCGCGTACAGCGTGGTTAGCATTTATACCGATATTGACGCAAATAATACGGTGATCGCAAATGAGCTTCAAGAATTGGGGCTTGATTATCCGAATATGACTTTTGAAAATTGGTCAAGTGATGTCAGAACATATAAGGTTTATAATCTGCTTGTATCAATCTTTTCTGTAACATTTATAGCTATACTGATTTTCGTAACATTTACTATGCTGTTAATTCAGCTTTTCATCAAAACAAGATTGAGTCTTTCGACATATACGCTTTACCGTATCAACGGATTGACATTCGGAAAACTGATAAGATCACTTATTTTGCAGTTGCTTATGGTTTATTCTGTCGGCGTTGTTTTGTCGGTGCCTATGACGTGGCTATTGATTAAAAACGGATTCAATATTCTAAACTCAATAACCTACTATTTTTCGCCGCTTAACTTCTTGTCGGTTATATTGAGCGTGTTTGTTCTTATGCTTGTTTCGTTTATTCCGAGCTTGATATTGCTGTATAAGCGAAAGAATAATATTCTTTTAGACTAAATCAAAATACGCAAATAAGCGTGGTATGGCAAAGAGCCAGACGTTTGACGCGGAGCTATGCCATTATTGGAGGTGAAAAATGGTTGACAATCGAAAAGAATCTTTATGGATTCGTTGTCCGATCTGCAAAGGGAAAACAAGGACCAAAGTGTATGAAGATACTGTTCTTGTAAATTTCCCGTTATACTGTCCAAGGTGTAAACAAGAAATTTGGATAGACGTTGCAAAATTGAAAATGGTGTTAAGCAAGTGAGCCCGACACAAATGTGCAGAGCCAGCCTTCCGTTCAAAACGGATAAGCTGGCTCTTTTTGTCTTTGCTGAAGAGACAAGTGAAAACCCTTGAAAACGTAGTGTTTTCAAGGGTTTATTGGCGGAGAGTTAGGGATTCGAACCCTAGGTGAGTTTCCCCACACAGCATTTCGAGTGCTGCACCTTCGACCTCTCGGACAACTCTCCGTTTTTACCCGATAATTTTATCAGATAAATAGCTGTTTGTCAAGGCTTTTTTGATTATCAGAACGAGAATTTCAAAGTACTTAGTTCTTTGTCAATGGCGGTAAGCGTTGAATCACCCGGCATATTGTCAATGTAAATCTCAATAAAAAAATACGAGCCGTCTGCGGCAGGCTCTGTCTGGGCAAACATATTGCAAAGCCGCTTACCGCTGTGTTCGTAGGAGTCAAAGCAGACGCTGTAGAATGTGATGCCTCCAAACTCTTTTTCTGCTATATCGTAAGAGCTTGTTTCGCGCTTTTTGACTGAATTTGCGATTGAACGCGCCTTGCCTGTGCCGCCTTCATCATTATAAAGCGAAGCGGAAAGCACAAAATCGATATCACCCTTATACGTGGCACAAAGACAAACATCGGTGCTCTTGTTGCGGTCAATTACAAACGAGTCGCTGAAGTTGTGTGTAAAGTGAAAGAAACCCTGGCTGTTTGTAGTAAGCACACCGCTGTCGGTGCTTGTGACAGCTTCGGCAGAGTTGTCTTCGGATACACTATCCGAATTTTCACTTCCTTTACAGGAGACAAGGGAGAGTGCAAGTATCAATGCGATGATCAGACAAATAAGCTTTTTCATAGTTACTTCCTTTCAAAAATATTTTTCAGAATTGAAATAAACCCTAAAAAATCACGTCGATAAAAAATCAGATTAATGATAGCTGTAATTACTGTTGTGATGCAGAACGTGATCAGTGCGTAAACAAACCACGTAAAGTAATCTTGCTTTACAAAAGTAAAGGGTATAAGCTTTACAGCTAAAATTGACAATGCAGCACAGACGGTACTGACAATACATCTTTTGATAAAAACTGATATATTGGTGTGAAGTATATTACTTGACAGATAAACGGCATACTGGACGGTACGGAAAAGCATTGCAACAAGAGTGGCAACTGCAACACCGCAAAGACCTAACGGAAAGACGAGAATAAATGACAGAGCTATGTTTATGCCTGCTTCGATAAATGCGCCGTTTCTTGTTTCGTGATAATGACCTGCGGCAAGAGTGACATTGTTGTAGGGTATGCGTATACAGTATACCGCCTCGGCAAGAGTTATGATAACGGCGAACAACGGCTGATTGTACGACGCGTCCGTAACGCCGCTTGTATAAATTCTGATAAACGGTACAAGAAGGATTCCGACACAAGTAAAGGTAACGGTTGAAAGAGCAAAGGAAATAAACTCATAAAGGCGGAAATTCTTTTTCAGCGCTTCTGTTTCACCCTTTGCTATCATATTGCCGAAAGCTGCTTCGATACCCGATGACACGGCGCTGACGAGGTTTTTCATACCTGCAACGATAGTATAATATACAGTATAAACAGAAATATCGGCAATAGTCAGACGGTTTGTGAGAGAAGCTGCAACAGTCAATACCGCGACATCGGTGTTGGAGTGAAGAAAAAAAGCCGTATGATGACCGAAGCCGTCCCACTTTTTGTCGAGAGCACTTTTATCCGGTATCGCGTGAGGATCGGTGTGATAGTGAAGCTTTACATAAAGTCTCAGCACAAGAGGTCTTATCGTATAAATCAGAGCGGTAGCGAGCTTTACTATATGGATCGAAGCACCTGATTTAATCAGAATGACAACAACAACCGTGTTAAGGGTAACGGTAAAAACCTGCAACAGAGAGTAAATGTATCTGCGTTGATCTGCATTGAGGATAATCTGACAGGATAGACCGAAATAATACTGCGTAAATGTGCTGAAAGCGATAATCAGAACAAGCGTGAACGTATAGTAAAAATCAAAGCTGCGGTCAATAATCAGGGGAAAGACAACAGCGACAACTATTGTATAAGCGACAAAGATCAGAGCAATTTTGCGAAAGAAAATATCGGCAGCCTTGATAACGGAACTGATTTTTGCGTTATCGTTATCTGACAGAGGCTTGTACAAAGCTGCACGGACAACACCGCCGACGCCTGCTTCAAACAGCACGATAAAGCTTAAAAACTGAGTTACGGAGGAGATCGTACCGTTGACTGCAGAGCCGTATCCCGTAATGAACAATCTCGGCAGAATAATGCCGCACACGGTGGAAACGAGCTGCAAAAGGAGCGACGATGTCATATTAAAAAAAGCTTTTTTACTACGCATCGTGTCAGTCCTTTCCAAAGATTTTTTGAGCAATCAGAACAGTGCGGTACAATCGTTTGTTGATTGCAACAATGCGAAGATCGGCAAACGTCGTATCTCCGTCAGCAAATGCGGCATAAAAGTATACGGAAAGCTCGGATGCAAAACGGAGAATCCGGGCTTTTTCCTTTAATTTAAGATTGCAGTTTGACAGAAGGCGGAAAAAGTTGTTGAACTGTTTTCTGCACATTGAGCAGAAAAGAGCGTTATTCTGCGGATTGGCGAATCCTGAACTGTTCATAAGAGAGCAGATGACAGCAGCGACACGGTCAGAATCGGTAATGATCGAGGGATCAAAGCGAACCGAAGCTCCGACTTCACGCCTGTAATAGTATAACGAACGCTTGATATATGAAGCGCTGGAGATACCGCTAATAAGGTAAGCGCTTCGCAAAAGATCCTCACCGTGCGACAGTCTGCCGAACTCATCATAATCGGGGCAGAAATCAATCAACCGTCTGTTAAAGCACTTGTGACAAAGAGAGTTGAAAGTGGTTGTCAGCAAAAGACGGAAAAGCTCCTGCTTGTCATCGGCAAAGAATACTCTGTCAGAGTCAAAATACGTCTTGGTGATACGTTTTCCGTCAGGGAAGAAGGAATCAAAATCAAAGAAAATAAGATCAGTGTTATTCCGTCTTATTTCTTCATCAATTAAAAATAAAAGTGACGGATCCGTAAGATCGTCAGAGTCAATATGCAGAAGATATTCGCCGACAGATTCTTTTTCTGCAATGCTTCGTGCGATGAATACACCATTATTTTTGGTATGAAGAACACGTATGCGAGAGTCTTTCTGAGCGAAAGAATCACAAATTTTACCGCTGTTGTCAACAGAGCCGTCATCGACGATAATGACTTCAAAATCCGTAAAGCTTTGCGCCAGTACGGATGTCAGACATTCGTCAAGATACTTTTCGCTGTTGTAAACGGATATCAGAATACTGAACCTCGGCATAGCGTCCTCCAGAAAAATATTTTATATATTATATAACAAATTATCAAATCACGCAATAGATACATTGAATTTTAAAACAATGTGTGTTAAAATATCCGATGGGAGTGAATTTTATGCGAATGAGAAAAAAGAAGCACCTGACGGAACGCATGGAAAAGTGCGAATCGCTTATAGTGCCGATAAAATATGACGAATTGAATTTTGATGCACCTGTTTCAGAGAATTTGGAACTTGATCTTAAAGCTTTATTCGGCAACGATAACCCCGTAGTGCTTGAGATCGGATGCGGTAAGGGAGCATTTATTGCAGAGATTGCCTCACGTGAACCTCATAACAACTTTCTTGCGGTTGAAAAAGAGGGCAACGTAATGGTTCTGGGATGTGAAAAGGTTATTGACCGAGGACTTCGGAATGTGCGATTTATAAAGCTTTCGGCAGAGTATCTCTGGAGATACATACCAAAAAAATCAATTGACAGGCTTTATCTTAACTTTTCCTGTCCGTTCCCCAAAAAGGCATACCGCAACCACAGACTGACAAGTCCGAGATTTTTAAAGATTTATAAAGAGATACTTAAGGATAATGCAGAGATTCACCAGAAGACCGACAATATGCATTTCTTTGAATACAGCATAGAGCAGTTCACGCAGAACGGCTTCAGTCTTAAAAATGTCTCGCTTGATCTTCACAACAGCGACTTCGAGGGAAACATTGTCACGGAATACGAAAAGCGTTTTTCGGATCTCGGACAGCCTATCTACAGGCTTGAAGCATATATAAAAGGAGACGGGTCTGTTGAGTAAGGAAGTCAAAACAAACGCAATGCGGATACTTGATAAGAATAAGGTCAGTTACGAGTATAACCTTTACGAGTGTGACGAGTTTGTTGACGGAGTAAGCGTAGCGGATATGCTGGGACAAAGCTATGATACAAGCTTCAAAACACTTGTGACAGTCGGCAAAAGCTCAGAGCATTATGTGTTTGTAATACCAATTGATAAAGAGCTTGACCTTAAAAAAGCGGCAAAGACGGTAGGGGAAAAGTCGGTCGAGATGATACCTGTCAAGAATATACTTTCTGTTACGGGATATATACGAGGCGGATGTACCCCGATAGGAATGAAGAAAAAGTACCCGACGGTATTTCATTCCACATTGACCGATTACGAAAAGGTAATAATCAGCGCAGGCAAAATCGGAGCACAGATTATAATCAATCCGACAGAGCTTCTGCGTGTGACGGACGGCAGATGTGCCGATATAATAAAGGAAATATGAAAAAAGAAAGCTTAAATACCTGCGAATACTGTATGCATTACGGATACGATGACGAATACGAGTGTTATGTGTGCGAGATAGATCTTGATATGGACGAATACGAGCGTTTTGCAACGAATGCGGTAGTAAACTGTCCGTATTACAGAGGCGGAGACGAGTACACAATAGTCAGAAAACAAAACTGAAAAGGAGTTATGTTTTATGTCTTTACAGCTTGGTGTTAATGTACAAAAGATCACACCTGAAATCGGCGGACATCTGTACGGATATGATCCGATACTGTGTTCAAAATCGCTTCACGATGACCTGACGGCAACAGCGTTTTACCTGACAGACGGTGACAGTAGATGTATTATGATCAGCGCAACGGTATGTCTTATACAGACAGCACTTGCCGATACGATCCGTGACAGAATCGAAGCGGAAACAGGCATCAGCAGAGCGAATATCATCATCAATGCCACGCACACACATTCGGGACCCAACGTTTCGGGTGATACGGGATGGGGAGACATTGACAAAGAATACTGTGATACTGTCTTTATTCCGCAGCTTGTCGAAGCGGCAAAGTCGGCAGTAAAGGACACAAGGACCGTCACCGTCGGCATTGCATCGGGTGACAGTCTTGTCGGCATCAATCGCAGAGAGTTTAATGATAATAACAGTATCGGACTCGGACAGTGTCCGTGGGGATGTTTTAATCCGAAAATGACGGTAATATCGTTCAAGGATGAAAAAGGCGATATCGTTGCCAATATGATTCATTACGGAGCACACGGCACGGCAGCGGGCTACTGTGACCAGATAAGCCGTGACTGGTCGGGAATAATGACGGATGCTCTGACAGCCGTTACAGGCGGAGTAACTGCATTTTTCAACGGACCTGAGGGCGATGTCGGACCACGTCTTTCCAACGGTCAGACGGTTGGCAATATGGACTATGTTCACGAGCTCGGCAACAAAGCGACAGAGGATGCCATCCGAGTATACAGAATGATTGATAAATTCACCGATATGCCGTTGAGCTGTCACGAAGGAATGATAGCTATTCCGTTAAGGCAGAGAATATCTCTTGACGAAGCGGAAAAACAGCTTCGCAGATATGAAAACGAAACGGTCAATATAGCTGCACAAAAAGCGAAGTATTACCGTAGCGTTGTTGAATCGTACAGCAACGGATATGAAGAGAGCGAAGCTTTAGAGATTCCGCAGTGTGTCGTAAAGCTCGGCGAAACGGTCTTTGTAACGTTCCCGTACGAGGTCTTTTCCGAGGTAGGACTCAGACTTCAGAAAATGAGCGATTACAAAAATGTCTTATCGCTTGCGGTGACAAACGGATCGGGAGGCTACTTTGTAACGGAGGATCAGATCTGTCTCGGAGGATACGAGATAGATATGTACGAAACATCAAAGGTACAGCGTTATGCAAAGCATGCCGACTATCATATGATACTTGAAACATTGAAGAATATCGGGGGTAAGGACTAATGTACAGAATCGGAAAAGAAGAAATTGATGCAGTCGCAAGAGTAATTGAATCAAAAGAGCTTTTCAAGGTAAACGGAGGACCCTATCACGAAACGGAGAACTTTGAAAAAGAGATCAGAGAGAAGCTTGACACAAAGTATTCGGTGCTTATGACATCGGGCGTAGCTGCTATGACGGCAGCTCTTATCGGAATGGGCATCGGCCCCGGTGATCAGGTAATTGTACCCGGCTACACGTACATAGCATCGGCAATGGCGGTAGTGGCGGCAGGAGCAATTCCCGTACTTTGCGAAGTTGACGATACACTCACGATTGACCCCGATGATATCAGAAAAAAGATCACAAAGCACACAAAGGCGATAATTCCCGTACATATTCAGGGATATCCTTGCAATATGGATGCGGTGACAGAAATCGCAAAGGAATACGGACTTTTGGTGTTAGAGGATGCCTGTCAGGCTGACGGAGGCTCATACAAGGGCAGAAGACTCGGTACAATAGGCGATGCAGGTGCATTCAGCTTTAACTTCTTCAAGGTCATAACAGCAGGCGAGGGCGGAGCATTGGTAACGGATGACGAGGATATCTTCCGTCGTGCAATGATTTATCACGATGCCAGCGCTATAGCATATTTCGGCAATCAGCTTGACGATATCGAAAAGGATTCCTTCTGCGGTACAGAGTTCAGAACGGACGAAATCAAAGCAGCGATTCTTCGTGTACAGCTGACGAAGATGGACGGTATCCTTAAGGATCTGCGCAGTGTCAAAACAGCAGTTGCAAAGGCGGTTGAAGGAAAGCTTCGTGTGATCAGATCCAACGATGCCGACGGCGACTGTGCAACAACAATCACATTCTCATTTGACACGGCGGACGAGGCAGTAAGCTTTGCAGAAAAATCAGGCGGTGTCAGACCCATTGATACGGGCAAGCACGTTTATTCGCGTTGGACACCGATCATAAGAAAGAGAGGCGCTTTCAATCCGCTTATGGATCCGTTCAGAATGGAAGCGAACAAGGACATCGTTCCCGAGTATACGGAGGATATGTGCCCCAAAACACTTGAAATTCTGTCAAAGTGCGTTCACATAAACTTAAATCCCGATTGGACTGCCGAGCAGATCGGTGCGCTTGCCGATAAGCTTATAGGTGCCGTAAAGTAATCTCACAAAAAGACCTGATATAGCCGTTTTTTGCCCAAAACAGAGCAAAAAGCGGCTGTTTGTTTTTAAAATATTTACAAATGCGTTTGAATCTGCAATGCACGAAAGGTCTGACGAGAATTGCGGTATGGAACAATGTGAATTCAGAGCATCAGACCTAAGCTGTCATTCCGAGGCAAAGTGAAGAATCTTTTATAAGGCATTGTATCACAATGCAATTCGTGGAGCGTCAGCGAGAAATCACGGCGAAGCCAATTCATGATGCAACGCATCAATTCATTCAGTAACATCGAATCAGATCAATGCGCATTAAAACCGCACAGCAGGTAAATTCCAATGGCAAATATTGTAAATTCATCCAATTACTGTAAATGCTTCAAAGACTGGCGGCAGATTTGCCGCCCCTACATTTTGGGTAGTGCGACCACAGAGCAGATCCGGTCATTCTGAACGAAGGAATGTGGTATAATATATTTAATAAAAAAGCAAATGACAAAATGACAGTCATAGAAAGGAAGATATTATGCCAAAGGGAGAGCGAAAAGAATATAGCAAAGAGTTCAAATTAACAGCGGTTCACTTAATGAAAAGCGGCCTATTCAAACCGAAAGAAGTGTTTGAGATGTTGGGTGGAGTGGATCGTCAAACGGTATATCGTTGGGTAAAAGAATACGAAAAAGAAGGAGAATCCGCATTTGATAGTAAAGCGGTTCTGCCGGGAACTGAACTAAAACGTATTCAAAGAGAAAACGAAGAATTAAAAATGGAGAATGAAATATTAAAAAAAGCAACCGCATACTTTGCAGATCAGAACGTGAAAAAGTGGAATACGCAGTAAGAGAGCTGCAGGAATATCCTGCGAGCAAGGTATGCAAGGTATTGGATATTAAGCTCTCCGCATACTACTACCGAAGAAAGCATCCGATGGAAAACAAACTTCCGAAAGAAACAGAAGCCGTAGTAAATATGTTTTATCAGCATTTTGGGAATTTTGGACGTAGGATCATTCGCAACCAACTTATGGCTAACAATATTAGGATCTCAGAGCATAAGATCGGAAAGATATTGAAATCACAAGGATTACGCTCAAAATATGGTCGCAAAAAAGGAAAGAATGTATATACTGCCCCCGAGGTGAGTGAAAAATATCTGTCCGAAAATCTTTTTTCTATGCTAACCGAAGAAGAACGAAAGAATAATATTTTAAGTATGGATTTTACCGAACAGAAAGTGAGTGGAAAAAAGGTATATACTTGTGGCGCGGTCAACGTAAACAGCAAGGTCTTGGAAGCTGAAATTTGTGGATGCAAGAATGATAGTAAAGCAGCATGTAAGGCAGTAGAGATGGCAATTGAAGAATTTGGAGTACCTTATATGATTATGACTGACAGAGGAAGTCCCTTCATCAGTAAGTCATTTCATGATCTTCTTAAGAAGTATGGAATTAAACACAGTATGTCACGTCCTCATACTCCCGCAGATAATTGCTTTATAGAGACGTTTTGGAAAAGCATGAAAACCGAGATCGGGAAAGTTGAACATTTAACACCGGAACAATATATGCTCATAAT
>JAFQIG010000084.1 GCA_017397655.1 Clostridia bacterium | reverse complement strand
TGCTCGTAAGGCTCTCGCAAGAATAGAACGCATAAGAGCCTATGCTCGTGACGGAGTTTCCGATTGTCACGCTCGTAAGCCTGTAGCACTCATAGAACGCAGAATTGCCTATGCTCGTGACGGAGTTTCCGATTGTCACGCTCGTAAGGCTGTCGCACCAAGCGAACGCACCATCGTCTATGCTCGTGACAGAGTCGGGGATTGTCACGCTCGTAAGGCTGTCGCAACCACGGAACGCATAATCACCTATGCTCGTGACAGAGTCAGGGATTGTCACGCTCGTAAGGTTGGTGCAACCATAGAACGCATAAGAGCCTATGCTCGTGACGGAGTTTCCGATTGTCACGCTCTTGACTGATGAACGGTTGCTATACCACGGAGCGGACGAAGAGCTTGACCAATTTGTCATTGCACCTGTTCCGGAGATGGTAAGCTTTCCTGTACTTGTATCAAGTGTCCATGTGAGGTTATCGCCGCAGGTGCCGGAGTATGTTGCGGCTTCGGCTTTTATTGTAAAGAGGTCACGAAGAGACGGAAAGTCAACCTCCGCCAATGCACCTATCGGTGATGCGCCGAACAGCATTATCAGCGCAAGCATCGCCGAGAGTGTACGTTTTGCAAATTTTTTCATACTGATTCCTCCGTTTTTTAAAATAAGGTTAAGTGTCCTTTATTTTACCCTTTATATATATAGATACGAAGTTTACGGCGGCGGTTCACTTTTTATTAAAATTTTCGCAAATTTTGCAAAAAAAGATCTGCCTCAACCGAGACAGATCTTTAATTATTCTGTTTCAGAACTGAACAATCTGTTCTTTTCCGCTGTAGGCTACGGTGATATCTGACAGCTTTTCGCCTTCGTCGGCATTTTCGATTACAACATCGACCATACCCGATCTGATCGGCGGGAAACAGCATACCTGCTTATGACCGACAGTACAGCCTTTGTAAACGGCAATTCTGTTGTTTCCTCTGTAGGGGGACGAATAAACCGTAAACTCTTTGATATTCTGACCGTCTGTCATATCCTCTTCCAGAACAACGTGATCAATGACATATGCACGGTCAAAGGTAATCTGATATTCGTTACCCTTCTTTTCGTACTTACTGTATTCGATCTTTCCGTCAACAAGACGACGCTTCATTTCTTCGCTCATGTAGCGAAGAAGCTCAACGTTTGTCTCCTGCAGAAGACCTCTGCGGTCGGGAGCAATATTTATAAGAAGATTTGAACCTCTGCCTATCGAATAATAATACAGACCGAGCATTTCGTCCTTTGTTCTGACACAATCCTTGTAGGTCTCGGTGTAGAACCAGAAGTTTTCGGTACGGTTACGGACTACACAGCAGTCACATTCACCGGGCATAAAGAACTCTTCTTCGAGCTTCTTTTCGGGATTGTTGATATCGACAGCGATGTTGGAAACGGTATTATCGTTGATCATGGGAGCAAGACCCCACTCGTTACCGATCCAGCGGATATCCCTGCCCCACGCACCGAACACCATAACCTCGGGTTGCAGATCATAGATAGTTTTTGCAATTTTTGCTACATCAAAGGTATCTTTATCGCTGCCGCAGCTGTCAAACCAAAGAATGTCGATCTTGCCGTAATTTGTCAGAAGCTCGGTGATCTGAGCAATAACAAAATCGCAGTAGTTATCTCTCTGATCCTTTGCATCAAACTGGGAACAGGAATAATACAGACCGACCTTGAGACCCTTTTTTCTCATAGCATCGGTATATTCCTTGACAACGTCGCCCTTGCCGTCCTTCCAGGGAGAGCTTTTAACGCTGTAATCGGTGAGAGCTGACGGCCACAATGCAAAACCGTCGTGATGCTTTGTCGTCATAACGGCATACTTTGCGCCTGCCGATAAAATATCGTCTGCCCACTTTTCGCAGTCAAGCTCTGTCGGATTGAAGGTTTCGGGTGACATCGGTTTCATGTCCCAGTCACGGTGTTCCTCGTTGAATGTACGGATGCCGAAGTGCAAAAATACACCAAGCTCCATATCAAGAAACTGAAGCTGCTGCTTTGTCGGTTTTACCTTGTTCATATTTATCCCCCTTGTTATGTATTTATTTTAATATATCAAACCAAAACACAAAATGCAATACACAAACAAAAGTTTTATATTGATTTACAAATAATAATGTGATATACTATCGTTGCGACACAATTTAATAATTCCACGTATAGTCTTGCAAGTGTGTATTTTTATTTGTTAAAAATGCATGCTCTGCTTTCGCATACTTGCAGTACGTGGAAATTGTGTCGCAGCAATCGGAGCTGTGCGTTTTTAAGTGCGTAGCTTCGGCTGCGCACTTTTTTATTTTGGAGGATGTAAAAATGAAGAGAACACTCAAAAGAACACTCAAAAAAAGCATATCATTATTTTTAGCGGCGATAATGATACTCAGTATCGCACCGACGGTACTTTTTGCAATCACACCCTACGCGGCTGACACAACATACCAAAACGGCGATATCATTGAATTCGGCTCATATCCGCAAAGCAAAGTTACCGACAGCACCCTTTTGTCTGCACTGAACAGCAAATCAAAGACGTGGGTCTCCTACGGCTACTACAGCGGTACAGGTTCTTCTGACGGACAGATGACGGCGAAGGACTACATGAAATACGCCGATGTAACGTATAACGGAAACAAATACCGTGCAGTTACATTTTCTTCCTACAGACCGTATTTCACATCTGGTACATCCTCAAGCGGTACATATCAGGACGACAACGGATATACAACAAATACGGTATATTGGTTCAAATATGAGCCGTTAAAGTGGAGAGTGCTTGATTCAACAGGACTTGTCATTTGCGAGAAAATAATCGATTCACAGGCATATAACAATTATTGCCTTAATTACGACAACAAAAACGGCGATTCTTACGACGATTATTACGGCAATCCTTCAAAAACGTATTATGCAAATAACTATGCTAACAGCAGTATAAGAGAATGGCTGAACGACGATTTCTATAACACAGCCTTTACCACCACGGAAAAGGGCAAAATAAAGACAACAACACTTGACAACAGCGCATACATCGACAGCTATTCAAAGTATGGCAGCGCTTCGACAAATGACAAGGTCTTTTTACTTTCATGCAGCGAAGCACTCAATGCAAATTATTTCAAGAACAGCACAGCACAACAGGCAAGCGGTAGCGACTACGCAAAATGTCAGGGGCTATATGTACACATAGTGAACAAACGTTCCTACTGGCACCTTCGTTCTGCCAGCGATGCATCCTGCTTTGCAGGTAGTATCGACTACAACGGCTACGTCGGCGACCACTACGGTATTGGCTACACTGCCGGAGGCGTTCGTCCCGCTTTAACACTTAATCTGCAAGATATTTGCAACCATAGCTACACTTCCGTTATAACAAAACAGCCCACCTGCTCGGAAATGGGAATCAGGACATACACCTGCAGTAAATGCAGTAACAGCTATACCGAGAATATTGCAAAGAAGGCTCATACCCCCGGTACATGGCAAAACGAAAAATCGGCAACGTGTACAGAAAAGGGCAGCGAAGTCAAGAAGTGTACGGTATGTAAGGAAACTGTAGAGACAAGAGAAACGGCAGAACTTGGGCACAATTATAAATCCTCAATAACAGACGCTACCTGCAAGGCTCCCGGCAAGACGGTTTATACCTGCTCACTTTGTCAGAATTCCTACGAAGAGATAATTCCTCAAAAGGAACACAAGCTTAAAAAGGTTACCGTTGAAGCAACCTGTACCGAAAAAGGCTCGGAATACAACAAGTGTGAGCTTTGCGGTGACACAATAGGCGAAGTTACAACACTCCCTGCAAAGGGTCACACCGAGGGCGAATGGGAAACAGTCTCGAAGCCCACGATAGATGCCGACGGTAAAAAGGTCAAAAAGTGCACCGTATGTAAAGAGGTCGTAAAGGAAGAAGTTATTGAAAAGCTTGCAGTTTCAAAGGACGAAGAAACAGGTGTTGAGCTCGGCTTTGATAAAGACGATTATGACGGCGAAGTTGAAATCACTGTCGAAGAAAAAATCAGCGGTACTGCATTCAATATTGTAAACACACAGACAGGTGCAGTGAAGAGTCATGTATTTGATATTACGATGACTCTGAACGGTGAAAAAATTCAGCCTAACGGCAAAGTAGTTATCAGAATACCTCTTCCCGAGGGATATGACCCGAAACGCACGTTTGTATGTTTTGTTGATGCTGAAAAGAACACTATCGAAACCATTGACTCTGAGTATGTAAACGGTTATTTCGTGTTTGAAACAGACCATTTCAGCTATT
>JAFQIG010000083.1 GCA_017397655.1 Clostridia bacterium | reverse complement strand
TTGCCTGCGCTGTGCATATAGAAGCTGCGGAAGTCGCAGTCTTTTGTCAGTATCACTTTCTCTGTATATGCATTTTTCTCGTTCATCTCACGCAAAGTCAGATCAGAAAAAACCGTCCCGTCCGTTTCTGCCGACATATGCAGAAATCCCGCATAGATCATATCAAGTGAAAACTCTGCGGCACTTTCTTCGTGTGGGGCTAAAGTCAGCGTTGCAACAGAAATCTCCTCTTCGCTTCTGACGGGAATCGGCGCATTTTGTACATTCCAGATATCAGGAACAATCTCTGCATTGACATATCCGTCAGGTGCGATTCTTCCGTCAAAAACAAGCGGTCGTGCATATGCACCGTTTTTGCGCACAAGCCAGCTGTCATCTGTCGTTATTATCTTATGACTTCCGTCTGCAAACACAACCTCGGCACAAAGCATAAATCCGCCGTGACCTTTTGAAAACTCACAGCTTCTTGTCGGACACATCTTGACACGTGCAAAAAAGTCAAGTGTTGAACCGTCCGGTTTTATATACGCTTCATCCGCATAGTACCATTCTCTCGCCTTGCCGTTGCCGAGAAAATCGCCGCCTACGGTTGACGGTCCCGTTGCTAAAACAGTATCGTTGCAAAAAAGCTGAATCTCCGTATCGGCGCTGAAGCGGACCTTTGCGAAGGCAATTTTTTGTTCAAACGTATACACTTTCTTGAATTCGGCAACAACATAAGTCTCATCCGTAGAGCGACTTATTTCGTCAAAACGTGTTGTTTGGTTTTCGGGATAAACCGATTTCGGAAGCCATATCCATATATCGTTCATTTATAAGTCTCCTTTAGTGTAATTGCAACTAAATTATATCATATTTTGATCAAAATACAACAGCTGTAGATTTCTTTTGTTTTTATCAAAAACTATTGCATTTTTTACAACTCGGTGTTATAATGCTACAAAATGAATATTTATGGATGATGTTTGCAGAAGAAGCTTTCACGCTGCCGAAGGAGTAACGCTCTCAGGCTTCCCGAACGGGAAAAGGACTGCAAACGGACATAACTTTGGAGAATCTCATTAAATTGAGTGCCGAAGGGGCAAGGCAATACGCTAATCTCTCAGGCAAAAGGACAAAGTTTTTTTACCCTTTAGGGATTTTTGTGCTTTTGTCGGATTACGTATTGTAATCCGATTTTTTATTTTTAGTATCAAACAAATCAGGAGGAAAACAAAATGGAAAGCTTTTTTGAAAAAGTTGCGGAAATCAACGGTTCCGTCAACGGTGTTGTATGGGGCAGCTTCGGACTGTTCCTGCTGATCGGTACAGGTATTCTGATGACCGTCTGCACAAAGTTTTTTCAGGTATCACGAATCGGTCTGTGGTGGAAAAATACAATAGGCAGTCTTTTTAACAAAAATGTCATCGGACACTCAAAGGACAAAGGCTCCATATCACCGTTCCAGGCGCTTTGTACGGCTCTTGCCGCTACCGTCGGAACAGGAAATATCGCAGGTGTTGCCGCTGCTATCTGCATCGGCGGTGCAGGTGCTGTTTTCTGGATGTGGGTTGCCGCCTTCTTCGGTATGATGACAAACTTTTCCGAAAACGTTCTCGGCATTTACTATCGCCGCCGTAACATAAACGGCGAATGGTCAGGCGGCGCAATGTATTATCTTCGTGACGGTCTCGGAAGCAAAAAAGGTTGCAAAACCATCGGTAAAGTCCTTGCAGTTCTTTTCTGCATTTTCACAATGCTCGCTTCTTTCGGCATCGGCAGTATGGGTCAGGTCAATAAGATCGTTGCAAACATTGCTGCCGCATTTGAAGTTGAGTCCGTTTCTTCGATCAATGTGTTGGGCAACGTTTCTCTTTACAACCTTATTATAGGTATCGTGATTATGATTCTTGTCGCACTTATCACACTCGGCGGCCTTAAAAGAATTGCAAGCGTTGCAGAAAAAATCGTTCCCTTTATGATAATTCTTTTTATTGCAGGCAGTCTTGTTATCATCGGTGTAAACTATGATCAGATTCTCCCTGCTTTTAAAACAATTTTTGTCAATGCATTTAAGCCTGAGGCATTTGTCGGCGGTACTCTCGGTGCGGCAATCAGCGCTGCAGTTACACAAGGCTTTAAGCGTGGCGTCTTTTCAAACGAAGCAGGTCTCGGCTCCTCTGTTATGGTTCACTCCAACTCAAATATCAAGGAACCCGTCAAGCAAGGTATGTGGGGTATTTTTGAAGTTTTTGCCGATACAATGATCGTTTGTACAATGACAGCCCTTGTCGTTCTGACCTCGGGTGTGTTTGACGCGAAGACAGGTGCCGTTGCCGAAGGTCTTACAGATGCCACTCTCGTTGCAGGTGCTTTCAACTCTGTATTCTCTTGGGGTAATATCGGCGAAAAGTTTATTGCCGTTGCCATGTTCCTCTTTGCGTTTACAACGGTTCTCGGCTGGTCGCACTACGGCTCAAAGGCGTGGGAATATCTTTTCGGTGCCAAAACAACCGTTATATTCAAGATAATTCACGTTATCACCGTTATTTTCGGCGCAATTATGACATCCTCTCTCGCTTGGGATATTTCTGATACCTTCAACGGTCTGATGATGATCCCCAACCTTATCGGTGTTGTTGTTTTGTTCCCGCTTGTAATGAAAATCACAAAGAATTATGTTGATCGCAGGGTTAAAAATAAAAATGAAAAGCCTGTTCTTTCTTTTGATCCTTCAATTCAGGCAGAGGCGGAAGCAGGCATTAACGAAGAATAAATCTGTTAAAAACAATGGTCAAAGATGTGTTTTACATCTTCGACCATTGTTTCATTTTATAAATATAAATATAAGCGCAAATTCAGTTTCGTATTCTTCGATAAGAGTCAGCTCTGCATCATCCGCACAACGCTTTATATCTCCGGCATTATCGGGATAAACTCTGATTTTCGATGTGCCCGTATCAATAAACTCGTCACGGTTTTTATCAACAGACAAAACAAACAATCCGTCATTATTCAATATTTTTGCAATCTTATCAAACGCCTTTTTCTTTTCACGTATATGAAGGAAAGTGAGACTTGAATAAACGACATCAAAGGTTTCCGAAAACTCATATTCCAAAAAATCAGCACAGATCAGATCGGCTTTTTTCACATTTTCTTTTGCCTTTTCTATCGTCTTCTTTGAAATATCTATACCCGTAAACTTTTTGCAAAGCGGTGCTGTCTTTACGGCTATTCTGCCTGTACCGACACCGATCTCAAGAACGGATTTTGACTTATCAAGAAGCATTCTGTCAATAAACTCCTGTCCGTCCCATTTGTTCATATAGTCTTGCAGTATCGGCGGGTCATATACGGGATCCTGCCCTTCTTCAATCAGTTTGTCGTAATGTCTTGCGACCTCTCCCATTTTATGTTTCCTCACTGAAATCCGTATTTGCGAATAAAGTATGACGGTGTACAGCTCCACGCATGACAAAGGCTGTTTATCATCCTGTCGTTGTACGGCGAAAAATCAAGATCATCGGGAACATATGCCTCCCAGAATGTGTCGGCACCGAGTTCGATCATTCCGCCCCATAAAGCTTTTATATACTCTTTTGCTTCGCTTTCCATACCAATCCTCAGCATCGCTTCTATAACATAGTGATGCATATACGGTGTGACAGGTTGTTTTGCTTTTTTATCGGCAAGAGTCGAAAGAAGTATTTCTTTTGCCTTTTCGTTATCTGTCACTCCTCCGAGAATCATCCATACCTGAGAATGCACGCTTATCTGACGGTTATCCGCTTCGCAAGTAAATGCATTCAGAGATTCATCATAAAGATACTTTTCAGATGCTTCACGCACTTTTCTTAAAATCTCGGAATACTTAATATACATATCATCTCCGATGTTTTTAAGCAGCTCTGAAAAACGCTCAAGCGTGTACAGGTAGACTCCCTGTAACGCAGTCATATTTTCAAGTCCCGGACACCAATCAATAAACGAAAACCAACCTTTCTGTCTTGTTGCTATCAGGTTTTCATCAAGTATCGCTTCAAAGCTGTCAAGCTGTGATTTGCAGATATCCAGAAGATCATTTACTACCGAAATGTCTTTGGTGTGTTCGTAATAGTCACACACGGACACTACATACAAAAGAGCATAATCCGCTATATGTGCCGCACCCGAAAAATAATAAGGGGTCTCGTAAATGTATGACGGCAAAAAGCCGTTTTCGTCACACTCACCTGCCGCAAACAGATACAGACATCTCTTAATAATTTCATAATTGCGGAAGGTGTAGTAATCGATCAGCGCTTCAAGACGAAGATCGCCTATCCAAAGGCGACGGTCACGCTTCGGACCGTCTTCAAAGAAAGTCTGCATACACTCTTTGAGTGTTTTTGTTGCAATGCGGTCAATATCTTTAAGCAAGGGATCTTTTGTATCCGATTCGTCAAGTAAAGAGACATCGGCACTTGTTGATGCGGTGAAACAAAAATCAAAGATTCTTATAGGCTCATTTGTTTTTTCTACGGTAATCTTTATATATCTGCAGCTGTATCTTCTTTGCATTGTCACGGTCTGCGGATAGTCGATGTTCAGCACTTCCTCCTGCAGCCAAGTTTTTGAAAGTCCGCCCTTATACTCTGAATAATCATCATCAAGCTCCCTCTTGTCTTCACAGAAGCGGATAACAAGACGTACAGGCGCATCCATAAACCTGTCACAGTTATCAAGCCTGAAAGAAAAAAGTCCGACTGCGTGATCGGAAAGATCAAGAATGACGCTGTCACCGCTTGACGCAATAAACTCCGTTTTATCCGGAACAATTTCGGTATATATAAGCTGCGGAAAATTCTCCTTTGCTTTTTTTAAAAAGTATTCTCTGTCTTTTATACTAACACCCTCTTTCGTTTTTCGTTTGTTATTATACAACACCCTGTAATGTTTTTCAACATAATGTCTGCTTTGATAGGCAATGTCTGCTTTGATAGGCAATTTTTTTATTGATTTTCGCCCAAATCGTGTTATAATGACATCAACCGCAGCAATTCAGAATTGAGGAGTTTTCTTATGATAAAATATGTTTTACCGCCCGCTTCCGAAACTGTATCGCACGATTTCAAAATCTCTCTGAACAACGGAGAAGCTTTCTTTCCGTACAAAGCAAGAGTTTCCGCAATGCCCTATAACACCGTATGGCCCGGTCGTCAAAGACCGCTTGACCAGACGGAGACAGCTTCATTTTACTCCTTTTCAACTAACGAGCCTACCTTAGTCACTCTTGTTGCCGACAAGGATTTTGACGAATGTATTATTCGTCCCTTGTCAAAAAAGATCACTCCCGAAATTGACGGCAGAACAATCTCCTTTACGATCGAAAAGCACGGTCAGTATCTTATTGAGCTTGACGGCTTCCATAATGCTTTACACCTGTTTGTTGACCCGATACGTGACTTTGTTGAAGAAACGAGCGGCGACGACGTTATTTATTACGGTCCCGGCGTGCATAAGGTCGGCAACATTATTCTTAAGAGTAATCAGACTGTCATCATTGACAGTGGTGCGGTTGTTTACGGCTCGTTCAGCGCTGTTTCAGCAAATAATGTCAAAATTCTCGGCTACGGCATTATTGACGGCAGCCTTGAAAAACGTGACGACGGCACACTGTTGCTCCCGTGTGACAGAGATATCGCCTATCCGGGTGACAACGTAATCGCCGTTGACGGCACGGATTACACCGATTGGAAGTACCACTATACAACGAAGGTGATCACACCACCGACCTTCCGTTACGGTGATTTACCTCATGAGGAAGAACCGCTTCTCTCTTATCTGAAAAAATACCGCACTTTATACGGTAACATCCGTCTGTATTACTGCACAAACTGCGAGATCAACGGCGTTGTCTGCCGTGATTCTTCTACCTTTTGCATTATCCCCGCTGCCTGTAACAATCTGCTGATCGACTATGTAAAAACCGTCGGTATGTGGCGCTACAACTCTGACGGCATCGATCTGTTTAATTGCAGTAACGTAACCGTACGCAACTGCTTCTTGCGTAACTTTGACGACTGTATGGTACTGAAGGGCATTAAAGGCTTTGACAAGAATAATATGGAAAATATTCTGATACAAGGTCTTACCGTCTGGTGCGATTGGGGACGCGCCCTTGAAATAGGAGCCGAAACCTGTGCCGATTATTACAGAAATATAATTTTTGAAGATTGCGATATCGTTCACGGTACGCACATTATGATGGATATCCAGAACGGCGACCGTGCTGATGTGTACAACATTCTGTTCCGGAATATACGTTGCGAGTACACAAACCGTCAGCTTTCCGATTCCTATCAAAGCGATATGAATGCTCCGTATGAAGGTACGGTAAACACTCAACAGCCGTTGCTTGTCAAAATGCACGATTACTGCGGAACATTCTCAACGGATCTGCTTCTCGGAAGTATCCATGACGTTACCATCGAGGATATTACAGTTTATCTTGAGGACGGTATTGAGATACCTGAATCGGTAATCAACGGTGCTGAGGGCGGTCATGATACATACAACATCACCTTCCGCAATATACTCGTTAACGGCAAAAAAATCGAAAGCTCCGAAGAAGCACGAATCAGAACCAATGAGTTCACACACGATGTTCACTTTTTAATTTAATACTTTCAAAAATGCTGTAAAAAAACGCAAGTTTTTTTACAGCATTTTTAAGCGGATAAAAAAGATACAAAACGGACAAACCGAGCAAAAATACTTTTACTGTGTTTTTTATGATCACTGTCTTTTCATTTGTCGCAAGAACAGTAATATTGCAAAAATCAATGCGACCGCCGCATAGCCCAGCACCCACCATATATGAGGCAAAATACCGTCAAAATCTCCCAACAGTACCGCACGCTCCATTTCTACGGCGTGAACAAACGGAAGTGCGTATGCCGCTTTTTTAAACACGCCGCCGACAAGATCAAGATCGAACCAGATACCCGACAGCCACGCCGAAAGGTTTGTCAGCAATGCACCGCAGATACCGCCGACCTGCTTATCCGTAAAGACGCTTCCGCAGAGAAGTCCGAGTGCTATATAAAGTATCGAAACCGGAATGATAAATATGATTGCATATAAAATATTAACCGTTATATCAAGTCCGAGAACTATTGCGGCAATATAGCAAATCACACATTGAGCGACCGCAATCGGTACAATGGGCAACGTATAACCGAGAATAAAATCCGCCGGTGTCAGCGGTGTTGTGTAGAGTCGCTGTAAAAGCGAGCTTCCTCTGTCTTTTGCGATAATTGTTGCAGAAAACAACGTCATAAATGCCAGACCGAAAACCGTGATACCGGGAGTCAAGTGCTGTATCTCAAACAGGTTTACCGGTATATTCGCCTGAATTACACTAAGAAGCAGAAGCAGAACAAGAGGAAATCCGAGTCCGAAGAACAGATTCAACGGATCACGTAGTATTTCTTTTGCGTTTCTTTTCGCAAAGGTCAGCATTCTCATTCTGTCGCCCCCTTTACTATACGAACAAAAGCTTGTTCAAAGCTATCTGTATCTGCTTCTTTTTTGATATTGGCGGGAGTGTCGCAAATAATCAGCTTGCCGTTTCTCATTATGGCTACACGATCGGATAACGCTTCGGCTTCTTCCATGTAGTGAGTCGTCAGAACGATTGTTACTTTTTCTTTGAGAGATCGGATTATATCCCACAGGTCACTTCGTGCAAGAACATCAAGTCCGAGTGACGGTTCATCAAGAAAAAGCACCTTCGGCTCGCTTATAAGCGCCATTGCTATGCTTAATCTCCGACAAAAGCCGCCTGACAGCTTGCCTGCTTTTTTATTGATTACCTCTTCAAGTCCGAAAAGCCTTGTTAGCTCTGCAATTTTTTCGCTTCTCTTTTGCTTTTCAAAACCGTGAATTCCGCACATCAGTTCAAGATTTTCTTTAACCGTAAGTCCTGATGCTACTGCTGACTCCTGAGGAGATACTGCAATAACTGACTTCACCCCTAAAGCATCTTGTGTGATACTTTTGCCGTCAATAAAGGCATCTCCGTCTGTAGGCGTCGTAAGACATGACAGCATTTTTATGGTCGTTGTCTTGCCTGCCCCGTTGACACCGAGCAATGAAAACAGCTCGCCCTCTGAGACGGAAAGATTCAGGCTGTCAACCGCAACAGTATCTTTATACTTTTTGGTTAAACCTACTGTTCTGATTGCATCCATCTAAATCACTCCAATCCGTACTGTTTTCTGAGCCCTTTATATGAATCGGTCAGCATTTTACTGACAAGATCCCACTCAAGATCTAAAAATCCTGTTGCAAACATCGTTGCTATTCCGTGAACATACGCCCACATCTCAAGATGAAACAGCTTTGCGTTCTCCTTGCTGAGTCCTGTATTGCTTTGCACAACCGATTCCATTTTATCCGTAAGATCTGTTGATTCGGGAATCGTTTCGTTTGATCTGTCACGCATATACAGAAGTTTGAAAAGCTCCTTCTCTTCCTTTGCAAAGCGTATATACGCCATTCCGCTTGCTTTGTATGTCGGAAAAGCTCCGCTTTCGATCTCTCTCCTTATATAACCGTTGCATATTGCATCTGCTTCTTTTACAACCGCAAGGCGCAGCTCATCCATTGTTTCAAAGTTAGAAAATATCGGCTGTGTAGAGCAATTCAGAACGGTTGCAACAGTTCTTGCGTTTATAGCCTGTACACCGTTTTTACGAACAATGCCAACGGTGGCTTCAACAATATCTTCTTTAGTGATTTTTACTCTTGGCGGCATAGTACACCTCTTAAATAACACTTGTTATATATCATATGTTATTTTATCATATGTCATCAAAAAAGTCAAGAAAAAACAGCAGAGAAATTATCCCTGCTGTTTAATATCAATAAACATCAACAATCGCACACTTTGTCCTTATGAAGCTTAAAAAGCTGTCATATTGCTCCTTTGATTCAAACGCGGTTACCGGCAGAATATACGCCATAACATTGTTTATGTGAATATAGATCGTTCTGTCTTCAACCACACTTACTCTTTCGACAGCCGAATATGATTGTTCCGTTCTGTTTTCGGGTGTTGTTTCAACAAAAATCTCGTCATAAAACTCCATTACCGCATTTGGCGAATATCCCATTTTACCGCTTTTCTTAAGCATTTTCAGCTGACTCTTCAACGACCGCAAAAGGAAACGTGTAAACAAAGCCTGAATAATCAGATATACAACAATCATCAGGGCGGCACTTATATATGTGTCTGTATTGAACCCTCCCCTAACCATCGTAATTGCAATACCGACGGCAAACATTACGGAAAGTATTATCCTTACCTTTTTAGTCTGCTTTTTTCCGTACGGAGAACGTATCATCCAGAATCCGTGAAACTCCAGATAGTCCTCGTCGTTAATGTTTATATCAAATCTAAATTTCATTTTTGACCCCTCAAACCTTTTTTTGCGCAACAAAGGTAATTACGCTTGTATCAAGATGACTGATAAAACCTTCTCTCGGAATATCGTATTCCTGCCTTGTAACAGATTTTTTAAGCACACAGAAGTCATCAAAGACTTCCGCCAAAAAAGACTGAATAACCGCAGTCGGGAGATTAACCTCAAATTGTGCTTCTGCCTGTTCCTTTGTCTTCGCATTATATTCCGAAACATCCGAATTAATTACAAGACACACAACACCGTTTTGCCGTAATCCGTCTTTAATCTCTGTCAACTTTCTGCAAAACACATCCGATGTTTCGACGTGCTCCAATGCAGAAACAGCCATAATTAAATCATATGAATCCTTCCGAATTCTGTATTCTTCAATAGATCCGACAACGCCGTTTATAATCGAATCCACTCCCCTGTCTTTTGCATTTTGAGAAAGCTTATCAACAGCAATCTCCAGCAAATCAACGCAGTCAATAATACACTTTTTGTCTCTGAATTTTTCTGCAATAAAGATACTGTTGCGACCGATACCGCACCCGAGATCCAAAACGTGCAAATCATTATATTCGTCAAAAACAGACACAATCTCTTTTACTGTTCTGATGGGCTTTTTAAGCCAGCTGTCCGTATCATACAGCTTTTCGCCCAAAAAAATTTCGGTATGTGATTTTCTTTCGTTTTCTCTGATCCGAGCCAGTCTTTCATCCATTTCAAAATCCCGTTAAAGCTGAGAATTAACCTGTGCCTATACTTGTACATTCTTCGCTTTTACTATTTCCCTTTCTCAAAAAAATCTCACGTATTGACTGTGTTTCCGCTGAACACAAGACCGTTGAAACTATCGCCTTTAAGCAACAGTGACTGCAACCGCTACGCTTTCACGCACAATTCCAACAGCCGTTGCTGTTATATCCTCTTTTGTTACTTTCACCTTTGGCGGCATAATACACCTCATATAGATAACACTTGTTATATATCATATGTTATTTTATCATGTGTCATCAAAAAAGTCAAGAAAAAACAGCAGAGATTTTTCCTCTGCTGTCTGATTCAATTGAATAAACCGTTCTTATCTGCATCAATCTTACCTAAGGTGCATTTTAAAATAACCTGAGTTATCGCTTCGACGGAATCGGTGCAATCATTCTCTATCCACTCTGCTACAATTGCCGTTATTCCTGTCAGATAAAACTTCATAGTATACCTTCGTTCGCTTTCAGTAAAGCTGAATCTTTTTAAAATCGGATCAAAAATATACCTGAACAATTTTTCATAGACTGCATCAAACTTCATTGAACCTAAATTTCTGATTGATGTTCTGAAAATCTTTTGATTCTCTTTGATGTATGTCAGATACGGCAAAATGTACTCGGGCGTTACAAACAGCAATTCTTTTAATTTGCAATTATCGAAATCGAAGTTTATTCTTTTCTGACCGCTCGAAAAATACGAAAGAAATCCGTCTGTTATATACTGAGTGACTTCTTGTAATAAGTCCGATGTATTTTCATAATGCAGATAGAATGTTGATCTGTTGACTCCTGCTTTTTCACAGATTTCTTTGATCGTGATATACTCAAAATCTTTTTTGTCAAGCAATTCTATCAACGCTTTATCCATTTTTACTGCAGTATTGAAATACTTACTTTCATTTTTGTTCATACATCAAAACCTTAAGAATTATTCTTCGCTGATCTGTTTTGCAAGTTCGACAATCTCAAACGCATATTTCTGCTTTCCCTTTTCGAGCATCTTCTTATAGATCGGATAGTTTACAGCGCAACAAGCAAAGCCGATAATGCCGATTACGATTCCCAGAACCATATAAAATGTTGTGCCTCCGATAACATTCATGGCAAGGCTCATTCCGAGACCCGCAACAAGGCTTGAGATAATACCGAACGTGTACGTAAATACCGTTGCAGGCATTTTGGCTTTTTGATCCAACTTGCGAAGTGCAATGACCTTCGAATTATCCTTTGGTGCATACTCTTTTGCTATGGACTCTGCATAAATCTTGTCTGTGTTCATTTTATGAACCTCCTTTATTTTTTACAACAATATTGTAATCATAAAAGAAGATAATCTGAACAACAAGATTTTAAAACTGTGTTGATTTAAGTGTATGTATGGGCGAAATGACAGGCTTTCCGTCTCTGCCGAGTAACGGTGTCAGACCGCCTGCATTTCCCGAAGTATGAAAAACATAATTGACACCTGTTTCTTTATCAACCCATATTTCTGTAACGTTTATTGCTCCCTGAGCGTAAACCTTTTCAAACCTTTCGTTCTTTGACATATCATTCACCTATTATACTTTCAAGAACATCGCAGACTGCCTTTGCCATAGATGCAAATCCAAGGTCATTGGGGTGACAGCTGTCAACGGTGCCCTCATTACCGCAAAGCTCGGTAAGCATTCTGCCATCGATAAGATAAACATTCCTGTCATTGCTCTCTATCGCTTTGTTGTACGTAGTTCTGATTATCTCAAGACGCTTCTGCTCGTCTTTTGTCAGATAGTATTTAGGTCTTGACATAAAAATTACGGGCAGATCGGGATTTGCTTCACGGATAATTCTGAACATTCTTTCGTGTGTCTTTTCAAGATGCTCAACCGTTGGTGCATTATGATCGTAATCATATACAAATACCGACATATCCAGATTTTTTATATACTCTGCAATTTCATCTTCTGCTCTTGCATTTCCCGAAAATCCGAGATTTAAGTAGTTTGCACTGAATCTTCTTGATACTGCACTCTGATAAGAATTGCCCGGTCTTGACGCACATCCGCCCTGTGTTATGGATGAACCGTAATATACTATCGGTTTTTCAATTCTGTAAGGATTCGGCTCGCAAACCGTTGCCTTGTCGCAAAGTCCTACATAAAATTCGCTGACTTCGCTGTAGAGCGGAAAGTTTATCACTATCTCACGCATTTCGGAAGATCCGAAATGAATTATGCTTTCATAACCGTCTCTCATCTCAAAGGGCGGTATAAACGATGCGATATATCTTTCTGACTCTTCAAAAACATAAAGATCAAACCCTGCCGATCCTGTCAATGCAAAGTGAGGCATTTTACCGATATTCGGCATTTTTGTGTTTATTGCTATGTATTCGCTGTCAGTCTTGAAGCGTACTCTTCCGCCTGCCGTGTTTGCATGCAGATTGTAAACGCCTTCATTGACGGTTTTTGCCACTTTTTCGGGCAATCTTCTGAATTTTCCCGATTCATAAAACACACCGTAAATCTTAAACGGAGACTGTCTGACATCGTAAAACCTGATGTCAGGCTGATCAAGCTTTGTTTCTACCTTAAAGTTAGAATCAATCAATGAAATGTTTTTCATACCGTCACTCCTTCAAGCGGATTATATCATACAGACAGATAAAGTCAATAAATAAAAATCATTGTTTCTTCGGAAACAGCGTTATTGTTTTACCTGTTGCTTCAAAAATAATATTGCCGTCTGAATTTTCTGTTGTCACACCGTCAACATCAAGACGGTAAGCACTTCCCTTGTATTCAAATAACAATCCTTTTTCATCTGATAATACATCGGCTCTTGTGCTGTCCTTGTTCCATATCAGACGGTCTGTATTTATCTCGATCCGATCCTCAAAGAAGGTTACGGATTTTTGCCCGAAGCTGACTTCAAGCACACCGTCGCTGACCTTGTGTACCGTAAACGGTACTGCATTCTCATCAACCGTTAATCCGCACTGCTTTTTCTTTTCTTCGGGACAGGTCATCGTATCGACGATCGGCAGATTTTCATAAACTGCATCAAATGTTGTACAGGTATCCTCAAGATACAGGTCAGGAACTCTTTCATCAAACAGGAACAAGCTTCTGAAAAACAGCTTATCTTCAAATCTGAACAGATTTGCCATATAGTTTTTGCAGTCATAATACACCGACTGAATATCCACACTGTCAAAATTATCGAGTGCCGTAACGGCTGTTGCCGGTGTTGTATCGGGATATGTTCTCTTGAACCATTCTCCCGTTTCGCCCATTTTTTTGAAAGAAACATCTCCTCTGTTTATCAGCATCTCAATCTGCATTCTCAATCCCCTGAACAGCTGTTCTTTGCTTTTGAAAAAGCTGTTCTCCTGGCCGATCTGAGCGTAAGCAAAACCTAAAGACTCTTGACCGTAGTATGTGTCAAACATCCATCTGATAGTGCTTTCGGTGCTGCCCATAAACGTTATGGGCTCTAAAGTGAAGCATACTGTTTTTCTTCTGAGTGATTTAAATTCTTCTGAGCAGTATTTCTTGTTATCATAATTATGAATCGGACAAGAGCCGAGTAAACGGAAAACAGGGATGTTTGTCTGACACTCTTTGCTTTGTGCAGGAGTAAAAATGTTGTTGACCGACGGATAGTACGCCTGATTGAAATATCCACCGAGAAGCGTGTAGGCATCGGTGTTTACCTGATCTCTGCAAATCGCAACCGCTGAAACATCATAATTTTTTGCCAGATAATTTATTGTATGAGTATCAACTACCCATCCGGCAACAGTTTTGGGATAATAACCGAAAACTTCAAAAAACTTCCGCATAGCTTCATCTATCAGCAATTCACGCTCGTGCGGTTTATATGCCATTGAGTATCCGGGAATAATATGCCAATCCCACTTCCAGCCCTCATCACTTCTGTACGGAATAGAGCACGCACTTGTCAGAGGTTCTACAATTTCATACCACAGACCGAGTTCGGTCTTCTCTGTTGTTTCTTGTTTGAAAAGCCTTAAAAAATTCTCATCGCACAACACATCGTACTGCAACAAAAAAGTGTTGTCTACATCGTATTCATTTACAAGCCTGAGCTGTTCCGTAGTAAATGCAAGAAGATTTTCGGTTGAGTTTTCAAAGCGTTCGTCAATCCGACGGACAAAATTCATTATATTTACAATCTTCATAATTCTTCTCCGTTAGCAGTTATTTTAAAGTTTAACACAATTTCAGCCGTACTACAGAAAAACCGCCCTTTGACAGAGCGGCTTTCTTGACAATCATTGAATTTCAACAGCAAATACAGCGTTGGTAAACCAGTAATTCGTCAGGAAATTACGCGCTCTGAAAATAACTCGGTCGTCATAAACCTCCATCTGGAAGCCTGTTCCTGACCAAGGATAGCCGAAGCTGTTTACAATTCCGAATGACGGAAGCGAAACATATGTTACGCCGTTTTGCTGTTCGACATTTGACATACCGCAATACTCCGCCGCCGCATTACTTCTGATACCTCCGTGCGAATGGCCGCTTATGTAAAAAACATTTTTGTACTTTTCCATAATCGTCTTGATGTCATTTGTTGAAAGATCAATGGAACTGTCGGGATATGTGATTTCCTGACCGTTCATACCGTCAACAGGCCAATGACATACAACAAAAGTCGGCTTGCCGTCTGACGATGCTAACTCTTCATCAAGAAACCGAAGCTGCTCTTTTGACATATCCATAGCATCCCAATGACCACCGTCAATCACATCATCACCAAGAACAATGAATTTGTAGCCGTTTACCACCATCGTATAATAGTTATTATCCGACTCTGTCCCGAGATACTCATTGTTGTATTTTATAAAGTTCGCTTTCGCTTCTTCTCTCGATATATCCGTAACACCCCTGTCCCCGACGTGACCGATATCGTGATTGCCTGCGGCAGAAATAACAGCAACCGGACTGTGTTTTTTCAAAATCTCGTAATACTTTGCAAGCGAAATCTCATCAGCATAGTTTGTCAGATCGCCTGCAACCACTACGGTATTGATTTCAGCCTTCGCACGCTTGAGATTGCCGAGCCCCACTGCCAAAAAAGCCTTACGGAACACATCGTACTGCTCAATGTGAACATCAGAAATCAGTTCTGCTGTCAGATTACAGTTTTCCTTTGCGTTATTTATAACGGGAAGTTCAAAACCTGCATAAGGAAAAACAGTCAGTATAATCGCCATTATAAATGAAGAAAAATTAGCTAAAATTGATTTGAATACCCTCATAAAAACATACCTCGTATTAAACCTGAAAAACTATAAATCCTGTCAGGATGCTTTATCCGAACAGCTTTCACATTCACACACATTCATCGTCAATCCTCTATTGCTGCTTTGCGTGAATTAATTGCCTTGAAAATTTCAGGGTCAAATTTTGGTGTTCTGTCGTAGTAATAAATGCCGTTCTGCTCCTGTTCAATATCATAAAGCTGTGTATAACAGAAACCGAACATATTACAGTTATCAAGAAACGCATCCGTAAGACCTTTGTATCTTGAAATAAATTCTTCTTCAGTTTTCGGTGCTATACCGTAGCCCCAATCTCTTTCACCGGGATTTATTGACCACTGAATTCCACCGTATTCGCTTACAAATGCAGGTTCACCCGTATATTTCTGACGGTCAGGCATTTTTTCAAAAAGCTCGCCCGTTTCCATAAAGGGATCGTATCGTTCTTTGATAACTTCAGGATCCTGTTCATAATCGTGAACATCATATATATCCGTTTCCACATGATAGTTACCGCTTGTGTCGATACAAGGACGTGTTACATCAACATATTTTGTTGTTCTGTAAACATTCCTGAGAAGCTCGGGATTACGCCTTTTACCCTCAAAATCCCACGTTTCATTAAACGGACACCAACCGATAATTGACGGATGGTTAAAGTCCCTTTCAACGCATTCAAGCCATTGGGGGAGCATAATTTCAAGCGAACGATAACTTGAATAGTCTATTCCGCCGTTTCCGTATTCGCCCCAGACAATATATCCCATTTTATCGCAGTGATATAAAAATCTCGGTTCAAAAACCTTTTGATGAAGTCTTGCACCGTTAAAGCCTGCTGCAAGTGACAATTCTACATCCTTCTTAAGGTCTTCATCTGTAGGAGCTGTATAAATTCCGTCACGGTAAAATCCCTGATCAAGAACTAATCTCTGGAATACCGATTTGCCGTTAATCAGAAACTTAAAACCGTCAAGCCTGACATTACGCAGTCCGAAATAGCTCTTGACTTCATCATCACAGAATCTGATTTTCAAGTCATAAAGTCTACCGTTACCCACTTCCCAAAGGTGGATTTCTTCAAGCTTTATTTCACCTGTTACTGTGTTTTCTGCAAACTTTTTGAAAGAACCCATTTCCTTGCCGTTATAAACAGCTGTTGCTTCAAATTCTCCGCTGCCATCAACAATAGCAGAAACGGTAACGGTACCGTTCAAATAATCGGGATAATACTTAACGCTTTTGATATAGTTCTTTGGCGTAAATTCCAGCCACACGGTCTGCCAGATGCCTGTTGTTCTTGTGTAATCACATCCGTGTGAACAGAACTCTCTACACTGCTTGCCTACAGGCTGAAGTGAACTTCTCACATCGTCAACAGCATAGACGATAATCGTGTTTTCGCCTGCGCTGACAAATTCTGTAATGTCAAATTTAAAAGAAGAGTATCCGCCTTTGTGTGAGCCGACTTCCTTGTTATTTATAAAAACTCTTGTATGATAGTCAACTGCACCAAAGTGAATAAAAACTCTGCCGTTTAACTGCTCAGAAGTAATATTAACTTTTCTTCTGTACCATACAGCAGGAATAAAGTCAATATGTTCAATGCCGGATAAATTACTCTCAGGACAGAAAGGAACAATAATTTTTGTTTCCCATTCTTCACGGTTTAAAATTCCCGTTTCAAGCTTGCTGTTGCCGAAATCAAATTCAAAATCCCATTCACCGTTTAAGTTAAGCCAGTTTGCCCTTTCAAATTGCGGATTCGGATGTTCATGTCTTGGTATCAAAAAAACGCCTCCTAAAAATTCACTGACAAAATGATAACACACATAGATTTTGCTGTCAACAATTCAAAATTCATCTTGTCTTTAAGTCATAACTGTCCTGAAAACGTGTCACGATCTGCAGACATAGATTATAGGCGTAAAAATAACAGAAACTCTTGATTTCTCAAGAGCTTCTGTTTGAGGAAATCGTCCCCTAATTACAATATACTTCTCGCTATTCACTCTTACTTCTCACCTGAAATTCCGTTCACGAAAACTTTTAAGTGAAGAGTGAATAGTTAATAGTGAACAAGTAAAAAATTCCGCCCACTTTCGTGAACGGAATTTTTTGGGACCTCTACACCTTTTCGAACCCCTACAAATACACGATTAAAATTCTTAAAGACAATGAAAAATCTCGTTAGCACAAATCAGCAAAAATGAGGATATTTTTGTTGCTTTATTCATTTACAAACCAACTTGCTCAATCATATTTATAAGTGCATGAGCTGACTTGTAGCGCGCACTATCACTTTAGCAACCTATAACAACTGCAATATATTCTACAGAGTCAATACTTACCACTGCAATTAAACAGTTACCGGCATTTGCAGTTGTTCCGGTTTTTAATCCTATTGCTTGCGGTAAATAATTTTTACTTTCAGGCTGTAATAATGCGTTAGTGTTTTTCCAAGTTATGTTTTCACCCGTTTCAAAAACAACATATTTGCTTCGACTTGATACGATACTTCTTATTTCATTTATCCGAATTGCGTGTGATGAAATAATTGCTAAATCATAAACGTTAGAATATTGATTTTCATCATCCCAACCGTCAGGATTTGTAAAGTTGCTGTTTACCACACCAATACTGTGAGCATAGCTATTCATCAATTCAGAAAAATATGTAATTGCTTCAGAATTACTCATATTTGTATCACCCGAAACTTCTCTTGCTACATTTACAGCGACCGTGTAAGCTGCATCGTTGCCTGAACACATAAGCATACCCGTCAACAAATCATATAGTTTTAATCTATGACCCGGTTGAATCAAACAAAGACTTGAACCTTTCGGAACAAGACTTTGTTCTGTTCCAACTGTAAAAACTGTATCAGGAGAAACATATTTTAGCGCAGTACAAGCCGTCAATATTTTTGTCAGACTTGCAGGATAAATATGATTAGCAGATGCCTGTGAATAAAGGCATTCCATTGTTTGTGCATTATATAACCCTATATTCGTTGCGGTAATAGAGTTTTGTGTGGTTACAGAGGTAGTTACTGTTGTTTCATATGCAGTGGTTGTTTCTGTTGTCGTCTGATTTGTTGTTTCGGTATTTAAAAAAGTTGTTGTTTCTTTTTCAGTAGTGCTTATTTGAAAAGTTGTTGCTTTAGATGTTGTTTGTTCAATCCCAAACACTTCAGCATTTGCCGTAGTCTGCACTTCAACAGAAGATTCATTGTAATCCCTTCCGCAACCTACAAACAATAGTAATAATAAATTACAACACATAAAACATATTACTTTGATTTTAAACTTCATAAATATCGGAATTTACTCCTGAAACATCT
>JAFQIG010000082.1 GCA_017397655.1 Clostridia bacterium | reverse complement strand
GAGTTTATCCTTAATGAAGCTCGTTATTCTTCACTTACACGCTCCTTCCCCGAAAGAGCAGAAGAATTGTTCGCTAAGGCAGAGCAGGCTTCTCTTGACAGATATGCACATCTTCTCAAGCTTAAGGATCTCTATGCTCCCGCTGAATAATATATAAAAACTTTCGGAGGTTGACGAAATGTCAACCTCCGATCTGCTTGTCGAAAAAGTATTTTTCGGCAAGCAGGGAGACTTTGAGAAAGGTAACGAGATGGCGTGTTCTTTGCCCCGAAGCTGTACAAAGGTACTGCGAGAGGGCAAAAACACGTCAAACGCACATATAAAAAACAATGAAATTTCATTGCGAAAAATCACTGTTTTTTTGATCTTAAATTTTAAATCATCTGTCATTTGACCGTGATTTCTTTATGTGCGTGTTCTCGGTGCCTTTATCGACAGTCTGTTTCGGAGGTTGACGAATGTCAACCTCCGTTTTTATAGCTCATCAATAAAATATGCATTTGTATTTGCGTATTTTCCGTGTTCATCCGTAACCGTGATACGAAAATACACATCACCTTTTCCGACATCAAAAACAGCTTTTGAAACACTTTTATCCTTTTCTGCACGGACAGTCTGCACCGTTCTGATTCCTGTTGTCAGCGAAATAACCTTTGAGTCCGAACACTCAATACTGACCTTTCCGTCATTAAAGCTAAGATCATAAATCAAAGGGCCTGTTGATGCGTAAAAGTTTCCGTTTTTCAGCGATTCAGCAACCGATTCATATGTAAGGCACTCAGCCTGAATCATTGTAAAGCCTCCGAACGAATCATTATACGGAGATCCGAACGGATGGAATGAATGAGTGTCATCCGTTGCGATGCAGTAGATTCTTTTACCGTCTCTGAGCAAATCATCATAAACATCAGGATTATATTCATCCCTGCCTTCAATAAAGCTCATATTGTTGTATATCTCGACAGCATTCATATTCTTATAATACTTGTACTGCTCCAGACTTTCCATTGACCATTTGGGATGATTGTATGTTACAAAAAAGTTTGCCTCACGTCCCCTTCTGATTATTTCGTTAATGCATTCGGGACCGTACACTCTTACAAAATCAGGCTCGGTTTCGTCAAAGCAGACTTTATCTCTGTAGTTGACTGCATTACTTTGAAGATAATCTGTTCTATGCCAACAGATTTGCTGTTGCTTATCTTTTTCAAGAGAAATAAGGCACAAGTGACAAGCTTTTACCTTCGGAAATCCGACAACCGAATAATCCTCGCACAGATCAATTTCATAACCGGTCAGAGCTAAAAAATTGTCGTCCGAAAGATCGTGATGAGGTATCATAACATTATGATCGGTAAAAGCAATTATGGAATAACCTTCTTTACGATAAGCCGTTTTCAACTCCTGAGGCGTGCATTTACCGTCAGAAACCGTTGAATGACAGTGAAGATTTGCCTTATAATAGTTGCGGTTCTTTGATAACAACTGTTTCACATTATCACCTCTTCCTTTTATGAAATTATAAACTATCGCTTTTTTTATGTCAACTTCTATTGACTGCTTTATTTTAATGTTGTAAAATCCATATAAGGAGGTTTTTGCAATGAGTTTATTTTTTAAAAAGCTTTTGGCACTTATTCTTTCGCTTATCAACTGTCTGATTTTCAGCGTAAGTTTTGAAGGTGATTTTATGAAACCGGAAAAGAACATTGAATCATTCGAGATTATCAACGATATTGACGGTGACAGCCCCCTTTCGGATTCTGTTAAATACGGAGCAAGTATCGCCAATAAAGCAACGGGATATTATTCCACTCCTTCCCGTGCTGCTTATGTAATGGAGAATAAAGACATCACTTTTACTCACTCTCTTCTCAAACAAAATTCTGCTACCATTACCGACAAGGACGGTAATATCTATATTGCAGATTCTTTTAACACTTATTATATCGATTCAACAGGAAAAAAGTACACTTCTGATGTTTCGGGTTCAAAAGGCAGAGTAAACGCCATCAGACTCGGTACTTATTATTATGAATGCTGCGTTCGTGATTTTGACTTTAACGGTAATGATTTTAAAGTAGATAAAACATATCATTTATACGGTGACCGCCTTTTCAGTCAGCTTTCATTGTTGGCTTGTGAAGCTACCGATAAATTAAAAGAATTCGGTAGTGAAATTGTTATTCCTAAGTCAACAGTTTCTTCGGTTCAGATAAAAGACAAGAATTCTGTTAAAAACGATTTTTCTGATTACGACTGCGAAAGTGTAGAATATGTCGCTTTTGACATTAAGTCAGCAGGTGTTATAGGATTTATCGTTCCGTCTGACGGATCTTCAAAGAGTCTTACCGTAACAGAGAGAGACAACTGCTACATTGTTACGCAAACAGCAAACTACACAGAAGGTACCGGAATCAATAAGTTTGACGAAACAGGAAGCTACTCTCTTAACAAGTTGACCTTCGGTTTCAGAATCTATACGAACTCTGAACACAGCTTTGACGGAATTGACAGAGAAGCTTATCTTGAACGCAATCCGCTTAAAGGCGTTACTGTTGAGACTAACAACTGCAACGCAAGCTTTTCGGGTTATGATGCACTCAGAGGCACATATACTTTTGATATGTACGGAACAGGCAGTTTTGCCGAAGCATACATAAATGCAAACAGACAAAATCTTGCACCGATCACCATTACCTGTGATGATAATGACAGACAGATTTTTGTCAGAACGTTCGGTCATTACGGTATTCTTGAAGCATCAAGATTACTTGACGAAAACGGCGTTCTCTCTCCTCTTGATGTACAGGTTTGCAAAAACTTTCAGGGCGACGGCGGAGAACCTTTCTACAGCGTAAAAGACTATCTGTACGGTGACGGATTCTTCCCGATTTCACTTAAAAAGAATGAAACAATCAAATTCACTGCACTTCACATATTCCAGAATTGGGGTAACGCACCCTTAAAGCAGGTTTCATCAATCGAATTCCACACTTCCTACTATCACCTGTCTACAGGCTGCACGGAAACAAACTGTTTTGCTCCTTACTTTGTCGGTGACAAGGACGGATGGACACTTCCTGATTTCCGCACAAGAAGCGGTATAATGTGGAGCGAACAGCCTCAGTTCAATTCGGTCGGTATTCTTAAATTTATGACATACAACAACAGAATACTCGGACTTTTCGACAACAAGCAGACATATTCGGAATACAGGTCAACAACAATTGACAGTTCGGGACTTGCTTATTCTGACTACACAACAGACTATCTTTCTGACTGCGGTTCATTTATTTACAGCTTGCGTCATGTCGAATTCCCTCAGACAGACGAAAACAGAACATATTTCACAATCGATGTGACATTCACAAAGAAAGTATCATTTGATAATTTCAGACGTGATTTTGATATCTTCTACTATGACGGACGGAACGCTAAATATGACAGTCTCAGCTACATCGGTACCGATAACAAACAGGTTGACGTTGAAGCTAACAATACCTCCACCGTCAAGTATTACACACTCGGTAACGATGCTCCTTTCTATACACTTTACGATGTAACAAAGGAAACAGAACACCTTATCGAAGAAAGATTTGCATGTAATTTTGCACTTCTTATTAAAGATTCAAAGATCGTAATCGGTGGCGAAGAACAGAATATTCCGTTTGCTGTCAGAAACACATCACGTCCTTCTGCATCAATTGCCTGTCTCACCCTTGACACCAAGAAGATAGAGTTTAATCCCGGTGACACAATCAAGCTTGACATCATCCTTCTTCCCTGGGGTGTAGGTAATGAAGAAACAATTGAATCTGTCACAAACGTCCGTGAGGACAGTATTCAGAATCCTACCGTTTTAACAGCAGAAGTCGGAACAGTTATTGAAGACACATTCCTGCCAAGAATTATGGCTGATGACGGAGTAGCAGAGTTTACCGTTACAGGCGGCAGAAACAATACCGCCATAAGAGTTGACGGCTTTACATCGCTTAACTGCCCCGATGTTTACGCTAAGGTCGGTGACAGCTACGAAAAGCTTTCTGTAGCCTCTGTAAACGGATATGACGGATATACGGTACACTACAACGCTGACGGCACATACAGCTTCTCGTTTGTGTATCACGCAGAAAATCCCGATTCAACCAACACATTCAGAATATCTCAATAAAAATTTTCAGAGGTTTGCAAAAATGCAAACCTCTTGTTTTTATCCGTAAATATTATTGAGAAAGTCGGTCAGATCATTTAATGACATATCAGGCGGACCGATAAAAACATCCTTGCTGTTATCGGCAAGACGGTTCAGCTTGATAACGGAATAATCATCATAAACATACAGCGTGCTTCCGCCATCCTTGTAGGTAATAGCCTTAGCTTTATCCTTTGTGTCATCTGCAGCCTTATGAATCAAAGCATCAATGCTGACAATTCCCTTTCCGACAGCTTCATCAAGCGGCAGACTGTTTTCACCTACGGTAATATAAACCTTGTCAACAGAATATCCGTACACGCTGTAACCGTTTTCTTGTCTGAATTTTTCATCACTAATCTGCCAAATGATATCCTCATCGCTTTCGACAATACTTAACGTATAGTCATAATATTCTTCATAAAACGGCGAAATATTAGGAAGCCTTGTAGTCGGCTCTTCACCTATCAACTGAACAACGGTTGTATATTCGCTTGTCTTATCGGGTTTAGGTTCGCCTAAAATAAAGCTGTCACCGTGGTGAAGACTGTAAGAAAGATCTTCGTTTGTAACAGGAGCATACAAGGATTTTTTCGCATCAAACTGAAGCTCTTTTCTGTTTATCACCTTAAACACATATTTGTATTTTCCGTCATAGGTGGTTGCCGTTATCTCGTTGTCAACAACCTCATAAGTACCTGTCGAGAGATACGATGACAGCAAGTCATAGACAAACATAAATGTTTTATGATCCTTGTCAATACTGAATCTCGGCAAGAACGAGCTGCTCAGGGTCACGGTATCAACGCTTAAAGTGTAGACTTTATCATACCCGGAAGTACTGATGCCAAAATGCTCATATGCCTTGCTCTCGCATTCCACACGAAGCTGCTCGTCGTACTCATTCGTCATATAATCAACATTCTTCGGAAACCTTTCTCTGAGGCTTGATGTGTAGTCCGATCCCATTCCGGGTTCCCAGTATTCAAGAAGTGTATAGTTGTCACTTCCGTCAGATTCAAAAACCAATGCCAGCGGCGATATCATTCCGCCTGTTTGTATAAGAGTGCCGTTCTTGATACCGTATTCTGCATATTTTGCTATAATAAAAACCTCGACTGTTGTATATTTAACTTTTTCTTCAATAACCGCCCCACCGTTTTCAACTGCCAAAACGATATGCGACTCACATCCGAAAGAACCGGTAAAATTCGGATTCTCATTTTCAACTATCGTCTGACCGACAAGAACATCAAGCGACTCGCTGATATCGGCGCTGACATCACTTTGATCTTTAGGCGGATCAGTAAAAAGACAGTTCGCTGTTATCACAAAAATAAGAGTCGCTGCCAAACTGATCCAGAATCCCGGTTTTCTGAAATTCATTATGTCTTTTACACGCTTCTTGATATCAATTTCCCCGAACGGTACGGGAGCTACCGAAAAGGATTTTTTACGGATACTCAGCTCCAATAATACTTTTGAATATTCCGTTCTCTCATCCTCTGTAAGTTTTTTTACAACAAGTTCATCACAAAATGATTCTATATCCTTGCTGAACAGCCAATAAGCAAGCCACAAAAAAGGATTGAACCAATAAACAGAAAGAATTATAAAAGCAACAAGCTTATCTAAATGATGACTTTGTTCAATATGAGTTTTTTCGTGTACCAGCACATAGCGAAGATTCGGCTCTTCCAACCCATACGGAATATAAATTTTTGGTCTGAAAATTCCGAAAACAAACGGTGAAGACACAAATTCCGTTCTGAATACATTATCGTTAACTAATGTTGCTGTTTTCAGTTTAATCTTCATTCTAAGATAATATATTAAAAAGTATAAAAGACAAGCAAGCACACCAAATACCCATATAATAGCCAAAACGCTGATTATATTGAGTTTGAAGTTAGTCGGAACAGTCACTCCCTCGTAATAATTATCACCCAGATATCCGTTGACAACAGTATCAACGCTATCATATCCTGAATCAATCACAAATTTGTTGCTGTATACGGTTTCCGGATTTATGATTTCCCTGTTAGGATTAACGCTGAATTCACTTTCAAAAGAAAAAGGTATAATCAGTCTGAGTCCGACCAGAAGCCACATCAGTACTACATACAGCTTTGACATCTTTTTTAACAATAGACGAATAAGCATCAGAACAAGCATAATTCCGCAAGCACTTAAGCTCAAGTTAACGACGCGAAGAAAAATATCATTCAGCGTCAGAAATATACCGGAATAATCCATTCGTTCACCTTCTTTCGATTATTTTCATAATTTCCTCAACATCGCTGTCGCTTAAATTTTTACTTTTTGTAAATGCTGCAACAAATGCAGGCAAAGAACCTTCAAACTTCTTTTCAACAAGCTCTTCAACCTCCGATGTCTGTACCTGCTCTTTTGTGACAAGAGATGTAACGATCGTATTCTCGTTTTTAACAACTCCCCTGTCCGATAATCTTTTTATTACTGTATACGTTGTCGTTTTTGACCAACCGAGCTTTTCTTTGCAAAGCTCGGATAATTTGCGTGAAGAGATAGGCTCATTCTCCCACAAAATCAGACAGAATCTGTATTCACTCTCAAAAATCTTCGGTATCATAATTCATCCTCCTTGTTCTAATGCGTTAGAACAACCCTATTCTAACACATTAGAATAGGGTTGTCAAGAAAAATCCGTGAGAAAACTCTCACGGATCATATATTATTTACCTAAAATTTTTGCAAAGAAAGGATATTTTTCGCAAAGATACGGTATTAATGCACCGTAAAAGTAGCCGCCGTTATCCTTTTCTTCAAAAGTGAAATCAGTCTTAATGATTTTGAATTCATCAATCTGCTCACCTGCTGTTGAATCAAATGCTTTGATGATAAACTCTCCGTCATCGGTGATTTCGATGGTAGAATAACCGTCATTTCCGCTTTCATTTACATAGCCGAGCCAAGGATAATTGTGATCTTCGCTTGGTTTTCTGCTGTTACCTGAAGAAGCAAAAGATGTCATATACAAAATGCCGTCAGGATCGGTAACAACACCACTGTTATACGAGTCGTTCCGGACGATTTCGCCCTTATCCATAAAGTATGAGCGACCGTAAATGTGATCGTGACCTGTAAGAATTACGTCAAAATCATTTTCTTCAAATGCAGGAACAACAAGAGCTCTGATCTTTGCCGCACTCTCCTGCGAAGCGTGACCGCCCGTACCGTATACATCGTGGTGCATTACACCGATACGCCACTTTGCGTCGGGATTAGCATCTACAGCAAGATCGACCAACTTGTATGTATCGTGAGAATTGATCTTGTTGGAATTAATCATAACAAACAGAACATCACCGTATCTGAACCAATATCCGTTGCCTGCAATGCTGGGCCAGAGTCCGAGATATGTATTGGGATTGTTAACGTAATGACTGTACGTCGGTATCAATCCTCTGTTATCGTGATTGCCGACAACCGTTGCCATTGCGTAGCTTCTGAGATATTTGGGCGAAAGTGTTGCCGTCCACTCAAACTTGACATCACCACTGTTTGTCATATCACCCGCAGAAACAATAAAACTGATATCGTCATTATTATTGAATGCTTCTTCCAATACGGTATTCCACTTATATGAGTTCTCGGCAAGATCGTACTTTTCAGAATTGGGCTGCTGATCGCTGACAAAAAGGAATTTGAAGCTGTCCGACGAGTGGGTTATATACACACTCGGTTCACTGAAATCATCACCGTCAGAGCTGTATGTATAGTAATAAGTAGTGTTTTCTTCAAGACCTGTTGCAGTAACTCTGTTGACTCTTTGACCGATGACATCCGATACAGATGTAGTACCGATGAATTCGTCATAATCGCTCATATCTTCATTTTCACTGATTCTGACTACAGGCTTTTGTGCCGTGAAGCTCGAATGCCAGCTGAAATTAAGCTCTGATTCGTCCGCACCGGGAGTCAGATTAATGATGGTATTGTCAATAGTGCTGTAATAACTCTTCCAATCGTCAAGCGAGATTTTTTCAGATGCAGAAAGAGCCACAGACGTCAGCGACATAATAATGCCGATAAACAATACAAATGATACTATTCTTTTTAACTTCATAATTATACCTCCGTTATTTTGATGCAGAATAAGCTTTATACAAATGAACGATGTTTAAATCCTCATCCATATCAAGTCCGTGCGAACCGCAGCTGCCGTCGATTTCATGACAACCGTGATCCATAGCGAATCCGACAAGCGTGTTATGATTCTTCCAATGCTCTTCAATCAGGGCACTGAATATTCCGAATACTTCGGAATTAGCACGAAGCTCTGATAATGCTTCAACACTTTCGGGACCGTGCTTGTGCATAACAGAATCATAATTGCCGTTATAGACAACGATAAAATCGTATTCGTCTTTTAATATAATCTCAGCAGCCTTAGCGTTTACCTCTTCTATTGTATCATAGATAAAGTAATCCATATTACGTTCAAGATAAATCTTTGCAAGACTGCAGTTATCCTCTGCAATAATGACAGGTTTTTTACCTGCACGGATCAGTGCATCAAATATCGTATCGACTGTAATGACAGGCTTTGTGTAGGATCGAATCCCGTGAACCGACGGCTGAACACCTGTATACATTGTTCCGAAGCATACCGGAGTAACAGACGGCATTACCGTACAGAAAGGTATACGAAGATCTGCCCTGTCAATTGCTTCTTTCATAAGCTGAGGATACTTTTCATATATCCATTGTGCAATAGCGTCAGGATTGTACATAAAGACTCTGTCAGCTTTCTGTCCGTCAAAAGCATCATCGACAAATTTTTTTAAGCTTTCTTCACCTGATTGTGCCAATGAAGGCGGTTCGATACCCATTGCATAAGATAATGATGCACAAAGGGTGTCAAGAGATACCTGATTTTTCATTTTATCACCTGCTGTTTTAATAATTTCCGACCAAATATGATTTCATATAAACAAGATCGGTAGAGTTGACAACACCGTCCATATTAAAGTCAACCGAAGCTGCATCACGCTCTGTAACGGTATCAGCCAGAACTCCCGAAATCAGAGCTTTCATTCCTACAAGGTCATCAACAGATACTGTTTCGTCACAGTTAAAGTCACCAAGACGAACTATAGTGTAGCATTTTTCGATATAGCCTTGATTATTAATAAGCGGTATAGTGCTCCCTTCCTTGATCGTCTCATCCACAATATCAAAGCAGGCTCCGTCAGTCAAGGTTACCAACGATAAAAAGCTTTTAAGCGACAAACCTGTCGAATCTATCGCAATAAAGTCACCATCGACACTCTTGCCGTCAAACTCAACTTCTGTTTCTTCAATTTCTATGAAGTTGTACCCGTATTTTTCTGCATAAGCCTCTGCCGTAGAGCCGACATAACCGTATATATTGCTATGTTCATTTATAACATTATCGGCATCCGGAAACTTCATATCAGGGTTCAGAACAACCAAACCGTCATCGGCATAGCAAAGGTTTGTTCCGACCTCCTCAACAGACGGCGGTAAAACAAGCTTGTCAACGCTTGACCATCGAAAAGCAAATGAACCTATAGTCTTCAGATTATACGGAAGAGTTATATCGCTGAAAAAACATCCGTAAAACGCCGCTTGACCGATATATTCAAGAGCGCAATCTATCGGAAATGTCAGTTCACCCATAAAACCGCAACATTCAAATGCACTATCTCCGATATACTTCAGTTTTTTACCAAAGACAGGTTTTTTAAGACTTCCGCACTCAGCAAAAGCCTTGTCTTCAATTATTTCAATGTTTGTAAAATCAATCTCTTTCAGTCTTGAGCAAAACATAAAGTCGCCAAGCGTAGTTACGGTATCGGGAAATGTGATCGTTTCGAGCATTCCGGTATCCTCATAATTATCCGGATAAAATCCTCCGACATATGTAACAGGATAACCTTTAATAGTATCAGGAATCGTTATATGTTTGACATCAGGATAAAACGGTTGTCCGGACTGATAAACAACACGCCACCCGTAAACCAAGGCTTCACCGTCTCTAAATACTAAGTAGAGGTATTCAAAATTGTTATCGTAGTCAAAATTATAGCCTCTATTATATCCTTCCACTATTGTTCCGTCGGGTAAAGTATAGTCGCAAGTCAAGTCATAAGTATAGCATTCACCATGCGGATTGGAATACTGATTACATTTTATTCTCGGCATTGAAAAAGGCAAATCATGAAAAGCATAACCGAGATCATATAAACTACAAGAATCAGGCAACCAAATTGATGTAATATCAACTTCATCTCTGTTAGCTAATGTGTTACAATGCAGTCCGACAACCTTGTACCCGTCAATATAATCAGGGAGAACAAAATCCTTTGATGTTTGATATGTAATGTATTCTACAAAAGCTAATGACTGTCTAACATAATATGCAATGCCGAGTTCTTCATTATATTCTGAAAGATACTTCACATTCATATCATTTACTTTTGCATACTCATCTGCATCTGAACCTTCAAAGCAAACCATTTTAAACGAATTGTCACAATTCAAAGATATATTGATCACTTCTGAAAAACAAACAAGCGTATTAAAATCTGCTTTATCAGAATGGAAATAATTAATATGTTCTGTCAGATAAAGAACTGATTTGACATTAAACATACCATTGTTCACGTCGATTCGTTTTACTGTAAATCCACCTAAATCATCAGGTATCGCAAACACTTCTTTCCCTGACCAATAAGGAAAGGAATAATTAACAGTGACTCCGACAATCGTCGCTATACCATCGGGAGAAACAGTAAAAGAAAAACCATCCTGTTTGTATACTGTTCTACCATCTTTTAATATCGTCTCCGACTCCGACATTTCAACTACAGAATCAGTAATCGAAAATTCAGAAAAATCTTCCGGTATCACCACAAATCCTAAAGTCATAAGAACTGAAATAAAAAGCGAAAGTATCTTTTGAAAAATCGCTTTCACATTTGACACTCCTTTCTTATTCAGCATCTTTTATCGTCAATCGCTGCTGCGCCGTCAAACGGCATAATGTTTTCTAATTTCAGATTTTTGACAGATCCGCTCAGTTGCACGGCAGAAACGCCTCTTGATCGGACATTTCTTACGGTAATGTTATATGTTTCACCTACTGAAGAATGGCGTTCACCGTACATATGTATATCTCCGAGTCTGACACCATAAATGCCCCTGTCCATATGAGTGCAGTTTTCGGATGTATCCGTAACTCCGTCAACAAGTATATCGTGAAGCTTGACGCCGCCTTGATTTAAAAGTCTGACATTTGAGCAGAACGCTGAAGAAGAAACGTTTGTAATATTAATATAACAAATATCAGACGACTTTCCGCAGACACTGAAGCTTTTCTCAAGTGTACCATCAAGTCCTGTAAGTGCCACCGTATCATCTTCCGTAAAGCCTGTAATATTATTAATGTCAATGTGATGACAGCCTTGTCTTATGTCAATACCATCGCTGTTTTTGATAAGAATTTCAGAGTATTTACCTCTTATCAAGCCATGATTCACAGTGCCGTCAGAATCAATCCAACTGTCGTCAGAACAAAAATCAATATTCTCCAGCTGTCCGTTGCAACAATAAATAAAGTTGAGTGCCCACCAGCGTTGATTTATGCATCTTAGGCCCGAAATTCTGAATCCGTCAACATTTGTAAAGAGCAAAAGATTGTTTTTCCATATCGGAGGCATTGAGTTTTGTGAGTGATTCTTTTCAGACAAGCCGTTATAGTTACCGCCGTCAAGCACAGCGTTATTGCCTTCGATTATTATATTACGGTCTGTACCGTCCGCAGTGCGACCAATCTCAGTATCGTGATGTTCATTAACAAACATATTGCTGTAAACACCGTCTGCCATACGCAGATGACAAGATTCAAGGCATAGTATAAAATTATCGGGAATTCTGATTTCTTTGTCAATAAACCAGTTACCGTTGACTACTGCCGTTCGGCTACCATTTTCAACAGCCTGTTTAATCAAGGAAGAAATACGTTCAGATCCTTTAACATTAAACAACGACACAGCAAACACTTCCCAATAATATCTTTTTAATATAATAACACATTACTTTTTAAAAATCAATAAAATAAGAGCTTATGTTTGATTGATATAACAGATGAATTATGATATAATTATAAAAAATGCGGGGTGATTATAATGAAATGCTATATTGGAAACATTCTGACCGTTAACAAAAACAACGAAGTCGCTCATTATCTTGTAGAAGAAAACGGAAAAATCATTTATGTCGGAAATGAGCTTCCAGAACAATACAAAAACGCTGAAATGATAGCTCTTGATAAAAAGGCACTGATCCCCTCTTTTTGCGACACACATCAGCATTTTGCATCTTTTTCGACCTTCTTTGCAGGTCTCAACGTTATGGATGCAGTGTCTAATGCAGAGATCTCGCAAATGATTAAGGATTTTGTCAAAAAATCAACAGCTAAAACCCTGATAGCTTTTGGAGCGTCACCGTATTCAGTAAAAGAAAGACGACTTATTTCAAGAGCAGAGCTTGACGCCGTATGCCCCGATAAGGAAATTATGGTTGTCAAATATGACGGTCACGCCTGCATTGTCAACACAAAGCTTTTAAACAAAATGGATTCAAAGGTACGTAATCTTCGTGGATATCATCCCGATACGGGCGAAATGAATCAGGAAGCATTCTTTCAGTTTTCAAATTATATCTCGTCTTCTCTGTCACTTATCGACCTTGTTAAAAATATGCAGAATGCAGTCGATTTTTACGCTGAACACGGAATCGGAATGATACATACCGTCAGCGGTGTGGGCTTTCCGATGAATCTCGACATCACTTTTGAAAAGCTGTTTGCAAAAGGTCTTGAAAACGGATTTCAGATCAGAGTATTTCCGCAACCGATGAACATCAAAACTGCACTTTCGAGAAAGCTTCCTCGTATCGGAGGCTGCTTTGAGAGCGCTCTTGACGGCTGTTTCGGATCAATGGATGCCGCAATGAACGAGCCGTATTCCAATACCGAGGACAAAGGAATTCTCTATTATTCAGACGAAAGAGTAATTGACTTCTGCAAAGAAGCAAACAGAGCAGGACTTCAGATCGAGCTTCACGCGATCGGTGATAAAGCGTTTGATCAGGCAACCAAGGCTTTAAAAGCAGCGCTTGACGATTATCCGAGAGATGACCACCGTCACGGTATCATCCACGACTGCCTTCCGACTGAAGCGGGAATTAAAATCTGTGCAGACTATAATATCCAACTTCCTATGCAAAGTGCTTTTATTAACTGGAAGCAGGAGCCCGACGAATATCTTGAAAGCATTATGGGCAAGGATCGTCTGTCAAAACTAAATCCTATCAATACTTTCAGAAAAAACGGAATAGTAGTTTCTTTTGGTTCCGATGCACCGTGTACTTCTCCCGATCCGATAGTCTGGATTGACAGAGCGGTTAATAATCCGAACGAGAACGAACGTATTTCCGTACAGGATGCGCTCAGAATGTGTACATATAACGGTTATTACACCACTTTTGACGAAAAAGACAGAGGAAGTCTTGAAATCGGCAAAACGGCTGATATGGTTATACTGTCCGAAAATCCTTATACGATTGATAAATCGGAACTCCAAAACCTCAGGGTCGAAAAACTGATTTTATCGGGTAAGGAATACAGAAGCTGTAAAGAAAGCGTTATAAAAACTGTTGTCAGAGGAATCATTTCGGACTCTGCGTATTAATGCGAGGGATTCATATGAAATATATTGAACAAACATTAAATATCGGTGCCGCGAGGCCTTTCAGCTTCCTTCACGTCAGCGACACACATCTTACATATGCAGACGAAAGAGACGGTGAACGCAAAGTCAGACTTGCAGAAAACCGCTCCAAGATTTTTCCTGATGCACCGCAAAACCTTGCTGATACAGTTTTAAAAGCAAAAGAACTCGACTGTTTTGTCGCACATACAGGCGACCTTATCGACTTTGTGTCACAAAAAAATCTTGAAGAAGCTAAAGCTTTTACTGATGCTGTTGACTGTTTTATGGCTGCAGGTAATCACGAATTCAGCCTCTATGTCGGTGAAGCTAAAGAAGATGCCGAATACAGAAATCAAAGCTTAGATAAGGTACAAAGCGTTTTCAAAAACGATATTCGCTTTTCATCAAGGAAAATAAACGGTATAAATCTTATTTCAGTTGATAACTCTTATTATCTCTTCGAACAATGGCAGACAGACAGATTAAAGCAAGAGCTTGAGCTTTCAATGCCGACGATACTGTTTTTACATACACCGCTTTATTCGGCAGAAACATACGACTTCTGCACAAAAGACGGTACAGAACTGCCGGCATATCTTATGTCTGTGCCCGACGAAAAAATGAAGCGCTACTCCCCTGACAGATACGAACAGCAGAAGCAGGATGAAATCACAAGAGAAGCTTTTGAGCTTATTACAAACTCAAAGAATATAAAAGCAATATTTGCAGGTCATCTGCACAAAGATTTTGAAGCTTGCCTGACACCGACAATAATGCAGTTTGTTACAGGCATAGGAACGGGAAGAATCGTCACAATTAAATAAAAATAAGATCTGTCTCGTTTTGAGACAGATCTTTCTGCTTAAATTTCAATTAATCTTCAAGAGAATCAATTAAAGCTAAATACTCAGTTACAAGATACGAACCGATGTGTTTGCCTACAGAGAGAACTTCATCGGCAATACCTTCACCGATAATGTGACCCATAAATGCAAAATTGTTGTCGGTAAGTACGTAACCTATAGCGTCATTAGTAAGGCTTGCCGCATAAGTGGTAACGCCTTCAACTTTTGTTGACAGGTTATCATAAGGCCACTGTGTACCGTCCCAGTTTGCACCACCCGTGATCTCATCATCCCAGAAAACCTCGGGATAAAGCTCACCGGGGAACATTGCGAATGCTATCTCATTACCGAACTCAAGATAACCCATTTCGGTTGCCATACAGTATTCTCTGATAATGCCGGGCTTATAGAAAATCTTATTATTAACAAGTCCGATTTCACAAGCGAGTGTAAGAATGCTGTTTTCGGGAGTGATGAAGAGTTCTCTGTGCTTAACATTGATTACGGGAGAAAGCTCTGTAGAGAAATCAGCAGCCATAATCTTTTCACCGACAAGCTTGCCGAGTGTTCTGGCGCCGGAGCCTTTTGCCTCAAACTCAGTCATACCTGTTTCATCAACAACAATATCACGTGAGACCTGACCTACAGCACCGGGAATCATTATGAAATTACCGCCGTCTGCATTCTTGATATACTCATCAACGTAGTAGATATAGTCAGAGCCGACAAGACCGTTGCTTGCGCTGAATGAGGTTGCGTGACAGGTAATATCAGCAATGTACGTAGATGCTTTACCCGAAGCAGGAACAAACTTAAGACAAGCTGTATCGGGAAGGTCTTCTTTTGAGATAAGACCACGCTTATCCTTGAAATGCTCGCTCATATCAATAGCAGAAAAGTAAAGTTTACCCTCTTCCATATTAGCGATTGCTTCTTTCATGGCATCAGCGGAGACATTGATAAAGTGCTGTTTGAAGCTTTCGGCGTTTTCAAGACCTGACATAGTCTTTGTAATGCCAAAAAGATTGCGCCAGAATGTTGCAGCGAGCTTTTTGAAAAACTCTGTGCTGACACCCTGTGTATCAAGTGCCGAGTGCGCGTGAGTTGCGCTGATATTGATACTTGCAACCTCGATACCTTCAGTTTCACAATAATCAAGAACTGCTTTACGCATCGAACGTATATCGGTCGATGTCACACCAAGAGAGTCAATAGCGCCAAGAATTACAAGACCTTCGCCGCTGTTGTCATCAATTGCCGCAACACGGATGCACTGATCGTCATAAACGCCTTCAGCATACTTGTTCAGAAGATCTCTGCCGAGATTATACTTGCCGCTTTCAAAATCCTCGGGAATAATACTCTTTTTTGAGTATCCGAGTTTCCAAGCGTTGCCTTCTGCCGCAGATGTCTGATATGTATCTCTGCCTGCCATAAAGCCTATTTCGTCAGCATCGTATTCATCAATACTCTGCCAATCTCTCGGATTTACATAAATTGCACAAATTGATCTTACAAGACCTTCAACAATAACATTAAGTGTATTGTAAAGACCTTTCATAATGCTGTCACCGACAGATTCTTCCTGTGCTGTAACACTCAGCTCTCTTGCAGCAAACGTTCCGAATGATGCACCGGATGTCAGAAGTGCGATACAAAGCACAACAGAAATAATTCGCATAAACTTTTTCTTCATATTATTACCTCCTTAGAATCAGTATATCATACAAATTATAATACTTCAAGTAGTGAAGTTACATAAAAAAAGAAACCGCAGAAAAAATTCTGCGGTTTTTGGCGGAGAGCAAGAGATTCGAACTCTCGAACGGGTGATAGCCCGTTACACGATTTCCAGTCGTGCTCCTTCGACCAACTCGGACAACTCTCCGTTTGTTCAACGGATGATATTATACACGAGTCTGCGAAAAAAATCAAGTCTTTTTTTAAAATTTTCTGATTATTTTTATATTATTGTTCAGCAGCGATCTTTTTAAGGCGCTTCATAACGTCATTTGCACCTCTGCCGAAGTAATCGTGCAAGATTTTATACTCCGCAAAGAGCTTGTCATAAATCTTGCTGTTCTCTTCGTTCGGAATATAAACTGTATCCCGAACCTTACCCATAGTTTCTGCAGCCTTGAAAACATCGTCATAGCCTCCGTTTTCAGCACCTGCTACAACAGCACCGAAAATAGCTGAACCGAGTGCTCCTGCCTGCTCACTGCCTGCGATTTTAATGGGCATATTGATAACATCGGCATAAATCTGCATTGTCATCGGGTCTTTCTGAGAGATACCGCCCGCTGCGTAGAAAGCGTTTACGGGAACGCCCTGCTCACGGAATGTTTCAATAATCATTCTTGTACCGTACGCTGTAGCCTCGATAAGTGCTCTGTACATATCTTCGGGCTTTGTGCGAAGAGTCATACCAAGCATAAGACCTGTAAGCTCTGCATCGACAAGAACAGATCTGTTACCGTTCCACCAATCAAGTGCGACAAGTCCTGATTCACCGGGCTTCTTCGCCTCACACTTTTTGCGAAGGAACTTATGTATATTGATACCCTCGTTCTTTGCTTCTTCAATATAAGAAGCAGGAACGCAATTTTCAATAAACCACTGGAAATGATCACCGACACAGCCCTGACCTGCTTCATAACCGTAGAAGCCGGGCATAATGCCATCGGCAACAACACCGCAGATACCCTTGACCTGAACTTCATCTTTACCGAGCATCATGTGACAGGTGGATGTGCCCATAATAGCAAGCATTTCACCCTCAGTCTTCATACCTACTGCAGGAACGAAAATATGAGCATCAATTACACCGACAGCAACGGAAGTACCGACCGAGAGACCTGTCAAAGCAGACCCTGCTTCAGTAACCTCTCCTGCCTTTGCACCGAGCGGAAGAATGTCGGTGCCGAACTTCTCCTCGATAACATTTTCAAGCTTCGGATCAAGAGACTTGAAGAAATCCTTTGACGGGAAGCCTGTGTTTTTGTTCCACATTGCTTTATAACCTGCACAGCAAGCATTTCTCGTCTCTTTGCCTGTCAGCTGCCAGATAACCCAGTCAGCGGCTTCGATAAATCTGTCCGCCTTTGCATAGATTTCAGGTGCTTCACGAAGAACCTGCCATACCTTGGGGATTGCCCATTCGGAAGAGATCTTTCCGCCATAGTTGGCAAGCCAGCTTTCGCCTCTTTCGATCGCTTTTTCATTCATAATATCAGCAAGATCCTGTGCTGCATGGTGCTTCCAGAGCTTTACATATGCGTGAGGCTCTGATTTATATTCATCAAGGAAGCAAAGAGGTGTACCGTCACTGAGTACGGGAAGAATCGTACAAGCAGTAAAATCAACACCTACACCTACAACATCCTCGGGAGATACACCCGAATCAGCAAGAACCTTGGGAATCGTAACTATAAGTACATCAATATAATCCTGAGGATCCTGAAGCGCCCAGTCCGCCTTAAGCTTTTTGCCGCAGGGAAGCTGTTCGTCCATAACTGCATGAGGATAATCGTATACTGCAGTTGCAACCTCTTCACCTGTTTCGACATTGACGAGAAGAGCTCTTCCCGATAAGGTACCGTAATCAAGACCGATAGAATACTTTGACATTTTGTTTCCTCCTAAACTGTTAATGAAGATATTATTCCGGAATAGACCCTGACAGGATCTTTTAAGAAATTCTCTTTAAACCCTGTTGCCTGATCGAGATCTGCAGCATAAACAGACAAGTGCATAAGCTCGTCATCACCTGCAGAAACCGAAAAACTGACATTGTATCCGCTGCCGGAAGGCGTAATCTCAATCTTGGTTTCACGCTCACGGCGAAGCCTTGTAACCGCATCATGAAGCGACGAAAACGCCTTTTCTCTGACAGTTCTCGGTACATCGCGAACCAGAAGCTCTGCCGCACCTTTACCTATGGCAGTCAGGTACATTACCTCGTCATCATCAGTAAAATCCGTACTGATATTTCCCGATTTGATAAGCTCCGCAATGGCTTCGCTAACATCAAAATAGTTTGCAATGCCCTGCTCCTGCAACACCTCGCGACAAAGTTCTCTGGATACGGGAGCATCAATTTTTAAAAGCAAAAAGCAGATAAGTGCTTTTATTTCCGAAGTATTTATTAAACCGCCTGCCTCAACACCTGCGGTAAAAGCATCATAATTTTCCATAATTCATCATCCGTTTACTTGTGATATTTTCCACCAGACATTATCTGAAAGGCTCTGTAAATCTGTTCAAACAGCATAACCCGTGCCAATTGATGCGGAAAAGTCATCGGTGACATCGAAAGTCTGACGTCCGATCGCTGTTTGACTTTTGCCGATAAACCGAAAGAACTGCCGATAATAAAGGTTATATTACCGCTGCCGCTGACAGCAGAAAGAGAAATCTCTTCCGATAGCTTTTCGGACGAAAGCATTTTTCCCTCTATACAAAGTGAATAAACCTTTGAACTCTGCGGAATACGTCGCAGTATTTCGGCAGACTCTTTTTCAAGAGCGTCATTTATCTGAGCATCCGACGGATTATCCGGAAGCTTTACGGGATTCAGCTCGACAACATCAAGCTTACAGAATGCCGAAAGTCGCTTTTCATACTCTGCGCAAGCATCACGCAAATAGCTTTCCTTCAGCTTACCGAGAACAATCAATGTTACTTTAATCAAAGGAACATCATCTGCGCATCTCCTCCTGCAACCGAAAGGCGGTAATCTCTGCCCTCGACCGCGCCGATCTGAGTTAATTCGGAATATGTAGACTGATATGCCAATGACGGAATGTTGTTCTCTTTACTCAGGTGAGCCAGACAAAATCTTGTCGTGCCGCCTTCGAGAAGTTTTACCGCCGTTTCGGCACAAAGATCATTTGACAAATGACCGAGATCGGATAAAATCCTTCTTTTAGTCATATAAGGATAAGATCCGTTTTGTAACATCCCGATATCGTGATTCGATTCAAGAAGAACAAGATCGCTGCCGTATATTGCAGACAGAATCTCATCCGTTACCGTACCCGTATCGGTGGCAACACATATTCTGCGGTTATCAGATGTTACCGCAGAATAACCGAAAGGCTCCCTTGCATCGTGTGACAAGTGAAACGGACGCACAAAAATCCCGTTCACCTCGACACCGTTGTCGTCAATTATATTGACAGGAAACTTTCCGTTAAGCGCACCGGAAGCTGTCAGAGCATTGACAGTTCCCAATGAAGCATATACATCAATACCGTGTGCAGAAGCAAATGTCTTAAGACCGCAGATATGATCGGTATGCTCATGTGTAATAAAAATTGCACCTATAGAATCAGGATTGACTCCGACAGAATCAAGCGAAGCGTGAAGCTTTTTTGCGCTGACGCCGCAATCAATCAGTATTCCGCCGTCAGATGAACCGACATATGTACTGTTACCTCTGCTGGATGAAAATAAAGGACAAAATCTTGCCATAGTTTTCCTTTCGTTATAACAAAAAGGCGGACTTGCCGCCTTGTATGTTATGATACATTAGATACAGAATCCTGCTCCGTAACCTTAACACGCTTGATATCAGCGCCGACAGCACGAAGCTTTTCAACAACATTCTCGTATCCTCTGTCAATATAAACTACATTTTCAATTTCAGTTGTGCCTGTAGCTATAAGCCCTGCAATAATCATCGCAGCACCTGCTCTGAGGTCATCAGCCTTAACAGGCGCACCCTTAAGCTTTTCAACGCCCTCAATAACGGCTATCTTTCCGTCAACTTTGATAGATGCACCCATACGGACGAGTTGTTCAACATAACGGAATCTGCTGTCCCAGATACCTTCGTTAATAATGCTGGTACCTTTTGCAACAGAAAGAAGAACCGCCATCTGAGGCTGCATATCAGTCGGAAAGCCCGGATGAGGCATTGTTTTGATGTTACATTTATTAGGTCTTCTGTCAGACTTAATCAGAACGCTGTCATCGTATTCTTCAACCTCTACACCGCATTCAACAAGCTTTGCGGTAATGGATTCAAGATGCTTCGGAATGACATTGTTGATAAGAACATCGCCGCCTGTTGCGGCAACAGCAACCATATAGGTGCCGGCTTCAATCTGGTCGGGGATTATTGAATATGTGCAACCTTTGAGCTTTTCAACTCCGCGGATTTTGATAACATCAGTACCTGCACCTCTGATATCCGCGCCCATAGTGTTAAGGAAGTTTGCAAGATCAACGATATGCGGCTCTTTTGCAGCATTTTCGATAACTGTCAGACCCTTTGCCTTTGCCGCCGCAAGCATAATATTGATGGTTGCACCGACAGAAACTGTATCAAGGTAAATCGGACTGCCGATAAGCCCGTCGGAAACAGCGTTTACAATAGCATTTTCCTCGATGGAAACGGAAGCTCCGAGAAGTTCAAAACCCTTGATATGCTGATCAATGGGACGCACTCCGCCGAAATTGCAGCCGCCGGGCATCGCAACCGCCGCTCTTGAGAATCTGCCGAGCAAAGCTCCGATGAAATAATACGACGAACGGCAATGCTTTGTCATCTCATAAGGGACATTAAAGCTTCTGACATTCTTTGCACAGATTTCAACAGTATTTTTATTGATATACTTTACATCAGCGCCTAAAGCGGCAAGAATCTTGATCATAACGGAAACGTCGCTTATATCGGGAATATTCTCGATTCTGCAAACATCGTCGGTAAGTATTGTTGCCGGCAGGATTGCCAAAGCAGCATTCTTTGCGCCGCTGATGTCTATACGACCGCAAAGACGGTTACCTCCGTTGATTAGTAATTTATCCAAAAGACTCACATCCTGATAATAATTTTATATAAAAAGATAGTTGTGTGCATCATAATTCAATATATTATATCACCTATATCTTAAAAAGTAAAGAAAAATCAAAGACTTTTTTAAGAAAAATATAAAAAAATACAGCAGATTGCATATACAAACAAGGATATACACAACCTGCTGTGTTTGATGCATCAATAGTATGTGCAAAAAAGCAGAGAATAAATAAAACTGCAGAGTAAAATTAAAATTATTTTAACAATTTTTCAATACTTGCAATTTCAACGCAGACACAAAGCACCTTCATAGCTTCCGCGAGTTCATCTGTTGACGGGAAAGTCGGAGCTATTCTGATGTTGCGGTCAAAAGGATCATTACCATAGGGATATGTAGCACCTGCACCCGTCAGAACAAGGCCTGCTTCCTTACAAAGAGACACCACTCTTTTGGCGCATCCTTCCGGAACATCAAGGCTGACAAAGTAACCTCCGTTGGGATTTGTCCACGAAGCAATACCTTTGTCCGAAAGATTGTCCTTCAAAGAGTTGAGCACGATACTGAACTTTGGTGCAAGAAGTTCTTTATGCTTCTGCATATGCGACAGAACACCGTCGGCATCCTTAAAATAACGTACATGTCGAAGCTGATTCACCTTGTCATGGTTGATTATCTGGAAAAACATTCTCTTTTCAATCTGCTTCAGATTATTCTCGGAAGCAACAAGTGCAGAAACACAGGCACCTGCATATGTAATCTTTGCAAAAGATGCAACCTCGATAATCATATCTTCCGTTCCGTACTTCCTGCACTCAGAGAAGATTTCAAGAAGCGTATCGGGAGTATCTGTTACATCATGAATACAATATGCATTATCCCAGATAATGCGGAAATCCTTTGCAGCAGGAGAAAGCTTTGCAATACGCTGCACCGTCTCATCGGAGAAAGTAATTCCCGTAGGATTGGAGTACTTGGGAACACAGAACATACCCTTGACGGATTCATCCTTGACAAGCTCTTCGATTTTATCCATATCGGGACCGTTTTCGTTCATTTCAACAAGAATCATTTCAATTCCGAAGTGTTCAAGTATTCCGAAATGACGGTCATAACCGGGTACGGGACATAAGAATTTAACTTTCTTTCCGAACCAGGGATCATTACCGCATACACCGTGAGTCATACACTGACTGATGTAATCAAACATCATATTAAGACTTGAGGAACCGCCGATAATAACGTTTTTGGCATCAACGCCGAGAAGCGAAGCAAAAATCTCTTTAAGCTCGGTCATACCTGTAGGCAGACCGTAATTTCTTGCATCAAACTTATCAACGCCACACATCGGCTCATCATCGGAAAGCACGGTAAGTATACCGTCGGAAAGAGCAAGCTGCTCATCACCGGGCTTACCTCTTGCCATATTGAGTTTAAGATTCTGATTCTTGAAATCCTCATATCTGCTCATAAGGAGCTCAAGTCTGTTTTCAAGATCCTGTTTTGACATCAGAGTGTAATTCATAACAAACCCCACAAAATAAAATATATTATAGGATAATAAAAAAAACGTTAATTGTCAATAGATTTCGACGATATTATGCTTTTAAAACCCAAAATTCGCTCATCATAAGTCCTACATGGGGCTCATTTATGACAATATCCGCACAACCGTTAGTGAAAAGCTCGGCAGGCAGGTCATAAGTTGCAGTTTCGGTATTTGGAGCAAGATAATACTTATCAAACTTTTCATCCTTTTCTCCACCATACTGATTACCGCAATATATAACTTTACCCGAAACCGTAACGGTATGATCGGTAGCTTCGGCACTCTTACGGGATGAGTAAGAAACACGCAATTTGTAATCCTGACCGGGCGTCATACCGGAAAGCTTACATCTGAAGCTGTAATGATCGTAAAGCTTTAACTGGCACATAGGTATCGAACCGTCATTGACAGCGGGTCTGTCACCCTGAAAATCCATATAAAAATCAGGTTGCTGTCTCTCTTCCAGAACATCCAGACCGTGCTCTGCGAAAGAATAATAGAATTCATCGGCATTGACTTTATTTCTGTTAAGAAGTCCCGAAATAAACTCTTCTCTTTCGTCATCGGAAAGAGTCTTTGCAAAGTTAAGACGGTTGATATAATATGCTCTGTCAGTAACGGGCAGGTCAATCGTATCAAGCGTTGCACCACGTTCCCAGTTGTCGGCATAGTAGCGCTTGACATCAAGCTGCATTCCAATCATATCGAAAAGCTTTTTACCGAGAACTTCCATAAACTCTCTCATTTCAAGATATTCTGCACTGAATGGTGTGTCAATAATCTTTAATGCACCGTCAATATCATTCTTAGACTTTAATGTGTAAACGGCATCCTCAAGAAGCTCTGTTTCAAAAACTCTTCTTGTCTTGACAATAAGATCGCTGAGTGCTCTGAAAAGAAGCTGAACAAAACGCCAGTTATCTGCCAGAGAAGGAATAGAATTATAAAGATCAATAAGAGTGTTATATGTTGCTTCGATACAGGGATTTTCGGCAGGATCTCCCTCCCAGTTGCGTTCAAGACCAAAAACAGCATCGACGATTTTTTCTGCAGGAGCATCCCAGATAAACGCTCTTGCATAGTCGAGCAGAGTTTCTTTAAGCGAAACTTCGGGGAAGTAATCAAGATTACTCCAGACAGCCTTGTTAACATCATCGTTTACGCCCTCAGAATAACTTACACTGCCGACAATATAACGTCTTGTTATTCTGTGAATAAGATTATATTCTCTGGGTCTCGGATTGATGCTTTCTCTTGACAGGGTAGTTGTCAGCGAATAGTGCCAGTCATCGGACAGGAAGTGAACAGGATATTCACATCTGACATTATGGGTGATGTCGGGATAAAGCCTGATCGGATACTTTGAGGGAAGCTTTCTTCTTAACACGCTAAGCGGAAAAGCTCTGTTGGGACCCGTTATAACACCGTCAATCTCATCGGGAAGCTCACTCATTTTAGAAATAAAATCCTCGCCCCAGGTAGGCTGTGAGTGCGGTGCCTGTGCTGACGGCCACATCTGAGCGTTCGGCTTTTCTTCACGCAGAGCATTTGAAATAGCCTTCACTCTTTCTACAAAAACATCTCCGGGAAAATCACCGGGATCTCCTCCGGGAGGAAAAACAACATTGAGTCTGGGACACTTTTTGAAGAACTCACGTCTCTTTTCAACGGATTCTTCAATAGGCAGCTCATCGTTCGGATACCAAAGAGAAACATCAAGATCAAACTCATCGGCAAGCTCGCTTGCAAGAATACAAAACTCATCCGCATCGTACTTCATAAGATCATTTCTGCCTTTTTCCGCACGACCGGGAATATGCTCGACAATGTTAGAGCCGAACATCATAAGATCAAGATAGCAACGTCTGTATTCGGGTATTCCCCACGCTTCGTAAGTGTTGCTGGTTGTTCTGTATCCGAGCTGATGACCTCTTATGGATTTATCGGGAGCATATTCACCCGTAATATCCTTGATAAGCGTGATATTTTTACCGTTATATACAGTTTTACGTAAAAACATTGAATATCCGTAGATAAAGCCTCTGATTCCGCTTGCAGTAACAGTCAGTACGGTACCGTCAAGACGCAAAGAATATGCATCCCTTTCGGTATCACCTGTCACAAACCTGACACAGATATCGCTGTCACCAAGTGCAGGTCTGACACCTGTTCTCATTTCAATTTCGTCGCAAAAAAGATCAGCAGCTTTTTTAGCGATATCACTTTCCGCAAAAACCGTAAGACCCGTAAAATCAAACTTCATAAGTATCCCCCTTTCAGATTTATTTACAGCATAACAGAACTTTATTACAAAATCAAGGAAAGTATAAAAATTGTAAAAAAATATGGAAATCTTTATAATCATAGTATATAATGTAGTCAGAAATATTTCGGAGGGTGCTATGGATATACTGATTCTGACACTTGAAATCATAGGAACGCTGTCTTTTGCGGCATCAGGTGCACTTATCGCAATAAAAAAAGATATGGATATATTCGGAGTGGTTGTGCTGGGAGTAATCACTTCTGTCGGAGGCGGAATCTTGCGTGACGTAATTCTCGGTAACACACCGCCCTTTATCTTCTATAATCCTGTTTACCCGATTGTTGCGGTAGTAACATCAATTGCAATTTTTTTACCGTTCATCCGCAGACCTCTTTTGAAAAATCACTTGGTATACGAATTACTGATGATTGTAATGGACTCGGTGGGTCTCGGTGTCTTTACGGTAGTCGGAATACAGATAACTTACAGCGTATCCGATGATTTCGGATTCGGACTTGTTGTAGTTATGGGAATGTTATCGGGTGTCGGCGGAGGAGTTATCCGTGATGTCCTTGCAGGTGACAGACCGTACATATTTGTCAAGCACGTATATGCACTTGCCTCTCTGCTTGGTGCTGTTGTATGCACTCTTATGTGGAATTACAATAACACATACGCGCTCATCAGCGGTTCATTACTTACTATAATTATCAGATTCTGTGCAGCACATTTCAGATGGAGCCTGCCGAAGGCTCACGTTGATAAATCAGAAAATCTGTAGGTGATATTATGATTAAAAACTGGATGTCCTTATTAAAGGATGATGTTCCGATAACAAAAGTTGTTATGCCCGGTTCACACAATGCAGGCAGTTACGGCATGATGGCATCGGGATGCTGTCAGGATCAAAACCTTTATGAGCAGGCAATCAGCGGTGTACGTCATTTTTGCATACGCCTTGATACAGTCCGTAAAAAAATCGTTATGGCTCACGGCATTTCAAAGGGAGAAGCTTTTGAAACGTCGCTTTGCGATTTAAAGCGTGCTCTGGACGAGCTGGATACGGAGTTTTTTATTCTTGATATCAGAGAATACTATCCGCAGAAGTTCGGACCGATAAAGCTTAATTACAAGGCTGACGCCAAAAAAGTTGACGAACTGCTTGAAAAATACATTTCTCCGAGCAAGTATGCCCTGACAGATTTTGACGATATATCAAAGGTCACTATGGGCGATATACGCAAATCGGGCAAAAAGTTTCTTTTATACAATTACAAAGCGGAGTATAAACACAGCGTAGCTTGTGATTATATATATCCGTGGAACAAAGAAACATACTCACTTTCGGCAGAAAAATTTGTAAAAGAGATACCGAAAATTTTTGATACGGAACACACAGACGGAATATATTGGTTTCAGACACAGCAAACACCGAATCCTTTTACCGAGATCGGTATGACATCACCCAGAAAGCTTGATATTTCGCTGGCACCGCACTATCAGAAATTACTTGACAGTATCAGGGATAATCCGTCATGGCTGGCACAGGCAAATGTCATAGGCGGAGATTTTATGACAACCGGCAAAAAATGTGAAGCAATTATAAATCTTAACTACGATAAAGGTAATATGATCTGACAAAAGTTTCAACGTATCTTTGTACTGTCCGGAGCGCATATTAGTACTGCACCATGGAGCAATAAACAAGGGAGATCTGATATGACTCAAGATGTACAACTGCTTCAAGCCGTTTATCAGAACGTTCAGATGGGAATCGACGGGATAAAGAACATCTATGATGATGCAAAAGAAGACGCTTTTCGTCAGGAGCTCAGACGTCAGGAGGACGAATACAGAGTATTGTCGGATGAGGCATCAGAAAAACTTTACAGTATGGATGAAAAGCCCGAAGAAATCGGCGCAATGGCTAAAGCAGGAACTTTTATTTCAACAGAATTCAACACTATGGCAGATTCCACAACATCACACCTTGCCGAAATGATGATTCAGGGAACATCAATGGGTATAACAAAGCTGATGCGGAAGATACGTTCACTCGATCAGGTAGACGTCAGAACGCAGAAGCTTGCGCAAAAGGTAGTGACTACAGAGGAAATCAACGTAGAGAATCTGAAGAAATACCTTTAATCGCAGGAGAATTTATGAGTAAGAAAAAGCACAAAGAAACCCCCCGCAACGGTCATCCGACCGCACAGGGCAACGTATCTGACGATACACTTAAGTTTGATATCGTCAAGGAACCGAAGCAAAAGAAAAACTGACTTCACGGGACAGCAAACTTCACAGTTTGCTGTCCCCTTTCATATTGACACTTCAAAAAACTTTCTGTATAATTAAACCATCATTTTATAAAGGAGATTTTTATGAAAGACAGCGAACTTTTATTCTATAACAAGCCGTCACGTCGCTGGACGGATGCTTTGCCGCTCGGCAACGGTTCTCTCGGTGCGATGGTTTTCGGCACGACTCTCGAAGAAAGACTTTCGATGAACCTTGATACACTCTGGTCGGGAAAGCCCAATTATACCGAAAATCCCGAAGCTTACGAGAATTTTCTTAAGGCACGTGAATTGTCTCTTAAGGGTGACAATGCGACAGCACAGGAGATTCTCAGGGAAAAGTGTCTCGGTTATGATTCGCACATCTACCTTCCCCTTTGCGATCTTACTATCGCTTACAAAGAGGGCGGTAAAGAAACAGAAAACTACAAAAGAAGCCTTGATCTGACAACTGCCGTTGCCGGTGTCAGCTACAATGTCGGTGATGTCGAGTATACCGAAGAATGGTTCATTTCCAAGGAAAAGAATGCTCTTGTCGGCAGAATCACCACATCAAAGCGCAGTTCCTATAACATCTATATGAACTGTCAGCTCCGCCACACGGGCTACACCGAAAAGAACACTCTTATCCTTGACGGACAGTGTCCCGGTGAGATGTCCGACGGACGTCAGCAGTTTGAGGATCAAGAGGGCGGAATGTTCTTCCATGCAGGTGTCAGAGTAATTACCGACGGTGACGCTTTCTACAACGGCAGCGCAATCTACATCGACTACGCACAGGAAACTTATGTTTACTTGGCTGCAGAGGATTCCTTTAACGGCTTTGACAAGTGCCCCGTTACCGAAGGTAAGGAGTACAAAAATGTCGTTCTTGACCGTCTTGATGCAGTATGCAATGCAGATTATGAAGCTCTGAAAGCTGAACATATCGCTGATTATCAGAGCCTGTACAACCGTGTCAGTCTTGATCTCGGTTCAAAGGATATGACCGATGTTCCGACTAACGAAAGACTCAATCTTTTTGCGGACAACACAGACGATCTCGGCTTGTACACACTTCTTTACAATTACGGTCGTTATCTTGCAATCAGCGCTTCACGTCCCGGCACACAGGCTATGAATCTTCAAGGAATCTGGAACCACAGACTTGTTCCTCCGTGGGGAAGCAATTACACAGTCAATATCAATACAGAAATGAACTACTGGCCTGTTCTGATGTGCAATCTTGCAGAGCTTAACGAACCGCTTGTTCAGATGCAAAAAGAACTTGCCGTTGCAGGTAAGAGAGTTGCCAAAGAATTCTATAATGCCGACGGACACACGGCTCATCACAACGTTGACCTGTGGAGAATGTGCGCTCCCGCACTCGGTAACACCTGCTGGGCATTCTGGTATAACGGTGCAGGCTGGATGTCAAGACATCTCTTTGAACAGTACGAATACACACTTGATAAAGAATTCCTAAAAAATGATGCATATCCCGTACTTAAGAGCTGTGCAGAGTTCTATCTGTCAATGCTTGTTCCCGATGCTGACGGATATCTTATCTGTGCTCCGTCAACCTCTCCCGAAAACCATTATCTTATGCCTGACGGTGACGAGCTCAACGTATCGCAGACAACCTTTATGACTATGGCAATCTGCCGTGACGTTTTCCTTAATACTATAGCTTCCTGCGAAGTTCTCGGTATTGATAAGGATTTTGCCGACAAGCTCAAGGAAACTTATGACAAGCTTCTTCCGTTCAAGATCGGTGATTTCGGCAGACTTCAGGAATGGTACGAGGACAGACCCGATGAAGAGCCTCACCACAGACACGTTTCTCACCTTTATGCACTTCATCCCGCAAATCTTATCTCTCCCAACGAGACTCCCGAGCTTGCAGATGCCTGCAGAAAGACATTGGAGCTTCGTGGCGATGACGGTACAGGCTGGAGTCTCGGCTGGAAAATCAACTTCTTTGCCCGACTTCTTGACGGTAACCACGCTTTAAAGCTTCTTGATACTCAGCTTCGCTTTGTTGATGAAGAAAACACAAATTATTCGCACGGCGGTGGTACTTACGCCAATCTCTTTGATGCACATCCCCCCTTCCAGATTGACGGCAACTTCGGTGCAGTCAGCGGAATTACGGAAATGCTGTTGCAGAGTGTTGACAAGAAAGTCCGTCTTCTTCCCGCACTTCCCGACAAATGGGCAAACGGCTCTGTCAGCGGTCTTTGCGCAAAAGGCGGTGTAACCGTTTCTCTTGACTGGAAAGACGGCAAGCTTCAGACAGTTACCCTTTGCGGTGACAACAGAACCGTTACTGTCGCTTATAACGGCATTGACAAGCAAATCACAGTTAACGGCTCGGTAACTCTCAACTCACAGCTTAATACCTTATAAAAACTAATCTCGGACAGGCACAAAGCCTATCCGAGATTTTTAATTTCAAAAAGATTTTTATTGTTTGTAATGACCGTAGCTCCCCTGCGTCTGCCGAACCATACAACCTCTTTTGCGTATTTTTTCCAGTCGGTATAAACATCGGTATCATTTACGGTAAACAGAATTTTCTCCTTTTTAAGCTGTGCATCCTCTCCGCTGTACAGACTTTCAAAAAAGCTGTAAAAATCATACGAGAAAACAATTTCTTCGCATTTTGAAAAAGGTTTTCTGATCACGGCAGTCTGATATCTCCAAAGCTCACTCAAAAGTACATCATCATCCGTAAACCGTGAAAGGTACGGCATTATCTCTTTTTCAAAAGTGTCCGAATTGTACAAAAGCTCAAGAAATGCTCCCTCTTCAAAAAACCATACAACATCTCCGAAAAGCGGTGACTGATAATTCCAATCACCCTTTAATGAGCTTGCAAGCTTTTCACGGAATCCGTTAAAAAGACGGTAAAGAAGTGTATCCTCCGACGAAAAAATATAATCAACAAGTCCTTTATAAAAAACCTCGTATTTTACGCCTTTTACATAGTTGAGGTATACCGCAAAGCATCTGAGCAAACCAAGACTGTGGAAGCATTGCAGACATATTGAAAAAATATTTGACTTGACCCACATTTCACGGCTCATTGTTGCCGTTTCCATAACAATGTATGAATATTCGGGAATCTCTTCCTCTACGGCAGCGCTGTGTATGTGATTAAAAGCAACTTTTTCATATTTTATTCCGTGCTTTTTAACGTATTCGGGACTGCTTAATACTGTGTTGGGCAAAAACTCGCAATAATATACGCTGACGGAATTGTGTTGTCCCGATTCAAGCAATCTGCATAAGCCGTTACAGAACGATTCATACGTTTCTCCGGGTAAACCTAAAATCAGCTCAGAATATGTCGGTACACCTGCTTTTTTGTATCGTGTGACAAGATTTGAAAAATGCTCTAAAGTCAGATTCTTTCGGTTGACGTTACGAAGTGCCTCATCCGACAATGTCTGATACGCCATTGTCGCTCCCTTGTCCATTCCGTATTCATTAAGATTTTTACAGATTTCAAAAACATTGTCATCGCTGTTCTTTTCGTAACACGGCCTGAAAACCTTGGGATAGCCTGTATTCTTTTTAGCTTTTATCAGAAGCTGTGCAATCTCTTTATCGCGTTCAAACATACCGAAGTTTGAATCGGCACAAAAGCAGTATTCTATTTTGTTACGTGACATCCATTCAATCTCTTTTTGCACCTTTTCCATCGGGAAAAAGCGCATCTTTCTTGACGTCCAGTCACAGTATGAACAACCGTACGGACAACCACGGTTTGTTTCAAGAACCGCCAAAAAGCAGACATCGGGATATGCGTCAAACAAAGAGTCGAACATACCCGACAGATACGGTGACGGATAATCGGGATCATCGGTATAATACTCACGTTCTGATAAAACCGTCTTGCCGTCTTGTCTGTATGCAATATTCTTTACGGACGAAACATCACCGTCATACAACGCCACAAGAAGATCCCTGAACGGAATTTCACCCTCACCGAAAATCAGATAATCAATATAATCCTCTGACAAAAGGCGTCCGTCACACTCCACACTGTGACCGCCGAAAATCACCGTACAGTCGGGATATGCAATCTTTACAGCCCGTGCAAGAGCTTTATTGAACTCCATATTCCAGATGTTGCAGGAAAATGCAGCAACAGAAGGATTGACAATACTTTTGAGCGAATCTGCTATTGAATCTCTCTTGATAATGAATCCGCCAAACGAGTAGGATTTGTTAATTCCGTCATCATCAAAGGCGTATGCAGCAAGACATCCTGCAGAATACGGAAGATACATATCCTTGTCAAAAGAGAATCCGACCTGTACAAAGTATACTCTTTTCTTCTGCACGGTAAACACCTCACTTACATAATCTTTAATAATTTTATCACTAACAAAACATTATGTCAAATCTTATATTCGTGAATTTTTCTTTAACTATCGGCTCTTCCGATTGACTATAGCTAAAAAAAATGATATCATATAATGTAAAATTTTCTATTCGGGAGTTGATAGTTTGCTTAAGCTGTTGAAGTATGCAAAAAAATACGGCATCTACGCCATACTCAGCCCGCTTGCCATTATCGGCGAAGTGTGCATGGAGGTTCGTATCCCCTTTATTATGGGCAGAATAGTTGACGAAGGTATCCGTGCAGGCGATATCGATGCAATAAAGTCGCTCGGTCTGCAGATGGTCATTATGGCACTTTTCTCCTTGTTGTGCGGTGCTCTCGCTTCACGCTTTGCCGCACTTGCAGGAATGGGCTTTGGCAGCGAGGTCAGAAAAGCCATATTCAACAAGGTTCAGGATTTTTCCTTCGGCAACATCGACTCTTTCAGCACCGCCTCTCTTATCACACGAATGACTACCGACATCAACATGGTACAGATGACATTTATGATGATGTGCAGAATGTTTGTACGTTCACCTTTTATGTTTATTGCGGCAATCTACTATGCCGTTAAAGTAAACGGTAATCTTGCTATGGTATTCCTTTTTGTTATCCCCTTTATGGCAATTGTTATTTTCGCTGTTGCAAGCAAGACATTACCCCGTTTCAAAGTTATGTTTGAAAAATACGATCTTTTCAACGCTAAAATTCAGGAGAACCTTATTTCCATAAGAGTTGTAAAGGCTTTTGTACGTTCTAAGCATGAAAAAGATAAATTCAACTATTCCAACGAAGACCTGAAAAACGCTTCTATCCGTGCCGAAAAGCTGATGATACTCACATCACCATTTATGATGCTGATGATGAACGGCTGTATCATTGCCGTTCTCTGGTTCGGAAGCCGCCTTATAACACAGGGTCAGATGGAGGTAGGTATGCTCTCATCCTTTATCTCCTATGTTACACAGATTCTGATGTCTCTTATGATGATTACCGCTATATTTGTTATGGCGGTTATGTCAAAAGCATCTGCTAACAGAATCAATGAAGTTCTTGCTGTTATTCCCGATATATCAGATTCGCAGGCAGATCCCTCTCTTAAGGTTGAAAACGGCAGCATCGAGTTTAAAAATGTCAGCTTCCGCTATTCTACGGGAACAGGCAAGGATGTCTTGCAAAATATCAATCTCAAAATCAATTCGGGCGAAACAATCGGAATCATCGGTGGAACAGGCTCCTCCAAGACAACTCTCGTTCAGCTGATTCCGAGACTTTACGATACTTCAGACGGCGAAGTGATTGTTTCAGGTCACAACGTAAAAGAATATACTCTTAACAATCTGCGCGATTCCGTCTCCATGGTGTTGCAGAAAAATCTGCTTTTCTCCGGCACTATTGCCGAAAACCTGCGTTGGGGTGATGAAAATGCTACCGACGAGGAGATCCGTGCAGCCTGTGAGGTTGCTCAGGCAAAGGATTTTGTTGAAAGCTTCCCCGACGGCTTTGAGACCGATCTCGGTCAGGGCGGCGTAAACGTATCGGGTGGTCAGAAGCAACGTCTGTGTATAGCGCGTGCCTTACTTAAAAAACCGAAGATTCTCATTCTCGACGATTCTACAAGTGCCGTTGATACTGCCACCGACGCCAACATCCGTGAAGGTCTTTCAAAAACGCTTGCAGATACTACTAAAATCATTATTGCGCAGCGCATCAGCTCTGTTGAACACGCCGATAAAATTATCGTGCTTGATAACGGCAGAATCAACGCCGTCGGCACTCATAACGAACTTCTGAATAATAATGAAATTTACAAGGAAGTTTATCAATCTCAGTTGGAAGGAAGTGTTGTAAATGAGTAAAAAGCCTCTTCCTCCCGTTGGCAAAGGTCACGGAAAGCGAGCAGGAGAAAAGCCGAGTAATCCGCTTAAAACATTTAAACGCCTGATTTCCTACTTCGCTTCAAACAAGTTCACACTTATTCTTATCTTTATTCTTGTATTATTCAGCTCCGGCGCTTCGATTTTCGGTACATATATGCTTCAGCCGATCATCAACACATTGGCAGACGCCTTGAAAGTACAGAACTTTGACGGTGTTATGTCAACAATCGCAAAATACCTTGTTATTATGGGTATTGTGTATATTGTCGGTGTTATCGCACAGTACGTATATCGCAAAAAAATGCTTATTTTTTCACAGAATACACTGTGTATTATCCGTAAAGAGCTCTTTGAAAAGATGCAGGATCTGCCGATCAGATTTTTTGACACTCATACGCACGGCGAGTTAATGAGCCGTTTCACATCCGACGTTGATACACTTCGTGAAGCGATCAGCGAAGGTCTTGTCCAGATGATAACATCAGCATTAACCGTTGTCGGCACACTTGTTATGATGCTGACAATCAGCCCGTTGCTCACCTGTTTTGTTTTGATTATGACAATGGTCGTAATGGTGCTTGTTAAGGTAATCGGCAAAAAGAGCGCTTCTTTCTTCAGAAAACAACAGGAAGCTGTCGGTAAGGTTAACGGATATATCGAGGAACTGATCGAAGGTCAGAAGGTTGTAAAGGTATTTTGCCGTGAAAACAAAACAAAAGAAGAATTTTCCCAGCTTAACGAAAACTTCCGTAAAGCTGCCACGAACGCTCATACCTTTGCAAGCATTCTGATGCCCATAACGAACAATCTTTCATACGTTAATTATGCGATAACCGCTATTCTCGGTGCCGTTATCATCCTTTCGATCCCCGATTTTTCCGCTATTTCCCCTGTCCTTGCATTCTTTATCGGCGGACTCAAGCTTGCACTTTCCATCGGTGCATTGGTATCTTTCCTGCAGTACACAAGACAGTTTTATATGCCCCTTACACAGTTAGCACAGCAATTTAACCATCTGCTTGCCGCTCTTGCAGGTGCCGAAAGAATCTTTGCAATAATCGACGAAACTCCCGAAGTAGATAACGGTTACGTAAGACTGGTAAACGCAAAGTTGGATAAGGACGGCAACATCTCACCGTGTTCAGAGCGAACAGGCATATGGGCATGGGAGCATCCCCACGAAACAGGAGAAACTACCTACACACTTCTCAAGGGTGATGTTGTTTTTGACGATGTAACGTTCAGTTATGACGGCAAAAAAGATGTTTTGAAGAATGTTTCCTTATTCGCAAATCACGGTCAGAAGATCGCATTTGTAGGTTCGACAGGCGCAGGCAAAACCACAATCACCAACCTGATCAACCGCTTTTACGATGTACCCGACGGAAAAATCCGTTATGACGGAATAAATATTAAAAAGATCAAAAAGGATGATCTGCGTCGCTCTCTCGCAATGGTTCTTCAGGATACACACCTATTCACAGGTACTGTCCGTGAAAACATCGCATACGGCAAGCTTGATGCCACGGATGATGAGATTATCGCAGCCGCAAAGCTGTCTAATGCACATTCATTTATCGAAAGACTTCCCGAAGGTTACGATACAATGCTCACATCTGACGGCGCTAACTTAAGCCAGGGTCAGCGACAGCTTCTTGCAATTGCCAGAGCTGCCGTAGCCAATCCGCCCGTACTTATCCTTGATGAAGCCACAAGCTCTATTGATACCAGAACAGAGCGTCTTATCGAAAAAGGTATGGATCAGCTTATGGAGGGCAGAACGGTCTTTGTCATTGCCCACAGGCTTTCAACAGTCAGAAACGCCGATGCCATAATGGTTCTGGAGCACGGTGAAATCATTGAAAGAGGTAACCACGAACAGCTCATTTCACAAAAAGGTAAGTACTATCAGCTTTATACAGGTCAGTTTGAATTAGATTAATCGGGAGGCAAAGTTATGCCCGGAATCAACATCGGTCTTGATATAGGAACATCTTCCGTCGTATTCTACGTTCAGGATAAAGGTGTAGTTTTATCCGAACCGACCGTAACCGCAAACTACACAAGCAGCGGTAAAATGATATCCACAGGTACAAAAGCATACAAAATGATCGGAAGAACATCCGAAAATTATACTGTTAAAAGGCCTGTCAGTGACGGAATAGTTACTGATTTTACCGCTATGCAGAATATCATCAGATATCATTTACAGAAAATCTGCGGCAACAGAATCTTCAAACCGCATTTGATAATTAATATGCCGATCGGTATAACCAATCTTGAAAAAAGAGCACTTCTTGACCTTGCAACATCGTCAGGTGCTGCAAGTGCCTGTCTTATTGAAGAACCGATTGCAGCGGCGCTCGGTGCAGGCATCGATTATAAAAAGCCGAGAGGTACAATGGTCGTCAACATCGGCGCAGGTACTACAGATATCGCCGTATTGACTATGGGCAACCTGTCGGTCTGTTCCACAATCAAAACTGCAGGAAACGCTCTCGATAGCGCTATATGCCGATATCTTCGCCACGAGCGTGATCTTGTCATTGGCGAAATCACCGCTGAAGATATCAAGAAAAAGATCGGTTGTTCATATATGCGTGATGCGGAAATCGCCATTCAGGTCAAAGGAAAAAGCTATCTCAGCTCATTACCGACTTTATTTGAGATCACAAGCACCGAGATTTTTCTTTCAATACGCGAACAGCTTGAAGTAATAGCAAATTCTGTTCACGACATTATTTCCGAAACGCCCCCTGAGCTGCTGTGTGATATCACCGAAAGCGGAATTGTACTGACAGGCGGCACCGCAAAGCTTCCCGGACTCGACAAGCTTATTCAACGTAAAACTCATATTAAAACAAGGGTTGCTCCGGACCCTGAATTCTGTGTTGCCAAAGGCTTGGGAGTTGCTGTATCCCATCCCGAATACCTTCAGAAAAACGGATACATTTTCAAATCAAAAGGTGACCTTTACGGCTACGGCAGTATCGCCATAGCTTCCGAGCAAGGACTTAACTGATGTTTAAAGCTTAAATAATCTGTCCATAATCTCTATCGAGGTTATGGACTCAGACTGTCGATAAAGGCACCGAGAACACGCACATTATAAAAAAAGCAATCGAATTTGTAAGAGGAAAACCGATCGTGTCATTCTGAGGCGAAGCCGAAAAATACTTTTTCGACAAGCAGTGTCCATAATCTCTATCGAGGTTATGGACTTTTTATTTTGGGAGGAATATAAATGAAGGTCAAAAAAGGTCTTATTATAATCGAGTCGGCACTTTTATTTGTTCTGCTTATTATTTTTACTCTGAGTTTTTCCGATTTTGAAAAAGGATGCGAAAACATATATTCAAATATGTTACGGCTTCATGTCATCGCAAATTCCGATTCAGAAACCGATCAGATGTTGAAGCTGCTTGTCCGTGACGAAATTCTGAAAACAGGCAAGGAAATCTTTGACGGCTCGATAAACAAAAACAATGCAGAGAATAAGCTTGAAGCACAAATAGGATTGTTGGAAGAGGCTGCCGAGAATACGCTGAGAAGTCACGGATGCAATAAAAAAGTAACAGTTTCTTTTGAAAAAAGCTACTTTAACACAAGAAAGTATGAAAACATCACCGTCCCGTCAGGATTCTATGACGCATTACGTGTTGAAATCGGTGATGCAAAGGGCAAAAACTGGTGGTGTGTTATGTATCCCCCTCTGTGTCTGCCTGCAGTATGTAAAAGCGAAGAAAACGCTGTCTTCAGCGAAGACGGCAAAACTGTTCTCGGATCCGATATAAAGCTTGATGTTCGTTTCAAGATTGTTGAAATTTACCAATCAACTAAAAATTATGCAAAAAAATTTATAAAATAAGTAAAAAAATATTTACATTGACACTCATTTGTTTTATACTTTAACTTGTATATAACCGTTAGGTATAATGCAAAAGGGAGGTAATTGCAATGATAAATATTATTGCTCACAGAGGAGCTAACAAGGTTGCACCCCAAAACACGATTCCTGCATTTAAAAAAGCTATTGAAATGAATGCAGACGGTTTTGAAAACGATGTACACCTTACAAAGGACGGTATCGCCGTAGTATGTCATAATTACGACATCGACCAGACTTCTGACGGTACAGGCTTTATCGCTGACTACACCTACGAAGAGCTTTTACAGTTTGATTTCGGCTCATACTTTTCTGAAGAGTTCAAGGATACAAAAATCCCTACTCTGGATGAATTCTATGAACTGTGTTCCGATCTGAAGGTTATCAATGTTGAAATTAAATCTCCGAAAGACAAAAACTTTGACATTGTCGAAAAGACCATTGATTCAGCAAAAAAATACAACCTGCAGGATAAATTACTCATTTCCAGCTTTGATCCCGAGGTTTTGTTGAAAGTAAAGGATGTTGACCCGACAGTCAAAACAGGCATTCTTTATGACCCCAACAGTCCCATAGCAGAGGAAATCTGTGATGATGTTGCGGCATACGCAAAAAAGATTAAGGTTGACGCTTTGCATCCTTACATCGCATTTTTGTCCGAGGATTATATAGAGGAAGCTCACGAAGCCGGTCTTATCGTAAATCCCTGGACAGTCAATAAGGATTTCCAGATCGAAAATCTCTGCCGCTGGGGTTGTGACGGTGTTATTACCGATGTCCCCGATTTTGCACGTGAAATAGCAGAAAAGACAGAACAGGAGAAATAACCATGCTTTATAAAAAGAATCAACTCCCCACTCTTTCCGATGAGCTTTTTAAAAATCCCACCAGCGAATACAGAGGCACCCCCTTCTGGGCTTGGAACAGCGACCTTAACTCGGATGAACTCAAAAGACAAATCGAGATTTTCAAGGAAATGGGTCTCGGCGGTTTTCATATGCACGTACGTACAGGTATGTCAACAACATATCTTTCCGATGAATTTATGCAGCTTATCCGCGACTGCGTTGATAAGGCTAAGGATGAAGAGATGCTGGCATGGCTGTATGATGAGGACAGATGGCCCTCAGGCGCTGCCGGCGGATATGTCACAAAGGATGATAAATACAGAGCAAGAAGCCTGCTTTTCACCACAACCCCCTGCGAAGATTCTGACGGTTCCACAAGCGATATCGTTGACTCCCAGGCAGTAGGCAACAGAAACAGTAAAGGCGGTCTTATCGCCTGCTATGATGTCTGCCTTGATAACGACGGATATCTCGCCTCCTACAATCGCATTGACGAGAGTGATGACGCAAAAGGCACAAAGTGGTACGTTTATTGCAAAATCGGCTCCAACTCCCCTTGGTACAACAATCAAAGCTACGTTAATACTCTTGACAAAAAGGCAATTGAACGCTTTGTCGAGATTACTCACGAAAAATATAAAGAAGTCATCGGTGACGAGTTTGACGGTGTTGTTCCTGCTATTTTCACCGACGAACCCCAGTTCACAAGAAAAGGTGTTCTTCAGAACTCCACAGATACTCACGATATCTCTCTGCCCTGGACAGATGACATTCCCGACACATACTTCAAAGCATACGGCGACGATATTCTCACTTCTCTCCCCGAGCTTATCTGGGATCTTCCCGAAAGCCGTCCGTCCGTTACACGTTACCGCTATCACGATCATATAACAGAGCGCTTTACCGAGGCTTTTGTTGATGTCTGCGGCGACTGGTGTGCCGAGAACAACATCGCTCTTACAGGTCATCTTATGAATGAACCTACTCTTCACTCACAGACCTGCTCCGTAGGCGATGCAATGCGCTCTTACCGTGGTTTCGGTCTTCCCGGTATCGATATGCTTTGCAATAACTTTGAGTTTACCACAGCAAAACAGACTCAGTCAGCTGTTCACCAGTACGGCAGGGAAGGTATGCTTTCCGAGCTTTACGGCGTTACCGGCTGGGACAGCGATTTCAGAGATTACAAGCTTCACGGCGACTGGCAGGCATGTCTCGGTGTTACAATCAGAGTCCCCCACCTTTCATGGTATGCTATGGGCGGCGAAGCAAAACGCGACTACCCTGCATCTATCCACTATCAGTCGCCCTGGTACAAGGAATTCTCCTGTATAGAAGATCACTTTGCACGTGTACATACCGCAATGACAAGAGGTAAACCCGTTGTAAAAATCGGTGTCATTCACCCTGTTGAGAGTTTCTGGCTCCATTGGGGTCCCAATGACAAGACTGCTCTTATACGTGAATGTCTTGATAACAATTTCCAGAATCTCACGAAATGGCTGATTCAGGGCAGCATCGACTTTGACTTTATCTGCGAATCACTTCTTCCCTCACAATGCAAAGAAGCTTCAAATCCTCTCAAAGTCGGCGAAATGGAATATGATGTTGTCATTGTTCCCGGATGCGAAACACTCCGTTCCTCAACTCTTGACGCTCTCGAAGCTTTCAGTGCAAACGGCGGCAAGCTTGTTTTCCTCGGAAATGCACCCACGCTTGTTGATGCTTCCGTATCTGACAGAGCCGAAAAGCTTTATAACATTTCCACATCAATTCCTTTTGACAGAAACGCAATTCTGACAGAGCTTGACTGTGACAGAGAGCTTACGATAAGACTTTCAAACGGCGAGCTTTCCGATGAATTTATTCATCAGCTCCGACAGGACAATGATTGTCGCTGGCTTTTCATCACTCGCTGCGCCGAACCTTATGACAAGTCATTCTCAAGAAGATCCGATCTCAACATCACCATCAACGGCGAATACACACCCTATCTTTACGATACAATGAACGGTGATATTTCACCGCTTGCTTGCGAATATCTTCACGGTCGCACAATCATCTCAAAAGGCATGTATGACTATGACAGCTTGCTTCTGAAGCTCGTTCCGGGCAAGAGACAGGACGATGTCTGCACAGCTGACCGCATCAACTATGACAAATGTGCCTACATCCCCTCGCTTGTTCCTTACACGCTTTCCGAGCGCAATGCACTCTTGCTTGATATGGCTGAATATAAGCTGGATGACGGCGAATATATGCCCGAAGAAGAAATTCTTCGTCTTGATAACACCTGCAGAGATATCGTCGGTTGCTTAAAGCGTGATCACCACGTACCTCAGCCGTGGGTCGTTAAGGGCGAAATACCTACCCACACAATCACTCTTCGATTCCGCTTTGACAGTCTGATCGATTACAAGGGTGCTGAGCTTGCACTTGAAGATGCAGAAAAAGCTGTAATCAACTTTAACGGTACAGACGTAAAGAACGATGTTACAGGTTGGTTTACCGATAAAGATATCAAGACGGTTGCCCTTCCCGATATCGTTAAGGGTGAAAACATTCTTGTTATCACATTACCGTTCGGATCAGTCACCAATACCGAATGGTGCTATATTCTCGGTAATTTCGGTGTTAATGTAATCGGCACTGTCAAAACTATCTGTGATCTTCCCGAAAAGCTTGCTTTCGATTCGATTCACACACAAGGTCTCCCCTTCTATTCAGGTAATATTACATATCATCTCGAAGCAGAAGGAAATAACCTTCTTGTCGAAACAAAGAGACTCAAGGGCACTCTTGCTACAGTTGCCGTTGACGGTGAAAGAAAAGGCAGAATCGCATTCCCGCCGTATAAGCTCAGAATCGACAATCTTTCCGACGGCAATCACAACGTTGACATCACGCTGTTCGGACACCGTTACAATGCATTCGGACCTGTTCACAACACAAACGAGAACAACTCTCACCACGGACCTAATTCCTGGCGTACAGACGGCGATCATTGGGCATATGAATACGTTCTCAGAAAGATCGGTCTGTTGACAAAACCTGAGATTTTCTGTAAGTAAGGAGGATGTTTAAATGAGGCGCAGAATTATTTCAATACTTTTAGCTTCGGCATTGTTTGTCGGAATTTTTGCCAATTCAGTCTTTGCAAAAAGTAATGACACAACTTTACAGTTCAATGATGACGGTAAGTTCACCATTGTTCAGTTTACGGATACCCACACAACCGATCAACCCTACCCCGAAATGATCGCTCTTATTGAAGGAATGCTTGACAAGTACAATCCCGATCTTGCCGTTTATACCGGCGATAATGTAACCGGTGGCTGGTATATGTCAACCGCCTACTCGGTCAAGCAAGCTATCGGACACATCGTGAAGCCTTGTGAAGACAGAAACATCCCCTTTGCAATCGTATTCGGTAATCACGATTGGCAGACGCTTACTCCGAAAATAATGCAGCTCGGTTACTATGATAATTATTCAATGAACCTTACAAAAAACGGCTATTCAATTCTGCACAGAAGAGCCAACTACAACCTCACGATAAAGAGCTCTGACGGTTCAAAAGATGCTTTTAATCTCTGGTTTATGGACACAGGAACAAAAGACTTTTTTGAAAAGTTCCATCCCGTTTATGATAAGCAGATCGAATGGTATGAAAAGACAAGCGCAGAGCTTAAGGCTGCCAACGGTGGCGAAGTCGTACCGTCAATCGTTTTCCAGCACATTCCCGTATATGAGGTATACGATATTCTTCTTGAAGTCCCCGAAGGAACTGAAGGTGCTGTTTCCGGTAACGGCAAGCATTACATTCTTGATCCTGCAAAAAAATATGAAAACAGCGGTAATCTGACAGCTTTTCCCGGTGACTTTGATGATTCGGGAAAACAGTATGACAGCTGGGTCAAGACAGGCGACGTTGTTGCCGCATTCTTCGGTCACGACCATACAAATGATTATGTCGGTATAACCGATGACGGTATTATGCTTGGCGGCACAAATACATCAGGCTTCCAGAGCCGTGGTGACGGCAATCAGGGTTGCCGTGTAATTGAGATCTACGAGGATGATCCGACAAATATCAACACCTTCTCTGCATATTACAAGGATGTTGTCGGTGGCGAAATTCCTGCATCCAAAAAGGAATATGACGCAAAAGCACGCTGGCTTTCAATCCTCGATATGCTCATTCCCGGAATTGTCAAGAAATAATCTTTCTCTAAAAAAGCGACCTGTAAAGCTTACTGCTTTACAGGTCGCTTTCTATATTGATTTCAGTAAAGTGATTCGCTTTACATTCAGCACTTATCTGAACCAAAGCTTTATCCACCCCATCGGGCTTATTCCCTTTACAAAATGACACACTTTTTTGCTGTATGGACAATCAAACACTTCCATATCGTCAGACAATCTCAAATCGCCATGACGGATATGAGTACCGCAAATCTTACACAGCGCGAAAACGCTCATTTTGGTTTCACTCGTCCTGATAATCTTTTGTACCGTAAACGGATTCACAAACCCCCCTCCCGTCATCTGCAGTTTATCACGTACCAAACGTGAAACTTGCAGAATAATGCGGTCGAGGGGGTTATTTTTATAATATTTCGTTAATTGCGTTAAGCGTGTTTTCCAAATCAGCCTTAACAATCAGCAATGACAGATCACATTCCGATGTAGTTACCATACGTATGTCGGAATTAACGCTTGCAGCTGCCTTAAAAATCTTTGCCGCAACACCCGGTGTACCATCCATCTCTTCACTGAAAACACTGATTTTACAGTTACCGCTACTGACGCTGATTTTAATGTCAGGATTTTTTTCACGAAGCTCTGCAGCAACCTTTAATATTCCGCCGAAGTCATCACCGCCAACCGTAAAAGACAGACTTGAATGTGAACCGTTAGGCGGCGTCTGAGATATCATATCAACGTCAATATGAGCCTGTGCAATCTTTTCAAAAACATCGGCGATAACATCAATATTCGCAGGTGAATCGATCAATGATATCAACGTAATGTCTTCTCTGACAGTAACCGAAGCCTTCATGCAAAACAACTCCCAAAATCAGTTTAAAGAAACAACATCTTTCATAGAATAAAGACCACATTCGGTTTTTGCGTTAATCCATATTGCTGCATTAACTGCACCCGAAGCAAAAATACGCTTACTGCCTGCACTGTGAGAAAGCTTGATAACCTCATCAGTACCTGCAAAGATGATCTCATGTTCGCCAACGATTGTACCGCCTCTGACAGCATGGATTCCGATTTCATTCTTAGTACGCTTTTCGCGCTTGTCGTGACGCGCATAGACATATTCAGGATCATTTTCCATAGCAGACGAAATCTCGTCGGCCAGCATAAGTGCCGTACCACTCGGTGCATCAATCTTCTTGTTATGATGCATTTCGACTATTTCGATATCAAAGCTTGAGCTGAGAATCTTTGTAGCAGTCTTGGCAAGCTCACAAAGCAGATTTACACCAAGCGACATATTTGCCGTAAAGAACACGGGAATTCGCTCCGATGCTTTTTTGATAAGAGAGATCTGACTCTCTTCATAGCCGGTTGTAGCAAGAACAACAGGCATATTCTTTGCAACAGCAAATTCAAGAACACCCGAAAGTGCCGACGGATGCGAAAAGTCAATAATAACGTCCGCATCAACATCAATCAATGCAGGTGCAGAGAAAATCGGAAAGCCGACATCAGACTTTAAAAGGTCAACACCTGCAACAATTCTGCAATCATCACGTTCATTAACAATTTCGGATACAACTCTGCCCATTTTGCCGAGAGCACCGCATAGAATTATATCGGTCATCCTGTTTACACATCCAATCAAAAACTATTAATCAACGAGTCCGTGTCTTCTGAGAGATGCACGAAGTTTTTCACGCTTTGCCTCGGACATCGGTGCCAAAGGCATACGGCATTCACCGACATTCCAACCCATCATATTAAGGGCTTCCTTAACGGGAATGGGATTAACGTCAATAAACAGATCGTGGCAAAGGTCAAGCCACTCAAGCTGAAGATTTCTGCTCTTTATAACATCGCCTTCAAGATATGATGCAGCAATATCATGAGCAACTCTCGGCGCTACGTGAGAAAGAACAGAGATAATTCCTTTACCTCCGAGTGACATAATAGCTGTAATCTCGTCATCATTACCGGAGTAGATAGCAAGATTGTCACCGCAAAGTGCCGCAACAGAAGCGATATGAGAGATGTTACCGCTGGCTTCCTTTGTACCGACAATCTTGTCGATCTTTGAAAGCTCATAATATGTTTCGGGAGCAATGTTCATACCTGTTCTTGAGGGAACATTGTAAAGAATAATGGGTGCGCTGACATTATTCGCAATATACTCATACTGACGGATAAGACCTTCCTGAGAGGTCTTGTTATAATACGGAGTAACCATTAAAAGTCCGTCAACGCCTGCTCTTTCGGCTTCGTTAGAAAGTCTTACCGCATATTCGGTATCGTTACTTCCTGTGCCTGCAATTACAGGAACTCTGCCTGCCGTATGCTCAACACAATACTTGATAGCATCGGAGTGTTCCTCATGAGTTAAAGTAGAACCCTCGCCTGTCGTACCGCAGATAATGATAGCATCTGTACCGTTATCAATCTGATAATCAATCAGTTCGCCAAGCTTAGAGAAGTTAACATTATTGTTTTCATCAAAAGGAGTGACAATAGCAACTCCGGAACCTGTAAAAAGTATTTTTTTCATAATTTCAGCTCCGTTTCTGAAATAAATTAGTCCATATAACCCTGAGCGCAAAGCTGTTCTGCAAGAAGTACTGCACCGCCTGCTGCGCCTCTTAATGTGTTATGTGAAAGACAAACAAATTTATAATCATACTGTGTATCTTCACGAAGACGTCCGATCGAAACAGCCATACCGCCTTCAAGCTCACGCTGAAGCTTTGTCTGAGGCATATTGTCCTCTTCAAAATAGTTAAGGAAGTTTACGGGTGCGCTGGGAAGCTTCTGCTCCTGCGGATAACCCTTAAAGTTCTTCCAGATTTCGATCATTTCTTCTTTGGAAGGTTTGTTCTCAAATCTGACAAATACTGCGCCGAGGTGACCGTTAGAAACGGGAACTCTGATACACTGAGCAGTAAACTTAGGTGAATCGGCAGTAACAATCTCGTCACCTTCGACCTTACCCCAGATCTTAAGAGGCTCCTTTTCACTCTTTTCCTCTTCACCACCGATGAAAGGAATTACGTTATCAACCATTTCGGGCCATGTATCAAATGTTTTTCCTGCACCCGAGATCGCCTGATATGTACGGACAAGAACTTCCTTGACACCGAATTTTTTGTCAAGCGGGAAAAGTGCCGGTACATAGCTCTGAAGCGAACAATTGGACTTGACTGCAACAAAGCCTCTCTTTGTACCGAGACGCTTACGCTGTGCAGGAATAATGTCTGCATGATGAGGATTAAGCTCGGGAATAATCATGGGAACATCGGGAGTAAATCTGTGTGCGCTGTTGTTGGAAACAACGGGACATTCCGCCTTAGCATACGCTTCCTCAAGAGCCTTTATCTCGTCCTTTTTCATATCAACTGCACAGAATACAAAATCAACAGAAGAAGCGATCTTTTCAATATCGTCAGATGCACTCATAATAATCATATCAGCCATATTGGCAGGCATTTCTTTATCCATACACCAACGGGATCCTACTGCCTCTTTATATGTTTTGCCTGCACTTCTGGCGCTTGCAGCAAGTGCCGTTACCTCAAACCAAGGATGATTCTCCAGAAGCGTTGCGAAACGCTGTCCGACCATACCTGTTGCTCCGATAATACCGACTTTGTATTTTTTCATAAATATCGACCCTTTCCGGTAAAAAATAAACAAAAAAAGTATTGTAATATCCGCACTTTTACAATATAATATTAGTTGTTGATAAAACAGCTCAGAAAATGTAAAAGATTAGTTTATATAATAACATATTATAATTACACTTGTCAAATCATTTATTAAAAATAAGAGGAATTTATGAAAAAAAGCGACTTTTTTTATGATCTGCCGCAAGAACTCATTGCACAGTATCCCGCAGAACCGAGGGACAGCTCCCGTTTGCTCGTTCTTGACAAAACAAGCGGCAACGTTACCCACAGACACTTTTCGGACATTCTCGAACTGCTTAATGAAAACGACTGTCTGATTCTTAACGATACAAGAGTTCTCCCCGCAAGACTTTACGGCACACGTGAGGGTACCGGCGCAAGAGTTGAATTTCTTCTGTTAAAGCAGCTCACAACCGACACGTGGGAGTCAATTGCAGGTCCCGGCAAAAAAGCAAAGCCCGGTACTTTCTTTACTTTCTCGGATCGTCTTCGTTGCGAGGTTTTGGACTCACTTGAAAACGGCAACCGTATCATAAGATTTATATACGAAGGCAATTTCTTTGAGATACTCGATACTGTCGGTCAGCTTCCGCTTCCACACTATATCACCGAGGAATTAGAAGACAAGGAACGCTATCAGACTGTATATTCCAATGTTTTAGGCTCGGCTGCCGCACCTACGGCAGGACTTCATTTCACTCCCGAGTTGCTCGATAAGATCAGAGCAAAGGGTGTCAAAATAGGCTTTGTCACTCTTCACGTGGGCCTCGGAACATTCCGACCCGTAAAGGCAGAAAATATTGAAGATCACCATATGCACACGGAAAGCTATAACGTAACGCAGGAAACCGCAGATATCATCAACAGCACAAAGCAAAACGGCGGTCGTGTTATCGCTGTCGGAACAACGTGTTGCAGAACTCTCGAATCCGTTTACAGAGATCACAACGCGATGTGTGCCTGCAGCGGCGACACCGATATTTTTATTTATCCGGGTTATCAATTCCGCTGTATCGATGCTCTTTTAACAAACTTTCATCTGCCCGAAAGTACGCTGATTATGCTTGTCAGCGCTTTTTGCGGCTATAAAAATACAATGAATGCATATAAAGTCGCAGTCGAAGAAAGATACCGTTTCTTCTCTTTGGGCGATGCGATGTTTATTGCGGACGGAGCTAAAAATGTTCAGACTGATTAAAACAGAAAACAATGCCCGAAGAGGCGAATTTATCACTCCTCACGGTACCGTTCAGACACCTGCGTTTCAGAATGTCGCAACCTGTGCCGCTATCAAGGGTGCTCTTGACGCACACGATCTTAAAGATATCGGCTGTCAGCAGATGCTGTGCAACACCTATCATCTGCACGTAAGACCGGGTGATGAACTTATAAAGGATCTCGGTGGTCTGCATCGATTTACCGACTGGGAGGAACCCATCCTCACGGACAGCGGCGGATTTCAGGTTTTCTCGCTCGCTTCCTTGAGAAAAATCAAAGAAGAAGGCGTTCACTTTAACTCTCACGTTGACGGACGACATATCTTTATGGGTCCCGAAGAAAGTATGCGTATTCAGTCAAACCTTGCCTCAACCATTGCGATGGCTTTTGACGAATGTGTCGAAAATCCCGCTACATATGATTACGCTAAACAGTCGTGCGAAAGAACCGTTCGTTGGCTTTATCGCTGTAAGGATGAGATGGAACGTCTTAACTCTTTACACGATACAATAAACAAGAAACAGATGCTTTTCGGTATCAATCAGGGCAGCACGTATGAAAGACTACGTATTGAGAATATGTGTCAGATATCTCAGCTTGACCTTGACGGCTACGCTATCGGCGGGCTTGCCGTTGGTGAACCGAAAGAAGATATGTACAGAATCATTTCCGCTGTTGAGCCGTATATGCCGAAGGATAAGCCCCGATACCTGATGGGTGTAGGCACTCCCGGCAATATACTGGAAGCTGTCAGCAGAGGCGTTGACTATTTCGATTGTGTTATGCCGAGCCGTAACGCACGTCACGGTCATCTATTTACGATGCAGGGTATCATCAACCTTAACAACGCCAAATACGAACGTGATCTGCAGCCGATCGATCCGTCGTGTGACTGTCCTGTATGTAAAACACATTCACGTGCATATATCCGTCATTTGTTCAAGGCAAAAGAAATGCTTGCCATGCGTCTTTGTGTTATGCATAACCTGTATTTTTATAATATGCTGATGCAAAAGATCCGTGATAACCTTGATAACGGAACCTTCACAGAATTTAAAAACGCTTATGTTGATATTTTAGACACAAGAATATAAAGGAAGTGCTGTTATGACAAACAGAAAAGACTGGCCTCTTTCCGTTTCTGTCTGCTGGTCGGAAAATCACGACAGAAATTTTTACAAGAGTCTCTGTAACGCAGGTATTCATCACGTTGAGTACGGTCACGGTAAAGCGGATGAATACGAAGAAGTTGATTTCTTAAACAAAGCTTCGTCAATTGTTGCTCTTATGAAAGAATATGATATCACCCCTCTCACCTGTCATCTTCCGTTTTTACCGAAGAATATTCTCGACCCTTCCAATCCCGATAAATCAGCCCGCAACAAAGCGATTGAAATCCAGACATCGCTTATTGAAAAGTGTGCTGAAGTCGGTATCGGCATTGCTGTAATACATCCGAGCTGCGAGCCTTATTCTCTGTTTGAACGTGGCGACAGAATCAAGTTTGCATCCGAAACGCTGAAAATCATTTCTGAAAACGCAGAAAAATGCGGTGTAAAGCTTGCGATTGAGAATTTGCCGAGAACGTGCCTTACTTGTGTTCACGAGGAGCATAATCTTATTTTAAAGCAGGTTCCGAAAGCTTATGCTTGTTTTGATACAAACCACAGTCTTCGCCAACCCAACGTTGACTTCATAAAAGCTCTCGGCAACAAAATTATAACTACACACTTCTCCGACTATGATATGGTCAACGAGCGTCATCTTCTCCCCTTCCTTGGCCGTAACGACTGGTCAGGCATTATGAAAGCGCTTGAAGAGGTTGACTACAACGGTCCTATCACCTATGAAGTTTCGAGCAAAGACGTATTGACTACCGACTGTATTCTTCTTTCATATCAAAAGCTTATGGAGGCTTAACCTTATATTATGTATCACGTAATAGTAATCGGCGCCGGTGCTGCAGGAATGATAGCTGCAGGTACAGCCGCCAAAAGAGGACTCAAGGTAACGGTTCTTGATAAAAACTCACGTCCGGGAAAAAAGCTGAGGATCACGGGAAAAGGCCGTTGCAATGTCACAAATAACTGTACCGAACTGTCAGACCTTATCTCCAATGTTCCTGTTAACGGCAGATTCCTTTACTCTGCATTCTCTTCTTTTATGCCATCTGATACGATGCGTTTTTTTGAAGAGAGCGGTGTGCCGCTTAAAACCGAGCGCGGCAGACGCGTTTTTCCCGTATCGGACAGCGCACATGACATAGCAGAGGCGTTAGCACGATTCACACTTAAAAGCGGTGCCGATATTAAAAACGAAACAGTTACCGACATCACTCATGAGAACGACCGATTCCGTATCGAAACCGAAAACGGTAAATGCTATTCCGCCGACAAGGTGATTATCGCAACAGGCGGCGCATCATATCCTTTGACAGGTTCAACCGGTGACGGATATGAATTTGCACGCAGACTCGGTCATTCCGTTACGGATTTAAAACCCTCTCTTGTCCCTCTTGTCGCACACGAGGGATTCTGTTCCGACCTTATGGGTCTTTCACTCAGAAATGTCAGTGTCAAAGTAATTGATAAAGAAAAGAACAAGGAGATTTTTTCGGATTTCGGTGAGATGCTTTTTACTCACTTTGGTGTATCGGGTCCGCTGATTCTGAGCGCAAGCTCTCATATGCGTGATATGAAACGCGGTAAATATGCCGTTTCCATTGACTTGAAGCCTGCTCTTACCATTGAACAGCTTGACAACAGAATACTTCGTGATTTTTCGGAATCACTCAACAAGAATTTTATCAACTCGCTGAATTCTCTGTTACCGAAAAAGCTCGTTCCTGTTATCGTAAGGCTTTCGCACATCCCCCCTGCTACCAAAACCAACCAGATAACAAAAGAGCAAAGACGCTCGCTTGCCGAGCTTTTAAAGGATTTCAGAATCACAGTCAAGGGTTTCCGTCCCATTGATGAAGCCATAATCACATCGGGCGGTGTCAGCGTTTCCGAAATCAACCCCAAAACTATGGAATCAAAGTTAATAAACGGTCTGTTTTTTGCAGGTGAAGTTATTGATGTTGATGCATATACCGGAGGATATAATCTCCAGATTGCGTTTTCAACAGGCTGCCTTGCAGGAAGCAACGTTTAAATAAAGGAGGATAAAAATGGACTTAAACAAATTTTTACGTGAGTTATTCCGCGCAATTAACTTCAGCTTGTACGACATTTCCATCTGGTTTCACAACCTGTTGGCAAAAATCGGCTTAAAGTAAAGGAGATTTAAAATGAATAAACTCAAAAAAGCTCTTGCTGTTCTGCTTTCAGTTATTACGGTATTTTGCTTTTTTACTTCTGTCGCTTCCGCGGGCGAAGTTGCTGCACCGTCAGAACATGACTACACAATAACAAACCCGTATGAAACAGTTGACTGGGACACCTTTGATCAATACAAAGCTTCGCTTCACAGTCACACAAACGTCAGTGACGGTGTTCCTACCGTAGCTGAAAGCGTTGAGAAACACTACGAGCTCGGCTTCGACATTCTTGCAATCTCCGATCACGCAGTTCTCGGCACTACCTGGACAAATGATAAACCCAACACCGTTCCTCTTTACAGACTTGTAAAGTTCGGTAACAGTATGCAGAGCAATCTTCAGCCCCTTTCTCAGGAAAGATATGAAGAAATCACAACCGGTGTCGGCAGAGACGGCAGAGGAATGCTTGAAGTCCTCGGCGGAATCGAAGCTAACGGTGCCACTCCGATAAACGACTGTCACGTCAACGCCCTTTTTGCTGATTTCGGTCAGGCTCTGATGGGTATCTACGGTGACTACGAAACAGTTGTCAAGCAGGTCGGCAAGCGTGGCGGTATCACCTTCCTGGATCACGTAGGCGAATATGTCGGTTGCGAGGATGACCCCGATATGGCAAAACAACCGTACTACATCAACAAATTAGCAAACATTTTCCTTGAAAACGAATCCTGCGTTGCTATGGATATTAACAGCGGTGTGAACAACCGTACACGTTATGACTATATTCTTTGGGACGAAGTACTCAAAATGACTATCCCCTACGGTCGCAACGTCTCCTGCATCACTTTTTCTGACGGTCACCTTATTGACCAGTACGACAGAGCCTTCACTATGATGTGTATGCCGTCAAATACTGTTGAGAATCTTCGCACTTGCCTTGAAAACGGCGCTTACTTCTCAATCGGTCGTCACGCAAGAGCTGACCTTGGCGAAGATTTTGTCGGTGTAGGTCCTGTTCCCAAGGTAACTCGTCTTAATATTGATCAGGATAACGATTCCATCTCTTTCAATGCAGAAGAATTCAACTATGTACGTTGGTATTCTGACGGAGAGATCATTGCCGAAGGTGAAAATCTCACTGCTCTTGATCTTGATGAGTACAGCGACAAAATCGGATGTTATGTACGCTTTACACTTACAGGCCCCGGCGGAATACTTTATTCCCAGGCATTTCCTGTTACTGCACCCGATATCATACTTGAACAAAAGGTAATCGTTCCGACTTTTGATATGTCCGTTGTGATGAGAGCACTCTCCAACTTCTTTAGTGCTGTTCTCGGCTGGACTCCGATAGTCATACTCATTCGCTGGCTCCTTTGGGGCAGAGTTTGGTGGGTATACTGATCAGATTACCCTGCACACGGCTTACACTTTTATAGTGTAGGCCTTTTTTAACCTGAAAGAGTGATAACATTGAAAAAAACATACATAACTAAAATGCCGAATCATATAGGCGCATTTTTAAAAGCAAGTAGTTGCTTTGCACAACTCGGCATCAATATTACAAGAGTCAGTTACAACAAAGCCATTGATTCTCACACGCTTTTTATTGATGCGGAAGGTACAAAAGAACAACTTGATCAAGCAGATATCAGTCTTAAGGAAATAGGATATCTGCAACCACACAACAATGAGCAGAACATTGTTTTGTTGGAGTTTTGTTTGCCTGACAAGCCCGGCAGCGTTACCGAAGTGCTTAAGCTCATTGATAAGTTCGATTTCAACATCTCTTACATCAGCTCACAAGAAAACGGCAGTGACTACCAATTGTTCAAGATGGGACTTTTCGTAGATGATGCAAACAAGATTTCACAATTCATTTGCGATGCCGAAAAAATCTGCAGAGTAAGAGTTATTGACTACAGCCATACCGAAAAGGTATATGACAACAGCATTTTTTATAACAGCTTCATAGCGGATATTTCTAAAAATATTGATATATCCGATAACGTGAAGGACAGATTGCTGATTAATATTAACCTTGCCATGCAGACGCTCGATGAACAAGGCTTGTCTCCGTATCGCACTTTTGACAGTATCGGATGGTTTGCAGAGCTTCTCGCTTCGCACAAAGCCGAACAATTTAATCCGAGGATTACCAATCACAAAATCACGGATAAAACAGATATTATACTGATCGAACCGCCCTGCGGAAGTAATACCGCAATTATCCGTAATGGCAACAACGCACTTTTTATTGACTGCGGATATGCTTGTTATCGCGAAGAGATGTTAAAAATATTCAGAAAAATCCTGCCCGATTACGACAATATGAAAAAAACAGTATTTATTACTCATGCGGACGTTGATCATTGCGGACTTCTTTCTTTATTTGACGAAATAATCGCAAGTAAAAAAAGCGCAGAGTGCCTGTCTAATGAGTACAACGGCAAGGACGGATTCCGTGAACAAAACAAGCTCCACAAGCCCTATATCAATATCTGTAAAATACTGACAGGGTATCAACCGACTTCGCCGGATAAAATCAGAATTATTAACAACGATAGGTCGGATTCGGACTCACCCATTATCCAGACAGGATTCTGGGACGTTTTCGATCTTCATTTTGAGGTTTACGAAGGAAAAGGCGGACACCTTCCCGGTGAGCTCATTCTGATTGACTACGGCAATAAAATTGCGTTTACCGGTGATACATATATTAATATTAAAGGCTTTACACAAGATCAGGCAAAATACAACAAGTATGCACCTATTCTTATGACTTCCGTCGATACAGATCCGCAGCTGTGTGCCGTCGAGCGAAAAATGATATTTGAACGTCTTGGTACGGGCAATTGGCAAATCTTCGGCGCTCACGGCTTCAAAAAAGATTATTCTGTAGATAATACAGAAAAAAAGCAATAATACGGATGGGGATGTAAAACTTTCGTTTTGCATCCCCTCTGCTTGTCGAAAAATTATTTTTCGGCAAGCAGGGAGACTTCGGGAAAGGTGACGAGATGACGTGTTCTTTGCCCCGAAGCTGTACAAAGGTACTGCGAGAGGGCAAAAACGCGACAAACGCACATTAAAGTTTCGTCGTTTCTCCGCAATTTATTAAAGATTCCTCGCTATGCTCGGAATGACCCGATTGGTTAGCTGTTTGCCGAAGGCTCTTTGTAATAATGTGCGTGTTCTCGGTGCCTTTATCGACAGTCTGACAGACGTCGGGAAAGGTGCCGAGATGGCGTGTTCTTTGTCCCGAAGCTGTACAAAGGTACTGCGAGAGGGCAAAAACACGTCAAACGCACATAAATAATTACCAAAAGATTCTTCAGCTTCAACCTCAGAATGACACGATCGGTTTTCCCCTTACAAATTCCGATTGCTTTTTATAACAATGTGCGTGTTCTCGGTGCCTTTATCGACAGTCTGTGGGGATGTAAAACTTTCGTTTTACATCCCCCTTTCACTTTTAATACACAGATGGTATCACAATCATTCTTTTTTCACCGAAGTTGTCGTCAGTCAGATCGTTTTCTGTCTTGATGCTGTCGGGGGTCGTTCTGTATTTTCTGGCAATATCCCAGATCTCTTCCCCCTCCTGTGCAAAGTAAATCATAATCGGTGGTATATTCTTGCTTTCTTCGGCAATCTCATTAACGGTGCAGTCAGTTAAAACTCTTTTGTCTGTATATGCATAAATACTTCCGTTAATTTCTACATCTGCTTTTACTGTTACTGAATCAGTTGATTCAACACTTCCTCTGCAGACACTCACCTGAATCATCGGATCAAAACCGACATTATCTGAATCCACGTTCAATCGTTTAATATATTCAAACTCAAGCTCCTTTTCGACGGGGTACGGCTCTTTTTCTCTGTCGGTCAAAAGCATCATTACAGACACGCTTCCGTTTACAATCAGCTCTTTACCCTTTACTTTGTACGTATGTCTGATCCCATTACTCCAAGCGGCAATAACCGATGTAACACCGTCCGAATTCATTTCAAAAGTCTTACTCGACGTTACTGTTTCAGAAACTTTGTCAATAGCCTTTTTAACAGCTATGTTTTCGTACTTGCCGCACAGCTCACCGGAAAGTGAATATGCATCATTGACGACTTCAGTTTCAATTTTTGTATCAGAAACAATAAAAGCATCAACTTTAACGGCAATTTCAACCTGATTTTTTATACCACCGGCATCTGCTTTCGGCATGATATTAAGATCGCTTACTTTTATATATATATCATTTATACTATCCTCTGTCGCACCCTGCGCTTCAATGATCTGACTGACAGGCATCGTGTGTCTGAACACAGACGACTCGACTGTATCAGAATCGGATCTGTATACAATGTCAACAATCAGATTTCCTTTTATCAGGATTTTGCCGCTCACAGCCTTCGAGCTGTCAACAACTATATGTGCCGAAGCGTTTATAAGCTTATCAACAGGCTCAAAACCACTGCCAAGCTGAGCTACCTCGCTCATTGCAAAACTTTTTGCACAACAACCGACTGTGCTGACGGTATCAATACGCTTTGTCTGCAACTGAACGTCGGAATTGTCGCATCCGCATACAAACCGTCTTTCCGTGCGCGATTTTACCGTGAATCTTATTGATATAACACCGCTGACGCTCAGTCTTCTCTGTCCGGTTGCACGGCAGTTGACATAGTCTGTTTTGACGGTAGTAATCAGTGAGTCGTTACCGGTAAGCGAAGAATCCTCAACACTTTTTGAAAACGGAAATGACTGCTCATAGCAATAGATCTTTTTATCATCTGCACTGTAAATAATACGCATCAGAGCGTTGCCCTCAGCCATTGCCCTGCCTGCTACCGAGTTAGAGGCGCTGATACCCGGAGTCACGATACATTTCAGCACTCGTTGAATATCAGGAAAATAATCCGGCAGATTCACATCAAAATCAAACGGATTGTCAGCTGTTGTATCAAGAACGGTTCTGACCTCTCCTAATGTAAAAGTCTTTAAATTCAGATCCATAGAATAATCTCCTTTATCTGTACTTCAAAAGAAATATATTCACTTCCTGTCCGAATTATAACAAAAGAGGCTGTAAAAAAAGCGCAGATCGAATAAAACTATATAAATCAAGGGGATTCCTGCAGTTTTGATTACTGTCAGAATCCCCTTAAATGCTGAAAAATCAGTTTGTATTAATATTTTGTGATTTATTCTACGAACAAGCCTCGTCAATCGCAGCACCTTTTTACAGCTTCTTTATATATATCTTATTTGTGAATTCAGTACCGAAATCAGGCACGCATCCGGTTAACATCGAAAAAATCTCCGACGCCCGACATTCAGATTCAAAAGCATTTTTAACAATATCATTGCAGAAATCGAGTTCAGACTTCTTTGTAATTATCGGAATACGGGTAGTTTTTTTAGCCTTTCTCAAGACCTCTGCACCAACGCTGTTGAACGCAAGCACACGTGCATACGGTACATAATCAAGCCTGTAATTGACATCAAGAAGTACAGACATTACTATTCGTCTGACCCTCGAATGTGTATAACGCTTTGTTTTAACGGCATCATACAGTTCCTGAAGCGTACTGCATCTTTTTGCCGCATCAATTATCCTGTTTTCGATGCCTTCCGAAATGTCAGGAAATCCGGCTAATTCGGAAGGAGTCATAAGACGAAGCTTCAGCAAAACCGCACGCTCAAGATATTCAATCGAAGAAGGGGCAGTTCGCTCTTTCAACTCTTTATCAAGTACAGCCATACTTTCCGGTGGCAAAAGCAACGACACACTCTCACCTTTTCGTATCATTGACCTGATTAAAGATGCACTTGCAAATCCGTCACGACACTCTTCACTGTTATGATCCGCATTAATTCTTTTTACGGGACAGGGCGTGACAGAAGATCCGAGATTCAACAGTGCTCTGCAATACTCTACACCGAGAATATCGTTGGGAGCAGAAAGAACAGATGCGGTATCTGCGCCAAAAAACTCTTTAACCGCATCTTCGCGAACACTCGCAAACGTTTTTCCCGCCGTCAGATTTTGTCTGATATAACCGGAAACTTCTTTTGAATCAACAGCTTCTGCTGCTTTTAAAATCAAAGTCAGATCAGCACTTTCGCTGCCGAAGCTCAAAAAATCAACACAACCGAGCGAGTCAAGAATACCTACAGCGCCCCTCGCAAAGCGTTGAGCTGTAGACATTGCCCAGGAAGTCGGAAGTTCGATCACAAGATCCGCTCCGCACTCAACAGCAGCCCTCGCACGCGCAAACTTGTTCAGAATCGCAGGTTCTGCCCTTTGAACAAAATTGCCGGACATAACTGCAACAACCGCATCAGCGCGCTCACGCGTCATACCGAGATGGTATGCGTGACCGTTGTGAAAAGGGTTATATTCAGCTATGATTCCGGCAATTTTCATAATTAACCTTTCAGATTATCAAGTGATGTCGCAATATTTTCAACATCTCGTTTATTGACAAGTATATCGCACCTGCCGTTAAAGTCAACAACATAAAAGCTTCTGTCAAACGGTATAAAGCGAAGTGTCATATCGGCAAAGCCTTCTCTGCTGAGCTTAAAATTAATAGTGATATATGCTTCACTCTCCGTCACACTCTTATCCGTGATACCTTCGGAAACGATGCTCTGAACAGAAGAATATATATTGTAAAAATCAACAGCAGTCAAAACCTGCCCGTCAAGAGTATACTCAGCAGTCGGGTTTCCGCTTTCATCCTTACCGTGACTGATTTGTATAAGTCGGGTTTTTCCGCCATAAGAAATCTCCATGGAGTTGATCTCTTCGACATCAATCAGGCAAACATCCGAGTAACGAAGTGTCATAAGATCAAATGAGCGAATATTATCGATATACTCGGGATCAATCAGATAAACAATATCCGAATCAAGGCACTTCAGATAATATCTGCCGTCATTGTGCTGACCGCCGACAATAATACTGAGCGTCATATCAGTATTCTTTGTTTCTGTTTTGGGCAATTCATTAACATCCAACTCACCGGTCTCAACCTCTGTCGATACTACATAATCAATTGTTGCAGAAAAAACAGGCTCATCAAAACCGTATGAAGATAATTCATCCTGACCTGCAGAATAATCGGCACATCCGCTTTGTTTGAAGGATACCAGAAGACCTGCAAGCTCTGTCGCTTTATCCGTGTCAATGGGAGTCACTTCATCAGTAAACCAGGTATAGCTGTCTGTATAAACAGTTTCCAGTCCTTCATCTGACATAAAAATTTCAGACAGAACCGAATCAAGTGACCACTTGACTCCCCTTACTTGTTCTGTAGATATTTCGCTCAGAGGCTCGACATCAGCAAGATCCGTCCGACCTTTTTCAAACAGAGCAACAAAAGACGCAGGGACAAGATAGACCTTTTCTTCGCCCTGAACATTCAAATAATAAGAATCACTGAAATTGTTATAATCTCCGATAAAGAATGTTACTGTTTTTGCATCTTTCAGCGTGTACACATACGCAACTGACGGCTGTGCCAATCCGTAATCGGCAAAACAATCGCTCGTGTCGCTGATTAATCTCAACGCCATAAGATTTTCTGCTGACGTTGCAAGCTCCGAAGCAGAAACCTGATTTACAGGGAACTTATCGTCACCCTCAAGGAACCATGTTCCCTCCCGTTTTGAAAGAGTAATATCCTCTTCGCCGTAAATATAGTGAATCTTTTCTACATCATCAGCTCTTAACGCATCAATCAGAATTGATTCATCGCTCGTCTCGGCAGGCGGTACAGAATCATCTTCGCTCAAAAAATGAGTAACAGCAAAATAAGCTCCTATCAAAACAAGAATCAAAAGAAGCATTAAAACAAGCTTTTTACCCTTGCTCATCAGCGTTTTTTCCTCCTGACAAAGATTACTACGCCTGTTACAAGCATTATAAGCGGTATAACTATCACTATTACGGCAGTTATAATCAATCCGCTTGAAGAGCTGACTTCAAGATTACCTTCAGCCGAAAGAGATTTAGCATCGACTACAGAGATCTTTTCTTCCAGATTACACATCCATTTAAGAGAATTAAGCAACAGATTAAGGTTGCCCGAGAAAGCTACAAAGTTTTCATCAAGGAAAAACGGTGTGGAAAGAACTACCGCTTTCATTTCTTTATCACCGATAGTTTCGCTGACAGCATATCCGAGATTGAACACACCGCCGATATCTCCATCCGACTGCTCGATAGAGGTGTTGGTAAGGTCCGTTCTGCGGAACGCCTTATCCGTGGTGGTAAATAAAGACTTTACCGTAAGTGAGCTGCGGTAAGAATCAAGCGGCTTTATGCTCTGTGTTACGGGAAGCAATACACGGAATCCGCCGTCGCGTATGGGATCGGTAATGTCGTGATTGACAACCGTGGGAATCAGATAGTTGGGCGAATAGTAATAAGCATTCTGATCACCCTCAATAATCATTCCCTCTTCTGTTTCAAGACCCAGCTCTTCAAGCAAAAGATCAAAGTTCGGTGTAGTAACACCTTCTTCATTTATAAGCGTTGTCAAAAAGACTCTGCCGCCGTTGTTCAGATACTCAACAATAGCCTCAAACTCTTTTTCCGTAATATCAACCGAAGGAGAAAGAATTATCAGACATTCACAATCATCGGGTACAGTCTTCTGAAGCATAAGATCAAGCTCGTTAAGCGCGATATTCTGTGCCATAATCTCTTTTTCTACTGCCGTGATCATACTGTACTCGTTATGTCCCGTAAGATAATAAACAACAGGCAAAGTATCTGTTGTAACAAAATCAAGCGCAGAGGTTATCTCACTTTCACCGTCAAAAACATCCGGATATACCTCATATCCGTAATACGCATACTGCTGCATCTGTGAGCTGTACTCATAGATTTCCGCCACGTCAACAACCTTGCTCCTCTTATCGGATACAAAGATAAGACTGTTTTCAGACACCTGTTCATCGGTATACTTTGATGCAATCTGAGTAAGCTCAGGATCACACACCTCAACCTCTATGTGATCGTTGATTTCGGAATAACGTGTAAGGAGTGATGTGAGCGTATCATCGATGTTCGCCTTTGTCGCAAGATGATAAATCTTTACATCCGTATCAATGGCTTCCGTAATCTTTCTGGAGTAGTCGCCTATTGTGTAAAGACCGCTTGCACTTATATCTTTTTCGGTAAATCTTGCAGGAAGAGCTGCAACCAAAAGATTGACAATAACAACAGCTGCAAGAGCAACAGCGCAGACTGCAAGACTGTAGCTGCCTGCTTTGATTGTCTTAGCATTAGACTTTTTCTTCAAATCTCTCTTTTTCATCAGCTCCACCTCCTTTTATCAAATGACTGAATTGTAAACACATTAAATAAAACAATGACAGAAAGGAAATATACGATTGATTTAACGTCAAAAATTCCGTTTGCAAAGCTGTTGAAACGACCGAAAACCGACAGAGTTCCGAGAACCGTGGGAAGAAGCCCCTCAAGCAAAGTCGGATCAACAAAGCTTATTATAATAAGCGGTAAATCAAGTATAACAAATAAAATCCAAGCTATGTTACTGCTTTTTGTAAAGAAATAAACAATAAGTGAAACGATAAGACTGAGAACCGCTAATCCTATAAGCGATACTGACGACGCTGTAGGAATAAAGCCTGACAATGAATCCATCATATAACAGATAAACACCGCGCCGAAGCTGAGTATTGCCGCTATTATCTGGTTTTCCGTAACAGAAGACATCAGCATACCTATAGCAATAAGTGCCGCACCGAGAAGGAAAAATGCAAGTGCCGTTGAGTATACAGCAGTATAAGAAATGAATCCCGCCGGGTCAAACAGAGACAAAATCAGCGGATAAATACAGCTGACGGCAACGGGAACAGCATATACCGTAAGCATAGCAAAATACTTGCCGAGTACAATAGCACTTGTCCTGATCGGTAATGAAAACAGAAGCTGATCCGTTTCTGCTTTCTTTCTTCCGAAAACGATCTCATCGTAAGAATGGGTACAGCAATAAGAAATACAAACGAAACATTAAAATAAATGTATTCAAATGACGGTGAACCTTGTGTGAAGCATATTATTCCCGCATAAATTCCGATTACGGCAAGAAAAAAAGCAATAAACACAAACCCTGTCACATTGCTGAAAAATGATTTCAGCTCTTTTTTATAGATTGCACTCATATTACTCTTCCTCCTTTTCTTCGGACTCTTCGGGTTGTGCATCATCCTCTGTCATATGCTCATCCCAAACACTCTTGACTTCGCCGTTATTGACCGCATCCGCATCAACCTCAAGAGCTTCTTCAGGAACTTCCTCAATCACAGCATCAGTAGTGACAAGCTCCATAAATACATCTTCAAGCGTCGCTTTCTTTTCTTCAAGCCTGAGAATATAATAGTCATTCTCAAACAACGCCTTCGACAAGCGCTGCGAAACATCAGAATCCTTTGCACATTCTATAACAATATCAGTCTTTCCGTCTTCATCCGGAGTAATATCGAACGAATCGATACCTTCAACAGCACCGACAACGCTCTCTATTCTCTCAGGATCGCCCTTGACAGTCAGGCTGATGGAGTAACCCGAAACAAAGGCTTCTTCAAGATTTTCCGGAGTGTTCTCGGCAACAATCTTTCCGTGAGAGATAATAAGAATGTGATCACATATCTCGTTAACTTCCGAAAGAATATGACTGCTGAAAATGACGGTATGATTTTCAGCAAGAGACTTTATGACATTACGGATTTCTACAATCTGAGCAGGGTCAAGACCTACCGTCGGCTCGTCAAGAATAATCACCTCGGGATCACCTAAAATCGCCTGAGCAAGACCTACTCTCTGCTTATATCCTTTTGAAAGATTCTTGATAAGCCTGTCACGGACATCGGAAAGACCCGTTTTTTCGATAACCGTTTCGACAGCCTTTTTAAGGTTATTCTTTCTGATACCTTTAAGCTGACCGACAAACAGAAGGTATTCTGACGGGGTCATATCCGTATACAGCGGAGGCTGTTCAGGCAGATATCCGACAGATGCCTTTGCTTTAAGAGCATCTTTAAAAATATCGTAGCCGTTTATCGTTACTTCTCCCGAAGTAGCGGCAAGACAGCCTGTAATAATGTTCATAGTAGTGGATTTACCTGCGCCGTTGGGTCCGAGAAAACCGTAAATCTTACCTTTTTGTACGGTAAAGCTGATATTGTCAACAGCTATATGATCACCGTACTTTTTTACAAGGTTTTTGACCTCAATCAAAATTATTCCTCCTTCTGATAGTAAAGTTTTGTAAAACTTTACTTATTTTAACATAAATAAATTAACAAAAAATGAACAAAAACACACTATATTTTAAAAAGACTTGAAAAAAATCCCTATTAGTTATATAATACTACAGATGAAGATTTATTTCAAGTAAAATCAGTTCACGGAGGTAAAAAATGAATATTCTCGTAATTAATGCAGGCAGCTCTTCTCTTAAGTATCAGCTCATAAATATGGACAATGAGCAGATGATTGCAAAAGGCAACTGCGAACGCATCGGTCTTGACGGCAGCCTTATCGGCGGCAAAACAGCTGACGGCAGAAGCTTTGAGACAATCGTTGATCTTCCCAACCATACCGCAGCTTTCCTTGAAGTTAAAAAAGCTCTTACCGAAGGCGACTGCAAGGTTATTGATGATCTTTCCGAAATTGCAGCAGTAGGTCACAGAGTTGTTCAGGGCGGCGCTTTGTTCAACAAGAGTATGCTTGTTACTGACGAAGTTATCGCAGGCATCGAAAGTCTTTGCGATTTAGCTCCCCTCCACAATCCCGCACATATTCAGGGTATCCGTGCTTGTATGGATGTTTTCGGCAAGGACGTTCCCGAGGTTGTTGTTTTTGACAATGCATTCCATTCCACTATGCCCGATGAAGCATATATGTTTGCAATTCCTTATGAATACTATGAAAAATATCAGGTTCGCCGTTACGGCTTCCATGGCACTTCTCACCGCTATGTAAGCGCACGCTGTGCAGAAGTTATGGGCAAAAATGTCGAAGATCTCAAGATCGTCACTTGCCACATCGGTAACGGCTCTTCCATTACCGCAGTCAAGAACGGTAAGGTTATTGACACATCTATGGGTCTGACTCCCCTTGACGGTTTCATCATGGGCACACGTTGCGGTGGCATTGACCCCTCTGTTGTTGTTTATCTTCAGCAAAAAGAAGGCTGGACACCCGAAGAAACAGACAAGGTTCTTAACAAAAAGTCAGGTACTCTCGGTATTTCCGGCGTATCCAGCGATGACCGCGACCTTACCGCTGCTGTTAAAGAAGGCAACGAGCGCGCAGATCTTGCAAGAAGAATGCAGAGATATCAGATCAGAAAGTTCATCGGCAGCTATATCGCAGCTATGGACGGCGTTGATGCAATCGTATTCACAGGCGGCGTAGGCGAAAATGCTGTTGATATGCGTGAGCACATCTGTAACAATCTTTCCTATCTCGGAATCAAGATTGATCCCGCAGTTAACGAAACACTCAGAAGAGGCGCTGAGGGTGAGATTTCCACATCAGAGTCTGCCGTTCGTGTATTCGTTCTTCCCACAAATGAAGAGCTTGTTATCGCGAGAGATACAAAAGAAATCTACGATTCTCTGAAATAAAAATAAACGCTATAAATATCTCCGAGATCTCCGTACAGACTGTGCGGAGATCTTTTTTAATAATTCACCGTTTTGTTCATATTTGTTAACAATTATATGTTATCATTCAAGTAAAGGATGGTGACATTATGAGTACAAAACGCCACGTACTGGTCTGTGTTACGGCACAGCAGTCATGCAAACAGCTGATTGAAGCAGGCAGATTGATTGCTGATGAAGAAAACACAACACTCGGTATAATCAGTGTATATCCGTCAAAGCAATGTTTTCACCCCGATATAGAAACACTCACCTCACTTAACGAGTGTTCATTAAGATTCGGTGCAGAAATGACGGTTTATTTCAGCGACAATCCGATAGAAAAAATTGCCGAAACAGTTTCAAAAAAAGAAGAATGTATCCTTGTTACCGGTTTCCCGGGAAAGAACGGAACAAATTTTATTGAATCAATACACAGAAGAATTCCGAATGCCCCGATTTGTATGGTTGACGGTGACGGTACGATATACAGAATTGATCGCAAGGTAAAAGACGGACATACCTCGTATTCTGTCGCTGAAAAAGCAGACACAATAATCTGTTTCAACAAATAAGTTATACTGCTTCGTAAATTTTATGCTTGCAATATACTCTGATAAAATGTATAATACTCTTAGTATTGTCAGAAAGGTGTTTTTTAAATGAAAAAGAATAAAAAAGCATTAATTGCAGTCATCTGCTGTGTTGTTGTTATTGCAATAGTCGGAGGTCTGTTCGGCGCTTATTTCTCATCACTTAACAATGTTCCTGAAAGGGTTGAAGTCGAAGAACGCTCTTCATCTTTCTATTCAAAATCGCGTGCATACGCCGTGTCCTCTGCTCCCTACTGTATTGACGGTGTTTTTGAGACTCTTTTAGGACTCGAAAGCTATTATAACACTAACCGTCACAACGCCTCTGTAATCGATGTAAAGCTTCAGCAGACAAGAGACGGTCAGTTTGTCGTTTTCTCTGACGAGCTGTCAACATACAGTAATGCTTCAATTTTATATGAAGGCACAAATAAGATCTGCGACCTTACATTGGAAGAGCTGAGAAAAGTCAATCTCGCTTATAATTATGCCGATGAAAACGGTCAGTATTTTTATAAACCTTACACAAGCGACGAGGAACTCTCTCTTGTAAATATTCTTACGGTTGAAGAGTTTGTTACCTGGTTCAACGATCAGCGCGCCGATCTTCCATTGTTCGCATTCAGCTTTTACAATCCCGATGAAATTGCAGACAAAACCGAAGGCGTTTATGAAGTAAACAGAGTATTTACCGAAATCGGTTTCCCGGAGTTTTTCTTCTTCTGCCCTGATAGCGAAGATACCGCAAAATACATTGACGAAAACTACCCCGAAATGCTCAGAAGTGCTACCGAAAAGGAAGCAAAAAAACTCTTCGTCAACTGCTTGTCCGACAAACCTGCCGAAGCTTCATTTGAAATCGTCTACACCGTTGCTGACAACGGATTTTTCGGCAAATTCAGCAGCGAAAAGTTTATAGCATACGCAAAGAATTCGGGCATCGCACTTATACTTAAAGATATCGATACAGATTCCGTAAAGGCTCTTGCCACTCTCGGCGTTGACGGCTTCGTATCGTCAGACCTTGAAAAAGTCAACACAATTCTCAAAGAAGAATACAGAGAAAGAAAAGCTGCCGCCAAGTCTTAATAATCAGACGCACACCGCAGTGTAATATCCATCCGACTTATACAAATCAAAACCCTGTTTGCCTGATGCCGTGACGGCTTTTTCCGCTACAACGGTTACTGATTCTTTATCAGGTCCCGTAACCGTAAACGCGGATACCACGTTTTTATCATCACAGACAACCTTCAAAAGTGACGTATCATTTTCCCCGACAAATATCAGATATACCCCACTTGACTCGTCACGCATCAGCATTTCTTCGGTCAGCTTTAATGTCTGCGATTCGGCATTAAATCTTTTACAAAACTCTATTATGTCGATATTGCAGCTTTTTTCACAGCCGAATAATGTCATCGCAACCAGAACGCAGATCAATATACGCTTCATTTAATTCCCCCTTGCTTTTAATTTTATTAGAGGAGATATATTTTTATGAGAGATCTTTCAGCTTTTTTTGAAGAATTGATGGAAAAAATTGCTTTTCCTGAAGAGTCCAGAGACACGTTCCGTAATGTGAACAGCAAGCTTCTGGCTTCTGACGAGTACAAAGCAGAGTTTGATGAAATCTATAATACCTGTATCAATCAGGATTTTGATGACATCCATACTCATCTCGACAAAATGGTAAGCCTTGGAGAAAAGTTCGGTGCTCACGAGTACACTTCCGAACTCTTCTTCTTTATGTATTCTGCTTACGATCTTAAGGCTCGTTATGAAAAAGAAGGCATCGATGAGTCGATCTATTGGGACTCTATGTGTGACCTCCGCGCAAAGCTTATCGAGTGTCACGACGTTTACGGCATCTGGGGTTCATTTGTCGCATCATGGTTCAGAGGATTCTTTAACGTTTCGAGATTCGCACTTGGCAGACTTCAGTTTGAAGAAACTGATTTCGGTCCCGAAAACGGATATGAGTTCAATGGAATCAAGGTAGAAAACGGCGAATCTGTTATAAATATCCATATTCCCTCGCTCGGCAGACTTCCCATCGAATCAGTTTATGACGCTTTAGAAAGAGCCTATAAATTCTATTCCGAATTTGTTCGCAAGGACGGAATAATGGTCTTCGTCTGCGGTTCATGGCTCCTGTATAAAGAGAACAAGGATTTTTACCCTGACGGCAACCTCATGAAGTTTATCAACTGCTTTGACATAATCGAAAGTCATGACAACGACACTTTCGGTGATTGCTGGAGAGTTTTCGGCAAATACAAAGATCTTCCTGCCAACGAGCTTCCTCAGGATACATCCCTCAGAAAAGCTTATGCAGAAAGACTTATGGCAGGCAAGCCCACAGGCGGCGGCTTTGGAGTTATCCTGTTTGACGGAAAAAACATCATCAATAAATAATTAAATACATATTAAAAGCGGAGTGAACTGAATCACTCCGCTTTTAAACTTATTATTGAGTTAATTAAAATACATCCTGAGTAATGTAAACATAAACAAGCTTGGGAAGCATTACAAGGAATCTGGGAAGCCAGTTAATAAGCGTGTAGCTGACAAGTCCGAGTAACGACGGAACAGCACCTGCAATATAAGCTGCCTTTGATGTTGTTTTGTCACCTGTATACTCAATCTCGTTCTCGCCCTGTTCCTTTTCAATCGTAAACTGGTCGATTACAGTGATAACATCCTCTTCTGTTTCATCGTTGGGGTCAGTCTTATCCTTGATGATATATGCTGTGTAAGTGAGTTTACCGCCATCAACAGAGATAGTGTTGAAGCATCCGCCGATGTTCGTTTCCTTTGTGTTGTCAAAGGATGTGCCATCCCAGTAGTTACCGTAGCCATCCTTCTGAACAGTCATAGCTGCAACCATATTCTCTTTAAGGAAATGACCGAGAATGAATTCACGGATCTCGTAACGCTTGCTTCCTGCAGTACCTGCAAGAACGTAAACTGTACCGTCTTCGTCAACCTTATTGTTCTTTAAGGGCTTTGTGCGAAGATACTGATGATCGTGACCTGACATAACAAGGTCAACATTGCAGTCGTTAAGAACGCTTTCAAGAGATTCCTGAAGATAAAGTGTATCAGGCCACTTTGTATCCTTACCGAGTGAATAAGGACTCTTGTGCATAAATACTACTTTCCAGTCTGCATCAGTGCTCATAAGGTCCTTTTTGAGCCATACAAGCTGAGGAACGGAAACAGACAGAAGGTCATTTGTATTGACAACAGCAAAGTGAACATTGCCGTAGTCGAAAGAATAGTTCATACCGTTGAGTGTCTGTACACTTTCACTTGTATCAACACAGAACATATTGTTGAACCAATTCCAGACACCGAGACCGTCATGGTTGCCTGCAACGGGAACCTGTGTAACGCCCGAATTGATGCCGTCAAACGCTATTGCGTTATAATCCCATTCTTCGTTTGTGCTGTCGTTTGTGTAGTCACCGAGAGTTACGACAAAATCTGCATTCGGCATTGTTTCAACAGCAGCCTTAGCGGTTCTTGCACCTTTAAGGAAGTTGTTGAGATTGCTCGCCTGAACGTCTGCGATACCGATAAACTCTACTTTATCGTCACCGTCATCCGTAGAAAAACTACCGTCTGCATAAGTGCCGTTGGGACCGTAGATGCGGTAAGTATAATCTGTACCTGCCGTAAGTCCTTTTACAAGAACCTTGTGCATAAAGTTGCCTTCCCACTCTTCTGAAACCACATCACAGAGAGTAAGAGATTCGGTAACATCAACATCTCCTGCAAAAACAGAAATCTTTGTTTCACAGCTTTCCTTTGTGTACCAGCAGAAACCTCTTTGAGTTGCCGTATCACCGTTGACAGAACAGCTGATTCTGAAAACATCACCTGTTTCCGGTGTTGCAGCTTCATCAGCACTTGCAGCAACTGAGAAAAGAGTGAAGATCATTGTTAAACAAAGAATCACGCTAAGTATTTTCTTACTTGTTTTCTTCATTTTTTAACCTCCAATTTTAATTATTGAACCAACTTGGTACAGAAATTATACCACAAAATTGAAAATCAGTCAATTAATCAGAAGAATATTTAGTCTCACAATAAGCACAGCGATAGACCTTTTTTTCCTTATCTGTGAGCTTGAATATCTGGTCAATCTCCTGCTCTGTTGTAGTAATACAACGGGGATTTTTGCATTTAATAACATTAACAAGCTTTTCAGGTAAAGTAGGATTCAACTTGTTGACACGCTTACCATCCTTGATTATGTTTACTGTTATCCCTGCATCAATATAACCGAGAACATCCAGATCAATGTCCATCGGAGTATCAACCTTGATCAGATCTTTTTTACCCATACGGTGACTGTTGACATTCTTAATAATGGCAACAGGACAGTCAAGCTCGCCGAGCTTTAAAAAATGGTAAATCTGCATACCCTTGCCGGCCTTGATATGATCAATAACAATGCCGTTGGTTATTTCGTCAATTCTCATTATTCTACCCCCAAGAGCATCAGAATGAGTGCCATTCTGATATATTTACCATATCTGACCTGTCTGAAATAGCAAGCACGCTCGTCCTTGTCAACCTCACGAGAGATTTCATTGACTCTGGGAAGCGGATGAAGAATACGAAGTGACTGTTTAGCATTCTTAAGCTTTTCAGGAGTCAGAATATAGCTGTCCTTAAGTCTTAAATAATCTTCTTCGTTAAAGAAGCGTTCACGCTGAACCCTTGTCATATAAAGTATGTCAAGCTCGGGCATAACTGACTCAAGATCGGTTGTCTGCTCATAAGGAATGTTATTCGCATTAAGAGCCTCTTCTTTGATATAGCCCGGTAACTTAAGCTCGTCGGGAGAGATAAGAACAATCTTTATTCCTGTATATCTTGATAAAGCGGAAATCAGAGAGTGAACGGTTCTTCCGAATTTAAGGTCACCGCAGAAGCCGACCGTAAGGTTACAGAGTCTGCCTGTTTCACGTTTGATTGTCAAAAGATCGGTTAATGTCTGTGTCGGATGATTATGACCGCCGTCACCTGCATTGATAATCGGAACCTCGGATGCTGTTGATGCAACAAGCGGAGCACCCTCTTTCGGATGACGCATAGCGATAATATCCGCATAACAGCTGACTGTTCTGACGGTATCAGCTACACTTTCTCCCTTTGCCGCAGAGCTGCTCTGAGCCTCGGAAAAACCTAAAACATTGCCGCCAAGCTCATACATAGCAGCTTCAAAACTGAGTCTTGTTCTGGTTGACGGTTCAAAGAAAAGCGTAGCAAGTTTTTTATGTCTGCACTTCTCAGCATATTTTTCAGGATTCTCGATAATGTCATCCGCAACAGCGATAAGCTCTTCAATCTCTTTTACGGACAAATCCCGTATGTCAATAAGATTTCTCATTCTGTGCATCCTTTCGGATTTATTTTGTTATCCAGCTTTCATCGCTCGGATTGTTTCTGAAGTTGATAAGCTTTTCTTTATCGCCTTCCTTGATATATCCCTGCTGTTCTGCTATCTCGGCAATACAGTCAAGATTGGTCAGACTGTAATTGACAACATTGGCCTCTGCCAGTCTGTCAAGTCCTTTTTTCATACCGTAAGTAAAGATGCTGACAATACCGAGCACCTCTGCACCTGCTTCACGAAGTGCATCAACAACGTCGATTACACTGCCGCCTGTTGAAATAAGATCTTCAACAACTACTACCTTCTGACCTTTTTCAAGCTTACCTTCAATTCTGTTCTGTCTGCCGTGATCCTTGTTGCCCGAACGGACATATCCCATCGGCATAGAGAGAAGATGCGCGGTAATTGCAGCATGAGCAATACCTGCCGTGCTCGTTCCCATAAGAACTTCTGCTTCGGGGAAGTGCTCTTTTACAAGAGCTGCAAGTCCCTCTTCAACATCGTTACGAACTTCTACCGATGTGAGTGTAAGTCTGTTATCACAGTAAATCGGACTTTTGATACCGCTTGCCCAAGTAAAGGGTTCTTCGGGTCTTAAAAATACTGCCTTGATCTTTAAAAGGTCAGCTGCTATTCTCTTATCCATTTCTTTATTCTCCTTTAACAAATTCATTAACACATCTTCTGTAAGCTGCTACAGGATCCTCCGCCTGTGTGATCGGTCTGCCGACTACAATATAGTCAGAGCCGATTTCATTAGCCTTTGCAGGCGTTGTAACTCTCTTCTGATCGCCGACATCACCGTCTGCAAAGCGTACACCCGGAGTAACGGTTACAAAATCGGAGCCGCATACCTCGTGAACCTTGCCTGCTTCAAGCGGCGAACAAACAACACCGTCAAGACCCGATTTCTTTGCATTATAAGCATAATGCATAACAACCTTGTCAATCGGTTCATTGATGAGAAGCTCATTTCTCATACGCTCTTCGTCTGTTGAAGTAAGCTGTGTGACTGCAATAAGAAGCGGCCTTGTACCGTCTTCTCTCGTAAGTCCTTCGATAGCTGCTTCCATCATAGCAGAAGTACCTGCTGCGTGAAGGTTGCACATATCAACATCAAGCTTTGACAATACTTTCATAGACTTCTTAACAGTTGTCGGAATGTCATGAAGCTTGAGATCGACAAAGATCTTGTGTCCTCTTTCCTTGATCTTTTTAACAATGTCGGGACCTTGAGAATAATAAAGCTCCATACCGATCTTTACAAACGGCTTTTCCTCCTTGAAAAGATCGAGAAACGAAAACACTTCGTTTTCATCCGCAAAATCCAATGCAATGATTACATCCTTACCCATTAGTGTGCTCCTCCTATATATTCACTTAAATTATTGATACCGTATTTTGCCATAACCTCCGGCAAAGAATCGACAATATTCTTTGATGCAAAGGGATCAATAAGGTTCGCCGCACCGATCTCTACCGCAGTAGCGCCTGCAAGCATAAATTCGATGACATCCTGTGCCGTAGAAGCACCGCCCATTCCGACAATCGGAATTTTGACCGCCTCATAAACCTGATAAACCATTCTGACGGCAACAGGCTTGATCGCTGCACCCGAAAAACCGCCCATCTTGTTAGCGATTACAGGCTTTTTGGTTTTAAGATCAATCCTCATACCGAGAAGAGTGTTGATGAGACTGAGTCCGTCTGCACCCTCACTTTCGCAAGCCTTTGCTATTTCGGTGATATCAGTAACATTTGGTGTAAGCTTGATTATAACAGGCTTTTTAGTTACAGCCTTGACCGCTTTTGTAACCTCGGCAGCAGCCTTTGCCGATGTACCGAAGCTCATACCTCCACCGTGAACGTTGGGACAGCTGATGTTTACTTCAAGCCAGCCGACCTGCTCCTGTTCATCGATTTTTTCACAAGTATAAATATATTCGTCAAGCGAGAAACCGCTGATATTTGCCATAACAGGCTTGTTGAAGCACTTTTTGAGCTTAACAAGCTCTTCATCAATAACCCTTTCCACTCCGGGATTCTGGAGTCCGACAGAGTTTATCATACCTGCCGTACACTCCGCAATACGTGGTGTGGGATTGCCGAATCGGGGATCCTTTGTTGTACCCTTGAAAGAGAATGTTCCGAGACAATTGATGTCATAAAGCTCGGCAAACTCATAACCGAAGCCGAAAGTTCCGCTTGCAGGTATAACGGGATTGTCGATCTCGATACCGCAAAGATTAACTTTAGTATTTACCATACAATCTCCTCCCTTTCAAGCACAGGTCCGTCCTTACAGATTCTCTTGTTACCGTATTTCGTCTTACAGCTGCAACCCATACAGGCACCGAAGCCGCATCCCATGCGCTCCTCAAAGCTGTACTGTCCGCTTGTTGTTGCAACGCTTTCGATAGCCTTGAACATCGGCATCGGTCCGCAGGTGTAGAAATATGTGTACTCAAGATCCTTTATAACATCAGTTACAAAGCCCTTTGTCCCAAAGCTTCCGTCAGCAGTTGTAATGTAAACCTTCGCACCGATTTTTTCAAAATCGTCTTTAAGAAAGATTTCTTCCGCAGAATTGAAGCCGAGAACAACAGAAACCTCCTTACCCTCTTCAATCAGCCTTTTGCAAAGTGCAAAAAGAGGAGGAACACCGACACCGCCGCCGATAAGAAGCGGTTTGTCGCCGCTTTTTTGTGTATTATATCCGTTGCCGAGACCTGTAAGTACATCAAGCGTTGTACCGACTTCGATCTCTGCCATCTTTTCCGTACCGTCACCGACAACCTTATAAATCAATGTTATTGTTGTTTCGTCCCAATCACAAACGGAAATAGGTCTACGCAGATAGAATCCGTCAAGCTTGATATTGACAAACTGACCTGTAGCCGTGAGATCGCTCGTATCACCCGAAAGAATCATTTTATAAGTGTTCTTTGCAATTCTTTCATTGCTGATCACATTGTAAAAACTCTGTTTCATTTGTCCTCCATCCATACGACTTTGCCGTCGCATACAGTTACTTTACATCTGCCGAAAACTTTTGTGCCGTCAAAAGGCGTACTTCTGCCCATAGTGAGGAATTCTGTCGGATCAACGACATATTCATCATTAAGATCAAACACGGTAAAATTACCGTTTTCTATCGAAGCCTTCGGTAATCCGAAACGCTTTCTCGCATTAACGCTCATAAGCTCTGTCAGTTTATTCAAGGTGATAACGCCTTTTTTGACAAGCTCCGTATACATAACGGGGAATGCTGTTTCAAGTCCGACTACACCCATCATACTACCCGAAAGACCTTTGCTCTTTTCCTCCGAGCTGTGAGGTGCATGATCTGTTGCGATCATATCTATCGTACCGTCGATTATGCCCTCAATAAGCGCTTCTTTATCTTTCTTTGAGCGTATAGGCGGATTCATCTTGAATCTGCCGTGTTCTTCAAGACACATATCATCAAGAACAAGATAATGCGGTGCCGTCTCGCAAGTAACATTAACACCGATTTTCTTTGCCTGTCTGATAAGCTCTACACTTTCTTTGGTTGAAATGTGGCAAACGTGATATTTACAGCATGTTTCCTCGGCTAATTTCAGATCACGCTCAATGGGTCTCCACTCGCTTTCGCTGCAGATACCCTTATGCGAATGAATGCGTGCATACTCGCCGTCGTGAATATAGCCGCCGAAAAGAAGTGAGTTATCTTCGCAATGAGCAACAATCATTTTACCGAGTCGTACCGCTTCCTGCATGGCGAGCCTCATCATATCATCATTCTGAACACCTTTGCCGTCATCGGAGAAAGCTATCGCATCACAAAGATCAGACATATCGGAGAGCGTTTCGCCGTTTTGCCCGACAGTTATCGAAGCATACGGATGCACACGGATAACAGCAGTATCCCGAATAGCCTTGAGCTGGATATCAAGCGATTCTTTGCAATCGGGAACAGGCTTCAGATTGGGCATTGTGCACACATCGGTATAACCGCCACGTGATGCCGCCATACTGCCGCTTTTTATCGTTTCTTTATAAATAAATCCCGGTTCTCTGAAATGTACGTGTACATCAGCAAAACCGGGAAAAGCAATATAATTATTACAATTAATAAAAGAAGCACCGTCAAAATCCGATGCTGCGGATACTTCATCAACAAATAATTCGTTTTCAGAATCAACATAGTGAATATTTTTTAACAAAAGTTCCATTTCACACGTGCGATACTTACTGTATCTTTCCTTTCATGGTATTAAAAAGTGACTCTGTTGCATAAAACGACACATTACTTTTATATCTAATAGATGATATCATAATCCGCACTTTATGTCAAGCAAAATCGCCCTTTAAATACACATGAATTCTATTTGATCATCTCCTTTCTGATGGCTGACAAAAGCTTCTTTTCTCGTCTTGAAACCTGCACCTGTGACATTGACAGAAGCTCTGCCGTCCTTGACTGAGTAAGGTTTTTAAAATATCTGTATTCGACCAGCATCTTATCTTTTTTATCAAATTTTGATAAAATTTCTCTTAACGAAATCATATCAATTATTCTGTCATCCTCCCTCATTGTCGGTATGTCTTTTTCTGATGTTCCGTCATCGTTTTCGACTGTCAGCGACAGTACAGGTTGCGTTGCATTAAGCAAAAAAGCTGTTTCCGATTCTGATTCACCTATTCTTTCGGACAGCTCCGAAATTGTCGGCTCTCTGCCAAGCGTTAATTCAAGCTCTTCTTTAATTTTTACTGTTTTTCGTGATTTTTCCTTTAATGTTCTGCCGACCTTTACCGCACCGCCGTCACGGAAAAGCCGCTTGATCTCTCCCAGAATCACAGGCACGGCGTAGGTTGAAAAGGCAAAGCCTCTGCTTTCGTCATATCCGTCAGCCGCCTTACAAAGTCCTACACAGCCTGCCTGAAACAGATCATCGTATTCCACTCCTCTTTCCTTAAAGCGTGATGCACACGAGTGTACCAGTCCGAGGTTTCCCTCTATCATTTTCTCTCTTTTTTCTTTAAGCATCGTCCCTGCCGCAGATCTTTTTGTAAAGTGTGACGGTAGTTCCTTTACCTACCTTGGAACTGATTTTTATTTTGTCCGAAAAGCTCTCCATTACTGCAAAGCCGAGTCCCGCCCTTTCGCCGCCTGCTGTTGTAAAAAGAGGCTCCTTTGCCTTTTCTATATCCTCTATTCCGCACCCCTTATCCCTTATTCTGACGCAAAATGTTTTGTTTTCCGTGAAAAACGCCGTTATGTATATTTTTCCGACAGTATCCCTGTATGCATGAACGATACAGTTTGTCACCGCTTCACTAACTGCCGTGCGTATGTCCGACAGCTCCGATACGGTCGGATCAAGCTGTGACGCAAATGCGGAAACTGTCGCTCTTGCAAATGACTCGTTTACCGATTTACTTTCGATTTCAAGCTTCATCATATTTGTGCTTTTCATATTCTTACTCCTTTATTTTTGCTATTTTTTCGATAGCCGAAAGCTTCATGATCCTTGTGACGGCTTGTCCCATATTACATAGCTCAACAGCACCGCCGTACTCTCTCAGCTTCTTGTATCTGCCCATAACAAGTCCGACGCCTGAGCTGTCCATAAAATCAACTTCCAAAAAATCAAGACGAAGCACTTTTGGTTTTCCTTTTGCAATTTCTTCGTCAATAATCTCTCTGACAGGCTCTGCAGTATGGTGGTCAAGCTCACCGCAAAGATAAACCGTCAGAAGCTCATTTTGTTTTTTTATCCTGACTTTCATACTTACCTCCAAAATAAAAAATCCTTTACCCGTTAAGGATAAAGGATTGACACAAAAATATTTGACATATTTTGTAGTTTATATAATATTTTTTAAAGCTTCGCAGACGTCGCTCACCATATAAAACGATCCGCAGACAACAACTACACCATCGTCGCCGGCCAAAGAAACCGCTCTTTTTACAGCATCTTTAATACTGACAGCCGGCTCGCTGTCACAATACTTTCCTGCACATTCGGAAAGCTGTGCTGCACTGAGAGACCTCGGATTATTGACAGTTACAGTAATTATCTTTTCAAAGCACGGCGCAATCTTGCTGACATAATTCTCATATTCTTTGTCAGCCATAAGACCGCAGATGCCGATTATTCTTTTGCCCTTCAGGAATTTATCTGTCAATCCGAAGAGCGCCTCGGCACAACCGACATTGTGACCACCGTCAATAATTATCATCGGACTGTCACAGACAAGCTGCATTCGTGCAGGCATTACCGTACGTGCAATCCCATCGACAATCGCCTTGTCGGTGATATTCGGTAAACCTCTTTCACGCACCGCCTTGAGCGTTGTTACTGCAGTTATTGCATTATAAACCATATGCTCACCGACAAGCTTCAGTCTGAACCTCAATCCGTCGTATACAGCAACCGTTCCCGTTATATCCATATACTCGACAGAAAGCTTTGATACATCGGGTACAAGCAGTAAATTGTTCTTTTCTTTTGCAGTCTTTCTTATAACCTCAAAAGCTTCTCTGTGTTGAATCGGATACGAAACCGTAACGGAGTTTTCTTTGATAATACCGCACTTTTCCCCGGAAATCTCAGAAAGTGTGTTTCCGAGTACACCCATATGATCAAACGATACCGACGTTATTACGGATGCTAACGGTGCCTTGATTATATTGGTTGAATCCAGCCTGCCGCCAAGTCCCGTTTCAAGTACAACAACGTCACATTTTTCTTCATAGTAATACAACAATGCGGCTGCTGTTATGAACTCAAACTCGGTCGGACTCTCGTCCATTTCCTCTGCAACGGGAATCATTTTTTCAACAATCCGTGTCAGCTTGTCCTTCGGGATCATTTCGCCGTTTATCTGAATTCTTTCTCTGAAATCCAGCACATACGGAGAGATGAATAAACCTGTTTTATATCCCGATTCACGGCAACATTCAGAGATCATTGTTGATGTAGAGCCTTTGCCGTTTGTTCCTGCTATATGGATAAAACGAAGAGAGTTGTGTACATCACCGAAAACCCGGCAGAGCGAAGTGATTCGCTCCATACCGGGCTTAATACCGAATTTTTCTAAAGAATGGATATATTCTAAAGCTTCTTCGTACTTCATAATTAATTGAGCTTTGCAATACTTTCCTGAAGCATTGCGATCTTATCGGAAAGCTTTGCCGCACTCTCCTTCTGTGCATTTACAACTGCTTCGGGAGCTTTGCTGACAAATCCGGGATTGCTGAGTTTCTTATTGATAAACTCAAGATCATCCTGTGCCTTTTTCAGCTCCTTCTGAAGTCTTGCACGCTCTGCTTCAAAGTCAACAAGGTCACCCATCGGGATATAAACCTTTGCATCCTGAGTGATAATGCTGACAGCGTTATCAATAGAGAATTCGTCACCGACCTCTACCTCGGAAGCGGAAGCGAGCTTTGTAAATACTGTTGCGGCGGCAGAGAAAGTATCCTTGAAAGATGTTGCGATATAAACCTTTGCTTTCTTTGAGGGAGGAACGTTCATCTCTGCTCTGCGGTTTCTGATTGCTCGGACGGCAGTCATAATTCTTTCCATTTCTGCTTCGTCAGAAGAGAAATCAAGTTCTGTGCTAAACTTCGGCCACTCGGAAATCATAATTGATTCGCCCTCGTGCGGAAGCGACTGCCAGATCTCTTCCGTAATGAACGGCATAAACGGATGGAGAAGCTTCAATGTGCTGCTCATAACGTAAACGAGAACCTGCTTTGCAGTCTGAGCCTCCGAACCGCCTTTCTGAAGTCTGATCTTTGCAAGCTCGATGTACCAATCGCAGAAAATATCCCAGATAAAGTCATAAAGCTTTGATACGGCAATACCGAGCTCAAACTTTTCAAGATTATCGGAAACTTCCTTGACAAGCTTGTTATAAAGGCTGACAACCCACTTGTCCTCAAGCGCAAGCTCTGTCAGTAATGCACATTCGATATCCTCTTCACCGATGTTCATAAGGATGAATCTTGAAGCGTTCCACAGCTTGTTGGCAAAGTTACGGCTTGCTTCAACCTTTTCGTCAGAGAATCTCATATCGTTTCCGGGACTGTTACCTGTTGCAAGAGTAAGTCTTAATGCATCAGTACCGTACTGATCAATGATATCAAGCGGATCAATACCGTTGCCGAGAGACTTTGACATCTTTCTGCCCTGCGCATCACGTACAAGGCCGTGAATAAGTACATCGCTGAACGGCTTTTCTCCCATATATTCAAGACCCGAGAAAATCATTCTTGAAACCCAGAAAGTGATAATATCGTAGCCTGTAACAAGCGTACTTGTGGGATAGTAACGCTTAAGCTCTTCGGTATTTTCAGGCCAACCGAGAGTTGAGAACGGCCAGAGTGCAGATGAGAACCACGTATCAAGTGTATCGGGATCCTGTGTTACCTTACCTCCGCACTTGGGACACTTACCGGGATCTTCCTTGGCAACAGTAATCTCTTCACAATCCTCACAATAGTATGCAGGGATTCTGTGACCCCACCAAAGCTGACGTGAGATACACCAGTCACGGATATTTCTCATCCAATGGAAATAATTCTTATTGAATCTTTCGGGAATAAAGCGGATGTCGCCGTTTTCAACAGCTTCGATTGCAGGCTCTGCAAGCGGCTTCATCTTAACAAACCACTGCTCTGAAATTCTCGGCTCAACTGTTGAACCGCAGCGGTAGCAAACACCGACATTGTGCTTAAGCGGCTCTATCTTTATAAGATATCCCTGCTCTTCAAGCTCTTTTACAAGAACCTTTCTGCACTCCATGGTGGTCATACCGCAGTACTTGCCTGCATTTTCGTTCATATGTGCATCATCTGTCATAACGTTGATGATTTCAAGATCGTGACGAAGACCTACCTCAAAGTCGTTCGGGTCATGTGCAGGTGTCATCTTAACAACACCTGTACCGAAATCCATCTCTACATATTCATCAGCAACAACAGGAATTTCTTTATTAATAATAGGAAGAATGACATTCTTGCCGACAATATCCTTGTATCTTTCATCACTCGGATGAACGGCTACACCTGTATCACCGAGCATTGTTTCGGGTCTTGTCGTAGCTACTTCAACATATCCGCTGCCGTCTGCAAGAGGATACCTGATGTGCCAGAAGGAGCCGTCTCTTTCTTCATATTCAACCTCTGCATCGGAAATAGATGTAAGACAATGCGGACACCAGTTAATGATTCTTTCGCCTCTGTAAATAAGACCTTTTTCATAAAGTCTTACAAAGACCTCTTTAACAGCCTTATTACAGCCCTCATCCATTGTAAAGCGTTCGCGGTCCCAGTCACAGGAAGAACCCATCTTTTTAAGCTGTTCAATGATTCTGCCGCCGTACTGCTTTTTCCATTCCCACGCTCTTTTAAGGAATCCGTCTCTGCCGATGTCGTCCTTCGTAACACCGTCTTTCTTCATAGCTTCAACAATCTTTGCCTCTGTTGCGATGGAAGCGTGATCGGTACCCGGAAGCCAGAGTGCGTCATAACCGTCCATCCTCTTCCAACGGATAAGGATATCCTGCAATGTATTGTCAAGTGCATGACCCATATGAAGCTGTCCCGTAATGTTGGGAGGCGGAATAACGATAGTATACGGTTTCTTTTTTGAATTTACGTCTGCATGAAAATATTTACCGTCAAGCCAGAATTTATATATTCTGTCCTCAACGTTTTTAGGATCGTATTTAGTTGCAAGTTCTCTGCGCATATATTTTTAATCTTCCTTTCGATATTATTCCAAAAAGTCCTTTAATCTCTTGCTTCTGCTGGGATGGCGAAGCTTACGAAGTGCTTTCGCTTCGATCTGACGGATACGCTCTCTTGTTACATTGAACTCTTTGCCCACTTCCTCAAGCGTATGTGCATGTCCGTCCTCAAGTCCGAATCGAAGCGCAAGAACCTTTGCCTCTCTGGGAGTGAGAGTCTTAAGAACCTCGCCAAGCTGCTCTTTAAGAAGAAGCATTGATGCGGCATCTGCAGGTGCGGGAGCATCATCATCGGGGATAAAGTCACCGAGGTGGCTGTCCTCCTCTTCACCGATAGGTGTTTCAAGAGAAACAGGCTCCTGTGCCACTCGGATAATCTCTCTGACTTTATCAACAGGCATTTCACGCTTTTCTGCAATTTCTTCCGCAGTCGGATCTCTGCCGTTCTCGTGAAGAAGCTGACTGTTTGTCTTTTTTACCTTATTGATGGTTTCAACCATATGAACGGGAATACGGATAGTTCTTGCCTGGTCTGCGATGGCTCTCGTAATAGCCTGTCTGATCCACCACGTTGCATATGTTGAGAACTTAAATCCCTTTGTATAGTCAAATTTATCAACAGCTTTGATAAGTCCGAGGTTACCTTCCTGGATGAGATCCAAAAACTGCATACCTCTGCCGACGTATCTTTTTGCAATGCTTACAACAAGACGAAGATTAGCTTCTGCAAGTCTCTTTTTGGCAACGGGATCGTTATCGGCGATTCTGATTGCAAGCTCAATCTCTTCCTCTGCCGTCAAAAGAGTAACCTTACCGATCTCTTTAAGATAGACCTTTACAGGGTCATCCATAGTAATCATTTTGTCGTCTGTTGTCACACCGACATCGGCACTCTTTGCGACATCAATGTCAAAATTGAGAGCATCGTAATTAAGATCTCCGCCAAGATTGTCGATGATCTCAATATGCTGATTCTCAATGGTTTCATACAGCTTATCAAGCTCTTCGATATCAATATCCAGCTCGATAATAGCCGCATCAATCTCTTGAGTAGTCAGCTTGCCCGAAGCCTTACCTTTTTCAATAAGCGTCTTCAATGATGCTTTTTTGTCAACGTTTTCCATACTTAACCTCCACACCAAATCATATCTTTAAATTATTGTTTTCTCTCTTTTAATGACTCAAAGCTCTTGAGCCACTCGCTGTCATCGTCAAAGTTCTGATTTTTAAGTGCCTTTGCTTCTTTTTCACGATGAAGCACCGCAATACAGTCACGACACTCCTCGACCGTGTTGAGAAAAGCCTTGCGATTCATATACATCTGTGTTATTCTGCCGACTTCAGCGGGATTGAACATACCGGAAATATGCTCAATATCGACAAACTTTCCATCTTTCAGCCTGTTAATAACAGCCGAGAAAACACGTCTGTTAAAATCAGTAACAAACAAATCCTCTGAAAGCTCATTTTTAAGCGAATTGTAAAACTCGTTATTATTCATAAGAAGAGTTATAATCGCTTCCTCTGCTTTAGCAGCACGGATATTGTCACGCTTTTCAGGGTTAATCTCATCTTTTTGAAACCGAAGCGATTTCTGCATCTCGCCGAACTTTGTTTTTTCAACTGCACGGCGGCGTTTTTCAATAGTCTGCTTTAATTGAAGATTGATTGCCGTTTTGTCAACCGACAGCTCATTCGCAATACGTGACACATATACCTCACGTTCTATAGGATTTTCCTCTCTTGACAATATATCAACAACCGCTGTCAAAAAGCGCACCTTGCCGTCGTCACTTGTAATGTCATACTTTTCCTTTTCGGCAAGTATTCTGAACTCAAGATCATTCGCAGCGCCGTCGATCAAAGCCTTAAAGCGTTCTTTGCCGTACTTTCTGATAATGTCGTCAGGATCTTTGCCGCCTTTCAGCTCAAGTACCTTTATTTTTAATCCTAACTGTGAAAAAATACTTATTGCCTTCTGTAGCGCTTTCTGACCTGCTTCATCAGAGTCATATGACAAAATCACTTCATCAGCATACCTTGATATAAGCTGTGCCTGTTCCTGCGTCAATGCCGTACCGCATCCCGCAACGGCGTATGTAAAGCCTGCCTGATGCAGTGAAATTACATCCATATATCCTTCGCAAAGAATGAGCCTGCGTTCACCTGAGCTTTTTGCAAAATTAAGTGCAAAAACTTCCTTGCTCTTTTTATAAACCAGCGTGTCATTTGTGTTCAGATACTTTGGCTTAGTATCATCAAGAACTCTCGCACCAAAGCCTATTATATTACCTCGCACACCGATAATCGGTATAACAACTCTGTTTCTGAACGCGTCATAATATCCGCCGTTTTCTTTTTCGCTTTTACGGATAAGATTTGCTTCGTACATCTCGGACAAGGAAAAACCCTTTGATTGCAGATGATTGAGAAGCATATTCCAGCTGTTGGGAGCAAATCCCAGACCGAAATGCCTGACAGTATTCATCGACAATGCTCTGTCCTTTGTAAAATAGGACAAAGCAAACTCATTTTCGCTCTTTAGTAATTGAGTGTGAAAAAATCTTGCCGCCTCACGGTTCGCTTCGTGAATTCTCTGACGCTTCCTTGAAAGTGTATCGTCATAACCGTCCTCGGGCATCTTCATACCCACTCGGTCGGCAAGAAGCTTTACTGCTTCAACATAATCAAGGTTTTCTATTCTGCGGATAAACGTGACCATATCACCGCCTGCTCCGCAACCGAAACAGTAAAAAGATCCGTTTTCGGGATAAACCGTAAACGAAGGCGTCTTTTCGTTATGAAACGGACAAAGTCCAATAAGATTTTTACCGCGCCTTTTTAAATTTATGTACGACGAGATGACATCTTCCGTATCAACTCTGCTACGCAGTTCCGTCAAAAAATCGTCGCTGATTGCCATCACGCCGCCTCCTTTTTTCAAAGTAATACCCAGGATTTAGGAACAAAATGCGATTCAAAAACGCTGACGGCATAGCGATCCGTCATACCTGCAACAAAATCGCACACTGCCCTTTCCTTACCGTCTGACTCAATAATTGAAACAAAGCTTTCGGGAAGCTTGTCCGGGTTGTCAAGGAAAAATCCGAAAAGCCATTGAATCAGCTCAACCGCCTTTGTTTCTTCACTCTTACACTCCATATTGGTATAAACCTTTTGAAACATAAATTCATGAAGTGTATCAAAAGCATCCTTTATACCGGGAGATAACGAAATAGTTTCAGTACTGTTTTCGACAGCATTCATTACAAGGTTATTGATTCTGACGGATTTTGAATCGCCGAGTGTATCAGTAATATATTTGGGAATATCCGATTCCTTCATAACACCTGCTCTGCAGGCATCGTCAATATCGTGATTGATATACGCAATCCGATCAGCAAGCCTGACCGCCCTACCCTCTAAAGTGTCAGCCTCGGTTCCTTTTGTATGTCTTTCGATACCGTTTCTGACTTCATATGTAAGATTGAGACCTTTGCCCTCTTTTTCAAGAATATCGACAACTCTGAGACTTTGCTCATAATGATGAAATCCGAAGCTGCAAACGGCATCAAGCGCTCTTTCTCCGGCATGACCGAACGGAGTATGACCGAGATCGTGACCGAGTGCAATCGCTTCTATCAGATCTTCGTTCAGATCGAGTGCTCTTGAAATAGTCCTTGCGATCTGCGAAACTTCCAATGTATGCGTAAGACGGGTTCTGTAATGATCTCCTTCGGGAGACAAAAAAACCTGCGTCTTGTGCTTAAGTCTTCGGAAAGCATTGCAATGAATGATCCTGTCTCTGTCACGCTGAAACGCTGTTCGTATGGGACATTCCTCTTCCGGAATTGCTCTGCCCCGACTTTCATCGGCATGAGCGGCAAGAGGCGAAAGAAAAGCGTGTTCAAAAAATATACTTCTTTTTCTCGCTCTGTCATCCATATACTCAAACCTCCCATACTTTACACTCTCTATTATTATACGACGAAAAGACCTGTTTCCCTTTAAATTTTAATAATATTTTATATTAATCTACAGCCGAGAATATTTCTCCTGTTTTTTTGCATCTGTATTTACCTAAACTTACATCAAAAAGTTTTTCATCAAGAGCTGATGTGAGTTTTGACGGAATCCTGAAATCCACTTCAACCACGTCTGTAAAGCGCGTATCTTCAATAATACCGCCCATTTCCGGAATAAGTGATGAAAGTCTGCCGTAAAAATTATAATCACAGCTGACTGTCAGCAGATCACAAAGACACATTGTAACGATTCCGCCTGCATCAACGGCAATTTTTGATCCGTGTGAATACGCACGGACAAGTCCGCCCGCACCGAGCATTATTCCGCCGAAATAACGCGTAACAACAACAGCACAGTCAACCAAATTTTCCTTCAACAATACATCAAGAACAGGTATACCTGCAGTGCCCTGTGGCTCACCATCATCAGAATACCTTCTTGTCTGACCGTCACGCAGTACATATGCATATACATTGTGCGTCGCATCCCAATGCTTCGATTTGATCTTCTGAATAAAATCCAGGGCTTCCTCTTGTGTCGTAACAGGGCAGATATATCCGATAAAACGAGACTTTTTTTCAACAAATTCGTCAGAAGATGCTTGTCTGATCGTCCTGTATTCTTCCATAATTCCTCCATTATAAAAACTCAAAGGCAGGGATGGAAAATCCATCCCTGCTCAGACTGTCGATAAAGGCACCGAGAACACGCACATTATTAAAAAAAGCAATCGGAATTTGTAATAGGAAAACCGATCGTGTCATTCTGAGGCAAAGCCGAAGAATCTTTTGGTAATTATTTATCTGCGTTTGACGTGTTTTTGCCCTCTCGCAGTACCTTTGTACAGCTTCGGGGCAAAGAACACGCCATCTCGTTACCTTTCTCGAAGTCTCCCTGCTTGCCGAAAAAATACTTTTTCAACAAGCAGGGCAGGGATGGAGAATCCATCCCTGCTGAGATTAAATTAAGTTAACGATTAAAAGATGTTTGCAATCCAACCGAAGATGAGTCTGATAAGCCACTGCCACCATCTGATCTTGCCTACGAATTCACAACGTGCCTCGTAAGTCATACCGTTGTCTTCGATCTCAAGAACAATTTCTGCAGAACCTGAATCCTTACAGGTTGCAAGACCGGTCTTTTCATCAATAACAACTACCTTTTCGTTTGTTGAATACCATCTGACGTTACAGTGCGGAAGAAGCTCACCCTTCTTATCAAAGAGATTGGGAGCAACATCTGCGGAAAGCTTATAATCGCTTGCCTTAAGGTTGTATCCAAACTGAACTGTTTCTGTATAATACTTAGTAATCTTTTTAACAAATGTAAATCCGCCGTCATCATCTTTTGATGTCATTTCAACACCAACTGCGGGAGTGTAGGGAGCGCCTGCTACAACGATACCCATCTTATCGGTATACACTTCATTCTTGTCATTTGTTACAATGATCGTGATCTCTGTGTATCCGTTACCCTTGGGAACAAGACGCTTTGTTGTTTCATCAAAGTAAGCAACTCTCTTGTCAGAAGATCTGAACTCAATTTTTACTGCATTGGCAGCAATAGCGTATTCGGGGCTGAGCTTATACTTTCTGACGATCTCGCCATCTTCTTCTTTTTCGTAGTAGTAATTAGCAACTTCTTTTGTAACAATATTCTTGTAATAATCAAGTTTACAAATACCTGTAGTTTCTCTGCCTGCCCATGTCCATCTTACAGACTTGATTCTGAGATCATCAGCATCATAAACCTGGAGAGTAACTGTGTTGGAAAGCTTGCTGCCGTCCTTTGTCTTGATTGTAAGTCTGACAATACCGTCATCGATCTTGTCGTTAACAATAAACTTCTGTTCTTTAATATCAATTTCAAGTGCATTCTCGGGTTCACAAGTAACTTCAACAGTCTTGTTTGTTGCCTTTGAAGGAAGAATCTTATACATATCCTTGAAGGAATAAGTGTCACCTTCAATAAGAGTTGTAAGTGCTTTTCCGTCTTCACCCTTAAGATCCCACTTGATTGAAGTAATGAGAACATCAGCACGTTCTACCGTTACTTCACAAGTAGCAACAATTGCTGTGCCGTTAGGATTTGTGTAATATGCGGAAACAACAACAGTCTTTGAATCGACCTCTTCAGGAAGAGCTTCTGCTGTGATGAGACCTGTATTGGATACAGATACAACAGAAGTATCAGCAGATGACCAGGCAATACCGTCGGTAATGGGATTTGCAACAGGTTTACCGTCTTTATCAAGATAAGCACCGGAAGCTGCAAGCTGCTTTGTTTCGCCAACATCAAGATTGACTGAAGCGGGTGAAACAGTAATTGTGTCAAAATTAATCGCCGCACCTTCTGCAAAAGCTACAACACCGGCAATGGGCATTGCACCAAAAGCAAAGAGAAGAGCAAAAGCCAATGATAAAACTTTTTTAAATCCTTTAACCATTTTAAAACTCCTTAAAAATTATTTGGTTACAAACCTGTTACAATTATAGACTATTTGTTTCAATTTTGCAATACTTTTTTTAATTTTTGTAAAAAATTAATTCGCATACTACCGATAGTTATAAAACAAAAACGCATCCACTATATGCGGATGCGTTGAAAATTCAAAAGGGTTTTCGCTGATTAATTGTTTCTCTCAGCGACGGCGCTAAGTTCAAATAAAGCAACGATTTTGCGCCATGTAAGTTTCTTTCCTGAGATCTTCTTAAGAAGGCTCATTTCCAAAGCATAAATTTCTCTGTTTGTCATATTAAATCATCCTTTCGTTTGCTTTGTGACACTATTATATCACAAATCAGACAAAAGTCAAGTAATGTTGCACAAACAAGCAAAACAGTTTTTGTGCAGTATGACGAATAATGAGATGTATTCAATTTTCAACCATTCAACACAATGCACATCTTTTCGTCATATTTTTTGTGCACAATAACGAATAATATCAATATTGTTTCCGACAGAGAAATTAGACTGTTGATAACTCAAAAAAAGTTTGTGAAACTTTTTTACCAACCGTACTTATTTGTACCCCAAGATTTCTCTTTGAGATTCTGTTCATTATATATAATTGTATTGTTGGGAACATCCTTATTGAGAAGGACACCTGCACCGACAATGCTGTAAACACCGACCTTTGTACCCGGCATAAAGATAGCATTGACACCTGTTCTGCAGTAGTCACCAAGGAAAACAGCATCGCCGTATCCGTCATGGAACTCTCGTCTGCCCTTGACATTCTGGAGTGTGATGGAATCATCAAAGCGAAGGCTTCCGCATACGGTAGCAGCACCGAGGTCTGTATTCTCACCGATAATGCCAAACCATTCCATATAGTGATACAGATAAACTCTGTTAAGAATCATACCATCAAGCTCTGCTGCGTGGCTGACAATACATTCGTTACCGACAGTTGATCCGCCCTCGATAAAGCAAGCATTTCTGATGCTGCAGTCATTACCGATTACAACATCACCACTGACCAATGCGCCGTTGAGAATCTTAGTATTATCACCAACGATAACATTACCCATAATAATGACGTTCTTGCCGATGACAGAATTTTTACCGAGTTTAACGTAACCGCTGATAGTCGCAGATTCGTCAATGTGTGCGCCTTCCGCAAGCTCGTTGCAAGTAAGTGCCGAACACTTTTTGACGTTCATTGCGCTGTTGGCACGAAGTGCATCCCACGGTCTGTCAATATCATAGAAGGTCTCTTTTGCCATGAGTGCAACAATCTGCATATTGCCTCTTCTGAGTTCATCTGCAAGGGTGCTTTCAAGATATCCTTCAACAGGAATCATCATACCGACATCAGCAGAAACGAATCTGCAGGAATTATATGCGAGTACATCAAAAATGTCAGAAGAAAAAGCAAATCCGCCAAAATGATGCGTACTTTCGTCTCTTGAATGACCCCAGATGGAATCAATCATATCACCCTTAAGCTTGCATCCGATATAATCACCGAGTCTGCGTGTAATCTCTGCAATCAAAGCAACCGCTTTCTTTTCACTTTCATAAGTTTCTGCAAGTGCTCTGAGATCTTCAATATCAATAATTGTATCACCGTAAAGGCAAAGGAAGTCACCATCTATATAATCCTTAGCTTTTAAGAGCGAATAAGCCGTTCCCTTCGGTTTATCGTCACAGATAACGGTAACGTTCTTATAATCTCTGAAATATGAATGGATTTCTTCAATAAACTTGCTGCCGACAATAACGATGTTGTCAAAACCGAGCTCAGTCAAAGCATCAACGGAATATGCAACAATAGGCTTGTTGGATACAGGCATCATCGCCTTGCATCTGATTTCGGCATAGGGCCAGAATTTTGTTCCTGCACCTGCGCAAAGAATTACTGCGTTTTTCATTTTTATTGCACCTCTTTTGTTAAACTTAATAAATATTCAACGGTCTCTCTGAAGCAGAAGTCCGTCATGGTTTCGGGAAGTCGTATAAACTGATAAAGCTTTTCTTCTATAGTATCCTTAACGGATGTATCGTCTGATGTTATCAGTTCTCTGCAAAGACTCATAATCTCACCGAAAATCAGGAATTTATCTGACCAGCGTTCAAGCTCTGTGTAAAGCTTTTCACCTTTATGCTTTTTGATAAGCTCACAGCACTCCTCAACCTTATCAACGTACTCTCCGAGTGTTACTGCCGCCTGCAGAAGATTGCCTGTCATAATGTGTGTTCGTGCAGAAACGACCGCACCAACCATCATCGGCGATACATCGGACTTCAGACACGAAACGGTAAGATGCTCGGCAAAGTATGAGAAGGCTTCCCAATCCTCACCTACAACCGTTTTGAGCGCATACTTCCAGGACTTGTCACAGTCATAGCACACAGGATTCCACAGATAATCGGCAACTGTCAAAAGAGGTATCTTTGAACACTCAAAGAACTCCATACAGTTGGAAATGAGTCCCGAAGAGTAGCGGTAGAGCTCGGGGTCTCTGCCCATAATATAGCCGATATGCATTTCGTTGAACATTTCGGCATCATTTACGGGGAAGTTATCCCAATAAAGCGGCTTATGATATGTGTGCTCGATAAATCGTGCCGCCTCAGGCGCTGTCAGCTCCTGTGAGCAGATATTGTGACCTGTCCAGAATATCTTGATTGACGGCTCGATGCTTCTGCCGATTCGTGAAATATAGTACTCGTCTCCCCTGCCGTGATACTGCAACGGACACATTGCCATTTCGATTTTTCCGTCAATTGCTTTAAGTGCGTCATAAAGCTTGTTGGTAACAAAAGCATGAGCATTTACCGCTTCGGAAAAGCGCTGTTTATCGGCATCAAAAGTAAGTTGTTCGGGAATATCGTCAAGCAAAAGACCGAACTTTCTGACACCTATTCCGTAAAGCTGTTTACACTTACAGACAAGCTTTTCAAATTGTTCTTCATCGCTGTAGCACATATCAAGACCCGGTGCAATGCAGAACCAGAAGTCGGCAAAATATTCCTCTGCCGCTTCGACAAGCGTGCGAAGTCCGCAAAGCTCTTTTTCCGGATAAAGCTCGCTCCATCTTTCACGGTGATAGATATCATCCTTTGGCGCATAAAAGTAAGTGTTCATTCTGTGAGCAGTCATCAGCTTGAGCATTTCCACACGCTGCAGGAAGTTCCACGGAGTGCCGTAAAAGCCCTCGATATAACCTCTTGTAGCAAAAAGCGGATAATCAACCGTTTCGCCTGCTTCAAGAACCTTGTTTTTTATACGTCTTGCAATATCGCAGACAGCGTAGTAAAGCGCGCGCTTGCCGCTGTAGGTTATAACGATATTGACATAACCGTCACTCTCAACGGTATTTATAATATATTTTTCATCCGTAAGGTTTCTGCTTTCTTCAACGTATGTCATCTGACGACTGTCATCAAAAATCGCAGATACCTTTATAACTGCACTATCGGAACATTCTATTCCGTTACTAATAAAATGCTTTTCGATAAAGCCTTTACTGTCACCGCTGACGGAGACAGAACAGCTGTAAAGTGCAGTAACTTTACACAGATTCTTTTCACTTTGACAAACAGAAAACTTCATAATAAATTATGTATCCTTTCGTCAATTAAGATAAGTTGCCTTAACGTTGTTTTTAAATTCTTCGGTAACCTCTATACCGCAATCTTTACAAGCAGCAAAAATTGCTCCGATCTCCGGAGGAAACTGCAAAAGCGAAACATCGCAGTAACCTTGTTTTTTGAGATTGCCGATAAAGCGATTTCTGAACATTTCACAATAGCAGAAAACACCGCCCCAAAGTCCGACAGAAACACTGTCGCCTGTCTCTTTTAAAAGAGCAATCATTGTATCAGAAAAAGCATCGGCGGAATTATTGATGTGACGGATCGCTGTAGCATCACCGCCTTCGGCGCATTCTCTGACGCACGGCATAAAAGCGGCAATTCTTTGTCTTTCAATAGGCGGATCATAGAATATATCAATAAGCTCATATACATCCCGAACATTAAAGAATGAAAGAGCTTTTTCCGTCAGGAGTGTCGGTGCTTCGCACCCTTCTGCTGCTCTGACTGCAGATTTGACAGCATTAAGAGATATCTCGTATCCGCTGCCCTCATCACCGAGAATGTATCCGAATCCGCCCTTGTGAACTATTTTGCCGTCTTTATTTCTTGCAACAGCCATTGAGCCTGTGCCGCAGATGCCCACGGCACACAAGCCCTCTGTATTCATTGACTCAAGCGCTACAAAAAGATCGCTGTCCATTTCCGTCTTATCCGCATTTATGACACCATCGGCAAAAGCCTTCAGCTCGCGTTCACTTGCTCTGTCATTAAGTGCAGACATTCCGATAAAGGCTGAAGCATAGCATTTTACTCCGCACTTATCCTCAATCTCCTTAAGTATAAGCGAGAGATTGTTGCGAGTTACCTCAAGAGGATTTGAATAATAGTTGATACTCTCACCGACAGCTGATGCTATAAATCTGCCCGATTCGTCAAACACAACCGCAGTTGTCTTGCTTCCTCCGCCGTCAATACCGAGAAGGTATCTTTTTTCCGCCATTTCATTCACCTCATCATTTTATCGGCTTTACGCAAATCACAAAGTTGATCTTGGAATCATCCCATTCGGCACCGGGTTTCAATGTCTTCATATTATCACAGCTGCCGCAGGTTGCTCCGCAATCAAGATAAATGTAAGTATCCTTTTCGGGTACAAGTTCATCATTATGAAGAGTCTTTTCAAGAAGCAAAGGCGGATAATGTGTCGCATTAAAGCTGAAAGAAGGTCCGCTTTCCGGAGTAAATTCAAGTCCGATACCGTCTCCGTTCGCTACAACACCGACTCTTGTTCCGTAATGAGCTGAGTTTTCGATAGGTCTGATATAAGGAACAAAGTTGTCGGAAACATCCTTATCAAACCTGCCGATATAGCACGCTCTGAAACGTTCTGCATAAGATTCGTGCGGTCCGTATCCGTAGAAGGACATCTTCTCAAACTCAGGTTTCATCACAAATCTGTATCCGAAGCGCGCAAATTTCGGCATCTTATCTCTCTTCTCACCTTTTATTCCAACGGTCATTTCACCGTTTCCGAAGAATGTAAATGCAATAATTCCTCTGAAATAAACAGGAACTGACGGTCCGCCGAGTGAGAAATCACATTCGACCGTATAAGAATCGTCACCTAAAGTCTTTCTTACATTGAATACATTCTGTGTCGCGCAGTGCATTCCGATATCACGGCGGTAATCGCGGTCGTCGTTCTGATTCCACGGATGAGCCTTCCAGATTTCAATACCTGACGGTTCAGCAAGAACAGATTCTCCGGCAATCACGATATCGTGGACTCTGCCGTAAACCGCATCAAAAATGTATGTAATGTTATCGGTTCTGATATCAATAAATCTACCCTTGTCGTTGACCTCGGGAGCTTTGCCGCAGTTTTCTCTGAGAGTTTTCTTGCCTTCCTTAAGGAGCATCTGGCAGAAACCGAATTCAAAATCCTTATCAACACATTCGTTTTCAACCGCATTCTTTACGAACATTGTGAGGAAACACTCTCCCTCGGGAAGTTCAAAAGCATCATAAAGAGTAAACTCTTTTTCGCTTCTCGGCTCGATGCTGTATGAATCAAGTATGCCCTCTAACAGCACCTTGCCCTCACACTCTACCTTCCATGTCATATAAGTATCAGAAGCATCCGTGTAGAAGCGTCTGTTAAGTACAGCAACTTTTCCGTTTTCAACAAGTCTTGCGCTGATGGGACAGTAAGCCTGTTTCATATCATACATACCGGGTCTCGGTGTTCTGTCAGGGAAAACCATACCGTCAATACAACAGGTACTGTCATTGGGGAATTCGCCGAAATCACCGCCGTAACGATAGCCTTTTGTTCCGTCGGGCTTTGTAATTTCTACCGCATGGTCACAGAATTCCCATACACAAGCACCAAAAAGCTCGTCATATTTATCAATAAGATCAATATGAGCATGAATATCGCCTGTTGTGAGCGAACAAACATATTCACAGTAATAGAAAGGCTTTTTAGGATTATTCTTTACATAATCTTCTGCATATTCAAGCGACGCATACATACGACTTTCGACATCGGAAATATCAGCAAAATTTTCGCCTTCGGGAACTGCTTTGAACTCAAGATGAGCATTTTCATAATGAACAATAGCTCCCGTATCTCTTGACTTGATATATTCTCTCATTGCTCTGTGGTTGACACCGCATCCGCTTTCGTTGCCGAGTGACCACATAACAACACAAACATGGTTTTTGTCTCTTTCAAAAAGTCTCTTTGCTCTGTCTACATAAGATTCTTTCCATTCAGGCTCTGACGATGTGTATGACCAGCGCATCCAGTCCCACGACGGCGTATCATCAAATCCCATACCGTGAGTTTCAAGATCAGCTTCATCAACAACCATTAATCCGTACTTGTCACAAAGCTCCATAAATCTCGGATCATTGGGATAGTGTGATGTTCTGATACAGTTACATGAGCATTGCTTCATAATTCTCAGATCCTGCATCATATCTTCCATAGTAACGGCATAACCGTTGACAGGATGCGAATCGTGTCGGTTTACACCGTAAAGCTTGACCTTTGCTCCGTTGATGTATACGACGGAATCAAGGATTTCCATACGCTTAAATCCGATCTGAAGCGGTATAATCTCTTCACCTGCACAAACCAACAGCGTATAGAGTGTCGGTACTTCGCAGTTCCACAAAACAGGATTAATAAGAACATCTTCAGCCGTTCCCTTGCCGCTTCCCGAAAGAACCTCTTTGTTGTCGGCATCAAGAAGCTTGTATTCAAATTCGGCATCGCCGTCACATTCGATGGTGATATTTACCTTGTCAAGCTCTGCAGATACGTTCTGTCTGACATAAATATCACGAATGTGCGCGTTATCTCTTTTAAGAAGGTATACCTCTCTGAAAATACCCGAAAGGCGGAAGAAATCCTGATCCTCAAGATATGTACCGTCGCACCATTTGACAACGAGAGCATCGATTATATTCTTGCCCTCTTTAAGGTAAGCAGTAACATCAAACTCGCTCGTGCAATGGCTGACCTGGCTGTAACCGACAAAAGCGCCGTTGATAATAAGATAAAAACAAGAGCTGACGCCTTCAAAGTTCATATAAACCCTATCAGAGAGATATGAGGCATCGAGCTCTACCTCTCTTCTGTAATGCATACAGGGATTATCGAGGGGTACATAAGGCGGATCAAGAGGGAACGGATAACGAAGGTTAGAATACATCGGCTTGTCAAGACCGTCCTGCAATGTATTCTGCCATGTCTGAGGAACCTTGAGCTGTCTGTCAAGGGACTCGAAAGGAAATTCGTCCGTCAGATCCTCAAAGCTGTCATAAAACCTTGCATCCCAGATGCCGCAAAGGTTTATAAATCTGTCCGAATTCTCTCTGTCGTGAGTCAGCGCTGACTGCACGCTTGAGTAAGGTATAAAATATGACCTCGGTTCTTCTGTTCCGATGTGAAGCGATTCAAGCTCTTTGTGATAAGGATGTAATATCATTGTGATTTTCCTTTCAGATTTTATTTTCAAAGAACATCTGAGGAAATGCATCTCTCAGATGATCAATATTGTTAAGACAAGTCAAAGAAATATCAAATCCGTACGGACCTGTTCCTTCTTCATAAAAAGTAAAGTGAGTTACACTCGTATTTCTGAAATCGGGGTCAAGAAGCTGTCTGTCAGCATCAAGCCCTAAAAGCTCCAGAAGCAGTTCGGTATTAAAAACACCGTGTGCCGTAACCATTATACGTTCACCGTTTCTGAATTCGGAATACAGCTTTTTCATAAATGCTTTAGCTCTTGAACGGTTAAACTCCGCATCATCTGTTTTGCTCGGTATGACCATACAGTCGTCTTCGCTGACTCCGATGAAAGGTTTTACCGCTTTGAACATATCCGACAGCTCACAAAAAGAATAACCCTCGTATTCCTCTTCCGTTCCGCATTCCGTCAGAAGCGGATCGATATGTACCGTCTTTGCACCGTTTTCAGGCTGAGCACTTGCCACGAGACATGCAGTTTCAACAGCTCTTACAAGTCCGCTTGATATTATACAGTCGAACGGGTAAGATGAAAACCTTTTGCCGAGAAGCTGAGCCTGAAGTCTGCCGTTTTCAGAAAGCGGCGAATCAGCACTGCCTCTTAACGTTCCGCTTTCGTTTATCCCTGCATTGCCCAACGACTGGCCGTGTCTGACAAGCACCATTTCAAAAAGTTTTTTAGGCTCTTTTTTCATTTATACACCTCAATATATCGAATCCAAAATCTCTATAGCGTGTGTGACTGCTCCGTCATTGTTTGATCGGACAACATAATCAGCTACCCGTAACGCTTCCTGAGAGCCGTTACACGGAACAAAGCCTGCCTTAGCCGCTACAAGCATATCAACATCATTGTAACCGTCGCCTATGGAGTATGCTCTGTCGTGAGGTACGGACAAGCAATCGGCAAGCTTTAAAAGTGCCGTTCCCTTGTTGACACCTTTTTTAAGTACCTCAATAAAGCTGCCCGTTGTCGGCAAAAACACGGGATCTGCATAATTAGCCGCTATGTACCTCTGGATTTCTGCCGTTGTTTCGTGAGTACATCCGATCATAACCTTGCCCCACGGAGCATCGGCATCGGAAGGATCCTCAATCGCTTTAAAAGGAATGCTCTGACTTGTAAAATGACGTTCTGTCTTTTCTGTCAGGTTTATCGCAAATGTAGCATCATGTGCGTACATCTCGATAGATGCGTCGGGAAATTTATTATGTATATCACGAATAAAGTCAACAGCATCCTTATCGATTCCATCAAAAAACGCAAACTCTTTTTTTGCAAAATCGTATGCCACGGATCCGTTACAAAGAAGCGCAGGTGCATTAAAAAGCCTGACTGTATCATAATGCTTCATTGCCTGGTATGTTCTGCCCGATGACAATGTAAACAGTCCGCCGTTATCGCAAAAGTACTTTACTGCTTCATAAACACTCTGATGCGGAGCGCCGTTATCATCGTTGAGAGTTCCGTCAAAATCGCTGACAAGCAGAACCTTTTCAAATTTTTTCATAATTAACCCCCGTGTTCATCGGCAAACTTCTGAATGGTAAGTACTGCTTCTGCCGATTTAAGTGCGCTGTATGTATCGTGCGAAGTCGGCGTTCCGTTTATATCAAGAAGGAACTGCTCAAACGGATTCGGCTCGTTACAGGTGCCTTCAAAGATCTGCGGTTCCTCGCTTTTATCAAGTGCGAGGAACACTTTATCATCCTTCATGGAGAATTCAAGCATACCCTTCTCTCCCCAGAAAGAGAATCTCCAGATAGAGTTAATGGGATATGAACAAACAGGCTTTGCGTACGATACATCTGCCATCACGCCCATTCCGCCCGTCATTTCAACTATAAACTGAGCACTGTCTTTAAAATGCTTTTCTTCCTTAGCAAAGGCGTTCCAGCATCGTGCTCCGTGAACCTTTACAAGCTCTTTGCCCGTAATCATTCTGACAAGATCCATTCCGTGAATGGCAATGTCGTTGATCGTGCCGCCGTGCATACCTTCTTCAAAATACCATGAAGGTCTTTTGCCGTAATCAAGTGCGTGCTGACCTGTAAAGCCTACGTTATGTACTTCGCCGAGCAAGCCCTGAGACACAATCTCTCTTGCCTTATTTACCGAATAAGTACAACGAAGATCATACATTCCGCTGACCTTGAGATTCTTTTCCTCTGCAAGACGGCGTATCTCATAAAGTTCTTCAAGCGAGGTACAAAGCGGTTTATCCGCAATAACGTGCTTACCTGCCGTGAGTGCCTTGATAATCTCCGCACCACGCTTGCCGTAGCAGTCTCCTATTGCAACGATATCAACGCTGTCGTCAGAGAGAAGCTGTTCATATGTGTCATAAACAAAATCAACGCCTGCACGTTCAACTGCCGCTTCTCTCGCGGCCGCATCAGGTTCAAAACCGCCTGTAATCATCGCGTTATCAGACTCTTTGATCCAATTGTAAAGCGTAAAAATATGTCCGTGACGAAAACCTGCAAAAGCTACCTTAAACATTCTGATCACCTTTTATCTGTTCTTGTGTATAGTTAAAATAATATCTTCCCTTTTTCTTTGTAAACTTGCCGTAGTCGATCGCTCTTTCGGGACAGCGATGAATACACGCAAAGCATTGCTGACACTTATCATCCCAGAACGGCATTCCGTCTGCCAGAACTATATTTTGTGTCGGGCAGACACTTTCGCACAGTCCGCATCCTATGCAGTCATAGCTCGTCGTAAACGGCTTCGCGCTTCTGGCATATTTATTAAAAAAGTGCGATGCTGCAAAGGTTTTGATTACCGCAATTTTACCTTTGTTTACATCAAAGCGACCTTTTTCACGAACGTTGATACTGAGCGCTATCGAATCAAGCAAGCGATCAGCTTCACGCACTTTTTTAAGTGCCTCATCTTCATCGTCAACGTCGCCTGCGACGATATAATTATTAGGCATAACAACCGAAAAACCGCTGCAAATGCCTATTCTTGCTTTGAGAACACTCATAACCAAGCCCGCCTCTTCACCGCAGGTACAGACAGCATAACTGTATGCGCCTTTTTCGAGATTGACTCGTTTCAGAAATTCTGAAACAATTTCGGGACAATTCCATGCGTACACAGGAAAAACCAGACCAAATACCGAGTCTTTTTTGATCAATATATTCTCTTCTTTTGATATATCGGCAATTTTCACGGCAGAATCGTGCGTTCTGTCAGCCAGCGTTTCTGCTACCCACTTAGAATTACCTGTCCCCGAAAAATAGTAAATCACGCTTTTCACCTCTGTAAGGTTATTATCTTTTGTATAATACTATAATAATCTGAAGTAATATTTCTAATTGCGCAATTAATTAAAACTTTTCTGAAAAAGTATAAAAATTTTTTAAAAACAATTGATCGGTGTCAGTCGGGATATATTTTTTCTGTGCCTCAGTCATATTATGCTTAAGCCGAACGCTTTCCAACAGCCTGCCTGCATATGAAGCATTGTCCGCTGCTGTCTTGCCGCAAAAGCCTATTCCCCGTTTGTCAAAAAAGCTTGCATTCTCCTTATACCTCGCTGTAGCGGAATGTAAAAGGATAAGTGATTTGCAAGCTCTCGCAACAGCCGTTGACATCTCTGCCCTTGCAACCGTGAACACAGCATCAGAAGCAGAAATGCATAGTGACCCATTATGCTTTTCTTCAATAACATAAACATCCCTGTCTTTACAATAAAGTGAGGAATAATATGTTTTTTCGCCGCTATCGGCAACAGCAAGAATAACTCTCGTCTCCTTGCAAAGTAATAATACCGAATTCACAGTTGTTCTGACTTCCCTTCCGCTTGCGCCTTGCGTAAACACGGCAAAAACAGGTTTTTCGCCGTTAATTCCGATATTTTTGCACGCAGTCTTTTTATCCGTTAATGTTGTAATACTCTTACATATCGGAATACCTGTTATGCTGACATTTTTATCGGTTGCTCCTGAATTGATAAAGTCAAAGGATAGTTCATGCGACGGAACTGTATACAGATCACATTTTGCCGAAAGCTTTTGCAGACAGCAATAATCCGACGCCACAAAAACTTTTGGCACTGTCGGATTTTTACATCGGGACAAGACCCTGTTTTCTGACGAAACGAGAGCGCCGATATCGTTTTTTCTTAAATACTTCTGCAAACTTTCGCTGTTTTCATAATGCATTATTTCGCAATCAAAACCGTTTTCAGACAAAATTTCCGATACTGCATTCATTGTTTCCGGTATTTTTTCATAACAAAGCAATATTTTCATATTCTACCTCCCGTAATATTCTTTACAGCGAGGCGAATTGTATGCAGATAAAATAAAAAGGCCTGTACAGGATAACCCGTACAGACCCGAAGTACCGTTAAATTATCTGAGGAAGAGAAGAAGAAGTGTTGTGCCGAGAGTGAGTACAAAGAAAATAACCGCAAGAATTCTTGTAATCTTGACAAGCTTCTGTCCCATTGTACGACCCTTTGACTTGCCGAAGAAAGTCTCTGCACCACCGGCAATAGCGCCGGAAAGACCCTGCTGCTTTGCTTCCTGCATAAGAACAGCAATAACAATACAAATAGATGTGAGTAAAATTAAAACGCCTAAGATAATCTCAATAGGTTGCATAACGCCTGAACCTCCTAAAATATTTACTAAGAGATAATATCACAAACATCTGCGAAATGCAAGATGTTTTTTTAAAATTTTCTATAATTTGGACAAAAAATATTTGAATTTCCGTTACAGATCGGGAAACAATCTATATAGGCGGAGAAAAACAGCGTTTGCTTTCTCCGCACTTTTTATTCAAATGTTATTTGTTCGCCGTTATCCTCTGTTCTCGGCTTTGTTCCCGCCGCAGGCAGAGTTTTTGTTCTGAATCTGTGCGGCTTGTCAAACTCGCCCTCCGAATACTCGTGAACCGTCAACAGTCTTTGACCTTTTTTAAGCGTCATTACCGCGACACCTGCCGTATCCTTGGTCGTTTTTGACGATATGGCACCTGCAGGCATAATCAGTATCTTTCCGACAGATGACGTCATTACATACTCCGTATTACCCTGCACGTGGAATACTGCAACCAACGGTGATTTGTCGGAATATGCTTTGATCAGCTTCTTTCGGTTCGTCTTTGTACTGTAGGAAGCAAGATCGACCTTGGCAACCTTACCGTTTTCAAAGAAGAACAAAAGATAACCCGAATAGTCCTTTGTAACTACCATCGAAACAACGCTTTCTCCGCTTTCCATCTGAAGCTTCGATGCCACATATTCGCCGAGAACGCTTGCTTTACAGTCATCAAATTCGCTTTCCTTCGACTTGTAAACCTGATACTTGTTTGTAAAGAACAAAAGATCTGACGTGTTGTCGGATTCGACTGTTTTACAGATTTTATCGCCCTCTTTCAGCTTGTGCTCCGAGCTCATCCTGAGTGACTGCGGCGTAATCTTTTTAAGATAACCCTGCTGTGTAAAGAAAAGCGTTACGGGATATGACGGAGCTTCGTTAATCTCCTGCTCCTCTTCGATATCCTCTTCATAAACAATTTCGGTACGTCTGTCCTTGCCGTACTTGTCAGCAACACGCTTCAGCTCGTCAACGATGATTCTCTTGACCTTTGCCTTTGATGAGAGTATATCCTCCATCTCCTCGATCTCTTTTTCAAGGTTCTCGATATCGTCAAGACGCTTTAAGATGTATTCGCGGTTAAGATGACGAAGCTTTATTTCCGCTACATATTCCGCCTGAATCTCGTCGATCATAAATCCGATCATAAGGTTGGGAACAACTTCGCTTTCTTCCTCGGTTTCTCTTACAATTCTGATCGCCTTGTCAATGTCAAGCAAAATCTTTTGAAGACCACGAAGAAGATGAAGCTTGTCCTTTGCCTTTGTCAGTGTAAAATAAATCTTTCTCTTGACACAGTCGGTTCTGAATGCAATCCATTCGGTCAGAAGCTCTGCTACACCGAGAGTTCTGGGTGAGCCTGCGATAAGAACATTGAAGTTACAGGAAAACGTATCCTCAAGCGTTGTCATCTTATAAAGCTTTGACATAAACTTATCGGGATCAACGCCACGCTTCAAGTCAATCGTGATCTTAAGACCCGATTTATCCGTCTCGTCACGGATGTCGCTGATCTCTTTAACGCTGCCTGATTTTACCTTTTCGATAATCTTTTCAATGATCGCTTCCGATGTGGTTGTCGGCGGTATTTCCGTAATATCAATGCAGTTGTTGGATTTGTCATAGGTATACTTTGCTCTGACCTTGACAGATCCCCTGCCTGTTCTGTAGATTTCTTCAAGTGCGGCTCTGTTATAAATCAGCTTGCCTCCGCCGATAAAATCGGGAGCCTTCAGCGTATCGGCAACCTCGTGAGACTCATCCTTGATAAGTGCGATGGTAGTATCGCAGACCTCCCGAAGATTAAACGAACAGATAGAGCTTGCCATACCTACGGCAATACCTGTGTTTGCGTTTACAAGTATGGTCGGGAATGTTACCGGAAGAAGCGTCGGCTCTTTCATCGTCGCATCATAGTTATCGACAAAGTCAACCGTGTCTTTATCAATATCCGAAAAAAGCTCTGTACATATTGAATCCAGCTTTGCCTCTGTATATCTTGATGCCGCCCATACCATATCACGGGAATACGCTTTTCCGAAGTTACCCTTTGAGTCAACAAACGGATGCAAAAGCGCTTCGTACCCACGTGAAAGTCTTACCATGGTTTCATAAATCGCAGCATCACCGTGGGGATTGAGCTGCATGGTACGTCCGACGATATTGGCACTCTTTGACCTTGCTCCCGTCAGAAGCCCCATTTTGAACATTGTATACAGAATCTTTCTGTGAGAAGGCTTGAAGCCGTCAATCTCCGGTATGGCACGTGACATAATTACGCTCATGGCATACGGCATAAAGTTTACTTCAAGCGTGTCCGTTATGCGCTGAACAACAACCTCACCTGCACCGGGGATGCTCATATTAAGAGCATTCAGATCGGTTACCTTCTCCTGTTTTTTCGTATTTTTCTTTGCCATTATTTACTCCTATCAGGAAACATCCGTTAAGTCAATGTAACGGTAGCCTTCATCAGCAATATGCTGTTTTCTGCCTGCAAGATCGTCACCCAGAAGCATATCGAACACACGTGACGTTTCTGCCGCTTCGTCCATTTCGATCTTTATCAGTCTGCGTGTTGACGGATTCATTGTTGTCAGCGACATCATTTCCGCTTCGTTTTCACCAAGACCCTTTGATCGCTGAATGGTGTGCTTTGCATTACCGATTTCTTCAAGCGCATCCGTCTTTTCCTTTTCCGTATAGCAGAACCACGTTTTATCCTTTGACGTGATCTCATAAAGCGGAGATTCCGCAATATAAACCTTGCCCTCTTCAATAAGAGTCGGCATAAGTCTGTATATCATTGTCAGAATAAGCGTTCTGATCTGGAATCCGTCAACGTCGGCATCGGTACAGATGATGACCTTGCTCCAACGAAGATTATCAAGGTTGAATGACGACATATCCTTGGCATTCTTTGATTTGACTTCAACACCGCATCCGAGAACTTTTATAAGATCTGTGATGATGTCATTTTTAAAAATCTTGTCATACTCCGCCTTAAGACAGTTAAGAATTTTACCTCTGACGGGTATTACCGCCTGAAACTCCGAGTCCCTTGCCTGTTTACAAGCTCCCAACGCAGAATCGCCCTCAACAATAAAGAGCTCACGGACATTAACATCCTTTGATCTGCAGTCAACAAACTTCTGCACTCTGTTTGTCAGATCGTTCGACTTCTGCAATGTATTTTTGATACTCTGTCTGGTCGCATCAGCCTTGATACGGCTTCTCATATTGATGAGAACCTGATCGGAGATCTTGTCAGCATCAAGGCGGTTTTCGATAAAGTAAATCTCCAGATTATGTCTGAAAAACTCAGTCATCGCCTCTTGGATAAACTTGTTGTTGATAGCCTTTTTGGTCTGATTTTCGTAAGATGTCTGTGTCGAGAATGAAGAAACAACAAGTATAAGACAATCCTCTACATCCTGATAACTGATCTTTGAATCACTTTTTGTATATTTGTTATTAGCCTTCAGATATGCATCAATCTGTGATACAAAAGCACTTCTGAACGCCTTTTCGGGTGCTCCGCCGTATTCAAGGTAGCTTGAATTGTGGTAATAGTCCTTGAGCGTAATTGAATTTGAAAAGCAAAGAGCGGCATTGATCTTTACCTTGTAATCCTTTTGATCCTCACGATCTCTGCCGACACGCTCTGCCTGCCAGAACTGAACATCCGTCAGAGCTTTTCCGTCGGAATACTCCTTGACAAAATCGGAAATTCCGTTTTCATATACATATTCATAGGTGTCAAACTTTGACTGTGATACCTGATTTTTAAGAATAAACGTTACACCTGAATTGACGATAGCCTGACGCTTCATCATATCCTGATAATACTCAAGCGGAATGGCAATATCCGTAAAGACCTTGAGGTCGGGTCTCCACTTGATTCTGCTTCCCGTATCCTTTTTGGGATACTCTTCTTTTATCATATCACCGACGATTTTGCCTTTTTTAAAGTTCAACAAATATCTGTATCCGCCTGTGTGAATCTCCGCTTCCATATATTCCGACGAATACTGCGTAGCACAAAGTCCGAGTCCGTTAAGACCGAGCGAATACTCATAACTGCCGCCGTCATTGGTCGAATACTTGCCGCCTGCGTAAAGTTCGCAGAACACAAGCTCCCAGTTGTATTTCTTTTCACGTGCGTTATAGTCAACGGGGATGCCTCTGCCGAAATCCTGTACCTCGACCGAGTTGTCAAGAAAACGTGTCACAATCACCTTGTTGCCGTGACCCTCTCTCGCTTCGTCGATCGAGTTGGAAATAATCTCAAAAACGGAATGCTGACATCCCTCAAGTCCGTCTGAGCCGAAAATAACCGCAGGGCGCTTTCGGACTCTGTCGGCGCCTTTGAGCGATACTATACTTTCGTTGCCGTATGATTCTTTTTTTGCCATCTGGCTTGTCCTTTCTGTTGTGCTTGCAGCACCTTATAACACACACAAAATCTGCATCAGCCACGGCCGGTGCAGATCGTGCAATCTGTTATTGGTTGTTTGTATTCTGATAGTTTGACTGATTATTATCGTAATAATTGTAAGGCTGTTGCTCTTTCTTTTTATCAAATCTTTTGAACAAGCCTTCTGATTTCGGATTGCCGAAGATAAGCAGAACGCCGAAAAGTATGAGACATACCGCAATATTGGCAGCAATGAACTGCTTCCATTCCCAATTACCCCATTGCGATTGAACGATCAACGCATTGATGCCGAGTGCAAGAAGTGCGATCTTCCAGATATTAACACCGTTTGCGATCATACTGCCGAGTGTGGGAATAATGACAAACAATGTCCAATACGGCAAAAGGTTTTTAAACTGAATTACGTCAAACGCACACATTAGGAAAAGAATACCTACAATAAGTGCTGTCAGTCCGAACATTATTTTTGTAAAATCTTCTCTTCTGAATTTCATTGTACTTCCTCCTCGTTAACTTCCTTGCCTTCCATAATAGCCTTGAATTCTTCTGCATCAAGCTTTTCTTTTTCTATAAGCTCTTTTGCAACCTTATGAAGCATATCCATATGCTCTTTAAGGATATTTTCAGTTCTTTCGTAGGAAGAGTTAATAATCTCATTAACTTCGTTATCAATAAGCGATGCGATGTTTTCCGAATACGCTCTTGTATGAGTAAAGTCTCTGCCGAGGAACACTTCATCATTGCCCGACGAATACGAAACGGGGCCGAGCTTTTCGCTCATACCGTATTTTGTAACCATCTTACGTGCAATTTCCGATGCTCTTTCGATATCATTTGATGCACCTGTAGAAATATCACCGAGGATCAATGCTTCCGCAACTCTGCCGCCCATAAGAACAACTATGCTGTCAAGCATATCATTCTTTGACGTGTAGCTTTTATCCTCCTTCGGCATCGACATAGTATAGCCGCCCGCCATACCTCTCGGAATAATCGAAATCTGGTGAACGGGATCCTGTCCCTCAAGGTAGTAGGTTGAGACAGCGTGACCTGCTTCATGATAAGCTGTCAGCTTCTTCTCTTTATCGGTTATCTTTCTTGACTTTTTCTCGGTACCGACAACAACCTTGATCGTTGCGTCCTCAATCTCTTCCATAGTGATAGCCTTCTTGTCGTTTCTTGCAGCAAGAAGTGCCGCTTCGTTAAGAAGATTTTCAAGATCGGCACCTGTAAAGCCTGCCGTTGAGCGGGCTATAACTGAAAGCTCAACATCGGGAGCCAGCGGCTTTTTCTTGGCATGAACCTTCAAAATCTCTTCTCTGCCCTTGACATCGGGGTAACCGACGGTAACCTGTCTGTCAAATCTGCCGGGTCTTAAAAGTGCAGGGTCAAGGATATCGGGTCTGTTGGTAGCGGCAATAATTATTACGCCCTCGTTGGCGCCAAAGCCGTCCATCTCAACAAGAAGCTGGTTGAGTGTCTGCTCTCTCTCATCATGGCCGCCGCCCATGCCTGCGCCTCTGTGTCTGCCGACAGCATCAATCTCATCAATAAAAATGATTGCAGGAGAGCTCTTTTTTGCCTTATCAAAAAGATCACGGACTCTCGATGCGCCGACACCGACGTACATTTCGACAAAGTCGGAACCTGAAATCGAGAAAAACGGAACGTTCGCTTCGCCTGCAACAGCACGTGCAAGCAATGTCTTACCCGTACCGGGAGGGCCGACAAGAAGAACACCTTTAGGTATTCTTGCTCCGAGTGAATTATACTTTGAAGGATCCTTTAAAAAGCCTACTATCTCACTCAGTTCTTCTTTTTCTTCATCTGCGCCTGCAACATCGGCAAATGTCGTTTTACGTTTTTCGTCATTGATCTGCTTTACCTTTGCCTTGCCGAAGCTGAGCGTCCTGTTGCCCTCGCCTGTCATAGTCATGTTCATCCTTCTGAACATAATAATAAGGAATGCGCCCATAACAATAACAAG
>JAFQIG010000081.1 GCA_017397655.1 Clostridia bacterium | reverse complement strand
TGACCTTACACAGATGAAGTCACTCCTTTCCGGTGCAGCAACATATGACCAGGCAAACAGAGAAATAGTATAACAAACAACAAAAAAGAGCAGTCCGAAAGGGCTGCTCTTTTTGACATTAAAAAACAAGTCATCCAAAGTCAGGCGAAGGATCTTTTGCTTTTGTAATTACGGTTAATTCGCTTTGATTTTTCATAGTTAAGAGGTCAGAATTAAGAATTAAGAGGTTTTGGTTTTGAGTATAGATACGAGGATTTTGATAAGTTCGTTGCAATCCTCATAAATGCTCTCAAACGCTTGTAGTTCGAGAAATCCGCTCTCGTGTAACAGTTCAAGCCAATAGGCAGCTTCATCTGCTTCTTTGAGGGCGATATTCATTTTTGAATAGAAATCAGGTTTGCTTTGGCCTCTTTTGGCTTCTCGGACATTGGCTCCAATACTTGTTCCGCTACGAAGCAACTGCTTTGAAAGCACATATTCCTGCTTTTCGGCACAGAGATACCTGTATAATTTGATGATCCGCAAAGCAAACGCCTTGCTCTTATCAACGATTACACTTTCTTTCATACCTCTAACCTCATAATTCTTAATTTTCAAATCCGCCTTACGGCGGTATTTTTTGATTAGCGTGCTTCGCACGCTGATTTGTGCCATTGGCACTGAGTGGATGATTTAAGATTTGAAGATTACAGATTAAAGATTAATCCACAAAGCGGGGCGAATGCCAAGGGTATCATCGACAGGCTCGGTATTATAGTAGATGCTGAGATTGCCACTGGTACTAACACGGCGCGCGTACCTAGAATCATCCCTGGGCGAGCGGAGCCACCAAATGCAGCAACTGTTATCATCATTGGCAAATACGCCTTATACAGTCTTTCGCCAGCAACCTTGTTGCATACTCATCAAAAAATAGATTAATTAATAATTTACCCATATTGCAGGACGGAATCCAAGAGCTCTATTGGTTAAATCTGTATATAGTTTGCCTGGAGGATTTAGGGAGTTGCCACCAAAAACATTGTATGCAGACATTCCATCTCCATTATAATTATGATGGCCATTTCCATCAGTCGAACGAAGCCAATAACTTGCTGTCTCCTCTTTGTCATCAACTCTATATGCCACTCGTGAGGAGTCAGTATTAAAATATCTATTTAATTCCTCTTTTGAGAGTAAAAATACGTGATCTTCAGTGGATTCGCTTCCGCACTTGGGATCCTCATAAGAGGTAGAGAGTTTAGAATAAACAATCATTTCTTTCTCACTGCCTATGAATGATGAATCGTAAAAATAATTACAATAGCTTCTAACATCACTTATACGCCAAAGCGCATCATTGTTTTGCCAAAAATAATCTTGATAAGACTCAAAGTCGTCATAACATATATTACATAAAACATATTTACTTAATAATAATACTTTACCATCTTTTTTTTCAAGAACAATCCATTCAATAGGCATATTCTCATATCTTCCGTATTTTATAACAGAGTTTACTTTTACATTCTTCAATGTGTTTTTTAGTGCAACAGCATCTATTCCATTTATTTTATCATCGCATAAAACCGAACAATGCTTAGCATCTTCATATGTATTTAATTCATCAAATATCTTTTTAGCTTCTTCATATTTTCCTTCATCAAAAAGATTTTTAGCATAATTTATCTTTATCTCTTTTAATCTATTCGAAGCGTTTTCAAAATCACCTAAGCTTTCTACAATTTCAATTGCACGAACATACTTTTTTTCTTCGTAAAGTATAATAGCATACTCATACTGGCACTTTTTTTGTTGTATGTCAGAGTCTTTAAAATCTTCTAATTTTTCAAATTCAGAAATAGCTTCGGTATATTTTTTGCTTGAAGCCAATTTCAATGCATAGTTATACCAAGCAGTTTTACAATCAATTATTCGTTTTTCACTATCCTTAAACTTTTTCTCGGCCAAAAGGTTGAAAGCATAAACTGCATTTTCATATTTGCCTGCTTCCAATAATTTTTCGGCTTTACTGTAATTGATCGAAGGGATTACAATATTTATAAAAAGAAGCAATATTGCAATAACCGATACTAAAATCGAACCCGTTGTTATTAAAATTTTCTTTATCTTTTTTGCTCGTTTTTCAGCTTCAATGCATTCCAATTTGGATTTACGCTCACGCTCAAGACGGCCTGCTTCTGCTCTTTCTTTTATCTGCACTAATGTTTCTTCGCATTTTCTTACCAGTTCGTCTGAATCTTTCCAGCCCGGGATTGATTTAAAAAGATCAATAGCTTTATTATAATAATCCTCAAGCAGATAATCCATTTTCGATTTAGCGTTGTTATAGATTGCATCCAGCCTTGCTTCTTCAGCTTTTTCAAGGCATTTTTCAGCAAGCTCTGCAGAATCTTTATAGTTGCTTATTGCTTTGAATGAAGCGGCAACGAGCTTGTATTTCGATTCGTTGTTTGCGGCGTTCATCGCAGAAATTGCATTGTTATAAGCGAGCATAAGCCGATTATTTTCGTTGCGTTCGTTAATGGTTGAAATATAGCCCTCAAGCTCCGCCTTAAGCTCAGCATTGCCAAAACGGACGATTTTTTGATAATTGGCGTTTGTATCAAACGGATTATTACAAGTTGAAAGTAAATCACGCTTTTTAACGTTTAATTCTGCCATAAGTTTGCCAAGATATGCTTCGGCACATTCGGGCTCGATGTCGAGCACCTTTTCGCAGTATTCGTTTGCACTGTTCCAGTCGCCATCCTCAAGGAACATAAAAACACGCTTGAGCAAAGGCGCAACGTTTGCGGCGCTTGTGCTGATAATCGTTTCTTTAACCTGAACGGGTGCAGGCTCATCCGCCGCAACAATCTTTTTTATACCGCGAATAAGGTCTTGCATAAAGCCGAGCTTGGACATATCCTGTGCCTGAAGGTGAGAAAACTCTTCGGGCAAATCATAAGGATCCATATCTTTGAAGGCAGGAATAAGTGTTTTCTTTGCGCCCGATTTGATGAGAGAAAGATATCTGCTCCACTCGTTCTTAACCCAGACAGCGTTGAAATATTCCTGCTTTGTGCCGAGCGCAACCATTACGCTTGCGCTGTTGAGCGCAGCAAATATGTACGGCTCATAAGCCGTGCCGAGTTTATCCTCAAGCGTAATTCGCGAGAAGAAGACTTTGAATCCTTCTTTTATAAGCTCGTGATAGAGCTCGGTTGCAAGCACGGAATCGGGCGTTCTTCTGCCGTTGTTATCAGTTTCTTTATAGCAGATGAAAACGTCAAACGGCTCTTCCTTCTGCGAAATTTCAAGAATGCCTTTCTGTATTTCGTTTATCGCTTTTGCTTCTGCCTCGTATATTGATTTCTGTACGCTGTCAGCATACTGCAAGGCAGATTTATAGTTATCATCATCAAAAACAGAGGTGAATTGAGCACGGTTTACCGTAGGCACACGCTTGTGAGAAGCAGGGTCTTCAACATACTCTATACCGTATCGGCAAAGCACAAGCGACCAATAACTTTCTGCATCGGTCTTGTCCTCGTTCAGTATATTCTCATAAATTGACATAGCCTTGTCAAACTCGTTATTGCGACGAAAATGGTTAGCTCTGTCGTAAAGATTTGCTTTGCGGTCATCATCAAGTTTGGGCAATGTCTGTTGTGTACCACAGTATTCGCATACCGCTACACTTTCGTTTGAGTTGATTTCAAGTGCGCCACCGCACATTTTACATTTGAATAAAGCCATTAGTTATTCTCCTAACATATCTAACCGAAAGGTTTATCCTGCTTTCTTTAGCATTTTTTTATCTAATTCTTTTTTCAAGTCTAAAGCAAGGTCTTTTTTACTTTGACTTTTAGCGTGTTTAAAAAGTATATTTTTTAATGACGGATAATGCTTAACAAATTCTTCTTTTGATGTCTTATAAAGTATTGGAAGAATTAATTTGCAATTTTCCGTATCTTGTCGTTCTAACAATATTTTTAATTCATATTCAGTCCATTCTCTCCCAAAATAACTTGGTGAAATAATTATTACAGCAAGTTGACAACTCTGCAGTCCAAAATCTATTTTTTCTTTTAAATTGTCTCCCCAAGTTATTACATCCTCGTCATAAAACACAGAAACACCTAAACTTTTGATTTCTTCAACCAAATCCTTAACATACTCTATCTTATCTTCTGACGAATGTGACACAAAAACAGAATACTCATTCATTTCATACACCCTCATTTCAACAACCTACATTTATTGTTTCTGTCGCCAATCAATACGACAAGTTCCTTGGCAATATTAACCACACCTTCGGAATTGTTTTCACTAACCGCAGATGAAAAATCGGAAAACTTATCGGTAATCTGCGATTCGATTGAAGCGAGAGCACTATTACTCATCGGATCTGAATAACGCACAGCCTCATAAACCTTTTTGCACTCGGCCTTGGCTTCTGGGGACTGAGCCTTGTTCACAAGCGACTGTGCATCAGCTGTAAGTGATTGAATAAAGAATGTCTGTACTTTAATTTTTTCATCCTTTTCGGCAACAAGATCTGCGGCAAACTTTGCTTTAAAAACAGCAATAGCAGTAAAGCCGAGAACAGCAAAGCAAAGGATAGCGCCAACCCAATTGGGAAGGTTGGGTATGAGCATACAGGCTGTACCGAAAACAAGGGTAAGTACAAGACCTGTACGGCTGACGGAAAGCATAGAAAGGTTATAGAAAAGCTTGGTAAGGTTTTCTTCTTTCAATGCAAAGAATGCTGTTGCAAGCTGGCCGACGAAGGCAAGGGTTATGAAAATATAACCCGACCAGAAAGCACCGCCGAACTTGTTGTAGCCCAATGCTTCGCTCGGGGAAACAAAAACGGCAACATTGAAAATCGCAAGTGAAACAGCCCAAAGAACTGAATATAATTTAAAATTCTTATTCATCTTTTATTACCTCCGTATTAAAGTTTTTCACCGCATTCAAGGCAGAATTTTGCACCGGGTACAATTTCTTTTCCGCAATTCGGACAAGCAGTTATAAATTTATGACCGCACTCGGGACAGAATTTACCTTTTGCAACTGTATTTCCGCATTCGGGGCAAACAATCATACCATCGGGAACGGCAGGAGCAATTTTTTCACCGCATTCAAGACAGAATTTTGCATTCTGCGGAAGCGGAGCACCGCACTTGGCGCATTGATTATTTGAAATGTTAGTCTGGTTTAATGCGTCATTCATTGCTCCGCCAACTGTTCCGGCAACTGCACCGCCAACACCCGCCATTGTGCCAATACCAACCCCTAAATTGGTGAACTGTCCAACCGCTTCATTTCGTGCAACCTCGGTTGCCACATCAAATCCGCGTTCTTGTTGATATGTATATCCTTCCTGCGCACGTTTTGTCGCCTGCGCCTGAGAATCAATAATAACCTTCTGCGCTTCCGTCTGCGCATAGATAAGATCGGTTTGCTGACGGAGCTTTGCTTCTGCAATATCCGCATATTGACGGAAGTGGAGTTCCTTGAATTTTTCGTACTGTCTATCGCCGTCAGGCTTGACGACATTGGTTACGAAAAAGCGTTCAAGCGATACACCATAGTCAGCAAAGTCGGGAATTAACTGTTTATGAATTGAATCAGAAAATACAGTTAAATTCTCGTCCAGTTCAAAAATGTTGATAGCGTTAGACTTCATTGCTTGCGCAATATAAGTCTTTACTCGTGTCATTAAGAAAGCACGGAAGAAGGATATTAATTTCTGCTGACCAAGGAAGTTTTCTGTGCCGACTAATTTAAGAAGTAATTTGCGGCTATCCTCCGCACGAAGACTCATTTCACCGGATGCACCGATGGCGATGGGAAATCCGTATGTAGGCTCAATATACTGCACTTTACTATCGGTACCCCATTTGATACTCATCTGCTCGGTTTTATTGATGAAATAGACTTCGCAATGGAATGGAGTTTCACCACCGGTAGTGCGGTTTAGCAACTTTCCGAGTTTAGGAATGTTCTGTGTTTCAAGAGTATATCGACCGGGACCAAACAGATCCAACGCTTGACCATTCATAAAGAAAATGGCTTCTTGACTCTCGTGGACAATAAGTTGAGTCAGACTGTTAAAGTCTTCGGAAGGATGTTTCCATATAAAGGTGCTGTTATCACCTTCATACTTAATGATTTCAGCAATCTGCGCCATAAAATTACCTCCTCGTATTTCAAGCAACATAATCGACATTATGTTGTACTTTTGGTTACAATAAACCTATTTTAACAAATATATCATAGCACACTATAAATATATTTACAACAATTTTAACGTGAAAAGTATGATTTGTTCGAAATTTGTCGTTTTCTTACAGCACAAATAAGCCTTTTCAAATAATTTTGAGAAAAGGCTTGCTTTGTTATGCTCATTTTTAAGAAAACACTTTTTAGTTTTGCCGAAATGAGCTCTTTGCTTATGTAAATCTACAACATAATGTCGATTATGTCATTGGCGCCGTTTTCGGTGGCTATTTTTATATTATCAACCGCATATTTTCCATACGCTGACGGTGTTCGTTGCCGGTGGTGATAATATAAATTCGTGTGGTGTTGATGCTACTGTGACCGAGAATGTCTGCGAGCTTGGCAATGTCTTTTTCAATACCGTAGAAAGTTCGTGCGAAAAGGTGACGCAGATTATGGGGAAACACCTTTTGCAGATTCACACCTGCCTGCTCACAAAGACTTTTCATTTCACGCCAAATATTAGTTCGGCTCATTGGCTTGCTACTTCGGGTTATGAAGATCGCACCCGAAATAATCTTTTGCTTTTGTTAAAAATTCCTCACATACATTCGGAATGACCCGATAGGCACTGTGATATATACGGGCGGCAGTGAAATTTCGCTGATTACCTTTACAAAGATAAAAAATTTTTTCATACCGTTACGCATGCTTGACAAAGAATTTTGTTTGTTATAAAATAAAATGAATATTTGTAAAACGGAAGTGGAAATGATGGCAAAAACAAAGGCAGGATCAGCTATCGGAAAGGTATTGAATCACATATTTATTGACGGACTTTCCGGTATGGCGCTCGGACTTTTTTCAACGCTGATAGTCGGAACGATTCTTGCACAGGTTGCGGCATTTATACCGGGAACGATCGGTGAACTGACAGGTGCTGTAGCATCGCTTGCAAAGGCACTGACAGGAGCAGGTATCGGTATCGGAGTCGCAAAAAAATATAACCGTTCGCCGCTTGTAACGGTATCATGTGCAGTCGCGGGACTTGTAGGTGCCTTTTCATCAAAGATAATTGCAGGCGCGGTTCTCGCAGAGGGCGCAGTTGTCCTTTCGGGACCCGGTGAACCTCTCGGAGCTTTCATTTCCGCCTTTGTAGCAGCAGAGATCGGCGCTCTTATATCGGGTAAAACAAAGCTTGACATTCTTCTGACTCCCGTAGTAACCATTGCATCGGGCAGTGCAGTAGGACTTCTTATCGGAACACCTATTTCCGAGCTGATGACATCGCTCGGTAATCTTATCAACTGGGGAACGGAGCAACAGCCGATTCTGATGGGAATAGTCGTTTCCGTTCTTATGGGAATTGCACTTACATTACCGATAAGCTCGGCGGCAATCGGCGTAATTCTCGGACTTTCGGGAATAGCCGCAGGTGCAGCCGTTATCGGATGCTGTACACAGATGGTCGGCTTTGCGGTAATGAGCTACCGTGAAAACAAGTTTGGCGGACTCATCGCACAGGGAATCGGAACATCAATGCTTCAGATGCCCAACATCGTCAGACGTCCTCTTGTATGGATACCGCCCATCGTGGCATCGGCGATTCTCGGACCTGTATCGACATTGCTTTCGATCAAGTGTAACGCAACCGGCGCAGGTATGGGAACATCGGGTCTTATCGGACCTATTATGACATACCAGACAATGGCGGCTGACGGTGCTGATATCAAGATAGTGATTATTGAAATCATACTTCTTTATTTTGTTGCACCGGCACTTCTGACACTTGCCGTTTCCGAACCTATGCGTAAGGCAGGAATCATCCGTCCCGGTGATCTCAAACTGGAAATCTGAGGTGCTTGAATGTTGAATTTTGCAGTTATAGGCAGGAATTTTGTCGTTGACAGCTTTCTTGAAGCCGCTTCACAGCACAGCGGTGTTAAGTTACTCGGTGTCTATTCAAGAAAAGAGGAAACGGCTGTCGAATTTGCGAAAAAGCACGGAGCAGAACGCACATACACAAGAATTGATGCCATATGTGCGGATGATGATATTGACTTTGTATACGTTGCAAGCCCCAACATCTGTCACGAGGAGCAGACGGTTGCCATTCTTCGCTCGGGCAAGCACGTGCTTGTCGAAAAGCCTGCAGCGCCTACGCTTGTAGGTTTTGAAAGGATGAAGCAGGTTGCCAAAGAGCACGGATGCATTCTGATGGAGGCAATGATGCCCGTTCATCTGCCGTCGTTCAAGAAGATCAAAGAGCTTTTGCCGAGAATCGGAAAAGTGAGGCGTGCCGAGTTTTCGTTCTGTCAGTATTCGTCAAGATATGACAAGTTCAAAAACGGTATTGTCGAGAATGCGTTTGACCCGACACTTTGCAACGGTGCTTTGATGGATATCGGCATATATTGTGTCGAGATGCTGGCGGCTCTGTTCGGCAGACCTGAATCGGTAGACGGTAACTGTATTTTTCTTAAAAACAGCATTGATGCCACGGGAACGATTATTGCGGCATATCCCGAAATGCTTGCCGTGCTCAATTATTCAAAGATAACTAACAGTGCACTTTACAGCCAGATACAGGGTGAGGACGGATGCATACTGTTTGACAAGGTATCGCGTCCGTCAAAGGTAATGCTGAAAATGCGTGACGGAACGGAAGAAGCGTTTGATTTTTCCGATATGAAGCACGATATGTATTACGAGCTGAGCGATTTTGTCAATGCGGTGAACGGAGAGGACATAACGGCGTTTTCGGAATATACGTGCAATTCGCTTGACATAACAGACAAAGCAAGAGAAAAAATGAACATAGACTTTACAAAAAATCATTAATTCGGGAGGAATTATTATGTGTAAAAAAGCAGGTTATGCAGTAGTAGGTCTTGGTGTCGGTATGGCACACGTTAAGGCAGCGGCTCAGAGCAAAAGAGCGAATCTCATCGCAGTATGTGACCTGATTCAGGAAAAGCTTGACAAGGTAGCAACGGAATATCCCGGCACTCTTACATATCAGAGTTTTGATGAAATGCTCAAAAACCCCGATATTGATATCGTCAGTATCTGTCTTCCCAGCGCAATGCACGCAGAGTTTGCTGTAAAGGCAATGGAGGCCGGCAAGAATGTTCTTGTTGAAAAGCCCATCGACATTACCGTTGAAGCAGCAATGAAGATTGAGGAAGCACGTGTACGTACGGGACTTAAGGCGGGCGTTGTTCATCAGAACAGAAACAATGCTGATATGCCGCCCATTCTTGATGCAGTAAGAAGCGGCAAAATCGGTGATCTTGTTTACGGTGACTTTGAAGTTAAATGGTACCGTACACAGGAGTATTATGACAACGGCGGCTGGAGAGGCACATGGGAAATGGACGGTGGCGGATCGCTTATGAACCAGGCAGTTCATACCGTTGACCTTATGCAGTGGATTATGGGAGATATCGAAAGCATCACATCGCATATGGGTATTTACGGTCACGACATTCAGACAGAGGACCTTACAGTTTCTCTTGTCAAGTTCAAGTCGGGTGCTGCGGCAACATTCGTCAGCACAACCTGCGCATATCCCGGAATCAATACAGGAATCAAGATCTACGGAACGAAGGGTTCTATCGAAGCTGACAGCGACACATTACAGCTTTGGAAGTTCATCGGTGCCGATGAAAATGAAGAAAAAGAAATGCTTGAAAAATTCGGCGGTAACGGTGCCGCAGCAGCACTTGATCCCACTCTTTGTACGGGACATACATCAATGGTTGAGGATATTATTGCGGCAGTTCTTGATGACCGTGATCCTCAGATTCTTCCCACAGAGGCTATCAAGAGTGTCCGTATCGTAACATCTGTTTACGAATCCGCGAAAACAGGCAAGACCATTTATTTTGATTAATTGAGGTGTTACCTTGAGCGAAGATAACAAGAGCTTACAGCCTGATGAGGTTGATGCTCCCGATATACTGATACAGGATCTTCCCGATGTCGAGGAGGATTCTGTTGAGATATTGCCCGAAGAGCCCGATAATCTTTGCGAAAGATGTGAGGGGAAAATCGGAAAGGACGAGCGCTTCTGTGACGATTGTATAAAGGAAATGTCTGCGTATCCGATTCGCAAAAGTGTGGGAATCGGCGTTATTGCGACATTCCTTGTATGCGTATTTTCGGTTTTGTTGCTCGGAGTCAATCTGCTTATAGTCAATCCCGTGCTTAACGGTGATATATGTCTTTCAGAGGGCGACATAGAGGGCTGTTATACACAGTACAACGATGCGTATTCCTATGCTCTTTCGATGCAGAAAAGTCTTTTCGGCGAGTCATCGCTCTCGTTCTTCTCGGTGGGAACGAAAACTCTTTGCAAACAGATTGTCGCAGTTGAAAAGCTGAACGGTGCGGTTGAGGCAGGTCAGTTTATAGATCAGTTTTTCCCCGTCAGCGTACCGAAGGAGCTTCGCGCGATCAAAGCGGAATATGACGGCATCGGCGGTCTTGTCAACGGTGTCAACGATGCGATGTCAGAGTATTATGAGTCAATTAAAGAAGGCGAAGCGGACTACGACAGTGCAAAGAAAGTGCTTGAGAGCACTATCGAAAAGCATCCCGAAGCTCCCGGATATATGAAGATGTATTACAGATTCTCATTGGCATTTTCGATGTCCGAGGATACCTCGCTTCCTTGTGTGTATCTTGATAAGCTGATCGCCATGGCTCCCGACGAGCTCTGGCTGTATGCCAGCGAAGGTATTACGGCGTATAAGAATGCTTCTCGCTACGGCGACGCACTTTCATTGTGTAATAAGCTGTTGAAGATTTCTCCGTCCGACCCGTCGGTGGTTGCTTACACGATGTCCGTTATGCGACTTCTCGGAAAATATGACGAGGCAATGACCGTATATAACAGCTTTATCTCTGTGGCACAGACAACTCCCGAAATGGAGCGTCAGAAGGCTGTCGTTCTTTTGCTGCAGGGAGATTCCGTATCGGCACAGACGGTGCTTTCCGATTCATTCAGTACGCAGGGAGCGACTCTTCAGCACCTTGCAACACTTGTTATTTGTGCGTATAAGAATAATGATACGGTAACTTTTGAAAAGTATAAACAGATTCTGGACGGTTATGCCGTTTTTGAGCAGGTCGAAGCGTTTATTAGCGGAGATATAACCGTAGAAGAAATTTTCCTTTCGGGCGGAGGTGAAATACATTGAGCATTTTGTATCCGTTGACAAAGGCAATGTTTTTTCCCGGAACATATATGAAGGCGTTTTTTGAACATATCGTTTGTCGTGTACTCGGTATAAAGGTTTATTCGGCGCAAAAGTATATTTCAAAAACTGCTTTGTCGGGTCACGTATCAGTCGTTTCCGATGATTCGGCATCAAAAAGCTTTTTCTTTTGTTTTTTGCCCGGACTTCTCAGCTTTATCGTCGGTGCTCCGTCGGTGCTTGTGGGATGTGTTACGCTTGGTTATCTCGGCATTGACGTTATTGATCCGCTGACAGGTGCATTTTCGCCGATGTTTATTGTGTACTGCCTTGTATTTCTGTTTGGTGCATCATTCTTTACGTCGATGTTTCCGTATCACGAGGATGCAGTGCATATGTGGAACGTGATCTACGGTAAGGCGAATCATACTCATCCGATCTGGAAGCTCATTGCTTTCGTGCCGTCCTGCATCATTGTTGCCGGCGCGTTTCTGGAACGTTATTGCATTACTTTTCTGATGTATGTCGCTGTTCTTGTTATGTGGATTCTGACATAACGTATAATAATCAGAATATTTCTGTATGGGAGGGCTTTTGCTCTCCCTTTTTTTTAGATTCTTCACTTCGTTCGGAATGATCCGATCAGCTTTGTGGTTGCACCACCAAAAATGTAGGTGCGGCAACCTGCCGCCGATTATTGAAGTATTTACAGTAATTGGATGAATTTACAGAAATTGCCATCGGAGTACAACGTGATAATCATTTAATGATGTGCAATTGATTCTGTTGGTTTGTTCGATGTGCCGACTCACGGTTGTCATCCTGAGCCGCAGGCGAAGGATCTTTTTGCTTTTGTTAAAGATTCCTCACATACGTTCAGAATGACCCGATTGGTGAGCGGATAACGATTTACAGTAATTGGATGAATTTACAATATTTGCCATGGGAGTATAACTGCGGTGCGCTTTTAATGCACGATTGATCTGATTCGATGTTACTAAATGAATTGATGCGTTGCATCATGAATTGGCTTCGCCGTTAATTCTCGCTGACGCTCCATGAATTGCATTGTGATACAATGCATTATAAAAGATTCCTCACATACGTTCAGAATGACCCGATGGGTTCGAGGATAATGATTTACAGTAATTGGATGAATTTACAATATTTGCCATCGGAATATAACTGCTGTGTGTTTTAAAGCTGACATTGTAGGGAAAGAATTTATCCTTTCCGCAAGGATTCTTCACTTCGTTCGGAATGACCCGACAGGATCGGATGTTCTGATTTGACATTGTACCACACTGCTTCCGACGCTTTAGCGTGCTAATGATATCATGATATCATGATATCAAACAAGTCACCAAATGCACAGCACTGCTCAAAACGCCGGGCTACAGCGCCCTCCCGGTTTTTTGTATTTTTTGGGGTATTGGGTTGCGGTGACAAAAAAACAGACCTCATCATTTGACAAGGTCTGTTTTGTTCTTTTATCAGGTTGCTTCAACGTTTTCCGTTGTACCGAAAGCCTCGGCAGTTTCACTTTCACCCGATGTGGGAGACTCGGTTTCGGTCACGACCGGTTCTGTTGTAGTGGTTGTGGTCGGAGGAGCCGTCGTGGTAGTCGGCATATACGCATAGATACGAAGCGTTATTTTTTCACCCATATCATACTGACATTCGGGAGTTTTGTTCATAGCAATGACTTCGCCCTCTTTATGAGAGCCGTCGTTGGCGTTTTCGGTCTTTGTTACGACAAAGCCGAGTGCCGTCAGCTCGTCATAAGCTTCGTCATAATCCCATCCGATAACATTAGGCAGAGTGATCTTTTCAAGTCCCTTGCTGACAACGAGTTTGATCTCGGTACCTGCCGAAACTTTTGTTTCAGGTGCTATGCTCTGCGAAATGATGTATCCGTTTTCGACAGAATCGTCAAAGACATATTCGGGAACGAAATTGAATTTTGACTTGTAATAGTCACTGCAGACAACCTCTGTATAATTTTTAGAAACAAAGTTCGGGACAGAGTATGTATCCGAGTTTTCTGAAACAGCCGCAGTTGTAGATGAGTCGGCGAACTTTTTGAAAACATTGTAATCATCGGGAAGTATAAAGAAGCTGACTGCCGCAAAGGCAAGAAGTCCGACACAGATACAAATCAAAGCGGCGGTCAAAGCAGTCATAAAGGAGTTGGACTTTTTCTTCTTTTTGTTAGTATTGCGTACAGGCTGTTCGGGCGCTGTACGTCTTTGAGGAACGGGATTACGTCTTGCCTCAACAAACTGCTCTTCGGCAACGGGAGCCGACGGCGAAGCGGTAATCTCGGCATGGAGCTGACGGACGGTATCGGTACGGTCCTCAGGCAATATCTGTAAAGAATTGACAAGTCCGTTGATAACATAAGCGGGAAGCTGTTCGGCGAACTTGCCCGGAACCATCAGCTTGTCATTGGTAACACGTGTTGTGGCCTCGATGGGATCTGTACCGATAAGGGCACGGTACAGAACGGCGCCGAAGGCATAGATATCTGTCCACGAACCCTGCTGACCCTTGTATCCGTACTGTTCGATGGCGGTATAGCCGGGGAAGAGCTGAGCTTCGATCTCGCTTCTGGCAGTTCTTGCAGGAGCGATACAGAAGCCCGAAATAATGACTCTGCCGTCATTGCCGATAAGAAGCGTTAAAGGAGACAGACCGCGGTGGATAATACCGTTGGAATGAAGTGTCTCAAGCGCAGACAAAACGGGCATCAGCAGCTGGCGTGCCTTGTCCCATGAGATATAGCCTGTTTTGCTGTTGAGAAGGAACTCGCGGAAGGTGATGCAGTCGATATGCTCAAAAACTGCGTAAGCCGTACCGTTATCCTCGATAACGCCGTAAACGTGCGGAAGAGAGGGGACGGAACTAAGCCTTGCAAGCTTTGCCCAAAGCAAGAGAAATTCACGGTAGCACTCATTGAACTCGGTTTCGCATCCTGCCTTTTGAAGAACGAAAACACCGTCGATCATACGTGTGGCAAGTGTAGTGGGATAGAACTCACGGATACAAACCGCTTTTTTTGCAGACATATCCCATGCAACATATGTGGCACCTTCACCGTTATATTCAAGCATTTTGCCGATGACGAAGCGCCCCTTTATGACCGTCTTTATCGGCAGATAAGGGGAGAGCTGGATAGAGTCAACAGAGAAGCCGCAGGAAGGACATTGCTTTTCATGTCCTATTTCCTTCATACAGCCCATGCAAATGTTGTCAACTGACATTTATAGTCACTCCGGATTCATTAGAGATAGATACAATATACCTGTTTAATCATAACAAAAACACGGCATATTGTCAAGTGAGATTATGCTTGTTACGGGCAAGCTTATACTTGTTACGGATAAGCTCTGCGGAAGGTTTTTCGGCACGTTTCCTTGTGAACAGACCGTAGGGACTGATCTTTGCACCGAAGAACACCTCGCCGTTTTCGGTGATTTCCCATGCGTGGTCAGCAAAATGCCATACGGCATAGCCCGAAACACGACCGTCCATCGCATCAATATCATAAGAGAGAACTTCGATCTGTCTTTCTTCATCATCAATGCCGTCACGGATTTTGTCTGTCGGATATCCGAATTCCGTTACGACAACAGGCTTTTCGGGATACAGCCTTGAGAATTTTTCAAGATTTCTGTCCCAGAACTCCTTTGCGTGCTCTGCGGCACCGTCACGGATGCATTTTCCGTAGTATTCGGCGGTGACGTAAGCATTTATGCAGATTACATCGTCATATGAAAACAGAGGCTCCTCGATCTCAAAGGTGCCGTCCCAATGGCAGCCTTGTGACACGTGTGTACAGAACCTTGACGGATCACACTTTTTGGCAAGCCTTATGAGTGCATTGTTCATATCGCGAATGCGTTTTTCACGTTCTTCAGTCTCGTTGCTGACTGACCAGAAAATTATTGAGGGATGATTGAAATAACGTTCAATCATAGTGACAAGCGCAGTTTTTGCGTTAACATAAAGCTCGTCAAGCGACTTGCGTGTTTTCTCTTCGTCGTATTCGGCAATTTTTACCATGGTTGCATTGAGAGGGATTTCGCTTAAGACAAGAAGTCCCAGTCTGTCGCAGATATAAAGCTCCTCTTCGCTGTGAGGATAGTGACAGAAGCGGACAAAGTTTGCGTTAAGCTCCTTGATAAGACGGAAGTCACGTTCGGAGTTTTCGATATCGGTCGCAAGCTGATTTTTTTCGGAATCCTCGTGGCGGTTGACACCGTGAAGGGTGATTTCTTTGCCGTTAAGGAAGATTCTGCCGTTTTTCGCTTCAATGTCGCGCACACCGAAATAGTCAGTGACGTTGTCGTTGCCGAGTCCCGATGCGAGGCGCGTCTCAAGGGTGTATAAAACGGGATTATCGGTATCCCATAATGTAAAATTGTCAACAGGTAAAGTAACTTCGGATACCGCCTCGGCGAACGGTTCTACCGTTACGAAATCGCTTTCGGAATCGTCCGTTTCAAAGCAGGTGTGAACGATACTGACACCCTGTGTTTCGTCACTTAAATTGCTGATGCGTGTTGTAACAGAAAGTGAATTGCCCTTTTTTACGGTTTTTACGTTTTCAATAAAGACGGACGGTGTGGAATAGATAAGAACGCTGCGGATTATACCGCCGTGACCGCGCCAGAAGTGAGACGGCGGAAGCATACCGTGAGAGACTCTGCCGTTGACACGGACGCAAAGGAGATTTTCGCCGTCAACGAGGTACTTTGAAATCTCAAAACGGAACGGGATATATCCGCCGGAGTGAGAACCTGCCTGCCTGCCGTTGATATATACATCGGCACGGTAGTTGACCGATAAAAACTCCAGCCATACAAGCTCGTCATCGGCAGAGTATGAAAAGCTTTTGCGGAACCATACCGTTCCGCGGTAGCCGATACACTCTTGAGCTGCTGTTTCAAACGTGCCGGGAATTGTTGCAATACGCCACAGCGAGGTGTCAAGGTTCGGCATCATATAGCCTTTTTCGCCGCCGCTGTCATCCTTGTCAAGGATAAAACTCCATTCACCGTCAAGAGAGAAAATGTTATTTCTTTTGAGCATACAAAAATCACCTTATCTTTTTCTGATGTTTTCCGTAATTCCCTTATAAGCTATAGCGGTTTGTGTAATTATTTCATAGTCGGGAGAAGCTTTTAACGCTTCGGAAACAAGACTTCCTCCGACAATCGCCGCAAAGCATCCGCAATCAAGGAACGCGCGCATATTCCAGACATTGACCCCTCCGCTGACACAAAGATTTATGTCGGGCAAAGATGCGGTTATCTCTTCAAGATATTCCGTGCCGAAGAACGATGCGGGATAGATATTGACAATGTCGGCACCGCAGTTTTTCGCCGATATGATTTCGGTCGGAGTGAAGGCTCCTGAAATAACGGTGAGCGAGTGTTCCTTTGCCGTTTCGATAATGAAAGAATCGGTGTGATTACACAGAATAAAGTCGGCTCCGCATACGGCAGAAAGCTCTGCTTCGGACGCGGATGTAACGTTGCCTGCACCCACGCAGACCTTGTCGCCGAAGTAACGCGATACCATCAGTATGCAGTCACAGATGCTTTTCGGATCAATAATTCCTTTCGGATCAAACTCAATCACAACACAGTCGATTCCGCCGTCTGTCAGAGCTTTTACGGCAGGGATTATCCTGTCAGCCGAAATACCCGAGAGAACTGCTATTATTTTACAATCGTTGATTCTGTCTATAACTTGTTTCATTCTTTTCCTCCGAAATATGATGTATCAAAAAAAGACTGCTTTTCGACCTTGCCGATAGCTTCCTTTGGTATTTCTTCAAAATAGGCGAGGCAGTCGAGAGCTGATTGCATCTGACCGATCATAACGGATCTGTCAAATGAATGAAGCGTCTCATCACCGGAAAAGCAAACAGTCGGTATGCCGTGAGAATGAAGGATGTGCCCGTCCGACAGCATATTGCCGTCTGTACGAAGTATGGTATACGCAGCATCCCGTCTTTCGGCAGATTGAAGATATGCATCATCCGTTGCGTTGTTGGATGAAAAGATTATTTCGTTCTGCAGACCTACCTTGTCAAAGGCTATTGCGGCGGCGGCCTTCATATGACCGTTTTTGCCGTCCCACAGATCGGGATGTGACGACAGCCATCTTGCAATACCGCAAGGGTCTTTTTCGTTATGAGTATATCTGCCTGACGAAAAAACGAATATAACGTTGCGGTAAAGTCGCTTTTCACGCAGAGCGCGTATGAGCGACAGCACGGCTCCTATACCGTTTTCGTAATCCGAAGAGAAACCGTCGGTATGAGTTGCAATAATTACTGATTCGTTGCACTTTGACCCTTTTATCATACAGTAAACCGCTTCGGAGGACTCGTTTTCCAAAACATCGGCACGAACCGACAGCGAGACCTCGGAGGTCTGGTGAAGTGACTTGAGCGTCAGCAGCTTTTCACCGTCTTTTTTTGAAATCCATACTGCAGGGATTGAAGAATCCTTTAAGGATATGGGTGTATTATCGGCAAAGATTCTGCCGTCCTCACCGTTCCATATACAGATAAGCCCCCTGACGGAAGCGAGCTTTGCCGTTTTCAAAAACGTGAAGGGCGAATTCTCGGCACATCCGAAGCATCCGTCAACGAAAGAATCGACGGACTTTATTTCGTTATATCTGACACCGAGATCACTTTCGTCAAGCGTGATTACGGCGATTTTTCCGCTTGCATTAATAAACTTGTAGCTTTTGTTGTCATCAAGAAAGCACAACTCGGCAGTTACGCTGTCATCACAAAAACCCGAACCGTGCAACGGAATACACGGAACGGACAGGCAGCCCGATACAAGGTGCAACGAGAGCGAACAGTCGGAAGGTTTTATGCTGTTGAAAAAGTACGGGTCACGGTATGCGTGAAGCGAGCTTTTCTTTATCTCATACGATATGTTTTCAACAACCGCTCTGTGAGCATCACTGCCCTCAAGCCGTACGCCTTTGGCGGAAAGTGCATTTGACTGCTTTGCGAGAGAATCTGCGTTTACATAGTTTTCGATGTTATACTTGGGTGCTTTTGTATCAAATTGCAAGAGACTGTTGGTTATGCCGAGATAATCGCACAAAGAGGGAACGGATGCCTCACCGTCACGCAGCCCCTCACGGTACAGCTCACCCAGACTGTCCGTATCACGTTCAAGGAATGATATGTCAATCTCCTTTGACGGACGGATGACAAAGATCTTTCCCTCTTCTTCAAGTGAGTCAATAAGATCAAGCGTTTTATTATAATTATCATTGGTGTTAAGCGCCGCTTGAAGCATTTCGGGACTGTCCTTGTACAGTCGTGCGGCAAGCTCTTTTTCCGCTTTGGACTGTGTCTTTTTGCGAAAGCCCTTATGACGTGTCAGAACGACAACGATCTTTTCGTTACCGTCGGACATAGCCTTTAACACGGGGATGGGGTCGGCGATACCGCCGTCGAGACAGCGCTTTCCGTGAAGCTCTACGGGAGGTGACACAATCGGAAGACTTGCGGATGCCGCACCTGCTTTGAAAATGTCCTCGCAGTCGCTTTTTCTGAAGTAAATCGGTTTACCGCTGTCAAGGTCTGTTGCAACAATCACGAACTCACGGGATTCATCGTTGAACGTGTCAAAGTCAAAGGGTATAATCTCGGTCAGACCGTTCAGCATAAAGTCGAAGTTGAACGCACTTTCGTCCGATTTTGCGATATTGCGGAGATTAAAGTATCTGTCATCGCGGATATATTCGAGATTGATTTTTGCCGATCTGCCGGGTTGACCTGAAACGTAGTTAAAGGCGTTCAGAGCACCTGCCGATACACCGATAACGTACGGAAAAAAGATGTCATATTTCATCAGAGCGTCAAGCACGCCCGATGTGTGGATTCCTCTTAAAGCACCGCCCTCAATAACGATGGCTCTTTTCATATTTTATTACCTCTTATTCGGATAAAAAGTCGAATATTCTGTCAAGATACGGCTCCAGCGTTTCGTTTATGCTGAGATACAGCTCGTGCTTTGTGCCGCTTGTCTTTACGATTTCACCGTTATTCACCATAGAAATGAATTTTTCCTGATGAAGCGGTTCAACTAAAGTATCGTTTTCTGCCTGGAAAAGAAGTACCTTTGCGGTGATCTTTTTACAGCTTTCGGGCTTTAACATTATTTTAATAATGCGCAGAGCCTCGTTAAGCCACCTGTAGGTTGTGGCGCAGGTCCTGTATTCCTGACGAAGCTTTCTTTTTGCGTGAACATAGTTGAATCTCGCTTCGCTTGTGTCACCGCTTTGGAGATATGTTCTGTCGGGATTGAATTCGTGCTCGGTGAACACCATTTCGCCACCCTTGCCCATAAGGATAAAGGCACGTGTCATAAGCTTTGTTGCAAAATGCGGAAAGCCTGCCGTCTTTGGTGCCAGCATCGGTGCGGATAAAACAGCCTTTTCAAAAACACCGGGGTAACGCTGAAGATGAAGAACGCTGATCGCTCCTCCCATCGAATGTGCATAAAGGTATAACGGCAGTCCGTTTGACTTCGGCTTTACCAGATTATTGACAAAGGAGGCAAAGTCATTTACATACATATCAAATGATTCAATGTGTGCAAGATTGGGATTGTCGGTAAGTCTTGATGAAAGTCCGTGTCCCATATGCTCAACGGCAAAAACGTTGTAGCCTTCGTTTAAAAAATAATAGATCATTTCACGGTATTTCAGAAGCATTTCCGTGTATCCGTGGGCAATGACGATATTCGCCTTTGCGTTGTCTTTTATGTAGTATTCGTAGTGAAGCTGTCTGCCGTCGTTGAATTTCAAAAAGCCTTCTTTGCGGTATTTTTTTACAAAAGGTTCAACAACAGACTGCATTATTTCTGCATAATTCTCTTCGTTTATCGGTCTTTTATAAGTTGCATCAGTCATTTTTAATTCCTCCCGAAAACGGCATGACCGTATTCCGCTATGCCGTAATTTTCAATAATGTTTACTGCGTGTTCGCCCGACAACCATTCTTTGAAAACGGCTGCACCATCGGTGTTGACGGTTTCGATGGTTTCGGGATTTACATCTATAAGCGTATATGTGTTCTTAAGGTCACGGCATTCCATGAGGATTTCGAGCGAAATGTCATCGCGAAGCAAAAGGAAGGTTTCTCTGTCCGTCAGAATATAAGAGCCCTTTTGGTCAGCCTTCATTAGTGACGAAGCCATACCTGTTTTTGTCTGATAGTACCAGCTGTTACCGCTTCCGACAACAAGTCCCGATGCGGTAAGAGCGCTTCTTTCGGCAAAGAAAAGATCGCTGTCATCCCCACGTGAGATAAAGCCTGTCAGATTCTCTTCGCTGATAAGAAGAAATGCATCTTTCATCGAAGAACATCCTTTGACTCCTGCAGGGTCGTCCGACGGGCCTGCAAGGACGTAATATTCGCTCATAATATCCTGCTTTGATACACCGTAGCCTGCTTCAATAAACTGATCTGCGGCAGTTCCCGACAGAATCCACAAAAGATCTGCCATACCAGATTGTGCAACGGAGACTGCTGTGCTGTTGCTGTTTGATGAAAACTCAACCTTGTATGGGGTATCCTGTTCAAAGGTTTTTTTAAGCTTTTGCAAAACGGAGGAATTGCCGAGCGATTTGGTTACGGAAACACGTACGGTGCGTACCTCGGCAGGGACCGCATCCGACGGCGGTATTGTTGTCTGTATGGGCAGACTCTCGTCTGTCACGGTGTCGCTTTCCGAGCATGAAGCAAAGCAGAAAAGCATCAGAAAAACAAGACACACGGACATATATTTTTTAAATGTCATTACTGTATCATCTCCCATACTGATTATAAAATTATTACCGTTAATTGTCAAGAAAACACCGTTTTTTTCACAGTTTTTTAATAACTATTTTTTATATTTTGTGGAAAAACGCTGACAGATATGCTATAATAAATTTTAAGCAGAAAGGTGGGTTGCTTCATGAAACAGGCAGATATCATTATTTTCGGCGGTCAGAGCAATATGCAGGGTCAGAGTGAAACGCTTTTACCCGGAAGTGTCGTCAAAAATGCATTTGAATATAAATTTCTGACCGATACGGCAGTACCTTTGGCGGATCCCGTTGGCGAAAACATTCTTTGCGATAAAAAAGAGGGCTATCCGATCGAAAAGGATACAAAGCTTCAAAAATGGCTTAACGATCACGCTCTCGGAGCCGCCTGTTACGGTAACACAAATCTTGTTCCGTCATTTTGTCGTGCGTACACGGAAAAAAGCGGCAACACGGCGCTTGCCGTTCACTGCGCAAAGGGAAGCACGACTATAGCCCAATGGCTCAAGGGTACTGACGGTTACGAAGCTCTCATTACCAAAGCACGCTCTGCTGTTCGCTTTATTGAAAAGGAATACACCGTTCGCAAGGTGTTTTTTGTCTGGCTTCAGGGCGAGAGTGATGCGATTGAAGGTAACGGCAAGGAATACTATAAGCAAAAGCTTTGTGAGTTGAACGAATCGCTTAAAAAAGATCTTTCGACGGATCGCTTCTGTATCATCCGTGTCGGACGCTTTACAAATGATGAAAGAGACGATGAGATAATCAATGCACAAAGCGAAATCTGCCGTGAAAACAGCGATTTTTTAATGCTGACGGAAGAGGCTGTTGAGCTGAATAAAATTTCGGAATTTATGAATCCTTATGTCGGAGGTCATTACAGCGCAAGGGGACTTGAAAGACTCGGCAGACTGTCGGGAGAAGCACTCGGAAAGGAAGTGTGACGGTATGAGTACAAAAGAACTGCGTAAGGAATTTCTGCAAAGACCGTCGGGAACATTTTCGCCCGATTGGTTCAGATTTTCGGGCTACAGACAGGATTTTTCTCTGCCTGTGCGTGAGCTTCGTACAAAGGGGATCGAGGCTTTATTTACAAAGACAACACCGATTATTTACAAAAACGATCTTATCGTCGGCAATTCAAGATGTCTTTATGTAAACGAGGATGAAAAACTGCTCAGGAATGTTTCGTCAACGGTGAACGAGATCGGAAAAAGAAATTTTCTGACCAACAGCGATCATTATTCACCGTCATATCCGCATACCGTAAAGGTCGGAATTACGGGACTTATTGAAGAGATACACGAATCAAAAAAGAATCATTCATCGGATGATGAAAAATGCAAAAGGCTTGACCTTATGGAATCAACACTCAGAGCATTTATCACGATGATCGGCAACTATAAAAAAGAGGCTGAAAGAAGTATGTCCGACGTCGCTTACGATAAAGAAAAGCTTGCATTTATCATTGACAACTGTGATGCTCTGATGCATCGGGCACCGCAGACGTTCAGCGAAGCTTTACAGCTTGTGTGGTTCTGTCACACGGCATTTCTTATGGAAGAGCGATATGCCATGGCACTCGGAAGAATGGATATGTATCTTTATCCGTTCTACAAAAAGGATAAGGAAAGCGGTGTCCTGACAAGAGAAAAGGCTGTAGAGCTGCTTGAAAACGTGTTTATAAAGATTGACAGCACGGATGTAGTCAACATCTGTATAGGAGGTACGGATACAGACGGCAATTGTACGGTCAATGAGCTGAGCGAATGTATAATTGATGCTGTCAGAAACTGTAATATACCGGGACCGAATCTTTCGGCAAGAATAGCCGAGAACACGCCCGACGATTTTCTTCTTCGATGTATTGACAGCATAGGCACGGGACTCGGTTATCCCGCACTTATGAGTGACAGAATAAACATAACCGCACTGTCACGTTTCGGTTATGCAAAAGAGGATATATATAATTACTCGATGGTCGGATGTATCGAAAACTTCATTACGGGAATGCAGCCTCCGTGGTCTGACGGACGTTTTGATGCTCCGAGATATTTTGAGTATCTTCTCAACAACGGTATAGGAAGCTTTGACAACACCGTTTCGATCGACACGGGCGATATCGGCACGATCGGCTCGATGAAAGAATTTATGAATCGCTTTGAAGAACAGCTTCGGTACGGTGCCGATCAGTATTTTGCCCTGTTCAATGCACGTAATGACAGAATCAATCAGGAGTTTTTTGAAGAACCGTTTCTGTCGTGCTTCTGTCACGATTGCATAGAACGTGGACTTGACATCAACGGCGGAGGCAGTCGTTATCCGTCGGTACACGGAGCAGTTCTTATGGGAGTCGGAACGGTTGCGGATTCTCTGTCAGCCGTGGAAAAGGTTATTTTTATTGACAAAGCGGCAACTCTTTCAGAGCTTCGTGACGCTCTCCGTGATAATTTTGAAGGTCACGAACAGCTTCGCAAGCTGTTGCTTGATGCTCCCAAATACGGCAACAACGATGATTTTGCCGACAAGTATGCCGTATGGTTTTTAGATTATTTAAGCTCACTTTTCGACAGATACAGAACACGTGACGGCGGATATATTTATGTTGCAATGGCGGCAAACGTTCAGAACATTTATGCAGGACGTCATATAGCCGCAACACCCGACGGCAGACGTCAGGGCGAACCGCTGTCGGATGCCGCATCTCCCACATACGGCAGGGATGTCAGGGGTGCAACGTCAACTTTTAATTCTGTCACAAAGCCCGATTACGGCAAAGCCGCCTGCGGTACGGTAATCAATCAGAAGTTCTCACCGTCAATGTTCAGGGGTGAAAAGCGTCAGAAGCTTCTGGCACTTATAAAAGCGTACTTTAAAAAAGGCGGACAGGAGATCCAGATAAATGCAACCTCAAGAGAAGTCCTGCAGGAAGCAATGAACGATCCCGAAAAGTACAAAAATCTTGTTGTGCGTGTGTCGGGATTTTCGGATTACTATGTGCGGCTTGCACGTGAGGTACAGCTTGATATATTAAACCGTACACAGCACGAATAGGTGAAAAATATGCTTCTTAACATTGCCAACATACAGCATTTTTCGGTCGGAGACGGACCGGGAATCAGAACAACCGTATTTTTTAAAGGATGCAATCTGCGTTGTCCGTGGTGTCACAATCCCGAAACGCTGTCCTTTGAAAAAACACGGCTTTCCTATCCGCATCTTGACAAAACGGAATGGTGCGGTGAAATGAAAACGGTTGAAGATGTTCTGTCGCAGGTGCTGGAGGATAAGGATTTTTATGACGAAAGCGGCGGCGGAGTAACTCTCAGCGGAGGCGAGGTTATGCTGTCGGCAGACGGTGCATCGGTTCTTGCAAAGAGACTTTGTGAAGAGGGCGTTTCCGTTTACATTGATACGGCAGGATGTGTTCCGTATTCGAGGTTTTTGAAGCTTAACGACTTTAGTGACGGCTATCTGTTCGACTTCAAAACGCCCTTTGCCGACAAATACACATCAATAGGCGGAGATCTTGAGACGGTTTGCAGTAACATAAAAAGTCTTATAAAGGACAACAAAAAAATAATCATCCGCATACCGCTTATACCGGGCTTCAATACGGATGCGGAATCCGTAAATATGAGCTGTAAGATACTGTCAGAGCTCGGTGCCGACGAAGTCAGTCTTTTGCCGTTTCACCGTACGGGAAGCGGTAAGTATCAGGCGATGGGAAAGAGCTACTCATACAAGGATACAAAACCGCTTGACAGCAAAATCACCGAAGAAATAAAAGCGGAGTTTTCAAAATATTTCAATGTAAAAGTCGAAGCATAAAAAAGTGGAACTTTTTGATAAAGGAGAGTAATTTATGAAAGCAAAAGCTGCAGTTTTTATGGGTGCGGAAAAGAATTTTGAAGTGCGTGAGTTTCCTGTAGTCGATGCACCGAAGGGCTACGGCAGAACAGAGCTTATTGCAAGCGGAATCTGCGGTACGGATATTCACTTTCATAACGGCAAACTTGTGACAATGCCCGAAACGGTGATAGGTCATGAGTTTGTCGGAAGAATTACGGATATAAATGATGAGGATGCAAAAAAGTATTCGCTTGAAAAGGGCGATAATGTTATAGCGGATATTGCCGTTCCGTGCGGAGAGTGTGTTCTTTGCAAAAGCGGGGACGACGCCAACTGTGTCAATATGCAGGTTACCAACGGTGGCAGTATTTACGAATCACCTTATCTTTACGGAGGATATTCCGAAGTAAACTTTACTCCGCTTTCAAATCTTATAAAGATACCCGACAGTGTTGATCCTGTGGCGGCAGCAGTTTTTGCGTGTCCGGGACCTACGGTTTTTCATTCGTTTTCGCTTGCGGAAAAAGCAGGAGTTTCGCTGTCGGATGTAAAGTGTGCCGTAGTTCAGGGACTCGGTCCCGTAGGAATTTTTGCACTTATATATCTTAAAAAGATGGGAGTGCCGAAGGTCTATGCCGTTACGGGAGGCAAAAATAAAAAACGTGCCGAAACAGCCGTTTCGCTCGGAGCCGAAAAGGTTTTGAGCATTGCAAGAGACGGTGCGGAAAATATCATAAACGAGCTCTCACGTGAGAATGACGGTCTCGGAGTTGATCTTTGCTTTGAAGCTTCGGGAATTCCGTCGGCAGTGGCACAGGGAATGACTGTTTTACGCAACAGAGGAGTATATCTTATTCCGGGACAGTACAGCAATTCGGGCGGTATCGAGATCCAACCGCAGATGATAACCTTCAAGGCGCTTCATATTATCGGCTCATCACAGTATTCGGTTGTCGATGTAAAGAATTATCTGTCATTTATGGCAGAGCATACGGATGTTCAGAAAACTGCATTGACTCTTTGCAGCAAATACAGCGTTGACCGTATAAACGAAGCCTTTGCCGATGCAAAGAATGCCGAAAACATCAAAACGCTGCTGGTAAAATAACAAAATCTGAAATCAGCATTAAATGAAGGTGCGGCAATGATAGATTTTAATAATTTGGAAAAATACAAAGAGAACAACAGAATTGAAGCAAAAAAGGCGATTGGTGGTTTACCTCACAGTATTTGGGAGACATATTCGGCTTTTGCCAACACGCTCGGAGGTATTATTTTGTTGGGTGTTGAAGAATATGCTGACAAATCTCTTCATCCTGTACAGCTTCCGGATCCCGAAAGGCTGATAAGAGATTTTTGGGATGCTGTTAACAATACAAATAAAGTCAGTACAAATATTCTTTCAAACAAAGATGTAACGATTGAAGATGTTAACGGAAAGAGCATTATCGCCATTCGTGTTCCACGTGCACAACGTAGCGATAAACCTGTATTTATTGACGGAAATCCTCTTTCGGGCAGCTATAGACGCAACGGAGAGGGCGACTACAAGTGCACTAAAGAAGAAGTTTGGGCGATGACACGTGATGCGGCAATCAAAACACAGGATATGGTCGTATTGGAAGAAATGGGACTTGATGTTTTTGATTATGAGTGCGTAAAGCGTTATCGCATCAGAATGAGAAATTACCGTCCGGGTCATGTATGGGAAGAGCTTGATGATACAGAATTCCTTTACAAACTCGGCGCAACAGGAAGAGGCAGGGACGGTAAACTGCATCCTACTGCAGCAGGACTTCTGATGTTTGGGTATGAATATGAAATTGTAAAAGAGTATCCTGCATATTTCCTTGACTATCAAGAACAAATGGACTTAAACACCCGTTGGACAGATCGTGTTGTATCTTCATCGGGTGATTGGAGTGGCAATATTTACGACTTTTATTTTCGAGTCTATAACAAGATTACGCAAGATATAAAGATACCGTTCAAGCTTGAAGGCGGTGATCGTATTGACGATACTCCCGTTCATAAAGCTCTTCGTGAAGCGCTTGCCAACTGCCTGATCAATGCTGATTATTACGGAAGACAAGGTATCGTAATCATCAAAAAGAAAGATTCCATTACACTTTCAAACCCCGGCGGTTTGCGTATTGATATAGATGCAGCAAAAAGCGGAGGTGTTTCTGATCCGAGAAACAGCACGCTTATCAAAATGTTTAATCTCATAGATGTAGGTGAGCGTGCAGGCAGCGGTATTCCTAATATTTTTAATGTATGGAAAAAACAAGGCTGGTCTGCACCTGTTATTACAGAAAGCTTTGAACCTGACAGAATCACATTATCGCTGATAATCGGAAAAAGCAGCGATAAAAAAGCAGCGATAAAAAGCATCGATAAAAAATCATCGATAAAAACCTACACATATAAGCAAGAAATTATTCTTTATATTACCGAGAACACTTATGCAAAAAGTATAGACATTGCAGAATTAATCGGACTTACACAGACAAGAGCAAGGGAAATTCTTGTTGAAATGGTAAAGGAAGAGATTCTTGTTGCAGATGGTAATAACAAAAACAGAGTTTACAAATTGAAGTCATAAGCCCGTACTTTGAGATCGCACGTTTTATGATGTAATCAACGACAATGAACTCTTGATTTTCGTTTGTGTTAGCGGTATAATATTATGAAATGATCTTCAGATTGGAGAATTTTTTAAATGCCGATCAAAATTCCGAATTCATTACCTGCACATAAGACGCTGGAAAATGAGAATATTTTTGTCATGGCGGAGCAAAGAGCGCAAAGTCAGGATATCCGACCCTTGCGTATTATCATACTTAATCTGATGCCGACAAAGATCGAAACCGAAACCCAGCTTTTGCGTCTTCTCGGAAATTCACCGTTGCAGGTTGAAATCGAGCTGTTACAGACAGCAACGCACAAATCAAAAAATGTCTCGCAGGAGCATATGCTGACGTTTTACAAAACGTTTGACGATATCAGGGAGGACCGTTTTGACGGAATGATCATAACAGGTGCACCGGTAGAGCTGATGGAATTTGAAGAGGTTGACTACTGGCAGGAGCTTTGCACGATTATGGAATGGAGCAAAACTCACGTTTACTCGACCTTCCACATTTGCTGGGGAGCACAGGCGGGTCTTTATTATCACTACGGGGTACCCAAGCACAAGCTTGAAAGCAAGCTGTCGGGCATTTATCCGCACAGACCGCTTGATCTTTATCATCCGCTTATGCGTGGCTTTGACGAATCGTATATGGTACCTCATTCACGTCATACCGAGACACGGCGTGAGGATATAGCACTTGTCAAGGATTTGCAGATACTGTCATATTCCGACATAGCGGGTGTTCACCTGATTTCCGATATGGCTTGTCGCAACTTCTACGCTACGGGTCATTCCGAATACGACAGGGACACGATCGCCAAGGAATATCTGAGAGACGAAAAGCTCGGACTGTCACCGAAGATTCCGTACAACTATTTTCCCGATGATGACCCGACAAAACCGCCTGTCATCACGTGGCGTGCCGCAGGCTCTCTTTTGTTTTCAAACTGGCTTAACTACTTTGTTTATCAGCGTACACCTTATGATTTATCCACTCTTTAATGAGTGTTTGATTGTAAAAATTCATGAAAGGAAATAAAATTTATGACCGAAAAAGAACTTCAGGCTATTTCGTCAATTGATGCCATGGAATTTCACGTTAACGACTGGCGTGATGCTACCAAGGGTAAGCAGAGAGGTATTTTCTCTTTTGACGATCTTGCCGCTATCAAGATCAAAGAGCTTAAAAAGCGCATCTACACGGATGTAGAGTTTATGAATCCCTGGAAAATGCGTGAATGTATTTACAAGGATGTAGGTGTTTACGAATACCTCTATGAGGGTTGGAAGGATCTTCACGTCGGTGATCGCTGGGGCAGAAACGGTGTCAGCGCATTCTTCAAGAACTCTTTCGACATCCCCGAGCGTTTCAAGGGACATAAGGTTTCGCTCAACGTCTACTTCGGCGGTGACTCGCTTGTATCTCTTAACGGTGTTCCGTATCAGGGACTTGACCCCTTCCGCAACAGCATCCTTCTGAGTGGCTGTGCAAAGGGCGGCGAGCATTTTGACGTTGATATCGAATCCTACTTTGTATGGCATTCCGATGAACCCGAAACAAAGACTCTTGCCTGTTCATTCATCGCTTGCATAGATCCCGAAATTGAAGAGATCTTCTGGGACTTCAAGGCAGTTTACAACGCATTGTTTATGCCTGTACTTGACGTATCCCTTTGTGAGCTTATCCGTTCAACACTCAAGGAAGCATTCCATCACGTAAACTTTGACCTTGAGGGCGAAGAGTTCAAGAAAGAGCTCCGCATAGCAAAGCAGATTCTTAAAGAAAAGATTTACGATTGCAAGGATTTTGCATCAATCGGTAAGCTTTCACTTATCGGTAACTCACACCTTGATATCGTTTTCATGTGGGCATACCGTGAATACGTCCGTAAGGTAGGCCGTACGCACGCAACAATGCTCCGTCTTATGGAACAGTATCCCGATTTCATTTTCTCTCAGAGCACGGCAGTTACATACGAGGAAATGAGAAAGAATTATCCCGAGCTTTACGAGCAGGTCAAAGAGCGTATCAAGGAAGGCAGATGGGAATACATCGGTGCAATGTGGGTAGAGCCTGACTGTAACCTTATTTCGGGCGAATCCTTTACACGTCAGATTCTTCACGGTGTACGCTATGCAGAAAAGAACTTCGGCATCACTCCCAAAACATGCTGGCTTCCCGACGTTTTCGGTAACAGCTGGGCAATGCCTCAGATCATGAAAAAATCAGGTATCGAATATTTCGTTACACATAAGATGGGTATCTGGAACGATACAAATCCCTGGCAGTACAGCTCCTTCTGGTGGGAAGGTCCCGACGGCTCAAGAGTATTCTCTATTGTACCGCCCACACACTTTATCGGTACTGTTGAAGCAGACTCTCTTAAGATGAACTGGCAGCGTTACACGGATAAGACAACTATCGGCGAGTCCATGTACTGCTACGGCTGGGGCGACGGTGGCGGCGGTGTCGATGCAGAAATGCTCGAATACGTCAAGCGTTATAAGAAGTTCCCCGGACTTCCCGAAACTCAAGTCAGCACTATCGAGGATTCTCTCGGCAGAATGAAGGCAAACGCTACAGACGACAATATCCCCGTATGGAAGGACGAGCTTTACCTTGAAGAGCACAGAGGTGTTCATACAACAAAGGCAATGCTTAAAAAGCTCAACCGTCGCAGCGAAAATCTTTACAGAGAAGCCGAAATTTATGCATCAATCGCATCGCTTTACGGCTATGAATATCCGCTTGAGAAGCTCAATGAAGGCTGGATAAAGATCCTTACCAACCAGTTCCATGACTCTCTTCCGGGATCTCATATTACAGAAGTTTTCTCTCAGCTTTGTGATATTTATACAGACATCATCGCTATCGGTGAAGCTGTCAGAGACGAAGCTCTCTCGGTTATTTCAAAGAACATCAAGGGCGTAGAAAACGGCGGTAAGCCTTTCGCAATCTTCAACTCACTCGGTTCTGCGGCAACATCCAAGATCGAGCTTCCGTTTGAGGATGTCGAAATCTTTGACGAAAACGGCAATGCTGTTCCCGTACAGAGCTATGAAAAGCTTAACGGCGACAAGGTTCTTGTATTTGTTGCAAAGGATGTTCCCGCAGTCGGCTTCAAGGTTTACTATTCAAGACCCAAGGCTGTCAGAGAGGATACGGTTCTTTCAGGCAATACTGTCGAAAACGATCGCTTCCGTCTTGTTCTTGACGACAGTGCCGAGATCGTTTCACTTTACGATAAGGCAAATGACCGTGAGGTTCTTGAGGGTAAGGGTAACGTATTCCGCATCTTTGAGGATATGCCCGGTAAGTACGATGCATGGGATATCGTTGCAACTTATGTTGATATTCAGTTCGATACAGATCCCGGTAAGGTAGAAAAGATCGTTCAGGGCGATGTATTTACCTGCATCACAATTTCAAAGAAAATTCTCAAGTCCTTCGTTCGTCAGAACATCATCATCTACAACGATCTTGACAGAATCGACTTTGATACCTTCATCAACTGGCAGGAGCGTCAGAAGCTTCTTAAGGTCGGATTTGACGTTGATATCCGTGCAAAGAAGTACACAAGAGATATCGCATATGCTACTATCGAAAACAGCAACTACCGTCACAATCCGTATGACAAGGCAAAGTTTGAAGTTTCTGCTCATAACTTTATTGATATGTCCGAGGATAACTACGGTCTGAGTATCCTTAATGACTGTAAGTACGGCTTTGAGGTTGACGAACAGAGAATGATCGTTACACTTCTTAAGGGTCCGCTTAACCCCGATCCGATGTCCGACTACGGTGATCATTACTTCACATACTCACTCTATCCTCACGCAGATAACTGGAAAAAGGCAAAGACTCTCATCAGAGGTCTTGAGCTCAACAACCCGATGTGCATTGTTGATGTCGATGCTTCGGCAGATGCAAACATTTCCGATTCGTTCATTTCCGTATCTGCTCCCAACGTAACTCTTGAAGCTGTCAAGAAGTGCGAGGATGAGGATGCTTACATTGTACGTATGGTCGAAAAGACAGGCGCTTCGGCAAATGTTACTCTGACATTCTTTAAGGAAATCGCAGAAGCATTTGAAAGTGACCTTCTTGAAAGAAACGATTCAGCAATCGACTTCGACGGAAAGACAGTCAACTTTACTATCCGCCCGTTCGAGATCAAGTGCTTCAAGCTTCGTGTTAAATAATTAAATAACTTTTGCCCGATGTGAACCCGAAGGTTCCCATCGGGCTTTGTCTTGCAGAATGCACCCACCCGAATGTAGGGGCGGCAACCCGATAATAAAGAATAAATAATAATTAATAAATAATAATTTAGGGCGGGACACCCGCACCCGAAAAATTGTTCCGGATAAACCGACATCTGACGGTTTGCCCTGTAACGGGCGAAAACTGTCGCCCCTACACGGTCGGATGCTCTGAATTTACTGCCTGTATAACACAAACAAATGTAGGGGCGGCAACCCGATAATAAAGAATAAATAATAATTAATAAATAATAATTTAGGGCGGGACACCCGCACCCGAAAAATTGTTCCGGATAAACCGACATCTGACGGTTTGCCCTGTGACGGGCGAAAATTGTCGCCCCTACACGGTCGGATGATCTGAATTTACTGCCTGTATAACACAAACCCAAACGTAGTCTTGCTCCGATACCGTTTCGCCTGCAACACTCAATCCTGAAGAGTGATATCATGATATCATGATACCATGATATCATTAAAATTATGCTAAAACAAAACGGTGAAAATTCTTTACGAATAATCACCGTTGAGTTCTTATAAATTTTTATACAAGCAAAAATCAGTCGATGCAGACACGCCAGCCGAAGGGATCGTCAAGCTTGCCGAGCTGGATACCTGTAACGGTATCGTAGAGCTTCTGGCTGATTTCACCGATATCGCCGTCAGCGATGGTCATGATGTCGTCCTTATAGCGGAGCTTGCCGACAGGAGAAATAACAGCAGCTGTACCTGTGCCGAAAACTTCTTCAAGAGAGCCGTCAGCCTGAGCAGCAAGGAGCTCATCGACAGAAACCTTACGTTCTTCGACGGGGAGACCCCAGTTTCTGCAAAGGTTGAGAACGGAATCTCTTGTGATACCGGGAAGGATGCTGCCTGAAAGCTCAGGAGTAACGATAGTGCCGTTAATTTTGAAGAAGATGTTCATAGCACCGACTTCTTCGATATATTTACGTTCAACGCCGTCAAGCCAGAGAACCTGAGAGAATCCCTCATCGTGAGCCTTGACCTGAGCGATAAGACTTGCAGCATAGTTACCGCCGGTCTTGGCAAAGCCCATACCGCCCTTGACTGCACGAACATATTCGTCCTCGATCCAGATGCCGACGGGTTTGAGACCGCTTGCATAGTAAGCACCGCTGGGAGAAAGAATGATGATAAAGAGATAAGTCTTTGACGGAGCAACACCGAGGAATTCGTCGGTAGCGATAATAAAGGGTCTTACATAAAGAGAAGTGCCGGGAGCAGTGGGGATCCAATCCTCATCAACCTTGACAACAGCCTTGACAGCCTGAACAAAATCCTCTACGGGGATCTGCGGAATAACAAGACGATCGTTTGTAGCGTTAGTTCTCTTAGCGTTCATATCGGGTCTGAAGAGATACGATTTGCCGTCAGCGCCCTTGTAAGCCTTAAGACCTTCGAACATTTCCTGGCCGTAGTGATAAACCATAGCAGCGGGAGAAAGCGAGATGTTTGAGAAGGGAACGATTCTTGCATCGTGCCAGCCCTGACCCTCTGTGTAGTTCATTACGAACATATGATCCGTAAAGATCTTGCCGAAGCCCAGAGGCTGATCTGCAGACGGTTTCTGCTTAGGTGCGGTTGTTTTTTCGATTCTGATGTCAAGCATATTTAAACCTCTTTCCATAGATTAATATGCTTCAAATAATAACACCAATATCAAAAAAAATCAATATTATTCTTAAAAAATTACAGGATTATGCAGATAAGACCGCTGCAACCTTCGTTGATAACACGTTCAAGAGTTTCCTGCAAGCGGCTTCTGGCATCTGTCGGCATCTTGTAAAGCTTGTTGTGCAGACCCTCGTTGACAAGCTCGTGAAGTGACTTGCCGAAGATGTTTGATTCCCAGATCTTTGACGGATTTTCTTCAAATTCTCTCATCAGATACATAACAAGATCCTGTGACTGCGATTCCGAACCGACTATCGGAGCAACTTCTGTTGTGATGTCTGCCTTCATAATGTGAAGTGAAGGTGCGGATGCTCGGAGTCTTACACCGTATCTGCCACCCTGACGCATCATTTCGGGCTCTTCAAGCGACAGCTCTTCAAGTGTCGGCATCACGATTCCGTAGCCTGTAGCCTCAACCTCGTCAAGTGCACCTTTAAGTCTGTCATATTTTTCCTTGATGACAGACAGCTCATGCATTTTCTTCATCAGACTCTGTTCACCGTCAATCTCAATGCCCGTGTTTTCTGATAACATTCTGTAAAAAAGTACGGGATCTACGGCAGTTTTGATTCTTGCACTTCCGTCTGAAAGATCTGTCTTTTCAACGGTTGATACGGTGATATGCGGACACTGTCCGATAGCGTTTGCCATGTTGTGTATGTCACGGACACGGTCAAGCTTTTGTGCGGCGTCCTTTACATACTTCATTATTTCGGTGCGAAGGGGGTGATCTCTGCCGAGCGATACTACCCAGCCGGGTATGTCGATGCCTACTTCTTTTACGGGGAATTCAAACAGAATCTGTGACAGAATCTTTCTGATGTCATCTTCAGTCATCGACAGACAGTCAACGGGGATCACGGGAGAAAGGTATTTAAGGCTCAGCTCGGATGCGAGCTTCTGTGTTTGCGGTGAAGAGGGATCGGTACTGTTGAGCAGCACGACAAACGGTTTGTTGATTTCCTGAAGCTCACCGATAACACGTTCCTCGGCATTTGCGTATTCGTCTCTCGGAATGTCGCTGATACTGCCGTCTGTGGTGATCACAAGACCGATTGTCGAATGCTCGCTTATGACCTTTTTTGTCCCGATTTCCGCTGCCATGTTGAACGGAATTTCGTCATCATACCACGGAGTCTTGACCATTCTCGGTTGCTCGTTTTCGATATATCCGAGAGAGCTCGGAACAATGTAGCCGACACAGTCGATCATTCTGACCCGAAGACCCGCATTGCCGTCAAGGCTTATTTCGACAGCCTTTTCGGGGATAAACTTCGGTTCGGTTGTCATGATCGTTCTGCCTGATGCCGATTGCGGAAGCTCGTCGGTCGCTCTTTCTTTTTTGTGAACGTCTTTGATATTGGGGATAACAAGAGTATCCATAAATCTTTTGATAAAGGTTGATTTGCCCGTTCTGACGGGACCTACCACACCGACATAAATGTCACCGCCTGTTCTGGTAGCGATGTCGCTGTAAATGCTTCTGTTGGTCATTGTATCTCCTCCGTAATAGATTTGTACGACAATTCTTTTGTAAAGAATATGTACAAAGCATAATGTTTATGACCAAAAATATAAAAAAGCCGTTCCGGAAGATACTATAGATAACAGTATCTTCCGGAACGACAATGGGGTATGTGTATGATAATATCACAATGAAATTATTTTTGACCATTATAGACCTCAAAAATGAATTTGTCAATACTTATCACTAATTATTTAGTTATTAGTATCTGTTAGTTTTAGCTGTAGGTGTCATAATAATATCGGTGATTATGATGAATATAGACTACAAGCTGATCGGCGAACGTATCAAAAAAGCACGTGCGGAAATAGGACTGACACAGGAAAAGCTGTCGGAAAGGATAGGCGTTACCGTCGGGTACATCAGTCAGCTCGAACGGGGTATATCAAAGATAAACCTTGAAACATTGGGAAAAATATCGTCAACGCTGAAAAGGGATGTTTCGTTTTTTCTGACAGGTGTCGAGATGAAGTCTGATGTGTATCTTCTGTCGGAAATGGATAAAAAGATGCGTGCCATGACACACGAACAGCGAAGGCTGCTGTGTCGCATCGCCGACGAGATATTGAAAAACGACTGATCTTTTCAATTAATAATGCATATCAGAACACACCGATAATCTGATCGGTCGGATGGTTGTTATTAAATGAACAGATGTGTTGCAAGCTTTCGCGACACTGTAAAGTCGGTTGCAACAAAAAATCCCTGCCTCGTGAGAGACAGGGATTTTTGTATAAGTTATTTAAGGTTTGCCTTGAGAGTATCAAGCTCGCCTCTGAGAACTGCAGGAAGCTTGTCGCCGAACTTTGAGTAGAACTCTTCGATACCGTCAGCTTCTTTTGCCCACAGAGCCTTATCAACGTCAAGGATAGAGCGAAGCTGTTCAAGAGAAACTTCGTCCTCGATACCCTGAAGGTTGATATCCTCTGCGTTGGGAAGATAACCGATAGCAGTTTCTTCAGCACCGACTTCACCGTCGCAACGCTTGAGAATCCATTCAAGAACACGAAGGTTGTCACCGAAGCCGGGCCACATAAAGTTGCCTTCGTCGTCCTTACGGAACCAGTTGACATTAAAGATCTTGGGAGCCTTTTCGGGATCAAGACCTTCGCCGATGTCGATCCAATGCTGCCAATAATCAGCCATATCGTAGCCGCAGAAGGGAAGCATTGCCATGGGATCACGACGAACAACACCTACTGCGCCTGAAGCTGCAGCTGTTGTCTCGGAAGCCATTGCAGAACCGACGAATACACCGTGGTTCCAGTCTCTTGACTGATAAACGAGGGGAGCGAGCTTTTCTCTGCGTCCGCCGAATACGATTGCAGAGATCGGAACACCCTGAGCACTTTCAAATTCACTGCTGATGCAGGGGCAGTTTACAGCGGGAGCTGTGAAACGGCTGTTGGGATGAGCGCCTTTTTCCGAGCTTTCCTGACCGTTCCAGGGATTGCCCTTCCAGTCAACTGCATTTGCGGGAGGATTCTTGTCGAGACCTTCCCACCATACTGTATTGTTATCAAGGTTATGAGCAACGTTTGTAAAGATGGTGCCCTTCATTGTAGAAGCAAGAGCATTGGGGTTTGACTTGACGTTTGTACCGGGAGCAACGCCGAAGAAGCCGTTTTCGGGGTTGATGGCATAGAGTCTGCCGTCTTCGCCCTTGCGGATCCAGGAAATGTCATCGCCTACGCACCATACTTTATAACCTTTTGCAAGGTAGCTTTCAGGCGGGATGAGCATGGCAAGGTTCGTCTTACCGCAGGCAGAGGGGAATGCGGCACAGATATATTTAACTTCGCCCTTGGGATTCTCGACACCGAGGATGAGCATATGTTCGGCCTGCCAACCTTCGTTCTTGCCCTGATAGGAAGCAATACGAAGAGCAAAGCACTTTTTGCCGAGGAGAACGTTTCCGCCGTAACCGGAGTTAACGGAAATAATTGTATTATCCTGCGGGAACTGACAGATATAGCGCTTTTCTTCGTCGATTTCACATCTGCAATGAAGACCGCGAACCCAATCGTCGCTGTCGCCGAGAGCTTCAAGAACCTTTGTGCCGACTCTTGTCATGATAACCATGTTGAGAACGACATAGATAGAGTCTGTAAGCTCGATACCTGTTTTTGAAAAGCGTGAGCCTACAGGGCCCATAGAATAGGGAATGACGTACATTGTACGACCCTTGTAAGAATCCTTGGCAATGCCGTAGAGCATTTCGTAAGCTTCATCGGGATCCATCCAGTTGTTTGTGGGGCCTGCTTCTTCCTTGGTTTTTGTACAGATAAAAGTTCTGTGCTCAACTCTTGCAACGTCATTAATTGCGGTGCGGTGCAAATAGCAATCGGGAAGAAGATCCTGATTAAGTTTGATCATTTCGCCTGTAGAGCAAGCCTCTGCACGAAGCTGTTCGATCTGTTCATCCGAGCCGTCGATCCAAACTACCTTATCGGGTGAAACAAGGTTAATTTTATCTTCGATCCAGGAGAGAACGGATTTGTTTGTAGTAAGTGCTGCCATAGTATATTTATCTCCCTTCAAATGTACTCCATATTAATTATATACAAAAATACTGCAAAAAGCAAGAAAAAGGAAACAAATTAATATACTGTTCTCATTTTTCAACGTTTTAACTCATTTTGTGCGTTGCGAATACGTTTTTTTTGTCGTTTTTGTTAATGTATATCCGATGCCCCGAAATTACTGCCAGCATAGCACAAACACGGATGCAGAGGCACAGCCTTCCGTCAGAGGATTTATTGCGAATCACAATTTATAGTGTGATTTTTAATTGACAAGGTGAATATATTGTGATAAAATTACCTGTATAAAGTATTTATTGTCGGGAGGTATTTTTATGGCAGCTGTTTCTCTTATTTTAAAAGCTGTTGCGGAGATTGCGATGGTGCTTTTTCTGCTGTGGGGCTTTATCAACGAAAATAAGCTTGTCCGTTTTGAAAAAAAGATATTCAAGGCAATCAAAAAGCTGAGGCAGAAGCGTCGTGCTCTGCGTGAAGAGGAACGTGCAAAAGAGCTGACTGATGCCTCCTTCCCGTCCGAATACGAAACAGAGCGCAGAAGCGCCGATAAAAATACTCAGAAGCGTAAATCTCAACGCAGCAGAGTTGCATAAAGGAGAAAGATTATGACAAAATTTGAACTTTTGGGCAATGCGAAATTCGTCGAAGCATCTGAAAAATGCGTTGCTCCGAGCTTCCGCGGCACTTTCAATGCAAATAATGCAAAGAGTGCAAAAATCACAATATGCGGTCTCGGCTTTTTTGAATTGTATATCAACGGACGCAGAGTTTCTGATGAGGTGCTCGTTCCCGTTGACAGTCACTATCACCGTTATGACGAGTCGATGTGTCACGAAGAAAGCGAGAATATGAAGCTGTACGGTGAAGAACTCGGTTACCGTATTTACTGTGTACGTTATGACATTACAGATTACCTTGTAAACGGCAAGAATGCCATTGCAGTCAACGTAGGTCCCGGCTGGTACTTCCGTTACGGAGAATGCAAGCTTGCATACCTCATGAATATTGACGGCAAAGAGCTGTTGTCAGATGAGACTCTCAAGTGGAGAAGCGGCCCCGTTACCGAATACAATCTGACAAAGGGCGAGCTTCAGGATTATACAAAGTACGATTATAACGATGGATGGATGCTTCCTGAATACAATGACGAGCATTGGTCGGATGTAAAGGTTGTTTCCGATCCCGAAAGCGAGTACTGCTTGCAGGATTGTCCTGCCGATAAGGTTATCAGAACACTTCATCCTGCGCTTATCGCAGAAAAGGGAGATATCCGTGTTTATGATATCGGCGAAAATCTCACAGGCTGGCCTGTTGTCCGTTGCGCAAAGCGCGCAAAGAAGATCACGTTGAAGGTCGGAGAGATGTTTGATGCCGAAAACGTTGAGCTTTGCGAGAACTGGTGGCACGGTCAGAAGTGCGAGTATATCTGCGACGGATCCGACAGAGAGTACCGTCCGATGTTTACCTGGCTTGCAGGCAGATATATTGTTCTTGATAAGGATGCCGAGCTTGTCGCTTATGAGGATGTTCATGCCGACATCACCGTTTCTTCCTTCTTCAATTCGGATAACGAGATTCTTAACTGGTTATACGATGCGTACAGACGTACTCAGCTTTGCAATATGCACGCAGGTATTCCGTCTGACTGCCCCCAGATCGAAAGAAGAGGTTATACGGGCGACGGCGAGCTTATGTGCGAGGCAGTTATGATGACGCTTGACTGTAAGGAGTTCTATCGCAAGTGGATGCGCGATATTTCTGACTGTCAGGACAGAATTTCCGGTCACGTACAGTATACCGCTCCCTATGTACGCAGCGGCGGCGGCCCCGGCGGATGGGGATGTGCCATTGTCGAGGTTCCCTATATTTATTATCGTATGTACGGTGATATTCTTCCTGCTAAGGAATACTTCCCCCAGATGCTCAAGTATCTTGATTACCTTGAGGCTCACAGCGAAAACGATCTTGTCGTCAGCGATCAGCCCAACGAATGGTGCCTTGGCGAATGGAATGTTCCCGGCTCCGATGTCGGTATCAAGCCCGAAGTTCCCGATCCCTTTGTCAATAACTATTTCTATATCAAGAGCATCAACCGTATGGTCGAGATTGCACGTGTTATCGGCGAAGAGGATAAGATCCCCTCTCTTCTCGAAGTCCGTCAGCGCAAGATTGACGCTGTTATGAAGAATTATTTTGACGAAAGCACAGGCGATTTTGCAAACAACGTAAACAGCGCAAACTCCTTTGCGATTGATATCGGTCTCGGTGATGAAAGAACAATCAGGAATCTTGCCGATCACATCAACAGTATGACAGGCGTCGATGTCGGCATTTTCGGTACGGATTACGTTCCCGGTGTTCTGTTCAGACACGGTTATGCAAAGGAAGCCTTCAGATTTATGACATATACAGAGTGTCCGTCTTTCGCATATATGAAGGACAGCGGCGCCACAACTCTTTGGGAGGATTGGCACGGTCCGCGTTCGATGTGCCATCCGATGTTCGGTACTCCCGTCAAGTATCTGTTCAGCTATCTTCTCGGCATCCGTCAGACTGATGATTCCTGCGGATACAAAAAGGTTATTGTTGCTCCTGCATTTATTGACGGCCTTAACAAGGTTTCGGGCGGCATCAATACCGAAAGCGGCAGAATCAGTGTTGATATCGATAAACACGCAGGCAAGATCACAATAGTTATCGACGGCACAATGGATGCCACGTATGTATGTGACGGCAAGGAACAGAAGCTCAGCAAAGGCGAAAATACATTTACTCTTTAAAAAGAAGCACCCCGATCGGGGTGCTTCTCAGACTGTCGATAAAGGCACCGAGAACACGCACATTATTAAAAAAAGCAATCGGAATTTGTAAGAGGAAAACCGATCGTGTCATTCTGAGGCGAAGGAAGAAGAATCTTTTGGTAATTATTTATGTGCGTTTGTCGTGTTTTTGCCCTCTCGCAGTACATTTGTACAGCTTCGGGGCAAAGAACACGCCATCTCGTTACCTTTCCCGAAGCCTCCCTGCTTGCCGAAAAATACTTTTTCGACAAGCAGAAAGCACCCCGATCGGGGTGCTTTTTTGATAAAACCTGATTTTGCTTTAAAAAATCAGTTGCAGAGTATGTCTGTTTCGATATATCTTACGCCCATGTTATAAAGTGCTTTCGCTTCCTCAAGAGAGTTGACCGTAAAGAGAGAAAAGTTGATATTCTCGCTGATTGCAAGCTTGATGTTTTCTTCTGTATTCTTGTCATAGCTTGCCGAAAGCCATACGTTATCGCCGAGTGCTTTTGCTTCGGCAATGACCTCGGGTGTCATTGTTTCAACAAGATACCACAGCTCGATGTCGGGATCAAGCTCGTGTATAGCCTTGAGCTGTTTGAGGTTGTATGTCAGTACAATAGCCTGCGAATCAAGATTTCTTTCGTTGATTTCTTCAACGATTGTGTGAAGCATATCATAATTTTCGATACCGATCTCTATCTGCGGTCTTGTGTCCGTACCGACAAAGACGTCAAGATACTCTTCAAGAGTGGGTATACGGGAATCCTTATACTTCCAGATATTTGCTCCCCGGCAGTAGCTGAAGGTCTTAAGCTCTTCCAGCGTATGATCTTTAATTTTGCCGTACTGACAGAATCTGCCGTCTACCTCTGCATTGTGAATGACAACCCACTTGTTATCTTTTGTCAGCTGAATATCACATTCGGCAGAGTAGTAACCGTTCTTGACCGCTTCCTCAAACGACGGCAAAGAGTTTTCGGGAGCTAAAGCGTGAACGCCTCTGTGAGCAGTCAGATACACCGGATCTTCGGCAGTGCCTATACCGTTTTCGGAAAGAGAGATAAGCTGTTTCGGCTGATTAAGTAACACCAATATCGGATATGTAGGCGATAAAACGCAAAAATAAATCGGCACAAGGATAAGAGTGATAAATTTGTTTAACAAGCTTAACATTAAAGTTACTTCCTTTCGTTTATATAACATTAATATATCACTTTTGTTAAAAGAAAGCAACAGCGCAGGACGTGAAAAGGCGGATTACAGAGAAAAGTCTGCAATCCGCCAAAGTACAGATATTTTACTCCGACAGCTCAAGAAGCTTTTTGCTGACTCTTGCCTGAACGTCAATATAGTATGCAAACTCGGCATCATTCATATTTGTGCTATCCCACTTTTCAAAGTCCTCAACAACCTGAAAATACTTGCTCATATAATTGCTGTATTCTGTCAGCATACTCAGATCATCAGGATTTGAATTGTACTTCTTCATAAATGATACATACTCATTCATAAAGCTTTCATAGCTGTCCATTGCCGCTTTGAAATCAGCACTTAACCCGATACTGTTGCTTTTAGTTGTAGTAGGCTTAGTTGTAGTGGGCTTGGTCGTAGTGGGCTTGGTCGTAGTGGGCTTAGTTGTATTAGGCTTAGTTGTAGTAGGCTTAGTCGTAGTAGGTTTCTTGGTAGTCGGAGCTGTTGTGGTAGTTGCTTCGGTTGTAGTCGTTGTGTTGGTTGTGCTTTCTTCTGTCGGTGCAGGAGGAATTACTTCGGTTTTACTGATATCAATACTCATTATGTTACCGCCTAAGTACTCGGTCTCTACGTACCATCCGTCATCGTTGTAGGCAGAATAGCTGTTCTCGTCTTTTTCGTAGTCCACGGTAAAGCCTCTTTCAGAGCACGCACGGACATACTCGTCATAATCTGCCTTTGACGTGTTGCCGACGTATACAAAAAAGCTGTTCTCGTACTCTTCGGTAAACTTGCCGATGATCGACTTCGGAACAGGCAACATACTGCCCGCCGCGCTGTCAGGCCAGTAAATCGCCGTCAGCTCCATTGGAGCGTTAAGCTCAATAGTCAGTTCTTCGCTGTAATCGTAGTACCTGATTGACAGTCTGTAGCCCTTTGCATTGTACGCACTGTAAGAGAACGAATCCTTACTTGCATCGGTCGTAAAGCCTTTTTCGGCACATTCCGACATATAGCTCACAAACTGCTTCGGAGTAACCTTTGAAATGTCAACCCAAAGTCTTTCCGTAGAGTTTTCGTGGACTTCACCTCTTTTTTCGGGAGGCTTCGGAAGCATCTCGCCCAGCACCATATCATTCCATACAACCTTTTCACCACCGCTTGTCACGGTAATAAAGCTGATTGCAAGAGCAAGTACTACAATAAGTATAAACCACCATCTTCTGAAAAACGGTTTTTTGCCTTTTGTCTTGAGTGCTCCCTGATTGAAAAATGATGCTATGCGTTGCGGTTTGATTTCCAAAGGCGGATTTTCAGCCTTTGCACCGCATTCGGTACAGAACTTACCTTCAAATTCTGCTGAACATTGATTGCATTTCATGATGTCAACCTCCGATTATTTTTTTGATTTCAGGATGCGTCTGATGCTTCGCTCGGAATAGTTATACTTCTGCGCAAGCTGAGACACATTACTGCCGTTGTACTCGTTGAGAATCGCTTCGTGAATATGTTCTTTTGAAAAAAGTCTGTTAGGAAACGAGATCTGTGTTCCGTGAAACATATTGTAGATCACCAGGGCATTCTCAAGTCCGATTTCGTCGGCAATATCACGGTAAACCTCATTCAATGAGCAAAGATCATTCTTCAAAAGAAGCATCTCCCGATCGTCAAAAAGCTTTTTGTTTACCGACATATTACCACCTCACATCCGACATAACAAATGACATTGTCCTTGAATTTGACAACGATTCTGCTTTTCATTAAAAAGCACTCCTTTCCGAACAGTTATCTGTTCATAAAAGGAGTTGTAAAATCCGCGAAGGTGACGGATTGAAAAAAATGTCGGATGGTGATAGAATAATCCTTGTAAGGCGGTGGTTACGATCAAAGTTTTTGTACCGACATATTTTCATAAGTTTTGTTGTATTGCGGATAAATGTCCCGATTCCTGCTGTATCGGCTGGGAAGTCGATATTGACGGTGAGACTGCCGATAAATATTCGACGGTTGACGGTGAGCTCGGTGATAAAATAAAAAAGCATCTCGTCAGCGATGATGACGGATATATGTTCACTCTTTGCGAGGGTGACCGTTGTCCGTTTCTCAACGACTGCAAGCTGTGTGAGATTCAGAAGTCAGCGGGCGAATCTTTTTTAAGCAGAACCTGCACGCTTTTTCCGAGATTTTTTGACGATTTCGGCTCATTCCGTGAGATGGGACTCGGCTTTGCCTGTCCCGAAGCTGCACGGATAATGCTGTCGGAAAGCGAAGATTTTTCGCTGATCTGTCAGGATACTTCCGATGATGAAAACACCGAAGTTGACGAAGATTTTCTTCGGTCTTTGCTTGATTTAAGAGCTGAGATTTTTTCTGTTCTCAACGAAAAGGATGTCAGCTTCAGAGATAAAATTCAGTCCGTGCTGACAAAGGCAAAGCACTTTCAGAAAAAGACGGACGGAGAAGACTTTTTTGACGGCGACTTTAACAGAAGCTTTGATGACTGTCTGTCGGTGCTTCTTGAAATGGAATACATCAGCGAAAAACGCAGAAGTTTTATTGAACAGATTAAAATAAAAAAGCCATCCGAAGTCATCGTTGAAAAGTATAAAGATGACTTTGAAAAGCTGATGAAGTATTATATTTTCAGATATCTTCTTAAAGCGGTCTACGATTACGATGTGCTGACAAAGGTCAAATATTCGGTCTTTGCCTGTATCGTAACCGCAGGCATTTATACGCATTTCGGCACTCCCGATTTTGAAACAAGAGTGAAAATTATGTACGGCTACTCAAAAGAAGTTGAGTATTCCGATATGAATATGGAGCTTCTTGACGAAGTGATGTATGGCGGATTTTCATCAGACGATCTGTTGGCAATTCTGTAAGAACAGGGCAGGAGGGACTTATGATCTCTCTGCCCTGTTTTATACGCAGTAAAGATTCATATCCCAGCAGGGGATATACGGATGGCGGCGGATATGGAATTTATAATCGGGATTGATTTTTTTGAGCTGTAACGGAATCGAAAAAATATCTTCGCTTCGGTGATACAGAGCGATGTCCAGCTTCGGCTTATACTTTTTCAATGTGTTTACTGCACCGTTTATTGCATCTTTTTCGGCACCCTCTACATCCATTTTGATATAAGTTACTCTTTTGTCACGGAAAAGGTGATCTATACAAACGGCAGAAGTCTCTGTACCGTTTTGCGATATTGCCGACTGTCTGCCTGCCTTGTTGCTGAAGCGTAGAGTTGTATTCTCGCTGTAAACGGCATTCATAAGAGCTGTTGAACGCGGAATATCCGCAAGATACGCTTCAAGCTTTCTGAAAGTCCGTCTGTCGGGTTCAAGTGCCGTTATGAAGGAATACTCACCGCCGCAGTAGTGCAGAAATTCTTCGACCGTGTCACCCTTGTAAGCGCCTGCATCAAGATAGCTTTCATCGGATGAGAGCTTCAGAATATTATAAAAAGCTTCGTCCTTGTCCGAGGTAATTCTTTTAAGAGCGTCAAGCTCACCGCCGAACATAAAGTCAACACAGCCTGCAAAAATCTCTTTTGAAGTCTCATCAAACAGGTCATACGCTTCGCACAGCTCTTTTTCGTGTATCGTGATAAAGTCACGGTTAAAGATCTCGTTACCGAAAACGGGAACACACGGCACGAGGACACGGTAGGAACGGCAAAGGTCAAAAATATGATTCATCACATCGGGGATACTGCTGGCAAAGGCAATTGCGATTATAAAATCTCCTTGAAATTCCGACAGCTTTTTAACGGTGAAGCCGCGGAACTGCTGACCACGGACAAAATCATCACTTGCGGTGACTCCGAGAATGGGAATTGACAGTCTTAAAAGCTCGTCAACAACCTTGTCGGCGCCGTTACCCATACCGTAGATAACGACGCTTTTACCGCTTGATTCTATCTTTTCCCATGAGGATAGTTTTTCACTCATAAAAGGGAGCATAGAAGCACCTGCCTGAAGATCAAAGATATCTGCTGTTAAGTCTCGGAGAAATGCTGATATCACCGTTACTTGAAATCTCGGTTATTGTGACGCCCTGAATACAGCGTTTTTCATCAAAACCTTTTTTATCCTTAAGATCGTATGTTTCGTAACCGCCACACTGACTGTAAACCAGATAGACTCCGTCGTATTTTACACAGAATCCGTTTACGTGATCGTGTCCGCTGAAAACAGCTTCGGTACTGCCTTTTTCTTTGATAAGCGAGAATAATCCGCTGTTAAAGGCAGAGCATCCGACGGATTCGTGCGCTTCACCGTAAAGGTATTCGCACTTGTCGGTAAAGCGGAAGTTTCCGTCATCGGTTGCCTCAATGGTTTCGCTGTATTCGCAGATCGGAATATGCATATACACAAATGACTTGACATCACCGTACTTCGGCTTTAAAGAGTCGAGTGTCTGCGCATACCATTCCATCTGTTCTTTTTTGATAAAGTCGTAGCCTTTGTAATCGTTGGGAACAGAGTAAATCGGTCTGTCACGGTCAAGGATGTCTCTGCCCGAATCAAACATAAACAGGGTTTTAAGAATCTCTGTTTCGCTCTTGAGAATGTTAATGCTGAAATTGCACAGACCGAAAAGATCTTCGCGTCCCTGTCTTGACAGACAATGAGGAAAACGTGTCTGACACTTCATCAGAAGCTCTTTGAAACGTCCCTTTTCTTCTCTTGCTTCGTGATTGCCGAATACAAATGCCCAGTAAATGCCGAGCTTTTCCATAAACTGAGCAAACTGAATGGCATCAAGATGCTGATATTTGCCGAGGATTATATCGCCCGTCAGAACGACAAGATCAGGCTTCGTCTCGTAGATATTGCGCATAAGCATGGATATACACTTGTTGCGAAGCTCGGGATCATCACCGAAGTGAAGATCGCTTGTTGACAGAATTCTGAATCCCTTGTCAAGGATTTTGCCGTTTTTGTCGGTTTTGGCGATGGTTACGCTGACCTCATCCTCACAGATTATTTTAACATCGGTATTTACGTTTTTAATGTCAAGACTTTGCGTGAACATTGATCTTGCCAGACGGTCGCCGCTTATTTTGTTAATTGCTCTTTTAGCAGAAAGAAGCGATAAGTCAAATCCTATTCTGAAATTTTCATACATCTTGTTCATTGTTGCACCCCACATTGCTTTAATATTTAAAGTATAGCGAAAAATAACCGCATTTGCAACAATTATAAAAAATATAAATAAAAATTAAAAAAAGACTTGCTTTTTCAAATGCATTGTGATATACTATTCGGGCAGTTGAAAAACAGCATATTGCGCTGCTAGCTCAGTTGGATAGAGTGTTTGGCTACGAACCAAAAGGTCAGGGGTTCGAATCCCTTGCAGCGCGCCAAAAGAAGTGATACACATTTGTGTGTCGCTTCTTTTTTTGTATTAAGAAGTGCAAGGGATTCGAACAAGGAGGGAGCAAGCGAAGCTTGCGGAAGAAAACAGTCCGGGGGACTGTTTTCGCCGACGTGGCAACGAGCGAAGCGAGGCGATAGTGCGATAGCACGGGACAAAATCCCTTGCAGCGCGCCAAAAGAAGTGATACACATTTGTGTGTCGCTTCTTTTTTTGTATTAAGAAGTGCAAGGGATT
>JAFQIG010000080.1 GCA_017397655.1 Clostridia bacterium | reverse complement strand
GTTTGAGCATTTTGCACAAAAATGGCTCCCTTGTGTAAAGGGAGCTGGCAAAAATCTTTGATTTTTGACTGAGGGATTGTATAAAATACGACGACAACCCCTCCGAGTCGGTTTCACCGACCCACCTCCCCTTGCACAGGGGAGGCTATAGCTTTAAGCTGATTTGTCTATTTTGACTATTGTGTTTTTTACAATATACTTTGTCAGCAGTCTGAGCAAGTCTGTCAAAAGGCAGACTTGCTTTTTTTATTAATACCATATCCATCCGAACAACAGAATAATTATTATCCATTGCCACCAGGTATATTTTACGGTGAAGTTATATGTGACGCTTTCGGAAAAATCATTGCCGACAGCAGTAAAGTTAATGCTCACATTATCCTTGCTGTTGAAAGTGACAAGACAGGATGTTTTGTCGGCACTGATTTTCGCCTTGCCTTCCGCTACGATCCAATTGAACGAAAGATCGCTGTAATCGGAGAGCACGTTGTTTGTGAGAGACAGCTCTGTTTTGTAAACAACCGTTTCGGTGAAGTTCATATTATGCGGCAGATAAAGGTGTTCGTTGCCTTTTTTTACATCTGCATTATTCCACTGAGTCGGAGAGCCGTTATAGTTAATTACGCTGATGTGATATATCTCTCTGTCAAAAGCGTATTCGCCGATACGGTTGACACTTTTCGGAACAGTAAAATTTTTGATGTTATCACAATAAATAAAAGCGTACGGAGCGATAGCCGTTGTGCTGTCGGGAATGGTATAGCTGTCGCTTGTTCTGCCTGCAGGATAGTGAATAAGCGTTGTTTGCTGTTTGTTGAAAAGAACACCGTAAGAGTCATTGCAGAAATTGCTGTTCATAGGATCAACATTAATTTCTTTAAGGTCAGAGCAGAGTGCAAAGGCTGCTGTTCCGATTGAGCTGACATGACTCGGGATATAAATCTTTTTAAGGCTTGCTGACGAATAGAACGCTCTCTCGCCGATTGTTTTCAGGCTTTCGGGCAGGGTTACGCTTGTTGAGGAGTAACAGTCAGCAAAGGCAAATCTGCCGATGCCGGTAACACCCTCGTCAATGATAATTGCGGTTATGTCTTCTTTGAAACCGTACCACGGAGCAGGATCTTCGGGAACGTTAAAATTATATGTATTGCCCGTACCGCTGATGCGAAGCTGTCCTGTTGCGGGATCAAAATTCCACAAAAGCGACGGTCCGCAGAAACCTTCATACGGACTTTCTGTCCAATGGGCGAAGATTGTTGTGTTATCCGTGAGTATAGTATTGTTTGTGATAATTGATCCGCCTTCGGACTTTGTGAACCATCCGTCAAAGATGTAGCCTGATTTTGTCGGAGTGGGAAGTGTACCGTATGTAGGATTGTTCCATTGTGCATAGAGAGTTATGTCGCGGTTTTCCGAATAGATGCCTCCCGATGCGTATGAGGTACCGCTGCCGTCCTGAGAAGTGTTCCAGTTTTTGAAGATACAGCTGACGGACTTGCTTGCAGGTGAAACAGAACCGCCGTTAGCGTTGTATGTAACGGTGTAGTTCTTTGACGGTTTTGCAGAGGTGAGAGTTAGAGGAACATCCTTAGTTTTTGTCTGGCTTGACGGAGCGTTTGTGCCGCCGTTGGCGTCGTAGGATACCGTATAAGTTACGGCTTTTGTCCATTGCGCATAGATCGTTGTGTTGCCCGTAAGAGTTGTACTGCTTGTGATTTTTGTTCCGCCTGAGGGTGACGTAAACCATCCGTCAAAGATGTATCCGGGTCTTGTCGGAGTGTGTAGATTGCCGAAAGTCGGATCTGACCACTGTGCATAGAGTGTAACGGAGGAGTTTTCAGAGTATGTACTGCCCGGCATATATGATGTGCCGTTGCCGTTCTGATCGGTGTTCCATTCTCTGAAAGCACAGCTGACAACCTTGCTTGCCGACGATACCGAGCCACCGTTTGTGTTGTAGGTGATGATATAGGATTTTACGGGTCTTACGGGGCTGAGGGTCAGACCGACATCTGTGACTTTAATCTGTTCCGACGGAGCGTTTGTGCCGCCGTTAGCGTTATATGATACCGTGTAGGTTACGGTGGTATCCTCTTTTATACTGAACGAAAAAGAGCCTGTGTTTGAGCTGTACGCCCTGACTTTGATATAATACTTTGTGCCGGCGGAAAGCGTTGATGTGAGACGGAAGTTCACACCGCTGCCGCTGTCATCATCGTATCCGAGCTGACTTCCCGAAGCGTTGTAAAGAAAGATTCTCGTGTCAAGTGAGCCTGAGGATTCCAGATGATATTTGCCGCTTGAAGAAGGGGTAAAGGAATAAAAAATTTCCTGATTTGAAAAGTCAATCGAAGCGTCATATGAGGCGGAGGTGTCAATGGCGGAAGCGGCTTTCCATACGGCATAAAGGGTCGTATCACCGCTTAGCACTACGGTATCACCGGGAAGAAAACTTGCCGAGGCTGCGGCGGAAACATCGGCCCAACCGAGGAACGTGTAACCGAATCTTGACGGGACGGTTGAGCTTAGGGTGAAATCGGTATTGCCTGTCTGGGGAGAGGGCGCATTTGTGCCGCCGTTGGCATCGTATGAAAGAATGTTTGTGCCGCTGATTCCGTTTGATGTGAAGGCTTTGATGGGAACATTATGATAGTTTGTACCGCTGATGTTGTAGCAGTCATACCACTTTGAATTGACGAGCATAAAGCTTTCACCGCGGTTTGACGAGAAGACATAATCAGAATAATTATACCCCTCCATCATCGCATTGACTGTACCGCCTTCGGGGTCGGTAACGGTAATCTTCACGGTAAAGTAGTCGTTTTTGTAAAGCTTTACGGGATTATTAAGCCTGATCGTATAGTAGCCTGCATAGGAATTACTGACGGAAGTTGTAGCAGAGCTGACGAGAGTCATATTTTTTGCAGGATCGGTTGAAGTGGTCGGTGCGTACCCGCTGTTTGAGATGTATACCTCAACAGTAAGATTTACGGGTTTTTGGTGATGGTGGAAAAATCCTACGTGAGTGAGCATTTCATCTCTCTGTGATTTAAAACGATTGGCGGTTGCGATGGTACGTGTACCGCTGAAATAGGTGAGAGACGGTGCACCGTCATACTGATAGATATTGTCATATATATCAACGGGAGCCGCGACGTAAGAGAGAATATCGTGAACAGATGTGTCGTAATAGGAAATCCAGTAATAGCCGTTACTTCCGAAAGAGTTGCCCCAACTGCCCTTGACGAGCCATGCACCGTCCTTTGTCGGCCTCATCGAGGAGTTGAAGCTGTTCCTTGAATAGTTATCGTTCCAGCCGATTACGGCAACAGCGTGATTGGAGGAGTTGGTTTTGTTCTGATAATAACAGGCATTGTAAGAGTTGAAACCGGTATCATCGTGATAATAAGACAACTCCAGATTGCCGTTTGACATCAACAGATTTTTTGCGGTGTCAATTGATTTGTCGTACACGTTCTGGGTCTGAAAGAGTCTTGCGTAACAGGCATATCGGTCACTTTCGGGCTGAGTCATGGTACTGAGCATAACGGATTCGGACTGTGTTTCTGTCCACGGAGCGTTTGCTTCAAGCTGTAAACCGCTGCCTCTCATAAGTGTATTGGAAGCATCGAGCCAGTAACCGCCGCTGATAAAAGGATTACTTACCTGTTCACCTTCGCCGTAAGTGGGATCGGAAGGGTCGGCAGAGCGTTGACGTTTGCCGAACCAAGAAAGGTGAGCTTCGCTGTAGTCTGCGGTAGAAGCGGTTTTATAGCCTTGCTTGATCATACTTGATTCAAGAGAGGATATTGCGGCAAAGGCCCAGCACGAGCCGGCACCTGCCTGATTTTTTACGGGAGTAACATAATTGTATTCGCGAAGATCAAAACTGTCGGGTAAAGAGGCGGCAGAAGAAACAGAAGGTGACATATCTGTTTCAACAATATTTCCTCTGCTGTCAACCGTATATTCCGGTAAAAGATTGCCGTCGGAGTCTCTTTCGATAACTATGCGGTACGGCGTCAGCGAGTCGGATTGTGCCGCTGTCGCCATAAACAATGATGCAGTCGGTTGCAAAAGTACGGTGAGCAGCGTCAGGATTGAAATTATTTTAAGAGTTCGCGCTTTTTTCATCACTTTACCTCTTTTCCTGTGTTGTTACGATACAATTATAATATATAAACATACCGATTTCAAGCGTTGCCACGGCGGTCACATTCCCGTTTTTGCACTTTCTGTTCTATTTTTTGTATTTTCGTTGCTTTTATTGCAAGTATGTGGTATAATAAAATGAAAAATTTTAATTGAGAGGTAACATTATGAAGATTACAAAAGAAACAAAGATCGGCGATATCCTTGATATGGACAGAAGCACGGCTCCCTACTTCCTTGAAATGGGAATGCATTGTCTCGGATGCCCCTCTGCAAGAAGCGAATCTCTTGAGCAGGCTTGTATGGTTCACGGTGTTGATGCAGATGCTCTTGTTGCAAAGATTAATGCTCATCTTGAGAAGGCTGAATAATGCGTCTGTCACCGAGATTGAAAATGCTTGCTGATATGGTAGATGACGGTGCGGTCGTTGCCGATGTAGGTACCGACCACGCCTATCTGCCGTTATATCTTTTGTCAACGGGTAAATGTCCGTCGGCGGTTGCATCAGATCTTCGTGAGGGACCGCTGATGAATGCCGTTGCGAATGCGGCGGCAAGCGGACTGACTGACAGAATCACGATGCGTATCAGCGACGGTCTGGATGCTGTAATGCCGGATGACGCAGATTGCTTTATTTTTGCGGGGATGGGCGGCAATCTGATAGTGGACATACTGTCAAAAGCCGACTGGATATGCGACGGGACAAAGTCATTCATCTTTCAGCCGATGACTCATGCCGAGACAGTCCGTGCATATCTTCTGAGTCTTGGTTTCCGTATTGTAAAAGAGAATGCCTGCTTTGACGAATGTAAACCGTACATTGCGTTCAAGGCGGTTTATGATCCTACATACAAACGTAAATATAAAAAATCATATGTCTGGATGGGTGATCTTGACAAAGTCGGCAACGATGCGGCGGCATATTATCTGACAAAGCAATATACATATCTTAAAAAGCGTGCGGATGCGCTGGAGTTTGCGAAGCTTCTGCCTGACGAAGTCAGAGCGATACGTGAGATTCTGCCCGATATAGAGCCGCATATCAGAAAAATCAGAAAGGACTGATACGGGATGGTAACAGTCAGGGACGTTTATGAATTTATTGATTCCGTTGCTCCGTTTTCATCGCAGCTACCGTTTGACAACAGCGGATTGCTTGTCGGTGATGCAAACCGTGTTGTGGAAAGAGTTGCACTTGCACTTGATATTACAACTGAAACGGTTGAAGAGGCAAGGGATCTTAATGCAGAGCTTTTTATAAGCCATCATCCCGTCATATTCAAACCACGCAAAAACATTCTGAGCCGTGACCCTGTTTTCAGGCTTATCGAATCGGGTATAGCGGCAATATGCGCACATACATCACTTGACTGCGCTTTGGGCGGTGTTAACGATGTGTTGGCGGAGATTTTTTCGCTGACAAAGGTTGAGCCGCTGTCCACACCGTCATTTCCGGATTCTCTGCTCAGAGTCGGATTCCTTAAAGAACCTATGAGAGGAATAGACCTTGCAGCATTGACGGCAGAGCTTCTTAACTGCTCTGTCAGCTGGGCTGACGGTAAAAAGACTATCGAAACCGTAGCACTTTGCGGAGGCTCAGGCGGTGATACGGTGAACGAAATATCAGAACTTGGGATTGATGCGCTTATCACGGGCGAAGCATCATACCATCACTTCATTGATGCTGAGGAAAGCGGAACAACGCTGATAGCTGCAGGTCACTTTGAAACCGAGTTTCCGGTTATCCCTGTCCTTGCAGAAAGGATAAGACGGGAGTTTCCGTCACTTTCGGTCAGCGTAATTAATCAGAAACGAACAATCAGACATATGTAAGGAGTGTTTTCTTTGAAAAAATTATTATCCGTTCTGTTGGCATTGTGCCTGACGGTATCGTGTATAATTCCCGCATCGGCACAGGAAGAAAAAAGCTGCGATTGCGGCTCTCTTCCGATAATTATGGTATGCGGCGTAGGAGCGCTTCCTTTTTACATAGATGCAGGCACCGAAAACGAAGCGGTGTATTTTCCTCCCGAGGTTAATATAGGAAAGGTTGTCTTTGAGGCACTCGGAGCAATTTTTCTTTCAACGTTTTTGTGGGATCTTTCCATACTTTCGGACAAGGTAGTCGAGATAGCACATGACATACTCGGCAAGCTCGGCTGTGACGAAAACGGACTGCCTGCATATAACGTAACTCATACATCGTATGAAAAGTCAATGGCGCACCACAAGGAGCTTTATGAAAATGCCGAAAGTGCGGAGTTCGCAATTGTCAGAACGGCAGCGGAGCTTGTAGGTGCTGACCATGTTTATTGCTATAACTGCGATTGGCGTGTGGACCCCGTTGATAATTCAAAAAAGATGCACGCATTTATCGAGAGAGTCCTGTCTGAAACGGGCCATGAAAAAGTAAAGCTTGTCGCCTGCAGTATGGGCGGACTTCAGACATTGACATATTTCAATGAATATACGAGTGATCTTGTTGATACGGCGGTGTTCCTGTCATCCGCGCATAACGGTCTTTTGTTTGTAGGCAATCTTTTCGCAGGCGATTTTGTTCTTGATCAGTACGACTTTTTCTCTTGGCTCAAGACCTTTAAAACAGGCAAAGAGAGTACGGACAAATTCCTCGGAAAACTTCTTGACAGACTTGCCGTGACAAAGCTTCTCGTGATTCCGTTCAGACTTCTCAACCGCCTCGGCAGAGCGCTTAACGAACAGGCAGTAGAAAGAGTTCTGAAAAACACGCTTGCAACGATGCCCGGTATGTGGTCATTTGTGTGCAGCGATACATATCCTGCGGCAAAGCAGCTGATGATGACGGAGCAGTCGGAACAGTTTGAAGCTGATGCAGATTACTTCCAGCAGAATATCCGTGCAAAGAGCAAGGAAATTCTTGAATCGGCAGAAGAAAACGGAACAAAGCTTGCGTTTGTTTCTCATTACGACAAAGGTGTTGTTCCCGTAACATCGGATGCGTGTGTGCACGGTGACGGACTTATCGAAACAGTCTGCACAAGCGGAGGAGCAACTGTTGCAGATTACGGAAAAACACTCGGCGAAGGCTACAAGCAGGCAAAAGAGTGTTCGGATCACAATCACTTGTCGGCAGACGGAGTGATCGATGCATCGACCTGTGACTTCCCGGATTATACGTGGTTTGTCAGGGGAGTAGGTCATGTCGGATTCAACAAAGATTCCGATCAGCACGAGCTGCTTCGCTGGCTTCTGACCTCCGATTCACAGCAGACGGTGTTTGACAATGAGCGGTATCCGCAGTTTCTGCAAGCGGATATAAATGAAATGACACTCACTCCCATTCAATAATCCTATGAGGTGGTAACTTGCATATCCCGAAAGAAAATATACGTAATTTCAGCATAATTGCACATATTGACCACGGCAAATCAACGCTTGCAGACCGTCTTTTGGAGCTGACTCAGTCAGTTGCAAAGCGTGATATGACGGCACAGCTTCTTGACAATATGGATCTGGAGCGTGAAAGAGGTATTACGATTAAAGCTCATGCCGTAAAGCTTGACTACACGGCAAGTGACGGAAAAACTTATGCGTTGAACCTGATTGACACTCCGGGTCACGTTGACTTCAATTACGAGGTATCACGTTCGCTTGCAGCGTGCGAGGGTGCAGTTCTGATAATTGACGCATCACAGGGAATCGAGGCACAGACTCTTGCCAACACTTATTTGGCTCTTGATCACGATCTTGAGCTGGTTCCCGTTATAAATAAAATTGACCTTCCTGCAGCAGATCCCGACAGAGTAGCGGCGGAGGTTGAGGAAATTATCGGACTTGACTGCGAAGAGGCGCCGAGAGTTTCGGCAAAGACGGGTCAGAATATCGAACAGGTTCTTGAAAAAATCGTATCTGATATTCCTGCACCCGAATGTGATGATGACAAGCCTCTCAGAGCCCTTATCTTTGACAGCGTTTATGACAGTTATAAAGGTGTTATAGTTTATGTACGTATTGTTGACGGAAAGATAAAACCCGGTGACACCATGCGGATGATGGCAACGGGAGCACAGTTCAACGTTGTAGAAGTCGGCTATATGAGAGCGACTTCAATGGAACCTGCCGCCGAGCTGACATCGGGCGAGGTAGGGTATATCACCGCTTCGATAAAGACTGTCAGCGATGCACGTGTCGGTGATACCGTAACAAACGCTCTTTCTCCCGCTGTGGAGCCTTTGCCCGGATACAGAAAGGTTAATCCGATGGTATTCTGCGGAGTTTATCCTGCAGACGGTGCCGATTATGAAAATCTTCGTGATGCACTTGAAAAGCTTCAGCTTAACGATGCCGCACTTTCCTACGAGCCTGAAACCTCGGGCGCATTGGGCTTCGGTTTCAGATGCGGATTCCTCGGACTTCTGCATCTTGAAATTATTCAGGAACGACTTGAACGAGAATATGATCTCAATCTCGTGACAACCGTTCCGAGCGTTATATACAAAATATATATGACGGATAAATCTGTCATAGAGATCGACAATCCCACTCATTATCCCGATCCTGCGCTGATTGATTACTGCGAAGAGCCGTTTACAAACGCTCATATCTATTCACCGCCCGATTATGTCGGAGCAATAATGGATCTTTGTCAGGACAGACGAGGAATTTTCAAGGGAATGACCTATATCGCATCGGACAGAGTTGACATTCATTACGAGCTTCCGCTTAACGAAATAATTTATGACTTTTTTGATTCTTTAAAATCGCGTACACGCGGCTATGCTTCGTTCGATTATGAAATAAGCGATTACAGAAAGTCAAATCTTGTCAAGCTTGACGTTCTGCTCAACGGTGATATTATTGATGCTCTTTCGTGGATTATCCATTCCGACAAGGCGTATCCCAGAGCCAGAAGAATAGCTGAAAGGTTAAAGGAAAATATTCCGCGCCAGATGTTTGAGATACCTATACAGATTGCTATAGGTGGTAAGGTCATTGCAAGAGAGACCGTCAAGGCAATGCGTAAGGACGTTCTTGCCAAGTGTTACGGCGGCGATATTACAAGAAAGAAAAAGCTTCTTGAAAAACAGAAGGAAGGCAAAAAGAGAATGCGTCAGTTCGGTACAGTTGAAGTACCGCAGGAAGCGTTTATGGCGGTTCTCAAGCTTGACGATAACGATTAAGGAGGCAGAAATGAACGTAAAATCTTCTGAAATCGTATGGGATATCCGCCCATGCGAGGATAATCCGCGTAATAGTGAGGGCGATTTTATTACACTTAAAGACGGCAGAATCCTTTTTGTCTACTGCCGTTTTGACGGTAATGCCCACGACAACGCTCCGTGTGACATCGCAGGGGTTATTTCCGAAGACGGCGGAAAGACCTTCGGCGAACCGTTCATTGTAGCAAGAGCATCGGAACACGGTGTGAACAACATTATGAGCGTTTCCGTAATGCGTCTCGGGAATGGTGATTTAGGACTTTTTTATCTTGTCAAGCATAATACAGTCGGATCATCTTCGTTTGTTCTTCGTCGTTCAAGCGACGAGGGAAAGACTTTTTCCGATCCCGTACAATGTCTGCCCGACAGATTTGTCGGTTATTATGTAGTCAATAACAGCCGTGTGCTTATAACGGAGGACGGCAGAATCATCGTTCCGGCGGCGTATCACCGATTCGGAATGGACGACAAGGGATTTATGACAAGCGATTACTACGGAATGGGCTGTTTCTTTGAATCGTGTGATGACGGCAGAAGCTTTAAGGAAATGTGTAAACCGTTGACAATAGGAGTTCAGTCACAAACGGGACTTCAGGAACCGGGTATCGTTGAGCTTCCGAACGGCACATTATACGCATATTTCCGCACGGATAAAATGTATCAGTATGAAAGCTTTTCCGTAAACGGCGGTAAATCATGGTCGGCTCCGACTCCGTCACGCTTCACGTCTCCCGATTCTCCGATGAAAATCGCAAAGAATCCGTACAGCGGAAAGTATTATGCCGTATGGAATCCGATTCCGAAGTACAACGGCAGAATAACAGACAAAAAGGATCAGTGGGTAAATGCAGGCAGAACTCCGCTTTATATTGCAGAGAGTGAAAACGGCATCGACTTCGGCGAGCCTTATGCCGTTGAGACTGATCCGAAAAGGGGTTTCTGTTATCCTGCAATCTTTTTCACGGCTGCTGACGAGATGCTCATTTCCTATTGCAGCGGCGGCGAAGAGGACGGTATGTGTCTTGCACGAACAACGGTTCGTAAAATAAAAATTGATTTATAAATAAATGAAGGAGGAGAAAAAATGTCTAACACACCTGCTGTTGAAGAGAATGTTCAACAGGAAGTAAAAGTCGTACCTCAGCGTAGATATGTCGGCTCAAAAGAGACTTTGTGGTACATACTTTACGACATATCCGCAAGCTTCAACATTGCTTCGTCTGAAGAAATCTTTGTTTCCGACGTAGTAAAAATCAATATGGGTTACATTTCAGCGGTCAAGGCGATTAAGGGTATCTGGGATATTATCAACGATATGTTCCTTGGTGCAATGATCGACAAAACCCGTACACGTTGGGGTAAATTCAAACCATATCTTGTGCTTTACGCAGGACCCGGAACAGTCCTTTCCCTGATGTTCTGGCTTATGCCGATGCTTTTTTCCGCAATGAGTATGGGCGATTTTTCAAAGTTTATGTTCTACCTTGTGCTGTTACTCATAAAGAATCTTTTTGAGTCTGTACGTGATATTGCAAAGACCGGTATGCTGTCAACGATAACACCGGATATTATTGACCGAACGAGGCTTATCACGATGGCAAACCTGCTTTCGGGATTCCTTGAAAAAACACCGTCCCAGCTTCTTGATCTTCTTATTGACCTTTCTATCCGTGATGTAATCAAGATCAAGTATCAGTCGCTGTTTGTTTCGTTCGGTACATTTACCGTTGTTGCCTGCGGTATTATGGCACTCGGATTCTCGCTTATTGCAAGAGAGCGTGTTTCGCAGTCGATCAAATCGCCTAAGCTCTGGCATTCGGTAAAGATGATTCTTCGTTGTAAGCCGGTATTGCTTATAACACTTTCCGAGTTCCTCGGATCCTTCTCTTCGATCAAGGTCAATGACAAGTATTATTATCTCAATGTTTTGCGCGTGTCCTCGCTGACAAACATCGTAGGTCTGCCGGGTGCATTCGTATCGCCCGTCAGCTATTCTTATGTACCGAAGCTTCGCAGACGTTTCTCAACAAAAGCTCTGTGGATTGTTTCCTCTCACGTAAACAATCTTCTTATGATCGGTGTATTCCTTGCAGGTTCTATTAATAAGGGATATAAGAAGCTTAAAGTTATGATTCCGCTTCTGATGATCCAGGAAACAATCTGGATGACAACCTACGGACTTATGAAGGTTATTCCGTCAGAGATGTACAACGAGTCTATGGACTACTTTGAATGGCAGAACGGTTACCGTGCCGAGGCTATGACAAGCGTTCTTCAGGGTCTTACAAGAAAACTCGCCGGTACTGTAGGCAGTTCTCTTAACTCACTTGTAATGCACAAACTGGGCTATAACCAGGATGCAAATCCCGGCGGACAGACAGATAAAGTGGCTTACGGTATCTTTGCAATGTTTACCGTCATTCCCGCCGTACTTTCTCTTATCGGCATATTCCCCAAATTCTTCTATGATTTAAGCGGTGAAAAGAGAGACCGTATGTACGAAGAGCTTCATAAGCGTCGTGCTATTGCGGCAAAGGTTAATGATGATCTGGTAGCTCTTGATGAAGAAAACTGATTTGTTGAAAGGTTTGTGTAGATTATGTTAAGAAAGATTATTTCTGTACTTCTCACAGCAGCAACTATTCTTTCTCTTGCGGTAACGGCTTTTGCGGCAGGTACCGCAGAAGCGGAACTTTATACAATTTACGGTAACGGAATGCTTTTCGAGCAGAACCGGGAAGCGGTTTTTGCAGGAACGGCACCTGCAGGCAGTGCGATTACGGCAACTCTTTATGATAATAATGATGAGGTTGTAACAAGCGGCACGGCAACGGCAAAGTCTGATAATACCTTTGAGGTGTCTTTCACGGCACCCGAAGGTGCTTTTGCCGAATACAGAGTAACTGTATCCTGCAACGGAACTGTTTTCAGAATCCTTACCGATGTTGTTTTCGGTGAACTCTGGATTGCAGGCGGACAAAGCAATATGCAATATCCGCTTGTACAGTCGTATGTAGGCTCCGAGATGTATAAGAACGGCGAAAAACTCAGCGAGTGGCTCCGTGTTCTTCTGGTGCCGTCATATCCCAAGTATAACGGAAAAGAAGGTCCTCTTCCTCTTGATGTTCAGAACGATATCCCCGGAGCTTTTTGGCTCGATGGTCAGCAGCCTCTCGTTTATAATATGAGTGCTGTCGGATATTTCTTTGCGGCAAAGCTTATGGAAGAGCTTGATATGCCCATCGGAATTCTCAATTCCAACCTTGGCGGAAGCTCGATATGGTCATGGCTTTCAAGAGAAGCCATTGATGCCGATACACAGGTCAAAAATGATCTTCTGGCAGATGAACGCTATATCTCAAGAGATGAATGGGATGAGAACGATCAGAATGTCTATGCGGATATGACTGCCAATTATAATCAGAAGATTCATCCTCTTCGTTATTTCAGACCTTCGGGCATGATCTGGTATCAGGGTGAATCCGATATCTCCCGCAAGGCTGAAACCTACGGCAGAGCAATGGACCTTATGCAAAAATCATATGCAGATCTTTTCGGCTTTGACGGCGAATTTTTCCCGATCATTTATACTCAGCTTGCAGCTTATTATTATGATAAGAACGGCGGATTCGTTCTTCCCGAAAGAAATGCATATTTCTCGACAATGCAACAGCAAAAGCCCGAATCAAGAGGTCTCGTTTCGATATATGATCTGTCGCCTCATTTCTTTGACGGCGTAGGTGTAATTCATCCGTCTCACAAAAAAGAAATCGGTGAACGTATGGCTGATTCCGCAATGGGATTCATCTACGGCACAAGCGATACGTATACGGTAGCAACTCTCAAGGATGTTGTCATCCGTGACGGAGCCGTATATGTCAGCTTCAGAAATGTCGGTGACGGACTTATGGCGGGAGGCGATATCCTTCAGGGCTTTGCGGTCTGTGCATCGGACGGCGTATATATTGATGCAAATGCTGAAATTGTCAGTGCGGACACTGTAAAAATCTGGAGCGATGCAGTCAAAAATCCTGCATCTGCTTCGTATGCATACTGTGTTCCTAACTTTCGTGCAAATCTCTATGCATCGGCAGACGGTAAGCTTCTGATGCCCGTAACACCGTTCGTCACCGATGCAACAATTACCGAACAGTATTGGGTTGATAAAATCTGGGCTGATTGCGAAAGTGACACTCTCTGGCATACTCAGAAGAATGACATATTCTCACAGTTCTATGACGCATGGAACAGCAAAAATGCCGATATCGCATTTAACGCTGACAGCGCTTTCAGCGGCACAAACGGTCTCAGCGTAACAAGCAGCAATAAGAGCTTCAGCGTAAATCCTGTATTCACATATAAAGCAGAAGAGACAACAGATATCTTTTTTGACTATGACAAGAACTACAGTAATTACGGGACAATGAGCTTTTATATCCGCAATAACGGCAATAAAGCGGTTACGCTCGATAAGGTTAAGATCTATACAAACAGAGTAACCTGGTTCAGCCCTTCTGCAAGTGATTCTCTTGATCCGTCACTTGTGATTCCTGCAGACGGTGAATGGCACCTTGTGACACTCGATCTTGACAGACTGTATATCCACGGTAACGAAGGATGTGCTTCGTTCTCTAACGATGTTCTCAAAGAGGTCCGTGATATCATAATCTGCTTCAATGCAGAAAAGGATACAGAATCAGATATTTCTGTTGACAATATCCGTTTCACTCCTTCAACAGAGAAAATCGGGATGAGATTCGATGCAAGAATCGTAAATGCTGATAATATTTTTGAAGTGATCTGTGCTATGTTTACGTCATATATTTCACAGTTCATCGCATTGTTCAAGTAAAAGCAACAGAATAATTCATTAAGAGAGACTGTAATTCTGCAGTCTCTCTTAAATTTTTTTATCAGACAGAAACTTATAAAAATACGATATGTAGAGAAAATCTGTTACCGGACACAATATAAAAGACGGAATAAATGGCACGCACGGAGCAGTTGATAAATGGGTCAAAAAGGGGATTGACAAAGGTGGAATAAGGGGATATAATAGTCAAGCGCTTCGGGGGAACGGAAGTTCCGAAGGGAGCGAGGCACCTTGAAAATTAAACAACGATTGATAAAAGAAACCCTTGAAAATTCTTTTAAGTTTAGCAGTTGAAAGACTGCGTACAGTAATTTTTCGGAAACGAAAAGGAACAAGCCAAGTGCTTGAAATGAGCGAGAAAAGCTCTGAATAAGGTTATGGGTCGTTAAGGCGACTTATGATACAATATTTAGAGAGTTTGATCCTGGCTCAGGACGAACGC
>JAFQIG010000079.1 GCA_017397655.1 Clostridia bacterium | reverse complement strand
TTTTTCGGCAAGCAGGGAGACTTCGGGAAAGGTGACGAGATGGCGTGTTCTTTGCCCCGAAGCTGTACAAAGGTACTGCGAGAGGGCAAAAACGCGACAAACGCACATACATAGAAATAAAAGACAGCGAAATTTCATTACGAAAAATCGCTGTCTTTGTGTTTTTCAGTTTAATTCAGCTTGTTGTGTGACTTTAATTTTTATATGTGCGTGTTCTCGGTGCCTTTATCGACAGTCTGGCGGGCTGTCTTGAATGACAGCCTTTTTACTGTTGAGTGTTCTCTTGTTTTTTCTTACGTCTTTTTGATCTGAATCTCAGGATAAACCACAGTATCACAAGAACCTGAAAAATGCCTGCAATTATAACGACGTTGGTTATTCCGTAAACCTCAAAGGCAAGGCAGACAAACAGAACGATACTCCAGGTCAGTGCCGTAACACAGAAAAATCGCTGCGGAAGATCCCACCACAGGCAGGTGAATACAAGCAACGGAATACAGGCGACAGGCAATGCAAGAATGAACAGTAACCATGCCTTGTCAAAGTCGGGTAAAAATACTCGCAGGAAAAAGTACACGACAGAGAAAACAAGAAAAACAAGTCCCATACTCAAAAGCGGAATAATGATTCTGCTTGACAGATGCGGAAGTCTGGCGGGCTTTTTAATCTCTGCTTTTTCGCTTAAAAGATTGCTTACGCTGACACCGAAAAGCTCTGCAATTTTATACAAAACAAGAACGTCGGGAATACCGTCACCACGTTCCCATTTTGAAACGGATTTATCGGAATAGCTGAGTGCGTCGGCAAGCTCTGCCTGAGTCAAGCCTTTTTCCTTGCGTAGTTTTGTTATATTATTTGCTATATTATTCTTGATTCGTTCTTCGTTCACTATGAAAATGTCCTTTCTGAGGGTTGAGAGTATTTTACCATATACAGGAAAAAAACGCAATACTTTTGTTGATATTATTGGATTCTACTCACAGTAGAGTACAGTTTTCCTTATAATAGAGTGCGTTTTCAAGACGGTAGGGTGACTTTTTCAGGCGTTTTGGATAAACTTGTTTTGTCAGCATTATGACAAATCTTTTTGTTTTGAAAGGTGTCCGAAATGAAGAATTCAATGTATGAATATTATGAAGTAAAACCTGTATCAGGCATTGCCGATATGATGGAACAGGCTTTAAAAGAAGCTCCCTTAGAAATCGCTTACAGCTATAAAGTTCTTGACGAAATCAGATCACTTACCTATGAAGCCTTTATTAACCGTGTCAGCTCGCTCGGTGCATTCCTTACAGAAAAGGGCTTTAAAAAGTCAGCAATTGCCTGCGTAGGTAAAAACAGTATCGGTTGGATTACTGCATACTTTACGGCTCTTCGCAGTGAAGGTTATTTTGTTCCGATCGACAAGGAATTGCCCGAAAACGATATTATTCATCTTCTCAATGACAGCGAAAGCGAAGTCATTTTCTGTGATGAAAAGTTCTGTTCACTCATCAATGAACGTAAGTCAGAGCTGAAGTTTGCAAAGATTTTTATTTGTCTTGACGGTGCTGAAAGCGATGATATGTTTATTTCGTTGTCAGATGCTCTGACACTCGGTTCTTCTCTTGACAAGACTGAATATCTTTCTTCAAAGAGTGATCCCGATGATATGAAGCTTCTTGTATACACTTCAGGTACTACAGGAATGTCAAAGGGGGTTATGCTGTCAGAAAGAAACATTGTTTCCTGCGTGTATTACGGACTTCACGTTTCGACTGTTTATACAAAGGGACTGTCTGTTCTTCCTTACAACCATACTTACGAAGCTGTAGCAGATCTTCTTGTATCGTTCCATCATCATTCTATGCTTTGCATCAATGAAGCTTTACCTGCAATTTTAAAGAACCTCAGACTCTACAAGCCTGATTACATCTATATTGTACCTGCTATTGCCGAGATGTTCCATTCAAGGATTATGAAAGACCTTGCGTTAAAGGGAATGACGGATACTTTTTACGGTCTTGTGCTCAAGAGTAAAGAACTTCTCCGAAACGGTATCGACAAGCGCAAAGAGATTTTTTCGTTTCTCCATGATATCTTCGGCGGAAAGCTTATTAAGATTGTCTGCGGCGGTGCCCCGATAAGACCCGAAGTAGGCGAGTTCTTTGAAAACATCGGTATTACACTTGTCAACGGTTACGGTATTACGGAATGTTCACCGCTTGTATCCGCCAACCACGATAAATACAACGATGTACGTACAGCAGGAATCAAGCTTCCCTGTCTTGAATGGAAGATTGATAATCCCAATGAAGAGGGAATCGGTGAGATCTGTGTCAAGGGACCGACAGTAATGCTTGGTTACTACAAGAGCCCCGAACTGACAGCAGAGGTTATCAGGGACGGCTGGTTCTACACAGGTGACTACGGCAGAATTACCAACGATGACAAGCTTATCATCTCGGGCAGAAAGAAGAATATCATTGTTCTTGACAACGGCAAGAACGTATATCCCGAAGAGATCGAAAGTTACATCCAGAATCTTGACTACGTAACAGAGGTTATCGTCAGCGGAATCAAGGATGAAAACGGCATCGAAAAGGCACTTTCTGCAGAAGTTTTCCTGTCAGAGCAGAAAACAACGGCAGAGGTTCTTAAAGAAATCAAGAATGTTTGTAAAGAGCTTCCGATCTACAAACAGATTTCAAAGGTCACAATCAGGGATAAGGAATTTGAAAAGACGGCAAGCAATAAGATCAAGCGCTTTATCGGTGACAAGATAAAAAAGAAGAACTGAATATATTTTACACGGGCGATCCGAATTTTCGGGTCGCTCTTTGTCATATTCAGAAGGAAAAATTAATATAAATTATCGGTGATTATATGAATTGTTGTGTAACTGATCTTCGTAACAAGGATGTAATCTGCAGAACAGACGGAAAAAGGATAGGCAACATATGCGATGTGGATGTTGACACGTGTACGGGCAGGGTAGTGGCGATTGTGATCTACGGACGGAACAGGTGCTTCGGACTTTTAGGACACGATGAGGACATCAGAATCCGCTGGGAGGATATCGAGGTCATAGGAGATGATACAGTGATCGTCAGCCGTCGTCCGTGCTGTAATGCAAAGAAAAACTGCGGTAAATTCCCGTTCAAGAAATTATTTTGAGGTGATATGAGTGAATCAGGATGAAAAGCTTATGCAGAATCTTCCGCAGAATGTTATGCTGGAGGACAGAAAAAAGCTGACAGTAACAGGAGTTACCGATGTAGACAGCTTTGACGAGCGTACGGTCAGCGTATATACGAACCTTGGCGAAATGAGTGTCAGGGGAATGGATATCCGCATCAACAAGCTGAACACAGAGACAGGTGAGCTGACGCTTGAGGGCAGAATAGATGCTCTGATCTACACACAGGAACAACCGAAAAATCAGGGCTTTTTCAACAGGGTATTCAGATGACGTATCTCGGAACAATAAGCGAGCAGGTAACGCTGTTTTTTAAAACCTGCGGATTCGGTTTTTTGCTCGGAGCACTTTATGAAGTGTTCCGGGTGTTGCGGCGTTTGCTGACAGGCGGCAGATTTATCCTCTTATGGGATTTGCTGTACTCGATAACGGCATCGGTAACGGGATTTTTGTTTTTGCTCTCATACGGCAACGGCAAGCTGCGCCTTTATATCGTTATCGGTATGATAATCGGATTTTCCGTTTATTACCTGACACTCGGAACTTCTGTTTCACGCTGTGTCGATGCGGCAATCGGTATTGTTATGCAAATAATAAAGGTTATCTCAAAGCCGTTTATAAGTATTTTAAACTACATAAGAACGCTTTTTGTCTGTTTTGGTCGCAGATTTAAAATTTTTTTGAAAAAAGTTAAGAAAAAGTTTAATTTTCACTTGAAATCTACAGGTATTTTGTTGTATAATTCAAAGCGTTAAAAAGTCGATTCTTGAATTTTGAAAAGGTTGGTTTTGCTTTGAAAACGAAAAAGAATCAGAAAATGAGAAAAAGCAGTATAATCCTTGCTGTTGTTTTTACTGTAGCTGTTTGCTACTTCTTTATATCTTTTTTTAACATCCGTGCAGAGGTATCCGAAAAGAAGGAGGAGCTTTCCAAGCTTCAGCTTCAGGCGGAGCTTCTTGAGGAGGAGAATTCCGATATCGCTTTGCTTTTGGCAGAGGGCGATGTTGATGAGTTTGTTGAAAAAAGAGCGCGTTCGGAAGAATTCGGTTATGTAATGCCGGGTGAAAGAGTTTATTACGATCTTTCGGCGTTTGAATAATCCGATTTATTTTTGTAAAACTATTTTAGGGGGATATCGCTTTTTATGCAGGCAGAGGTTGGAGCTATTCTTGAGGGAAAGATTACCGGTTTAACAGATTTCGGAGCTTTTGTCGAATTACCGACAGGAGGTTCCGGCATGGTACATATTTCGGAGGTATCGTCTTCGTTTGTCAAAAATATTCGCGATCACCTTGAAGTCGGTCAGACTGTCAAGGTTAAGATTCTGAATATATCCGACAACGGCAAGATTAACCTTTCCATTAAGAAGGCAGAGGATGACGGCAGGGAAAAAGAGCAAAGACCCCAGCGTCAGCAGAAACCGAATCAGCAGAAGCGTTCGGCTCCTCCCGCAAACGTCTGGCAGGGCACAAAGTCTGCTTCGACAGAGGGACAGTCTTTTGAAGAAATGATGGCTCGCTTTAAGCAGGTGAGTGATGAAAAGTTCACGGATCTCAAGCGTTCAAGCGAATCTAAACACGGCGGTTATTCCAGAAAGAATTCTTCTGCGAACAGGCCGTAATTACGGAGTGTTTCCTATGAAAAAATCAAGATTTTTTGCGGCGATTATGATGACAACTCTGATCGCTGTTTTTTTGTGCTCATGCACAGAACAAACTGAAAATTTAACCGAAGTCGCATCCGATGTCGAGATGGAGACTCTGTGGTCAAAGGCGGATTTGTTTGAGGTTCCGTCCGAGCAAACCGAAGAAACGGCTGACGGCGGTGAGGCCTTTTTGTCTGAAATCGAAAAGGCAAGAAAGGTCTACGGCCTGTTTATTGATACCAAGCCGACTCTTGACGAGTCAGATTCTCTGCAGGGTGCTGACGGTGTCGTTTATTACAGAATTGCCGATCCGATGCTTGATACTGCAGAAGAATTCAACTCTTATTTACTGTCATACTTCTCGACGGAAATTGTTTCTTCTTTGCTTAATGTTCAGATGTATGTCGAGGGAGAAAACGGTGCGATGTATGCCGTTGATGTCGGTATGAGTACCGATAACGTTATTGATTATAAGATGGATTCCTTTGAGTCCGATGAAACGATACAGACTGCCGTGATGACCGTCAGCCGTGATTTTGACGGTGACGGAAAGACTGATCATAGCGAAGAGCTAAAGTTTGTACGTGAGCCTGTCGGCATTGACGGCAAATGGGTATTTACAAAATTCAGTCATTTTTAATCGGAGGAACTATGAGAGAGATTGATGTCAATTTAATAGAAAATACCGTTCGTGACCTTTTTATCGAAGCAAACAAGGTTCTGCCTGATGATCTTTCTTCGCTGATAGAGAGCTGTGGTGAATGTGAGACCTGCGAGCTTTCGCGTTCGATAATGTGTGATCTGACGGAAAATCTGAAAGCAGCGAAGGAGCTTGATGTCCCGGTTTGTCAGGATACGGGAATGGCTGTGCTTTTTTGCGATATCGGACAGGATGTTCACTTTGTCAAAGGAAGCTTTGAGACAGCGGTAAATAAAGGTGTTTCAAGAGCATATAAAGAGGGATATCTTCGCTGTTCGGTCGTAGCAGATCCGTTAAAAAGAGTCAATACGGGCGACAATACACCTGCAATCATTCATACACGTATTGTTGACGGAGATACGGTTAAGCTCACAGCTTCTCCGAAAGGCTTCGGAAGCGAGAATATGAGCACTATGAAGATGTTTACACCGTCTGCTTCGGTTGACGATATTGTTGAGTTTATCGTGTCATCCGTGCGAAAAGCAGGCAGTAATCCTTGTCCGCCGATGGTACTCGGAATCGGTATAGGCGGCGATTTTGAAAGCTGTGCTTTGCTCGCAAAGAAAGCTCTTGTCCGTCCTGTCAGTCAAAAGAATCCCGATCCGTTCTATAAAGAGCTTGAAGAAAGAATTCTTAATGAAGTCAACGCTCTCGGAATCGGACCTCAGGGCTTTGGCGGAAAAACCACCGCTTTGTCGGTTGCAGTCGAAACTGCACCTACTCACATAGCTGGACTACCTGTAGCTCTTAATGTCGGTTGTCACGTGACACGCCACGCTGTTAAAGAATTGTAAATAATTTATAAAATATTATCAACAGACTATTTACTTTTTGTGTAAGATGTGATATAATTAAGTCACTCCAAAGGAGATTACTATATAAGGAGATGACGTTATGAAGATTACGGTTATTGGACGTAAATGTACTATCAGGGATTCTTTCAAGGAGCATGCCGAGAAAAAGCTCTCGAAGGTTGAGCGCTTTTTTGACAATGAGGCGGAGGCTAAGGTAACGGCAACGGTTGAAAAATCGTGCCAGATTGTTGAGCTTACCGTTGCGACTAAGGGTATGTACTTCCGCGCAGAGGAATCTGCTCAGAATATGAACGAAGCTCTTGACGATTGCGTCGATTCCATCATCCGTCAGATTCGCAGAAACAAGACAAGGCTTGAAAAGAAGCTTCGCACAGGAAGTCTTGATGATGCATTGGCAGAGGTAAACGCTGTTGATGAAGAGGTCGATTTTGAAGTAGTCAGAACAAAAGCTGTCACCGTCAAACCGCAGAGTATTGACGAAGCGATTCTTCAGATGAACCTTCTCGGTCACCTTTTCTACCTGTTCCGCAATTCGGAAACGGACGCTATCAATGTTGTTTATAAGAGAAACGACGGCGGTTACGGAGTAATCATTCCTGAGGAAGAATAAATAAATTTAACGTGCTGTAAAACGTAAGTTTTACAGCACGAGACTGTCGATAAAGGCACCGAGAACACGAACATAAATAAATCACGGTCAGACAGTAAACTTATTTTAAACTTCATAATATAAAAACAGTGATTTTTTGTAATGAAATTTCACTGTTTTGTTTTTATGTGCGTTTGACGTTTTTTTGCCCTCTCGCAGTACCTTTGTACAGCTTCGGGGCAAAGAACACGTCATCTCGTTACCTTTCTCGAAGCCTCCCTGCTTGCCGAAAAAATACTTTTTCGACAAGCAGCGGGCTGTAAAACGTAAGGTTTTACAGCCCGCATTGTATTAATTAATCATTACTCATAAAAACATCGGCAACTTCGCTGATGGTTACAAATGCTTTCGGATCAATGGTGTGAATAATTCCACGCATTTTTGAGATCTGAAAACGGTTTACTACAAAGTAAATGATTGTTTTATCAGAATTTGAATAACCGCCTTTTGCGGCAATTTTTGTTGTACCGCACTCGAAGGCAGAACTCAAAGCAGAGCTTATTTCATCGGGTTTTTCGGTTACAATCATAACTTCTTTTGAACGGTCAAGACCCTCGACAACAAAGTCAACTGTTTTAAGCCCTGCACCGTACGTCACTATAGAGTACAGAGGAAGGATCCAGCTTTTCATAATAAATCCGCAGATAATATAAAGAATTACGTTATAAATCATTACAAAAGTACCGACGGTGATATTAAGCTTTTTTGAAAATATTACAGCCATAACTTCGATACCGTCGATTGCACCGCCATAACGTATGGTCATACCGCTTCCGATACCGGAGATCGTACCGCCGAATAACGCACAAAGAAGCAGATCCTGTCCTGCAAGAGGTGATGCGATGCTCACATCAATTGGCAGTACATCGGTTATCAGCCATGAGGCGGTAGAATATATTGCGACGGTAAAGATTGAATAAACAGTAAAGGCAGGACCTTGCTTTTTAAGCCCGAAAAGAAAAAGCGGTATGTTCAGTATCAACAAAAAAACTGAAAGAGTCATATATTCGGGAGTAATCTGTGACAGTAGTATAGATGTTCCTGAAATTCCGCTGTCATAAAGCTTTACGGGTGCCAGAAAAACGGTTACACCGAAAGCGTTTATACAACCTGCAAAAAACAGCTTGATAAAGTTTTGCCACTTAAGCGTTTTAAGATCGGCAAGGAATTCTTTTGCTTTCATAAAAACACCACACTTTCATTATATAATAATATAATATCATAATTAAAAATGATAAGCAAGTTAAAAAGGTCGCCCGACTCAGGCGACCTTTTACTTAATCTTTTGTTTTGTGGCAATACTCTGAAGCAGCACATCCGTCACAACCGCAGCTGCAGGAGTGTTTGCCTTCCTTTTTATTTTTGATACCCTTGATAACTATTGCAAGAAAGATTATTGCCACAACAACGGCAACAATAATCGTGCCTGCGTTTTCAGTAATAAATGTCATTTAAAACACCTTATTTCTTTTTGACAGAGATTTTGTTTTTGTTGGGTCTGAATACAAAATAAGCAAGAACAAAAAGAAGTACACAGGAAATGATTGTTCCGACAAGACTTCCGCCGCCTGTAAAGAGCGAGCCTAACTGATATACGATAAACGAGATTGTATAAGCAAAGCCTGTCATATAGCAGAGAGTGAAAGCAGTCCACTTACCGTTGTTCATCTCTCTTCTTATTGCACCCATAGCTGCGAAGCACGGTGCGCAAAGAAGATTGAATATCATAAACGAATAAGCTGCAAGACGGCTGCCGCCGAAGAATTCGATACCGATAAGAGCAAGCTCGGAGCTGCCTTCCTCGACAAGTGAGAAAGCAAGATCGGCATCGCCCATAGAAGAGAGAGCGCCGAATACACCGACAACCTCTTCCTTGGCAACAAGACCGAGAATTGTTGCAACAGCAGCCTGCCATGTGCCGAATCCGAGAGGCTTGAAGAGAACGGCGATAAAGCTTCCGATAACGTTGAGAATGGAATTCTCGTCACCGTCACCGATGTAGTGGAAACCGCCTTCAAACGTCAGGCTGTTAAGCACCCAGATAATAACGCTTGCCGCAAGGATAACGGTACCTGCACGCTTGATGAATGACCAACCACGTTCCCACGTTGCTCTGAAAATGTTAGAGGGCAGGGGAAGATGATAAGGCGGAAGCTCCATAACAAAGGGAGCGGGTTTTCCTGCAAAGACTTTTGTTTTGTTAAGGATTGTACCTGTAATGATAACGGCACAGATGCCGATAAAATATGCCGAAGTAGCGACCCAGGGACTGTTGTTGAACAGTGCACCTGCGATAAGACCGACGATAGGCATTTTAGCACCGCAGGGGATAAAGCCTGTTGTGATGATTGTCATTCTACGGTCACGTTCCTGATCAATCGTTCTTGAAGCCATAATTCCGGGAACACTGCATCCTGAAGCGACAAGCATGGGGATAAAGGATTTACCCGAAAGACCGAACTTGCAGAAGATTCTGTCCATAATAAATGCAACTCTTGACATATATCCGCAATCTTCAAGCACGGAAAGAAGCAGGAAGAGGATCAGCATCTGCGGAACAAATCCGAGAACGGAGCCTACACCGCCGATGATACCGTCGGCAACAAGGCTTGTAAGCCACGGAGCACAGTTGACGGACTGTAAAAACCCGGTAACTGACGGAACGATCCACTCACCGAAAAGAGTGTCTTTCATAAATCCGACTGTCCAGTCGCCTACGGTACCGATAGAAATTGTGTATACGAGCCACATAATAAGAACGAAAATCGGTAACGCAAGAACACGGTTTGTGATGATTTTATCTATCTTGTCGGAAGTTGTGATTCTGTTGGTGCTCTTCTTTTTATATGCATCCTTAAGAATGGATGCTATGTAATTGTAACGCTCATTGGTGATGATGCTTTCGGAATCGTCATCAAGCTGTTTTTCGGCTTCACTGATATCCTTTTCGATATGTGAAAGAATGTCGTTGCCGAGCTTTAATTCGGAAATAACTTCCTTATCACGCTCAAAAAGCTTGATCGAATACCAACGCTGAAGCTCGTCGGGCATATCGTGAACGGTAATTTCCTCGATATGTGCAAGAGCGTGTTCAACGGTACCTGAAAAATAATGCTTGGGAGCGACAGTTTTTTCTTTGGCAGCTTCAACGGCGGCATCGGCTACTTCGTCAATACCGAGTCCCTTGAGTGCGGAAATTTCAAAAACCTTGCATCCGAGCGAAGCGGAAAGCTTTTCGATGTCGATCTTGTCGCCCTTTTTTCTGACGATATCCATCATATTGACGGCTATTACAACAGGAATTCCAAGCTCGGAAAGCTGTGTTGTAAGATAGAGGTTTCTTTCAAGGTTTGTTCCGTCAACGATATCAAGAATGACGTCGGGACGTTCTTCAAACAGGAACTTTCTTGATACTACCTCTTCAAGAGTGTAGGGCGAAAGCGAGTAGATACCCGGAAGGTCAACGACGGTTACATCGTTATTCTTTTTAAGCTTTCCTTCCTTTTTTTCAACCGTAACGCCCGGCCAGTTGCCGACATACTGATTGGAACCTGTAAGAGCGTTGAACAATGTTGTCTTGCCCGAGTTGGGATTGCCGGCAAGAGCGATTTTAACAGACACGGTAATCTTCCTTTCATTGTTAGACTTTGCTAACTTGTTTTGTAAAAAAATTAAAGAATCTCGATAATCTCGGCATCGGATTTTCTTATGGAAAGTTCGTAACCCCTTACCATAACCTCAATAGGGTCACCCAAAGGTGCAACCTTGCGTACGTAAATTTCAACGCCTTTGGTGATGCCCATATCCATAATCCTGCGTCTTACGGCACCTTCACCGTGAAGCTTTGTGACCTGAACGGTCTTTCCGATTCTGGCATCTCTAAGAGTTTTCATAATATCCTCCCAATAAAGTTGTTAGCCTTGACTAACTTCTTTATTATTGTACGCTCAAAATCTTGATTTGTCAAGTGTTTTTTTCAATTATTTTGTCGGTTTATCGGTTCTCGGATGATAAGACGCTTCAATGCTTTTACGTTGAGAGGGAAAAGAGGATACAGATACGAACGACCGCTGACGGTTTTTGTAGTAGCGATCAGAACGAATACAAGGATAAAACCGACGGCAAAGCCGATATAGTTAAATAAGGCGGTCATAATCAGCACAAAGACACGGCACATCTTGTAAGCGTGACCGAGTTCAAAGCTCGGCTGAGTAAAGTTTGCAATAGCGACAAAAGCCATATAAAGGACAACTTCCGATGTCATCCACTTTGCCTGCACTGCAAACTCACCGAGCACGAGTGCGCTTATAACGCTGAAGGAGTTGCTGAGTGAGCTCGGAGTGTTGAGTGAAGCGAGCTTCAACGTATCAATAACGAGCTCAATCAGAATAAGCTGTGCTATTACGGGAACACCGACGCTCTCTTCAATTTTAATGAAGCTGAGCCACGGCGGAATGATTTCGGGGTTGATTATCAGCAGATACCAGACGGGTGTCAGAAAGAGTGTGGCAGAAAAAACGAAGAGCCTTACAAGACGCAGGAATGATCCGAGCAAGGGCGGAAAGTAGAAATCGTTTGTGTCCTGCAAAAAGTCAAAAAAACTTGTCGGAATGATCATTGCGGCAGGGGAGTTGTCAGAAATTATAATGATACTGCCCTCTGCAATCGAAGCGGCAGCGGAATCGGGACGTTCGGTATATCTGACCTTCGGAAAAGGATTGTAATGCTGTCCCTTTACAAGACATTCGAGAATACTTTCAGGTGACATACAAAGCGTGTCAACATCAATCTGCTTCAACTTTTCGGTAACGACTGATAGTGTGTTCTGATCAACTCTTCCGTCAAGCGAGCATACAGCGATATCAAGACGCGATTTTCTTCCGAGTCGCATCAGCGATATTGTCAATGAGGGATCTCTGAGTCGCCTTCTTAAAAGAGCGGTATTGTTTATCAGCGATTCATTGAATCCCTCGTGAGGACCTATCAGAACACGGTTGTTTTCAGGTTCCTGACCGTCTCTTGTCGGGTAGCTTCGGATATCGGATATTATAATCTGATTCAGTCCCTCGACGATAATCGCAATCTGTCCTGACAGCACTTCGGTTACACCTTCGCATATATCAGCGGTTATACTGTTTTCGGCAAACGGTATAAACCTGTCCGCAAAGCTTTGTGCATCAATAAAAAACTGCGGTGCAGTCTCGTCTGACGTTGTCAGATCACCGACGATTTTTGTCGATATTTCGTTGTTAGTCATACCGTTGATAAAATACAGCTTAACCTGACGTGAATTAATTGTCAGAGTCCTGCAGACCTTATCAAAGCTTTTGCCGTATCCGAGAGCATTCTCGAATGCTGTTGTGTTGTCATAAAAATTGTTAGTAAGTTCCATTTTTTTCACCTGATAGGATAATTACATAAATTAATATGTAAAGGAAGCAGCTGTGTGCGTTGTGCAGCGTTGCAATGATAGAAGAACAATGTAAATTTGCAGAATCAGAGCCGATCGGGCCATTCTGAACGTGTGAAGAATCTCTTTTATAATGCATTGTGATACAATGCAATTCATGGAGCGTCAGCGAGAAATCACGGCAAAGCCAATTCATGATGCAACGCATCAATTCATTGAGTAAGATCGAAGCAGATCAATTGTAAACTAAAACCGCACAGCAGTTATATTCCGATGGGAATTTCTGTAAATTCATCCAATTACTGTAAATCGTTATCTGCCCACCCATTGGGACATTCTGAACGAAGTGAAGAATCTTTAAACAAATACAAAAGATCCTTCGCCTGCGGCTCAGGATGACAACCGTGAGTCGGTGTATCTGACCAACCTATCAAGTAAGTCGTGCATTAAAACTGCACAGCAGGTATACTCCGATGGCAAATATTGTAAATTCATCCAATTACTGTAAATGCTTCAGTAACTCGTCTTTGGACAACAATCCCTCCGAGTCGGCTTCGCCGACCCACCTCCCTTTACACAAGGGAGGCGAGAGTTACTGCGACCGCCCACCCGTCGGGTCATTCTGAACGAAGTGAAGAATCTTGCTTAGAATGTAAAGATCCTTCGCCTGCTGCTCAGGATGACGCCGATTTTACTGTGTGCTTTTTTCGGGTGCGAGTGTCCCGTACCTATTACTTATTCTTTTATTTTTGATCATCTGTATTCATTATAAAGATTGACAATTGCATTCCAGGTGACGGGACCGACTTCTCCCGTGGGGTTGATGTTATTCTTGCGCTGAATGGCAAGAACTGCATTCTTTGTTCTGTTACCGTATATTCCGTCAACGGTAACCGACGGTACTGACGGATCATTCTGTGATATGACCCGCAAAAAAGTCTGAAGCTGTTCTACTGTTTTTCCCGATGATCCCGTTGTTATAAAGTATCCGGGATAAAGCAGCGAAGAATAGCTTTTGTACTCTTCGGGCAAATTGTAAAGCACTCCGTTATACGCATCGGTCAGCATATTCCATGTGGCTCTGCCTACGATACCGTCTGCTGTCAGACCGTAATAATTCTGGAATATTTTTACGGCTTCTTCCGTCTGCGGTCCGAAGATTCCGTCTGTGTCTATTTCCTTTAATGACGGATTAAAGAACGCTAAAAAGTTAAGATAATACTGTATTACCCAGACAGGCATTCCTCGGTCACCACGGCGAAGAACACGGCTGTACATTCTTTCGACTTCGCTGATCGTGATTCCCTCGCTGTACAGCTCCGATAAGCGTTTTACGCTGTTATAAATGTATTTCAGCCTGTACCAAGTTTCTTTGCCGACGATTCCGTCGACCTTAAGCCCGAAAATCTGCTGAAAGGCTATTACCGATTTTCGGGTAGCTCCGTTGAATACACCGTTTACTTCCGTTTTCGTGATGGCAGGGTAGTTGGCTGAAATTCTGTTAAGTTGTCTCTGGATTGTTCTGACATCTTCGCCAGCACTGCCTAAACGGAAGAGTGTTCCCGGATATGACGGAATATTCGGTGCCGTCGGTGCATTGTAGACTATATAAACATCGTTGCCGTAATAGTAGCGTAAAATCCGAAGTGATGAATATCCGTTATATGCAAGATCAACGGTTCCCCATTGAGACAGTCCGTCACACGTTGTACCTTTGCCGCTGCAGTACTGAGCCGCCAGCGGTTGTATCTGATTGCCGCGTGCGATATAACTGTTGAATTGTTCGTTGACAATGGCAGTAATGGTGCTGAAATACTCTCTGCCCGGGATGAACTTCTGATCAAATGCAGTATCGTTCGTGATGTCAAAGTCGTATCCTTGCGATCTGTAATATTCTGTATACACTCTGTTTAATGTGAATGACAGAATTGCAAAGATGTTGGCACGAAGCGATTCTTCGGGCCAGGTGGGATAGATCTCGGAGCTTGCAACGTTCTTGATATAATCAATGAATGATACTCGGATGTTACGTGCAGACGATGACGGTGATCCGAGATGCACGGTGATGTATGTCGGGATTCTCGGCTCAGGCATTTAATCGCCTCCGTTCGTGTCGGAATTTTTTAATATTTCGGGAATCATTTCAACAAGCTGTGAAGTCTCAATTCCGTCAAAGACAACACAGTTTTTGATTGCAACACGATTGAACCCCGGATGTGTGACAAGTATATCGTAGGTAGAATACGGCTGAAGTGATGACGGATAGATCGACAGACTTTTGTCGGGTGCAGGCAGGGTTATACGGCTCATAATTCCGCTTGAATCGGTATGTTCCTCATAAAAAACATTTTCACGATCGCCGAAGCTTTTTGTAATAATTACGTTAGCGTTGGAGACGGGGAAGGTCTGTTCGCCTGCAAATACCTGCACACGAAGAAAGCCCGATCGGGGATTGTCAACAAGAAATTCTTCAATATTGCGATACTGCTTGAGTGTTCCGTTGTTGTACGGAGGATATTTTTCGGCATTTTCCGCAAACATCAGTTCGTCACGTATGTTCTGTCCTTCTTCTACAGGATCGTTTGTTTCTTCTTCACGTGATGCTACGTTTGTTATAAGCTGTGTAAAAACAGCTTCTTCCTTGTCATCGGGAACCGATGCATTGACGCTTTCGTCCGCGAACTTCGGGTTTTTCTGACTGAACTCCACAAGCTCACGACGGTATTTTTCTATAACAGGATCAAGATTGTCGTTTGACATAAAAACCATCCTTTCAAAAAGCTTTATAATATTATATGTTCGTTTATGCGGATGTTACACAATGACTTGAATTGTTGTTTTGTTTGTGATATACTTTTTATTCGGAGGGATGATTATGTCATTGTATAATTTTTATTGCAGAGCATATCAGGCGGTTTTTAAGTTTGCCGTAAAGTTCCTTGATTGGACAGAGCCTCAGCTTATCAAAGGATCAGGCTCGGTCAGACAGCTCGCTTCTACCGTTAAAAATAACGGTCACGATGCCGTTCTTGTCGTTACCGATAAGGGACTTATGAATCTTCATCTGCTTGATTCTCTTTTTGAAGCACTTAATGAAAACGACGTAGCTTATACCGTTTATGACGGAACACAGCCTAATCCTACCATTGACAATATTGAGGAGGCCTGCAAGCTGTACAAGGATAACGGTTGCAAGGCGATCATTGCTTTCGGCGGCGGATCACCTATGGACTGTGCAAAAATTGCAGGTGCAAGAGTTGTCTGTCCCAATAAGAGTGTTCAGAAAATGCGTGGTACTTTAAAGGTTCTTAAGAAGCTTCCGACACTTTATGCTGTTCCCACAACTGCAGGTACAGGCTCCGAGACAACGCTTGCCGCTGTTGTAACGGATCCCAAGACTCACGAAAAATACGCTATTCAGGATCCTGTCATCAGACCGAAATATGCTGTTCTTGATGCACAGCTTACTGTCGGACTTCCGCCTCATATCACATCAACAACAGGTATGGATGCTCTGACTCATGCAGTTGAGGCTTATATCGGAAACAGCAATACAAAGGATACCGAGCTTGCCGCTAAAAAGGCAACACGTATGATCTTTGACAATATCGAAAAGGTCTATATGGACGGCAAGGACATAAGAGCCAGAGAGAATATGCTTGAAGCTTCTTATCTTGCAGGCGTAGCCTTTACAAGAGCGTATGTCGGTTATGTTCACGCCATTGCACATAACTTCGGCGGTATGTACGGTACACCTCACGGACTTGCAAATGCGGTTATTCTGCCGTATGTTCTCGAGTGGTTCGGAGAATCCGCTCACAAGAGACTCGCAGAACTTGCCGATGTTGCGGGAATCGTAACAAGCGAGAAGACGGATGCCGATAAGGCAAATCTCTTTATCGCCAAGGTAAAGGAAATGAACAGAAAACTCAACATACCCGAACACCTTGAAGCAAAGGCAGAGGATATCGAAACCATTGCCGAAAGAGCACTTAAAGAGGGCAATCCCCAGTATCCGGTACCGAAGATTATCAATAAACAGGAATGTATCGCTCTTATCAAAAAGATTGCTGACATTAACTGAATATAATATTATCCGAAAGTCACTTTTTGCGTGATTTTCGGATTTATTATTATTGACTTTTTTAAAAAGTATATAGTATAATTTATATATATTTTATTATGGAGAAGTGTTATGAAAGGTATTAAAGGGCGCAATCTTGTCACTGTTGTAACGCTGATTTTTTTCTGTATCAGCCTTGTTGCGATGAATCTTTACACAAGGTCAAATTCTTCTTTACATCTGCATCTGTTTATAACATCGCTGTTTTTCGGTGCAACAAATCTTCTTCTGATTTCTTTAAAACGTATGGATATCAGAAGAAAGAAACCGAAATTTTTAGCAGCGATTACGGGGTTCTTTGCCTCTCTTAAAAGGAAAAAGAACAAAGATACGGAAGAAAAGCCCAAAAAGAAGGTTCGTATCAACCGACTGCTTGTTAAAAAGATTCTGCGATACTTTGTATACATTTTAGTTGTAGTTTCTTGCTTCAGAAACGTTATCAGCCTGCTGACAGGGTTTGAAAAAGCATCTGCCGTCGGTGTCGGTCATGCTGTTACGACTGCGATAATTCTTGTTTTGTTGCTGATAATTGAAAAGTTCTGTAAGCATTCGGAAAATAACAGTGATTTTGTCAGTGCGATGCTCAAAAACTGTTCGCTGTTCATAAAGCTGTTATCCTTCCAATGTGTAATTACTATAATCTGCACGCTTCTTTGTGCTTATGAAGTTTTTGATGTTCACAAATATGCAGCATATCTTCTGGCTGTACTGTTTTTCTACTATCTGATATTTACCGTAATATCGCTTGTAGTTATCGAGATCAAAAAGACTTACGCAACAGAGCCGTTTATCAAGATAGCAGTTCCGTTTTCGGATGAAGATCAGAGCTTTAACTTTGTCAGCTATCTTGAAAACAGTACGGGCATCACAATGAGAAGCCTGTGGAGTGTCAAGTATATCAAAAAGATAGCTCCCGTGACGCTTCTTTTAACGGTGCTTCTTTTGTGGATTTCAACGGGAATCGTTCAGATTGAGCCGTATCAGGAGGCTGCCGTATACAGATTCGGTGCCTTACGTGACAAGACACTGACACCGGGTATTCATCTGGTTTTGCCCTATCCGATTGATAAGACGGAGATTTACGATACAGATACCGTTAAAAAGATGACTGTCGGATACAAAGCGTCAGAGCCTACCGATAACATCTGGACATCAAGCCACGGCAGTGATGAGTACAAGCTTCTGCTCGGTAACGGTGATGAGCTCGTTTCGATCAACTTGAGACTTGAATATAAAATTTCCGATCTTAAAAAGTATCTTAAAAGTGCATCTTCGCCCGAGCTTATTCTTGAAGCACTCGCATATGAGCTTGTCACGGACAAGACGATTACCACAGATCTTTCGACACTTTTGTCGGCTGACAGAGAAGCCTTTGCGATAAACTTTCAAAAAGAGCTTATTAAGGAAATGTCGGAATATGATATGGGAATAGAGATAGTATGCGTTATACTTGAAAGCATACATCCGCCCGTAGAGATTGCATCGGTATACCAGAATATTGTAAGCGCCGAGATTACGGCGGAAAGATACATTCTTGAAGCAGAAGCTCAGGCGAATGTGAAGATCGCACAGGCACAGGCACAAAAGGATACGGCTGTCAATGCCGCCAATGCAGAAAACAGTACCAAGGTAGCGGCGGCAAAGTCATCGGTTGCCGAATTTCTGGCAAGTCTTGAGATGTTCAATAAATACCCGAACAGCTATAAATATCAGAAATACCTGGCGGCAGTCCGTGAGGCATACGGTAAGGCGAACCTTGTTATCCTGAGCGATGATGTTGATTCATCGGCAATATATTTCGGAAGCTTTAACAGCGAACCAACTGTTCCGGAAACGGACGATTCAGCGGATTAAGGAGTGAACAAAATGACTATAAAAGCAAAGCTCGGTTCTTTTATGACAAGGATTAACGGTGATAACGGAAAGGCAATGCGTATTATCAAGATAGCGGTTGCTCTGATTATCGTTGTTGTACTCTTGTTCTTTATGTTTACAACTGAGGTCAGAGAGGGAAGCGGAAGCATAATTCTCCGTTTCGGTGCACCGAGAAAGGTTGTCACACAGTCGGGACTCTATTTTAAGCTTCCGTGGCCGTTTGAAAATGTTGTCAGCTTTGACGGCAGACAGCAGTATCTTGAATCGGATTTCCTTGAAACCACAACAAAGGACAACCGCAACATTATTCTTCAGTCATATGCAATATGGTCGGTTTCCGATCCCTTGAAGTATTATAACAGCGTAGGCTCTGCCGCAAAGGTTGACTCTTACATAAAGGATCAGATTTTCAGCGCAACCAACAGCGTTATGGGTGCTTATGAGTTGTCCGCGCTGGTGTCTCTTGACAAGGAAAAGATCAATACCGAGGAGATTCAGAAAAAGATCTTTGAAAAGGTCAGAACAAACTGTGAAAATAACTACGGCATTACCGTTACCGATGTCAGCATTCTGCGCATTTCGCTTCCCGATACTAACCTTGAGAGTGTTTTTGAACAGATGACTGCTGATCGTCAGAAGGATATCGACACAATTCTTGCTAACGCACAGCGTGACGCAAACAAGATTATTTCCGATGCCGATGCCGAAGCGGCACAGATTATTGCCGAGGGCGAGATTGAGGCTGCAGATATCAGATCAAAGACCGAAACGGAAGTAGCCGAAATCTATGCACAGGCACAGGAGGCTAACATGAGTCTTTATAAGTTCCTTAAAGAGCTTGATACTCTTGTTGCATCGGTTGACGAGGATTCTGTTCTTGTTGTGACGGCTGATTCATATCCGTTCAACGTTCTTCTTGAGTACGCAGGTATGATTGATAAGGATACGTCGGACGAGGTTATTATCGGTGATCTGAATTATATTATGACACAGCTTCCCGAAGAGGACAGACAGGCTGTTTTTGCTTCGCTTCACACTCTTCTTGAAGAGGCGGAGGTAGCATAATGAGAAAAAACAAAAAGAATGATGTTCTCAGTGACATTCTTTCTTCATTGTCAAAGTTTTTTGTTATTGCGGTTGCTCTGATAGTTGTACTGATCTGCTTTTCGGGCGTTCGGTTTGTTAAAAGCGGTAACGTTGCTTTGATTCTTCGCTTCGGAAGACTTGTCGGAAACACGTACGAAGAGCAGGTGCACGAGCCCGGTCTTATGCTTGCTTTTCCTTATATCATCGACGAGGTTATTATTGTGCCGACAGGCAGCGTTATTGAACAAAAGATTGATACACATTATACTTCGGGTAAAATGTCCAATCTTCGCAGTAACGGTTATGTTATCACGGGTGATCAGAATATTGCCGTCATCAGCGCAACGGTAAAGTATACCGTTACCGATCCCGTTGCATATGCACTTTGCGTTAATGAAATTGACTCCGTGATCAATGCCTGCGTGAGCAACGCGATGGTTGAATCGGCTGCAGGAGTTTCTGTTGATGACATACTGACATCGGGCAAGGACAGGTATGCAAAGGATGTCACCGCGCGTGCACAGCAAAAGCTGAATGCGGCAGGAGCAGGTGTAACGATCAAGGCGCTTGAGCTGACGCGGGTCAGTATGCCGCAGGAGGTCAGCGAGGTTTATGAAAAGGTCAATGCGGCCACGGTTGATGCATCGACACAGATCGAAAACGCAAGACAGTACCGCGAAACGATAATTCCGCAGGCACAGGCAACGGCTGCAAAGGCGGTTTCCGATGCTGCTTCCGCGTATTCAAAGGCAATCTCAGAGGCTAATGCCGAGCTTGTCGAATTCTGGGGCTTGCTTGAAGAATACAAGCTTCATCCGAGCGTCGTCAAAACTCGTGTTCACAACGAAAAGATAGCACAGATAATTGAAAAAATCGGTGAGGTTAAAATCGTCAAGGACGGGGACAGCAGAATATTCATTGAATAAAGGAGGAGTCACGCTTGGAAAATATTGATAATATGGCAAAGAACAGTCTTGACTCCTTTATGAAGGACAACCTGACATCAAAGGAACAGAGCAAGATCAAGGGTGATATTATAAGAGGCGTCATATCACTTTCCTGTCTTTGCGTAGGCCTCTTATACGGTATGATTTTTAAGAATGATATCGTACCGGGTATCTTTTATACAATCGGTTTTCTGACCGAGGGAATACCTGTCGTGATAACGGCTGTTAACGGTATCAGGTCAAAGGAATTTAAAAATGCGATGGAAATGCTCGTTGCGATAGCGATTGTGGCGTGCTTTTGCACAGGTGAGCTTGTGCTGTCGATACTGATACCGCTGATTCTGAATATTGCGCATTTTCTTGAAGAACGCAGTATAATAGGCGGCAGAGAGGTTATTGACGGACTGCGCAAAATGAGTCACGACACAGCCGTTCTGTATGAGGACGGTAAGGAGCAGACCGTATCGGCAAAAACGCTGAAAAAAGGTCAGGTCATTATCGTAAAGCCGGGTTCGGGAATACCGATTGACGGTGTTGTAACAAGCGGTGATACGCACATTGACCAGAAGTCTCTGACGGGTGAGCCGGAGCCTGCTTATGTTACAACAGGCGAAAATGTCTATGCGGGCACCGTCAACATTGACGGTCAGATAACCGTCAGAGTAGAAAAGGAATATGTTGATACATCGTTTTCAAAGATACTTTCGCTTCTGGAGGAATCCGAGAATATCGAAACCTCCCAGTCGAGACTGATCGATCGGTTTATGCGCTATTACATACCGCTGATACTCGTTATCGCAACGGCGGTGGCGCTGTTTACGAGAGACATATCGAAGGCAATAGCAATTCTGGTTGTATCGTGTCCGTGCGGTCAGATGCTCGTCAGCTCTGCTCCGATGATAGCGGCACTTTCTGCGGCAATCAGAAGAGGTATTCTTATCAAGAATTCAAAGTTTATTGAGGAATTGACAGAGATTGATTCGGTGGTTTTTGACAAAACGGGAACAATCACGACGGGCGAGCTGTCACTTTGCTGTGTTACGCCTATTGACGGTACGGACAAAAAACTGCTTCTCGACACAGCTGTTTCTGTTGCATCATCTTCAAATCATCCGATATCGAGAGCACTTTCGGGATGTGGCAGCGCCGAAGCGGTTCAGGAGCGCTTTGACGTAAAGGAACACGCAGGAAAGGGTATCGAGGGTATTTCAAAGGATGGGTCAAAGCGTATTCTTTTCGGTAACAGGTCGCTTCTTGCGAGTTTTGATATAGAGATACCTGACGGCTTTGGTGACAGCGAGACAGCCTCGGTCAGTTATGTAACACTCAACGGCACTTTGCTCGGCTTTCTCGGCTTTTCGGATACCGTCAGAGATAATGCAGGCTTATGTATGACAGAGCTCAAGGAGCTTGGTGCGGAAAAAATTGTTGTTCTGACGGGCGACAGACAGGCATCAGCGGATGCCGTTACCGAAAAGATGGAGATAGACGAGGTCAAGGCACAGCTTCTGCCGCTTGATAAGCTGGAGGCGGTCAGGCAGATTAAGGAAGACAACTTCGTTTTGTGTATCGGTGACGGAATCAATGATGCGCTGTCACTCAGGGAAGCGGATGTCGGCATCGCAATGGGAGCAATGGGTTCCGATCTTGCCATTCAGTCTGCCGATATTGCACTTATGAACAATAATCTCAGGAATATTCCGTTTGTTATAAGGCTCGCACGAAAGACTCAGAGTATAATTTATCAGAATCTCGTGCTGTCCTGTATTGTCAGTTTTTCGATGATACTTTTGTCTTCGTTCGGAATAATCAGTGCGCTGATGGGCGCGGTACTTCATAATATCGGTGCTTTTGCTGTTCTTATAAACAGCTCAAGAATATTACAATCTGAATAATATCAGATTCGGAGGGGTTACGGTGAAAAGGTCTTTTAGTATCATACTGGCATTTCTTGTATGTTTTTCTGCGTGTTTCGCCTGTGTTACCGCCGTGAACAATGTCGATTCCGTTGCAGAAAGCTCGGCATATCCCACACCGACATTTTATGTTCCCGAGTTAATACTTATGGGAAGCGACACTACTGCCTTGTATTTCTACGGAGTAAATGAGGACGGTTCCGTCACGAAGGATCTGCCGCTGTCTTCGGCGGCTTCGGGTGCTCTCGTTTACTGGAATCTTCCGGGTGCAGATTCTGTGGTTATCAATGCAAGGCTGTCTTCGGACTCCTACGGATCAACAGAGCCGACAAGCACGCAGGTTACCGATAACGGCATTGCGTCAATGAGGGTCGGGGAGTCGGATGTTATGATCGGAACGGATACCTACAGAGGTCGTATGTCGTCATTGACACTTTCACAGACCGTTCCCGTCGGCTTTTACCGCTTTATCGAGTGGACTGCTGATTATACGATAAACGGTCAGAGCTATACACAGTATGCTTATACAATCGTTGCAAATACATTAACCGAGCATACAGTTAATGTTCATTGTAGGAACGAGATTACCGCACACCGCGATTCTTTCAGCAGGATAATTCTTGTGATTCGCGGCGCAACAACGGGAAATAATGCGAGCGCATCGCAGACTGATGCAGGCTCGTGTACCGCAACGGGAACTGCAAGTGTCATTTATGACAGTACAAGGTTTTCAAAATACAGCGCATATCCGCTGACTTCAATGTACAGGGACTTCAGCTATCTGACAGAAGGTACGGGCGGCATCAACAGAGTTGTCAATGTGCCGTCGGCATCTGTTGGTTCTGTTGCCGAGTCTGTAGCACCGTCTCAGATTACCGATCAGACGGCAATGACGGCACAACTGACTGTTGAAATCGGCGCAAAAGGCGTTTACAGGGATAATACGGCTGCTGTCAGCGCACGCTTTGAAATTACTGCAAGAGGTGTTGACAAGTCCGATATCCGTTCTGCATATCAGAATGTCATCAAGACACAGAAGTCAGCCGATTGGTGTAGTGAAAGCACGTTCGCTTCTTATAAGCTGTCTATTCTTAAGATGGCGGCGAAGCTCTCGGTTCCCGGCAGTACTGACACTTCCTCGCCTCTTCCCGATGACAGCGACTTCTTTACGCAAGTCGGCACGGTAACGATTGTTCACTATATTGACGGTGAAGCTGTTGAAACTGAAACCGAAGATTTTGTTTTCGGTGACAATCTTTATGCGGATTTCAACTCTTATGACGGATACGTGCCCGACCGTGTAACGCTTCATTGCGGCGAAAAGAGCATTACTCCCGTTGAAACGGATGCAGGCTATGCGGCATTCAACGTAGCTTCATCGGAATATGTCTGGAGCTTTTATTATAAGCCGGATTCTTATGATGTAACATATGATCTTTCGGGCGGCAAGTGGGACATTGACGGCGAATATACCGTGGAAGACGGCAAGTATATTTTCGGCAATGACGCTGTATTCAATGCTGAATATTCTGTCAGAAGCGTTGTTCCGACAAGGCACGGCTATACATTTACAGGATGGTTATTGAATGTTGACGGCAGAACATATACAAAGGATTCCGATACCTTTATATGGACTTACACAGCCGATGATGCCGTCTTTACCGCTCTATGGTCAAAGAATCCCACGCAAACCGTAAATTTGGAGTACACAATTTATTACCACGATGAGCTCCATCTTTTGTCCTCTGTACCGCAACAGTTCAGAGATTCGGATTTTGTGTGGGCTTCGTCGGACAGCAATACCGTAACTGTTGATGAAGAAGGAAAAGTAACGGGTGTCGGCAGAGGCATTGCTGTTGTAACGGGTACTGAAGCCGATGATCTTTGCGAGATAAAGTGCAGGATTACCGTTAAGTTTACCTGGTGGCAATGGATTCTTTATATACTGTTTTTCGGCTGGATATGGATGTAACTTAATATTGTTGAAGCACCTTGCAATGAGCTTTTGCGAGGTGCTTCTGTTATTGCTTTAAAATACCGCAGATATACTTGTAACATTTGAAAAAGTATGGTAGAATATATATATAAATTTACGTTATGAAAGAAGTGTAAATATGATAAAGAATTATGATGCAATTGTTATCGGTGCCGGCAATGGCGGACTGGTTGCGTCAGCACGTCTTGCAAAAGAAGGAAAAAAGACATTGCTTGTTGAGCGGCATAATCTTCCCGGTGGTTTTGCAACAAGCTTTGTAAGAGGCAGATTTGAGTTTGAAGCATCTCTGCACGAGCTTTGCGGTGTCGGACCTATAACGGGAAGATCGCCTCTTCAGAAGATTTTTGAGGAAGTCGGTGCTGCAGATAAGATAGAATGGGTTTCGCTTGATGAAGCGTTCAGACTGATCACATTGGATGAGAATGACAAGTGTGACTATTCAATGCCCTTGGGTAAAGAAGCGTTTATCAACAAGCTTGAGGAATATGATCCCGGTTCTTCGGTTGTTGTAAGAAAGATCTTTGATCTCATCGAAAGTATTGAAAAGACGCTGGGCTTTGTTGATAACATCGGTGACTTCAAGCCTTCGATGATAAAAGAGATTTTTTCCGAGCATACAGAGTTTCTCAAGGTCGCAAACTATTCTGTTGATGAGGTGCTCAAGGCATTCGGTGCAGGAAAAACAATACGTGATATACTCAACGGATATTGGTGCTACCTCGGTCAGCCTACGGATGAGCTGAACGTTATTCATTATTTCACGATGCTTCATTCGTACATAATAGACGGCGCTGTTATTCCGAGAGGCAGAAGCCATCAGATAAGCACGGCATTGCTTGAAGCGTTCACCGAAAACGGCGGCGAAGCATGGTTCAACACAAGCGTTACAAAAATAATCGTCAAAGACGGAAAGGCAACAGGCGTTATTCTTGATGACGGTACACAGATCAATGCAAAAGCAGTTATCTGCAACGCTTCACCTTATAACGCGTTTACAAAGCTGATGGATGAAAAAGATGTCCCCGTAAAGTTCAAAAAAGAGGTGAACGCAAGAACGCTGTCGGCAAAGGGCTTTGCGGTGTTTATCGGACTTAATCGTTCTGCGGACGAGCTCGGACTCAATAACCATACATATTTCATCTATCCGAGCAACGATAACAGACAGTGCTATGAGCTGAGCAAAAAGCTTGAAACAAATGATGTTCAGGCAACGGTTTGTCTCAACAGAGCTTTTGACGACTGTTCGCCTGAGGGCACAAGCATACTCTATATGACATCTATTTTTGCAGGTGACGAATGGAGTCGTGTTTCCGTTAAGGATTATCATAAAACCAAAACAGCTTTTGCTGAAAAAATGATAGATAATTTTGAGAAAGCAACGGGTGTTGCGATCCGTGATTACATTGAAGAAATTGAAATTGCGGCACCGATGACCTATGCCCGTTATACCGATGCTCCCGCAGGAACAATTTACGGATACGAAGCGAGCAAGGAGGACGGCATTGTCAAACGAATCGTTTTTGATCTGATAGAAAAAGGTATGCCCGGACTCTATTTTGCAGGCGGATATACTGTCAGACATATGGGTTACTCACCCAGCTATACCACAGGTAATCTGGCGGCAAAGGCTGCAATCCTCGATATGGAAAAGGAGGTAAAGTAATGAGCAAGAAAAAGTTTTCTGTAAACGGCAATCTTAAAGACAGCATAAATACGGTAAAGTTTCTGACAGAAAGAAAAAAGTTTATAAACAGCGCTCCTGCCGTTCTGCCGACACGTACTGATGATTTCGGCGTTAACAAGGTTGCAAAAAGTCTTCATCCGAAGATTCAGAAGCTTGTTATCAGCAGAATCGAAGAACACGCCGATATTGCAAAGAGCTACTATTTTAAAAGCGAATCTGCACCGCTTGCATATTTTAAGGCAGGTCAGTACCTTACCTTCAGACTTGAAATCGGCAATTCGGTTGTTACCCGTTCATATTCAATAGCCTCTTCTCCTGAGAGCGCTTTGAACGGGGAATATCAGATAACTGTCAAGCGTATTGCTGACGGCTTTGTGTCCGACTACATCCTCGACAATTGGACTGTCGGCGACAAGGTTACTGCTTATGCTCCCGAAGGAAATATGACATACAGTCCGTTGAGAGATGCCGAAAGAATAGTTGCTGTTGCAGGCGGCAGCGGCATAACTCCGTTCCTTTCGCTTGCAAGAGCAATTGATAACGGCGATGAGGATTGCTCACTTACGTTGCTTTACGGATGCAGAAACTCCGACGAAATCCTCTTCAGATCAGAGCTTGATTCGCTTGCCGAAAAGAATGAGAAGATCAATGTCGTCTATGTACTCAGCCACAGCGATGAGGAAGGCTACGAAAAAGGCTTTGTCGGCGCTGATATCATCGGTAAATATGCTCCTGAGGGCAAGTACAGTATTTTTGTATGCGGACCCGGCGGATTATATAAATTCCTTGAAACCGAGCTTCCGAAACTTGGGCTTGAAAGAAAATACATCCGTTTTGAAGTGTTCTCGTCAGGCAAAAAGGTTGAAGATGACCCGAAAGAATACACCGTCACCGTCATCAACCGCGGCGAGAAAACAGTGATAAAAGCGAGCAACAATGAAACCGTGCTTTGTGCGTTTGAGCGTGCAGGCATTGAGGTTCCCGCAAGATGCCACACGGGCGAATGCGGCTTCTGCAGAAGCAAGCTTGTCAGCGGAAAGGTTTACATACCTGAGGGTGAAGACAAGCGTCGTATAGCGGATTTGCAGTTTAATTTTATACATCCGTGTTGCTGTTTCCCTGAAAGCGACCTTGTCGTAAGAATCAATTAACAGATTACGGCGGCGGTATCAGTTGTTCTTTATATACGAATATAAATAACGAAACCGCAGTTGACGCTATTGTATCAGCTGCGGTTTTTAAAAGGCGGAGAGTCAGGGATTCAAGCCCTATTTATCCTTGTTGTTTGATCAAATCTAAAAAAGCTTTTGCAGCATAGGAAAGCGGTGCGCTTTTCAGGTAAGCACAACCGATGCTTCGTTTTGGCAGCGGAGGGTCAAGCGGTATTCTCTTGACGATACCTTTATTCAGCTCCTCGCTTGCAAATTGTTCAATAACGCATGAAATACCAAGATGAATGGAGGCAAAACGAATCAGCAGATCGTGTACCGCTACTTCAATTTGCGGATTTAAAGAAATATTCTTTTCGTTGAAGTTCTTTTCAAGAAAATGCCGTGACGATGCGTTTTTTTCAATAAGGATCAACGGTAACTCCGCTACTTCTTCCCACGAATAGGATACCTTCTTCTTAAAATCCGGACCGCAGACAAACACATCGTTAATTTCAAGACAAGGCACAAACACAAGCTCTTCATCCTCCATCGGCATATTGACAAACGCAAGATCAGCTTTTCCTTCTTTTACAAGGGCAAGCATTTGGGAGGAATAGGAGTTTGCCATTTCAATTCTGATGTCGGGATAGGTAGCGTGATATTCTTCCAGATATTTCAGGAGAAAGTGGGTTGTTATCGCGTCACCTGCTGCGATTTTAAGCTCACCCGCTTCTAAATGACGAAGACGTTCAAGTTGGCTTTCGCCCTGTTCTATCGTGTTGATTGCATTTTCAACCTTTAAAAAAAGAATTTTTCCCTCGTTTGTGAGTGATACGCCTTTTCTTGTTCTTACAAAGAGCTGAACATTAAGGTCATCTTCGAGCTGGTGTATGCATTGAGAAATGGCTGACTGTGAAATATATAAGCGCCCGGCTGCGGTGGAAAATGAATGGTAACGTGCGGTTTCATAAAAAATGCGGTAATAATCAAGTTTTGTTTTCATATAAGGTCACCTTATTGCTGTTGTAAGAATTATCTATTTTACTTATGACTATGTTTGTATTATAATAATAAAAAAAGAATTAGTCAACAGTTGGAGGAAAATTATGAGCAGAGTATATGGAACAGTTTCGATGGGACTTCGTGCTCCGATTATCCGTCAGGGCGATGACTTGACAGAAATCGTGACCGGTTCCGTTGTTGAGGCAATGAATGTTGAAGGACTTATTCCGAGAGATCGGGATGTTGTCTGTATGACTGAGGCGATTGTGGCGCGTGCACAGGGCAACTATGCAAGCGTGGACAATATAGCAACAGATGTACGAAATAAGTTCGGAGGAGAAACTGTTGGTGTTATCTTTCCGATTCTCAGCAGAAACCGCTTTGCAATTTGCTTGCGCGGTATTGCCAAAGGTTGCAAAAAGGTTGTTTTGATGCTCAGCTACCCATCTGATGAGGTAGGAAATCATCTTGTTGATATAGATTTGCTTGATGAAAAAGGCATTAACCCTTATAGCGATGTTTTGACTGAGAATGAGTGGAGGGACTTGTTTGGATATCCAAAACATACCTTCACAGGTGTTGATTACGTAGAATATTATTCCAATTTGGTTCGTGAGTGCGGTGCAGAGGTAGAGGTTATCTTTGCCAACGACTGCCGAGCAATACTCAGCTACACCAAGAATGTTCTCAATTGTGATATTCACAGCCGCACTCGTACTAAGCGTTTACTGAAAGCAGCCGGTGCTGAACAGGTTTATGGATTGGATGAAATTATGACCGTGTCTGTTGACGGCAGCGGATATAATGCTCGCTACGGTCTGCTTGGCTCCAATAAGGCGACTGAGGATACTGTAAAGCTGTTCCCCAGAGAAGAATGTCAGAAGATGGTTGAGGATATTCAGGCAAAGCTTCTTGAAATTACAGGTAAGCATATTGAGGTTATGGTATACGGTGACGGTGCATTTAAGGATCCGGTCGGCAAGATCTGGGAACTTGCTGACCCGGTTGTATCTCCTGCATACACGCCCGGTCTGGAAGGCACGCCCAATGAATTAAAACTGAAATATTTGGCAGACAATGATTTCTCCGCTCTTTCGGGTAAGGAATTGCAGGAAGCCATCAAGAGTAAAATTCAACAGAAGGACGGCTCCTCTCTTGTGGGTAATATGGTATCTCAGGGAACCACACCGCGACGTCTGACTGACTTAATCGGCTCCCTTTGTGACTTGACATCCGGCTCCGGTGACAAGGGTACTCCGATCGTATATATCCAAGGTTATTTTGATAACTATACCAACGAATAAGGAGGAACAGACATGGAGAAAACAGTTCGCCCCGAGAATATGGAGCGTATAACAACAAAAGCGCTTGCTGAAGCGTTTATAGAGAACCAAGTAAAAGAAATTAGAGAGCAGGTCGGCGACAAAAAGGTTTTGCTCGCTCTTTCCGGTGGAGTTGATTCATCGGTCGTTGCCGCACTTCTTATTAAGGCAATCGGTAAGCAGCTCATCTGTGTTCACGTTAATCACGGTCTGATGCGTAAGGGTGAATCTGAACAGGTCATTGAGGTGTTTGGCAGAGAACTGGGTGCTAACCTGATCTATGTAGACGCCACCGACAGATTCCTTGATCTGCTTGACGGTGTCAGCGAACCTGAAAAGAAGCGCAAGATCATCGGCGGTGAGTTTATCAAGGTCTTTGATGAAGAAGCCTCCAAGCTTGAAGGCATTTCATTCCTTGCACAAGGCACGATTTATCCCGACATTCTTGAAAGTGATGGTGTTAAGGCACATCACAACGTGGGCGGTCTGCCTGAAGATATGCAGTTTGAACTGGTTGAACCTGTCAAACTGCTCTTCAAAGATGAGGTTCGTGTTGTGGGTGAGGCACTTGGACTTCCGCACAATATGGTGTACCGCCAGCCGTTCCCCGGTCCCGGTCTTGGTGTTCGTTGCCTCGGTGCTATTACACGTGACCGTTTGCACGCTCTGAGAGAGGCCGATGCTATCCTGCGAGAAGAATTTGATAAGAACGGTTTAGCAGAAAAGGTATGGCAGTATTTTATCGCCGTTCCCGATTTTAAGAGCGTCGGTGTAAAAGACGGCAAGCGCTACGAAGGCTGGGCAGCTATTATCCGTGCAGTGAATACCACCGATGCGATGAGTGCCACCATCGAAGAAATTCCTTATCCGATGATTCACCATATTACGAATCGCATTACCCATGAGGTTGACGGTATCAATCGTGTCATGGTGGATGTCACGCCCAAACCTGTTGGAACCATAGAATTCGAATAGAGGAAATTTATATGGCAAAGAGAACAGATATTAAAAAGGTTTTGATTATAGGCTCAGGTCCTATAGTTATAGGTCAGGCAGCAGAGTTTGACTATGCAGGTACTCAGGCTTGCTTGGCACTTAAAGAGGAAGGTTACGAGGTTGTTCTTGTTAACTCAAACCCCGCAACAATTATGACTGACACCATTATCGCAGATAAGGTGTATATGGAGCCTCTTACTCTTGAATATGTTGCAAAGATTATTCGTCATGAGCGTCCCGATGCTATTATTCCCGGTATCGGTGGTCAGACAGGTCTTAACCTTGCAATGCAGCTTGAAAAAAAAGGTGTTCTTAAAGAATGTGAAGTAAAGCTTCTCGGTACTTCAAGCGCTTCTATTGAACGTGCAGAGGACCGTGAAATGTTCAAAGAGCTTTGCGAATCTATCGGCGAGCCCGTTATTCCCTCAGAAATCACTTACTCATTAGAGGAAGCGAAGGCGGCAGCAGACCGTATCGGTTATCCCGTTGTTGTTCGTCCTGCATTTACTCTCGGTGGTACAGGCGGCGGCTTCGCATATAATGAAGAAGAGCTTATTGAAATCGGTACAAATGCATTTAAATTATCTCCTGTTCATCAGGCTCTCATCGAGAAGTCAGTTAAGGGTTATAAGGAAATCGAATTTGAGGTTATGCGTGACTCCAATGATCACGCCATCACCATCTGCGGTATGGAAAATATCGACCCGGTTGGTGTTCATACCGGTGACTCCTGCGTTGTAGCACCTATTATGACACTCAGCAAAGAAGATGAGAAGATGCTCAATGATTCAGCTATCAAGCTTATCAAAGAGCTTAAAATTGAAGGTGGCTGTAATGTTCAGTTCGCTCTCAATCCTCATACTTCTGAATATTATCTTATCGAGGTTAACCCCAGAGTTTCCCGTTCTTCAGCTCTTGCATCAAAGGCTTCAGGATATCCTATTGCCCGCGTTACTGCAAAAATCGCTGTAGGTATGGCTCTTGAAGAAATTCAGATTGCTAATACTAACGCTGCATTTGAGCCCAGACTTGATTATGTTATTGCTAAATTACCTCGTTTCCCATTCGACAAGTTTGCTTCTGCTACTAATAAGCTCGGCACTCAGATGAAGGCAACAGGTGAAATCATGGGTATCGGTTCGACCCTTGAAGAAGCTCTTCTTAAGGGCATTCGTTCTCTTGAAATCGGTGCTAACCATATGTATCTTTCTAAATTTGATAATATGAGCGCCGAAGAGCTCCTTGAATATATTTCGGAGTTCCGTTCTGATAACATATTTGCTATTGCGGAACTTATTTATCATGGTGTTTCTATTGAAAAGATTCATGAAATCACAATGATTACACCTTACTTCCTCGAGGTATTCAAAAACATCATCGACATGGAAGAAAAACTCCGTGTTAATAAAGATAACGATATTCTTGTTGCTGCTAAGAAAATGGGCTTCAGTGATAAATATATTGCTCGTCTTTGGAACTGTAATGAACTTGACGTTTATAATATGCGTAAGGAAATTAATCTTTTCCCTGCGTTCAAGATGGTTGACACTTGCCACACAAATGCATATATTCCTTATTTCTACTCTTCATACACAGGTGAGAATGCCTCTCGCCTTACTGATAAGAAAAAGATTATCGTTCTCGGAGCAGGTCCCATACGTATCGGTCAGGGTGTTGAATTCGACTATTCAACTGTTCATGCAGTTATGACTATTAAGAATGCAGGTTACGAGGCTATTATCATCAACAATAACCCCGAAACTGTTTCTACCGACTATACAACTGCAGATAAGCTTTATTTCGAACCCCTTACTCCCGAAGATGTTATGAACATTGTTGAGTTTGAAAAGCCTGAAGGTGTTGTTGCATCTCTTGGCGGTCAGACTGCTATCAACCTTGCTCAGCCTCTTCACGACCGTGGTGTTAAGATTATCGGTACTGACTGTGCTGCCATTGACCGTGCGGAAGACCGTAATGCATTTGAAAACCTTCTTAATGAACTTAATATTCCTCGTGCAAAAGGTAAGGCTGTTACAAATCTTGAAGATGGTATCGCAGCTGCAGCCGAAATCGGCTATCCTGTTCTTGTTCGTCCTTCCTTCGTTCTTGGCGGACGTGCTATGCAGATTGTTGCAAATGAAGAACAGCTTCGTCATTACCTCAGAACAGCCGTTGAAATTGATGAGGACAAGCCCGTTCTTGTCGATAAATATATTTACGGTAAAGAGGTGGAGGTTGATGCTATCTGCGACGGCAGAGATGTATTTGTTCCCGGTATTATGGAGCTTGTTGAAAAAACAGGTATTCACTCCGGTGACTCTATCAGCGTTTATCCTGCATTCAGTATTTCAAACAAGGTTAAAGGTATAATTCTTCAGTATGCAAAGAAGCTTGGTCTCGGAATCGGTATTGTTGGTCTTTTCAACATTCAGTTCATTGTTGACGAAAACGATGATGTTTATATCATCGAAGTTAACCCTCGTTCTTCAAGAACAGTGCCCTTCCTTTCAAAAGCAACCGGCTATTCTCTTGCAGATATTGCAACAGAAGTAATTATGGGTAAGAGCCTTAAAGAGCAGGGTATCTTTGATATCTATCCTGAAGAAAAGAAACGTTGGTATGTAAAAGTTCCCGTATTCTCATTCAACAAAATTCGCGGACTTGACGCTTACCTTTCACCTGAAATGAAATCGACAGGTGAAGCAATCGGTTACGATGATAAATTAAACAGAGCTCTTTACAAAGCTCTTCAGGCATCGGGGATGCATCTTCAGAATTATGGTACTGTTTTTGTAACAGTTGCAGATAAGGATAAAGAAGAAACGCTTCCTCTTATCCGCCGTTTCTATAAGCTCGGTTTCAATATTCAGGCAACCCAAGGGACGGCTCAGTTCCTTAAAGATCACGGCATAAGAACTCACGTTCTCGGCAAAATCAGTGAAGGAAGCACAGAGATTCCGGAAGCGCTTCGTCAGGGTCATATTGCTTATGTTATCAATACAAAAGACCTTAATGCACACGAAGAAAACAACGATGGTCATCAGATTCGCCGTTATTCAATCGAAAACAATGTAACAATATTTACTGCACTCGATACCGTAAGGGTTCTTCTTGATGTTCTGGAAGAAACAACTCTGACCATTTCTACTATTGATGCCTGATTTGGTTGAATAACAATATTTAAATAAAAATAACAGGTGGTTATGTCACTGCTTGAATGAAGAAAGAGGTATTAAAATGGAGAATTTAAAGCTTTTATACACAGGAAAAACCAAAAATGTTTATGAACTCACTAACGGTAATTGTCTGTTGCTTTTTAAGGATGACTGTACAGGTAAAGACGGTGTTTTTGATCCGGGCGAAAACTCTGTAGGTTTGACAATCGAAGGTGTTGGCGATGTCAACCTGCGTATGTCCATCTATTTCTTTGAGAAAATTAATGCTGCCGGCATTCGCACGCACTATGTTTCTGCAAACCTTGATGACACTACAATGGAAGTTCTTCCTGCAAAAGTATTTGGCAAGGGTTTAGAAGTTATTTGCCGTTATAAAGCAGTCGGCTCTTTCTACCGCCGCTACTCCGATTATTGTACAGAGGGACAAGATCTTCCTGCATATGTTGAAACTACCTTTAAGAACGATGCTAAAGGTGATCCTCTTGTTACGAAAGACGGTCTGGTGGATCTCGGCGTTATGACCGCAGAACAGTATGATTCTCTCAAGGCTCAGACTCAGGCTATTACAAGGATTGTAGCTGACGACTTGAAAGCAAAAGGCCTTGATCTTTACGATATTAAATTTGAATTCGGTTATGATGCACAGGGTAATGTGATGTTGATTGACGAGATCGCCTCCGGAAATATGCGCGTTTATAAGGATGGCGAATATATTGATCCTATGACACTCAACAAGCTGTTCTTCGCATAATCGCCTTAAACGCAGGGGAGGTCATGCCACCTCTGCGTTATTATTTTCAAGAAAGGAACAGTTTTATATGGGTGGTTTTTTTGGAGCAATATCAACAGAAAACTGTAAATATGACGTGTTCTTTGGCACAGACTATCATTCTCATTTAGGGACTAAGCGAGGCGGAATGATCTTCTATGACACGGAGAAGGGCTATCAGCGTCAGATACACAGCATCACAAGCACACCGTTTCGAACAAAATTTGAGAGTGACTTGGAGAAAATGAGCGGAACGGTCGGCGTTGGATGTATCTCAGATTCCGATCCTCAGCCGCTGTTGGTGCGCAGCCATCTTGGACTTTTTGCAATTGCGACTGTTGGGATTATCAACAATGCAGAAGAATTGGTTGAAAAGACTTTTTCCGGTGTAGGTCATCAGTTTATGGCAATGTCCTCCGGAAAGGTTAATTCTACGGAATTGATCGCCGGTTTAATCAATCAGTGTGATAATATTGTCGATGGTATTCGCTATGCAAGGGAGGTAATCGATGGGTCGTGTACGATCCTTTTAATGAAGCCCGATTGCCTTATCGTTGCTCGTGATAAGGTCGGAAGACTTCCTGTTGAAATAGGAAAAAAAGAAACGGGATATTGTGCGTGTATTGAATCCTTCGCATTCCAAAAGCTTGGATACAGTATGTATTACAATCTCGGTCCCGGAGAAATCGTAAAAATTACTGCTGACGGAATTGAACAGTTATCAAAGCCCGGAGATAATATGAAGATTTGCGCATTTATGTGGACGTACTACGGGTATCCCAACTCCAACTATGAAGGGATCAATGTTGAGGTGATGCGTTGTAAAAACGGAGAAATTATGGCGCGTGACGAAGCCTTACAGAATGGAATTCCCGACGTGGACTACGTTGCGGGAGTTCCCGACTCGGGTGTACCACATGCAATAGGCTATTCCAATATGTCTCAGAAGCCTTTTGCTCGCCCTTTTATAAAATATACACCGACCTGGGCGCGTTCGTTCACGCCCGCCAACCAAGAAATGCGAAATCTGATTGCGGAAATGAAACAGATTCCCGTTCCCGAGCGAATAAACGGAAAGAAATTGCTTTTGGTCGATGATTCCATCGTTCGTGGAACACAACTGCGTGAAACAGTAGATTTTCTTTATCAATCCGGAGCAAAAGAGGTTCATATGCGTTCTGCTTGTCCTCCGATAATGTTCTCTTGCAAATATTTGAATTTTTCTCGAAGCAATTCGGAGATGGAACTGATTGCCCGAAGAATAATACAGCAAAGAGAAGGGGAAGAAGGAAAGGCTCATATCGCAGAATACGCTGATGCAAGCACAGAGCGCGGAAAGTGTCTGCTTCGAACTATTTGTGAAGAAATGGGATTTGACTCTCTTGGTTATCAGAGCTTAGATGGAATTCTTGAGGCAATTGGTCTTGAGCGTGATAAGATTTGCACTTATTGCTGGACTGGCGAAGAATGATGAGAAAGGAAATAATAATATGATTCGAATTGGTATTTATGGATATGGAAATCTTGCAAAAGGAGTAGAGATGGCTGTAAATGCGGCAAGTGATATGGAGCTTGTTGCTGTATTTACGAGACGTGATCCTGCAACGTTAAAAATAAATTCCGTTGATGTACCGTTGGTGAGTACCGATAACGTTTTGGCATGGACTGACAAAATTGACGTTATGGTTATTTGCGGAGGAAGTGCAACAGATCTTCCGAAGCAAACGCCTGAATTAGCAAAATATTTTAATGTTGTCGATAGCTTTGATACACACGCTAAAATTCCGGAGCATTTTGAGAATGTAAACAAATCAGCAAAGAGTTCTGAAAAGGTTGCTGTTATTTCTGTCGGTTGGGATCCCGGCATGTTTTCGATTAACAGAATGTATTCATCAGCAATCCTGCCAAACGGAAAGGATTATACGTTTTGGGGAAAAGGCGTGAGCCAGGGGCATTCTGATGCTGTTCGAAGAATCACCGGGGTCCTTGATGCCAAGCAGTATACAATCCCGGCAGAGTCAGCGTTGGCAACCGTACGGAGCGGAGAATCCCCTGAATTATCTACAAGAGAAAAGCATATAAGAGAGTGCTTTGTTGTGGCTGAGGAAGGTGCTGATTTAGCACAAATTGAAAAAGAGATCGTGACGATGCCGAATTATTTTGCAGAATACAATACAAAGGTTCACTTTATCACCGAAGAGGAGATGAGAAAAAATCATAGTGGTATCCCTCACGGTGGATTTGTCATTCGAAGCGGAAGAACCGGATTGAATGGAGAGAATCAGCACATTATCGAATACAGTTTAAAGCTTGATTCAAATCCTGAGTTTACCGCTTCCGTCCTCACGGCGTATGCAAGGGCGGCCTGGAGATTGTATAAAAAAGGTGAAAAAGGTTGTATGACCGCATTTGATATCGCGCCTAAATATTTGAGCGAGAAAAGCACAGAAGAATTGATTAAAATAATGCTGTAAAAATGATGAAAACTGATTTTTTCACATTTTAACATTTCTAAACAAAAAATCCGAGACTCGCTTTTTACGAATCTCGGATTTTTTCAGGCTGTTTTTTTACAGCCCTTTTTTTATGGTACGAGTGTTCATAACGGATTCAATGAATAAATTGTTAACGGCGGTTAAACACACATTGTTTCATGCTATCATTAATAACTGAAAGAAATTGCAAATTATGAAAAACAATATTTTGTCTTGCGAATTTAACATTGATACTGCTTGTGTTGAAGTAAAATTAACTAATGGCTCAGTGGTATCCATCGACTGCATCGCCGTTGAAAACGAATATGCAAACAATGTGTATGAGGTATCGGAGCTTGATTATCTCATCTACAACGAACCCATAAGCTATGTCAAATTACTGCTAAGCGGTAAGTTGGCAGACTATTTAAGAAACAGCACGGACTACACCCCGCTATCCGAAATGAGATAATTTTTCAGCAGGCAACATCACACAAGAATGTTGCCTGCTGTTCTTGTTTATGCTGTTGTTTTTTCTTCAAGCTTCCTCATTGATTTTCTGAACTGAACCGCAAAAAGTATTGACGTGAAAGCAATCGCAAGAAAATCTGCGGTAGGTTCGGCAAGGTAAACGCCCATTGTTTTGTCCGCAACCAGATTCGGCATAATGTAGATAAACGGGAGAAGCAGAACGAATTTACGCACTATTGCAACGATGATCGAGCAAGGTGCGTTGCCGATTGAAACAAATGTCATCTGGCAGGCTATCTGTATTCCGAAAAGGAACATAGCACCGCAGTAGATACGGAGTGCCTTTGCCGTGAAATCAATGAGTGATGCGTCGGGTGTGAATATTCCTGCAAATATCTGCGGAAATATCATAATCAGTGTGCAAAAAACAACTGAATATGTAAGGCAGCAAGTGAGTAATAATCGGAATGTTTTCTTTACTCTGTCAACATTTCCTGCACCGTAGTTGTAGCTTGAAATGGGCTGTGCACCCTGAGCGAT
>JAFQIG010000078.1 GCA_017397655.1 Clostridia bacterium | reverse complement strand
TGACCTTACACAGATGAAGTCACTCCTTTCCGGTGCAGCAACATATGACCAGGCAAACAGAGAAATAGTATAACAAACAACAAAAAAGAGCAGTCCGAAAGGGCTGCTCTTTTTGACATTAAAAAACAAGTCATCCAAAGTAAGGCGAAGGATCTTTTGTTTTTGTTTAAAGATTCTTCACTTCGTTCGGAATGACCCGATGGGTTTTGTGGTCGCACAACCCAAAATGTAGGGGCGGCAATCTGCCGCCAGTCATTGAAGCATTTACAGTAATTGGATGAATTCACAGAAATTGCCATCGGAGTATAACTGCGGTGCAGGTTTTAATGTACAAGCTACTTGGTAGGTTGGTCGGACGCACCGACTCACGGTTGTCATCCTGAGCCGCAGGCGAAGGATCTTTTATTTTTGTTAAAGATTCTTCACTTCGTTCAGAATGACCCGATGGGTGGATGCTCTGAATTTACATTGAATTAATTGACGGGCGGCAACGGCTTCCTGTCATTTGTATTTGTGTACAAAAAAACACTTGACTAATTGTTGATTATGCCTTAAACTTAAGAGTTGGAAATAAAGGAATGAAAGGTGAAGTTTTTTGACTGCAAGAGAAGATGTTAGAAACGTTGCGATAATCGCACACGTAGACCACGGTAAGACAACGCTTGTTGACGAAATGCTCAAGCAAAGCGGTATTTTTCGCCAGAACGAACAGGTTCAGGACAGAGTAATGGACTCCAACGACCTTGAAAGAGAACGCGGTATTACGATTCTGTCAAAGAATACTGCCGTTCACTATAAAGATACAAAGATTAATATCGTAGACACTCCCGGTCACGCTGATTTTGGCGGAGAGGTTGAGCGTATTCTTATGATGGTTGACGGTGTGCTTCTTCTGGTTGATGCATTTGAGGGCTGTATGCCCCAGACGAGATTTGTTCTTAAAAAGGCTCTTGATCTTAAAAAGACTGTTCTTGTTGTTATCAATAAGATTGATCGTCCGGGAGCAAGACCTGCACAGGTTGTTGATGAAACGCTTGATCTGTTTATCGAGCTTGGCGCAGATGACGATCAGCTTGAATTCCCTGTAGTATATGCATCGGCAAAGGAAGGTTATGCGTCGCTTGACGACAGTGCGCGAGAGGGCGATATGCGACCGCTTCTTGATGCAGTTCTTGAGCATATCGAACCGCCTAAGGGTGATATTGACGGCGATCTTCAGATTCTGTTCTCCAGCTTGGAATATGACGATTATGTCGGCAGAATCGGCATCGGCAGAGTAGAAAGAGGCCGTGTCAGTCGAGGACAGGCTGTAGTAATGTGTAAAACGGACGGTACAACCGAGAATGTAAAGATTTCCCGTCTTTATCAGTTTGAGGGACTTCGCAGAGTCGAGGTTGAGGAAGCCGCCATGGGTGACATTATATGCGTATCGGGTATTTCCGACATTAACATCGGAGAGACTGCCTGCAGTCCCGACAACATCGATCCGCTTCCCTTTATAAAGATTGACGAACCTACGATTTCGATGAACTTTATCGTAAATGACAGTCCCTTTGCAGGACGAGAGGGCAAGTTTGTCACTTCACGTAACATCCGTGACAGACTGTTTAAAGAGGTTGAAACGAACGTCAGCATGCGTGTCGAAGAGACGGATTCTACCGATACGTTCAAGGTATCGGGCAGAGGCGAGCTTCACCTGTCCATACTTATCGAAACGATGAGACGTCAGGGATACGAATTTCAGGTTTCACGCCCGAAGGTTATTTTCAAAGAGATTGACGGGGCTCTTCACGAGCCGATGGAACTTCTTATTATCGAAGTACCGGAAAACTATGTCGGCGCAGTAATTGAAAAGCTCGGCTCACGTAAGGGCGAGCTTGAGAATATGGGAGCACGTGACGGCGGAGCGACTCACCTTGAGTTCAGGATTCCGTCAAGAGGTCTTATCGGATACCGATCCGAATTTATGACCGACACAAACGGTAACGGTATTATGAACCAGCTTTTTGCAGGCTACGAGCCGTACAAGGGCGATATCGTTACACGAGAAAGAGGCTCTGTTGTTGTTCACGAAACAGGCGTCAGCACAGGCTACGGACTTTTCAATACTCAGGACAGGGGCAAGCTCTTTATAGGTCCGGGCGTTGAGGTCTACGAGGGAATGATCGTAGGCGAATGTGCAAAGAATGAGGACGTTGTATGTAATGTCTGCAAGAAGAAACAGCTGACAAACACACGTGCGGCAGGAAGTGATGATGCGCTTCGTCTTGTTCCGCCCACAACACTCAGTCTTGAACAGTCGATGGAGTTTATCAAGGATGATGAGCTTCTTGAGATTACTCCCAATACATTGAGACTGCGCAAAAAGATTCTTTCAAAAGAGCTTCGTATGAAACAGGAACACAGAAAGAAATAATTTTTTATGAAACAGGGAACAGCCGTTGCACTCGGCAATTTTGACGGGTTGCACACAGGACATATGAAAGTTTTACAGGCAGCACTGTCATCCTCGGGTGACGGTGTTGTTCCTGTTGTGCTGTTGTTTGACTGTCATCCGCTTAAAGTGCTGAACGGCAGCGAACCGCCGTATATTATGACACAGCAGGACAGGGACAGTCTGCTTCATGACATGGGATTCGTAACGGTTACCGAAAGCTTTGATGAAATATGTAATATGTCACCGACAGAGTTTGTTGACGGTATCCTTTGTAAAAAGCTTAATGCAAAAACCGTCTGTTGCGGATATAATTACAGATTCGGCAAAGGCGGATCGGGCGATACACAAATGCTGAAAAAGCTTTGCGGGGAGCGTTCGGTAAATGTGATTGTTGCAAAGGAGCAGATGGCGGACGGCGAGAGTGTAAGCTCGACAAGAATCCGGAAGCTGATCGAAAGCGGTGATGTCGAAAAGGCAGGAAAGCTTCTCGGCAGACCGTTCGGATATAATCTGACTGTCATTCACGGCAACAAAAACGGCAGACAGCTCGGCTTTCCGACGGCAAATCAGGCATTCCCCGACGGTTTTGCCGTACCGAAATACGGTGTATACGCATCGCGCACTACCGTGGACGGCAAGACGTACCGTTCCATTACCAATATCGGAGTCCGACCCACGATAGAGGATACGGCACTTCTCAGCGAAACGCACATCATCGGTGTTGACCGTGATCTGTACGGAGAAAAAATCAAGGTTGAGTTGCTCTTTTATATCCGTGAAGAAAGAAAATTCAACAGCCTCGAAGAGGTTTTTTTACAGGTCAGAGAGGATATAAGATTGGTTTTGGTTAAATGAATTGATGCGTTGCGTGAAGGGAGGGGGATTATGACGGCAAAGGGTGACTTTTCAAAAGGCTCCGTCAAACGGCTTGTTATGGCACAGGCTCTTCCGCTGACGGTTGCACAGACGGTCAATCTGCTGTACAACATTGTTGACAGAATTTATATCGGTCATCTTGACGCTGTAGGTGATCTTGCTCTGACGGGATTAGGTGTAACCTTTCCCGTTATCGTTATAATTGCCGCTTTCACAAGCCTTTTTGCATCGGGCGGATCGGTGTTGTTTTCGATAGCGCGCGGCAAGGGCGATGACGGTGAAGCATCGGTTGCGCTTAACAACACATTTTCGTTGTTGTGCATATCATCGGTTGTACTGTTTTCGGTATGCTTCTTTTTGCGAAGACCGATACTTTTTCTGTTCGGTGCAGGAGAGCAGTCATTTTACTATGCAGATGAATATCTCAGAATATACCTGTTCGGAACTGCTTTTTCAATGCTGACAACGGGACTCAACGGATTTATCAATGCGCAGGGCTTTCCGCGTATCGGAATGCTGACGACGGTTATCGGTGCGGTAATCAATGTTGTACTTGATCCCGTGTTTATATTTTTGCTCGGTATGGGTGTACGGGGTGCAGCGCTTGCAACGGTTATCAGTCAGGCGGTATCAGCAATATGGGTACTGTCGTTCCTGTGCAGTAAAAAAATGAACGTCCGACTGTCTGTCAGACGCTTTGGTGTAAAAATTTATCTTTTGCGAAAAACCGTGTCACTCGGGCTTCCGGGGTTTGTTATGCAAGGGACGAACAGCCTTGTCCAGATCGTATGCAACAATCAGCTTCAGGCATACGGCGGTGAAATATATGTCGGAATTATGACTGTGCTGATGTCCGTGCGTGAAATGGTATCCGTACCGATGATGAGTATCAGTCAGGGCTCACAACCGATTATGAGCTATAATTACGGAGCAAAGGAATACTCACGGGTAAAGGAGTGTATACGGTTTTCTACAGTTGCAGGCATTGCGTATACTCTTGTCGCGTGGGGTGTCGTTATGCTGATTCCGAATGAACTGATGGCGATATTTACTGATAGTGCCGAGACCGTGAACATCGGTGCAAAGATGTTGAACATCTATTTCTTCGGCTTCTTCTTTATGACGTTCCAGTCATCGGGTCAGACAACCTTTCTGGCTCTCGGCAAGGCGAAGCAGGCTATCTTTTTTTCGCTATTCAGAAAGGCGATTATTGTTGTTCCGCTGACACTTTTGTTACCGCTTTTTGTCGGAGTGGAGGGAGTATTCCTTGCGGAGCCGATCTCAAACGCAGTCGGCGGTCTTGCTGCATTCACGGCAATGTGGTTTATGATTTACAGAAAAATCTGATTAATCTTTGAAAAACCGTCGGTCGTTGAACAGACGGCAAGGCGGTAAGAGTCAGACGAAAATTCTCTGAAAAAGAACTCTTTATTACTGACATTCTGATTTACACTGATTCTGTCACCGATTGATATTTCAAATTCCTTTAACGGTAAGGAAAAACCTGTACCCACCGTTTTCATAAAGCTTTCTTTAAGGGTCCACAGGCGGTAGAAACAGTCGCTTCGTTCGTCGGGATCGGAGATATTGTTCAGAGCCTTTGCTTCGTTCGGATGAAAGAAACGGTCCGCAATCCTGTCCGAAACAGCCTTGCGGTACTGGATGTCGCATCCGACATCACCGTCGCAAACGGCGCACATTACACGGTCAAAGGAATGTGACAGACTAAAGAACACATCCGTGTAATCGGTCAGAAACGGCTTGCCGTAATCAGAGATTGATATGCGGATATCGCCGTCGATACCTTTTTTTTGCAAAGCAGTCTTTAACAAAAGCCACGAACCGACAGACATACGCTTATCATCAGAAAAGCGCAGCTTGTCGGCTTTTTCTTTTCGGTGATCGGGCAGCCGGTTGTAATAAAACGAAAATGTGTCCGTGTCACGCAAAAAATCGGTTGACATTACGTATATATCCGTCACTTCAAAGCTCCTTTGAGTCAGTCTTAATCTAATATAACAAAAATGACGGATAATTTCAAGCGTACGGCCGATGTTTGCGGTAATTACGGATTTTTTTTATACTTCTCACGGGTGGCAAGGCCGCCTCTGATGTGACGCTGAGCCTTGTTGATGTCCAGCACGGCACGCACTTCGTTATACAGACACGGATTCAGATTTTTAAGTCTTAACGATACATCGGTATGCACGGTTGACTTGCTGACGCCGAACTTTTTCGCCGTCTGACGTACCGTTGTTTTGTTTTCTACTATGTATTCACCAAGCTCTACTGCTCTTTCTTCTACTATACCTTTCACGCTGTCAGCCTCCTGTCAGAACTATACTTTTTGAAAAGGCAATTAATATGGTTTTGAAAGGAATCTTTTCGCCACAACTGCGTTAAAAATCATTGAAATAGCCTCGTATTTCCGCTGATTTTTGCCTTGTTGTGACAAAAATCTTCTCTTTCAAAACTGCGT
>JAFQIG010000077.1 GCA_017397655.1 Clostridia bacterium | reverse complement strand
CCGCTGTTAATTTGAACTCTTTGCTATATTCTTTTCGCTCTCCCTTTGGCATAATATCTTCCTTTCTATGACTGTCATTTTGTCATTTGCTTTTTTATTAAATATATTATACCACATTCTGACCGCACAGAATACCGCTGCCGCTGCTGCGAGAATTGCCAATACGATTACCAATACTTTTTTACTCTTCATTTTTGTTCTCTCCTTTGTTTTTGGTGACTACAGAATAACAGAATTTTCAGATAAGATGCATAAATTGTAAAATACGATTATTTTTTTGTAAAAATACAGTTTATTTAATTATAATACCACGGGTTTTATCGTCAATAATAACGTGTGTGCTTTTTATAGTATAATTATGCTAATAATATAGTTTTGCCGCCGACACAGCTGTCAGCGGCAAATTATATTATTCTGCTTTGTATTGTCTGAATTCTATCTGCTCGTAGCTTTCGATCTCTGCAACTATCTTGTCGTACTCTTCTTCGGTAATCTTGTTTCCGTCAAAGCCGAAGAACGCATCTTCGCTGTCAGGGTCAACAGCTGATCTGTAATATGCTTGAACATTTTCTCTTAATGTTGTGCCTTCTTTTTCTATGGTAATCTCATCAAGGAAATTCTGAACCATACTTGAACCGAAAATATAAAGCGTGTTGCCTTTCTGATATACAGGCATCGATAAGCTTCCCATCACAAACTCATCAAACCACTCTATCTTTCCGTCCTTATAATTATACAGATAAAATACTCCGCCGTCATTCATCATAAGAAGCGGAACGTCCTCGTGTCCGTCGGCATATATATATGCGTATTCGGTTGACTCCGGCGTAAGATAATCTACCGTCCTGACAGCAATATCCATCCATTCATTATAAGCTGTTTTCCAGTCCGTGCCTACCGGAAAGGACAGGCTCTCGTAGCTCTTATTATTCTTTTCCTCTTCGTTGACAACTTCAGTTACGGTTGTTGTCTCTCGTGTTGTTTCTTCGGAGTGGGTCGGCTCCGTCATGGTTTCGTCCGCCTTGTCGCTGAACCTGACCGCACAGAATACCGCTGCCGCTGCTGCGAGAATTGCCAATACGATTACCAATGCTTTTTTACTCTTCATTTTTGTTCTCTCCTTTGTTTTTGGTGACTACAGAATAGCAGACATTTCAGATAAAATACGCAAATTGTAAAATACGATTATTTTTTTGTAAAAATACAGTTTATTTAATTATAATGCCACGGGTTTTATCGTCAATAATAACATGTGTACTTTTTATAGTATATTTATGATAATAATATGGTTTTGCCGCCGACCCAGCTGTCAGCGGCGTTTTTTGTGATCCTGTTCTGTTTTTCGATTCTGCCATTATTTCTGTCTGAACTGTGCAACCAGAGCGACATCCTTTGCCGGCATATTAAAGGTATACGTTGTGTTTCTGCTTTTTATTTTCTGGGTATTGATGTCGTACCATCCGACAAAAACATAATTTTCGGCATCGTAGTCAACCGTCAGCGTTACCGACTCGGTATATTCGTATATGCCGTCACCGCTGACGCTGTATGCGCCATCGTCCCAGCCTGCCGTGACCTCGTACTCCTTGAGCTTTGCTTTCGCTGTTAAGGTTATCGCCTTTCTCGGCATCGTGAACGTATATTCCTGTGAATAGCCTGTTTCAACAGCGCTCGTATCCGACGATGTCCATCTGTCAAACTCATAACCCGTCATCACTTCGCAGTTGACCGTAACCGATTTATCTGCCGTAAATTTTCCATCGCTGTCTTTTTCGCCGCTTCGCATTATCCTGCTGATTCCCGTTCCCTTATTTGTTGTCAGAGTGTAACGGTTATATGTCGCTATAGCCTTAAATGTTATATCGCATTGCGGCATAGTAAATGTATATTCCTGCGCAAGTCCGTCGCTGACCTTTGATGAAGCGGATGAATCCCATACCTTGAATAAATATCCCGTGTAACGTACACACCTGATGGTTACCTGCGTGCCTGCTTCGTAGGTACCGCCGCCGCTGACCGAGCTTATGCCGTCACCCTTTGTAAGTGTAACCTTGTACGTATTCTTTTTTGCAACAGCTGTAAGTGTCACTGCGCCGTTCGGCATTGCGAATGAATAATTCTGTACAGTACTGCCTTTCAGAATATTTTTTGAAGAGGTCCATTTGTCAAAGATATATCCTTTTTTCACCGTACAGCCTATAGTAACACCTGTTCCCGGAGTATATTTACCTGCACCGGTTACGCTCTCGATACCCGTTCCGCCCTTGAGTGTCAATGCATACTGATTCAGCTTTGCATTTGCCGTAAGCTTGATTCCCGATTTAGGCATTGTAAATGTATAGCTCTGGGTTGAGCCGTTCTTGACAAGCTCGGTATTTGATGATGTCCAAGAATAGAACACATATCCCGTTTCAGGTGTACAACTGACGGTAACCTTTGCACCCGGTGCATATGTTCCTCCGCCGTTTACCGCCTTGATGCCCTTTCCTTTTACAACATTTACCGTATATGCATTCTTTGTTCCTACTGCTGTCAGCTTGATGTTCGCCTTCGGCATCTTGAATGTAAATGTTTTGGAAGTATTGCTCTTTAACGCATTTGTGTTGGAGGAAGCCCACTTTGAAAAGGCATAACCCGACTCAAGCGTACAGGAAACGGTAACCGATGTCCCTGCATAGTATGTTCCGCCGGTGCTTACAGCCTTGATACCCTTACCTTTTTCCACAGTCAGGGTATATTTCGGGTTTTCTTTTGCATTAGCCGTTACCGTTGCATTTTTAGCCGGCATTGTGAATGTATATTTGGCAGAGCCTGAGCTGACTGCTCCCGACCAGCTTCTGAATGTATAGTTGCTTTTGACGGTAGCACTTATCGTAACTTCCTGACCGTATTTATACTGTCCCGATCCCGAAACACCGCTGATACCTGTTCCTGCGACAACACTAAGTGTATAAATCTTCGGTGTTGCGTTTGCCGTAATTACGAGTGATTTTTTCGGCATTTCAAAAGAATAGCTTTGCTTACTGCTGTTAAAGCCGTTAACATCCGATGTCCAGCCCGAAAACTCGTATCCTTTCTTAACAGTCGCCTGCAACGTAATATTCTCACCCGGTGCACAGATTTTGCTGTCCGTTACCTTTTCTATACCCTCTCCCGCAATTACCGTCAAGAGCGGCTTGTTGGTCGTTGATGCTTTGATCGTTATATTCTTTGCAGGCATCGTAAATGTATATGTCGGAGTTTTTCCGTTTGCAAGTGCTGCATCATCGCTCGATACCCATTCAATAAATGTATATCCGAGCAAGGGTACTGCCGTTACCGTAACACGGGTTCCCGCCTTGTATTTGCCTGCGCCCGTTACCTCTGCCACTCCCGTATCGTACGCAAGAGTCAGCGTATAGACGACATTTTTGCTCTCCGCTGTTGTTGTCACTTTTACGGTTGTTGTCGGCTTTGTTGTCGTTTGTGCAACAGTTTCGACAGCCCTTTGTGTAATCGTCTCCTTCTCCGCAGCTGTCTCCTCTTTTGTTTCGACTGTTTCCTCTTCGGTCAGTTCCGTTTCTTCTTCCTGCACTTTTGTCTGTGCGGTTGTCTGAGGTTCTGTATTTGCTCTTTTACCTGCATTGTAGGCAAATCCCGCAACAAACGCTCCGACCGCTATCAGCACTGCCGCTACTACTCCCAGTATGGTATATACCGTTTTCTTGTCCATTTTTATCCTCCTCAAAAAAGAAAAAGTGCGCAATCGAAGCCGCAAAAAAACAGCCTCAATTGCCGCAACATAAGTTTGTAGCATAATTCAAAGTATAATCAAACAAAGTATACTTTTTGATAAGGCAATTAATATGGTTTTGAAAGGAATCTTTTCGCCACAACTGCGTTGCATCTGAAATGCAATAGGTTGCGTGCAATCGGGCATTTCTTCGATGTAGCCATACTGACGTATGGCAAAGAGAAAAATGTCCGATTGTGCGTGAAATATTGTATTTCAGACATATGGAATTGTCTTATCAATAAAGTATAGCGTAAAAACACACACTTTCATTATGATACCTGTTCACTTGTGCCGCATTTACATTATAACATTTGTTTTTTGTTTTTCAACACATAAACAAAACTGAAATAAATTTGTAATATTTGCAAAAATTACAAATAAATCATCAAAAATTACAAGTTGCACAAATCCTTCAAAAAGTGCGTTATTATACGGGTGTCAACAGGGCACGGCACCTGAACAAATCAAAACACGAAAGAGAGGTAAACAAAATGGTATACGTAATCGTTGCATCAATCGTTTCCGCAGCAGCAGTCCTTATCGCAGCTATCGCTTATTGCTGATAAGCCGAATCAAAATCTACAGAAAGGAGAAAACATAATGGTATACGTAATCGTTGCATCAATCGTTTCCGCAGCAGCAGTCCTTATCGCAGCTATCGCTTATTAATCAACATAAAAAACCTGTCAGAAAGGAGAAAATAAAATGGTAGTAGTACCCATCGTTATCGCTTCTGTTATTTCCGTAGCAGCAGTTATCATTGCAGCAATCGCTTATTAAAGAATTTTTTGAATATTTTCAAAATCATTGAACCTTTTTCGGTTAAGCAGTATCTAATATATTAGTACTTCTTTCTCCTTGGAGCTTCGTATGTATGGGATTACCCCACCCGTACATACGAAGCTCAACTTATATCTTGACCCTTTTCTCAAAGCGTGATAAAATTGCTGTAAATAATTCTTTGAGGGGTCATATGGGAAAAAGTCAGACCGTCAGCATAACTGCGCTGGTTATCGCTGTTCAGAAAGGTTCCGAAGCATCATTTGAAAAGCTCTACACGGCTACGGTAGCTCACGCTTACCGTATAGCTTCGCTGTTCCTTGATAACCAATCGGATATCGAAGATGTCGTACAGAACAGCTATATACTTGTATACAAGAATATCAGAAGTCTCAAAACCCCTGAATCGTTTGAAAACTGGCTCGGTGTTATCGTCAAAAACGAATGCCGAAAATATATTATAAAAAACGGAAAGCTCCGCAATCTGTCAATCTCAAAGGAGTTTATTGATTCCGAGAATACTGTTGAACCCGACAGCACCATCGACTTTTTTGACAAGCAGAATGTCGTGGAAACCGTCGGTAACGTCGTCAACAAGCTGTCGCCCGACAAGCGCGCGTGTGTCATTATGTTCTACTTTGAACAGCTGACGATACCCGAAATCTCACAGGCGCTCGGTATCCCCGAGGGAACGGTAAAAAGCCGTCTTTTCAACGCACGTAAAAAGCTGACGCGCGAGTTTGAAAAAATACAGAAAAAAGACAGCTCTCTTTTCGGCTTTACTTTTATTCCGTTTGTCAGAGAGTATTTTACACAAAAAAGCAAAAAAATCGTTCTGCCTTACAGTCTGTCAGATGCTTTATCCGCAAGTATTGCCGTTGCCGAGATAACCTCCGCAGCAACAACAGGAGCATCAACAACGATCTTTGCCGCAGGAGGAGTTACCGTTTCAACTCCCGTTATTACAAAAATTGCCGCTGTTGCCGTTGCCGCAACCTTTGCAACGGGCGGAGGTATCGCCGCAGTCAATCATATGAATTCCGCAAAGGAACCGTCTGCTGTCAGCACCACAATCCGCGAAGAGTATACAACTGCAAAGAAGTATTATGATATCACCGAAGCTGCTCCGTCAACAACGAGACGGAACAACATCCCGGTTCCTACCGACAGAGAGGAATCCTCCTCTTCCCGGACAACAACCCCTGCCGTTTCCGGTACAATGCGCGAATCGACAACACAAAGAGCAACCTCGACCACGACGCGCCGTCCGTCAACGACACGAAGCCCCGCTTCTTCTTCGACTACGGCACCGAGAACCACTGCAAGGCAAACCACGGCTGCACAGACAACAGACACATACACACCGGGTACAACGGCACGTCAGACAACAGCCGCCGCAACTGCAACCACTGCAGCCACTACCACTACAACCACTACAACCACTACAACCGTTCCCACTACCGAAGCATCCCCCTACACCCTGACAGGCGGTGTACTGATGTCCTATACAGGAACAGACAGTAACGTAAGTATTCCTCAAAGGATAGATTCTGCAGATGTTACCGCAATAGGTGCCGCCGCTTTTTCGGGTAACGAAAACATCGTTTCGGTATCAATGCCGTCAGGTGTTTCCCGTATCGGTCAGGAAGCTTTTTCGGAATGTATCAATCTGTCCTCTGTCAATCTTCCGTCCTCACTCCAAAGTATCGGTAACGGCTCTTTCTACGGGTGTGTTTCGCTTAATTCCGTGAATATCCCGTCAGGCACAACATCAATCGGCGACGATGCTTTTTATAACTGCACTTCACTCGCCTCTGTTACAATCCCGTCATCGGTAACTTCAATCGGCGACAATGTCTTCGGCGGATGTACAAGTCTCACCGTACGCTGTACGGAAGATTCCTTTGCTCACGATTATGCTGTTGCCAATTCAATCAATTTTGTTCTGATATAAGGAGCTGATATAATGTCATACACCAAAAAACCGAAAATGATTCTTTTTGATGTCGGAGGAACGTTGTTCGACGACGGTAAGTGTTCTCCGATTGACGGCCTTGCGGCACTCAGACTTTGTGCCGACAACCCTGAGATCACCGATGATGCAACTCTTGAGGCTTTGTGGAACGAATATATGGGCGTTGCCGAGAATAAAACGGAGCTTGAAATCCCCCTGTCTGCTCCCCTCAGATTTGCCACAATGCATACAGGACTCAGCTTCAGCATTTCCACGGCGAGACAGGAAGAAATCTTTGACCGATACAACTCGACAAGAAGCGTTCTCGACAATCTGCCTGAGTTGCTTTGCACCCTACAGAATCTCGGCATCCGTACCGCCGTTATCAGCAACAATATGATGAGCGGTGATTCACTCGCTCTTTCCGTAAAACATTGGATTCCGTCCTCCGACTTTGAATTCTGTCTTTCAAGCGCCGACTTGTTGTTCCAGAAGCCCGAAAAGACGATTTTCACGGCGGCGGCAGGCTTTGCCCGAATTGATCCGAAGGATTGCTGGTACTGCGGTGACAGCAAAGTCCCCGACGTTGACGGCTCAAGCCGTTGCGGTATGACTCCTGTGCTGATAGATCAGAAATCGTTTCTTCCGCTTGAAATGCGTAAGGACGGCGAAAACGGCGAATATATGACTGTTAATAACTGGAAAGTACTGATCGATCATTTGCTGTCGCTTTAAAAATAATATGACCGTAACAAAACACCTTTTCGATGCTTTGTTACGGTCTTTTTGTTCGTTGTATAAACGATCACTGCTTTATTCTTATACGGTTTTTTGTGCATTCTTGACGGTCTGCTGCAGAATGTCGTCATACATTTCTGCTCTGTAAACGAGCTGTTCGGCATCAAGATAAAGCCTTGCTGTCGAGTTAAATCTTGACTGTTCACGTCGAACCTGTCTGATCTGCTTTTTCTTGTAGCTCAGCTGTTCTTTTGTTTCCTGAGGCAGAGCTTCCGTCTTTGCTATCTTTGAAGCATCAAAATACTTTACGCCTTCGGGATAATACTTTTCTGCACGGGAGACATACTTTTTGAGCTTTTTGATACCCGATTCCTGCATAAATGCACGTGTCAGACAACGGGTAATGCCTGCATTACACATTGCTTCGGCGGTTTTCAGAGCCTGTTCGTTTTCGGGACGGTGATACATTGTCAGCTCATTGCGGATGAATTCGTAAACATCAAGCTGCTTGTTTTCTTCTTTTGCAGCGGCAATCTTCATTTTTTCATCACGCACAGCCTGCTTTCGCAGATTCTTCGGCTTCTTACGTGCAGCTTTCAGATCATCCTTGCTGACAGTCTGATGTTCTTTGCCTTCTGCGTTGAAGGCGTCAATAATAAGCTGCTTGTGCTCTTCAAATTCCGTTTCGTCACAAACGCCGTGCTTATAATCGTCAAACACGCTGCGGATTTTAAGGACGGCAACAACACCTTTTTGCTTGACCTCCGTAAAGTCATAGAAAAAGTAAGGGATAAGATTCAATGCGGCACCGATTACGCTTGCAACGACAAGAACGTTAAGCAGATTGTTTCTGATTGTGCTGTCATAAAGCACCGTTACATCATCGTAGTAGCCGACCGATTTGTATATCTGCGGCAGAACAAGCCCTGTCAGCATACCGACAACGGTCGTGACATATCCGACAAGACTGAAAGCACCGTCTATACGCTGACCGCTTAAGTAGTGCTGATAATCACGGATATCCGCATCAATGGCAGGCGTCAGAACAACCGTAACGGAAGATACCATTGAGTTGAGCCATATAAATGTTACCATCATTCCGAGATTATCAAATGTATTGTAAAGGCACGACAGCAAAACGATATTAAGCGAGTTGATTCCGATAAGAACGGCACGCTTGCCGAATTTTTTGACCAGAACGGGGGCAATCAACATTCCCCAGAAGGAGGCGTTGCCGAGTATTGTGGTCAGAAGTCCGTATAATGTCCAGTTGCCTGCCCAGGAATTCTGCGAATACTCGAACTGCCAACGAAGCATACTTGCCTGAGCGCTTTCCAAAAAGCCGACCCACGACGCAAGCGTGATGATCCAGAAATACTTGTTCTTTGACACCATTCTGATAGCATCAATAAAGCCTATGCCGACGGTATGGCTTCTTGACTGAACGGTACGTTCCTTTGTTCCCGAATAAGCAAGATAGCTGAGGAATACACCTGCAATTACCAGCGGAGGGAACACCAGACGGTATGTGCGCATATCAAACATTCCGCCCGTGTGATCGCCGATAATCGGGACGATCGCATTACAGATAGTCGGAGCAAGACTCCATACAAGCGAGCTGATGCTCAGGATATTGGTTCTTTCCTGTGAGTTGGTGGAAATAACTCTTGTTATGTTCTGATATGCCTCCTGATAGAAGGGCATAAAGAACTGAATCGCCGTATAAAACAGGAATACCACAACGATTTTTGTTCCGTATTCCATTTTGTCGTACGGCATCCAGACCATTAAGAGAGATACGACAGCTGTCGGTATTCCGAGCATTTTGACAAACGGTCTGAACTTTCCGTCCTTGCTTTTGATATTGTCAAAAGCGTATGCCCGAAAGCCTGTAAGTGCAAAGCCGATTATCGTTGCAAAAATATTCATTATCGCAACGTGCTCCGGGATGATGCCGATTATGTGACATACGATAGTGTTGTCAACGGCAAGGCTGATGAGCGAGGCAAGGTGCAACGCAAACTTTACACCGATACCGCCGACAGAGTATGCCGCAATCTCTTTATAGTTGACAAAATAGCCTTTCGGCGGAGTTGACCAATGGCTTTTTACATTTTTGACCGTAGTGGTTACTTTATTTACGAGGCTCAATCAATCACTTCCAAAGATTTGTAATTTTAAAAATCAGATTGCTGAAAAATTCAATGATATCAACGATAAAAGACGGAGTTGACGATGGGATAAGACCGTATCCCGTGTCAAGCATTTCGATAAACTTTGCAGTTTCAAAGGTGCCGTCATCCTTGCGTGAGTTAGGCGAATGAATACACATCATAAGCTTGCCGTCAAGTGTTTCAAAAAGCATTCCGTGGCCGCCGTCATAAGTGTTTTTTGCGTTTCTTTTATAAACGGGAGTCGTGCTTTGTAACCACTTGCCGTCGGGAGTGCCGTCGGAGGATTTTGCAATACCGACACAGTATCCGCTGTCACAGTTGTTTGACCACAGCATCAGGAGTTTTCCGTACTTTGTCCTGTACAGGAAAGGCCCGTCGGTAACGAAGCTGTCTGTCCATACGGGATCCTTTGCCTTGAACAGCTGTACGGGCTCGCTGATAAAGTGAGAAAGATCATCACTCAGCTTTACGGCATCCATAGCGCCTTCACCGTCAGGCATACACGTCCACTCGTGAACATAAATCATCCACGGCTGACCGCTTTCATCAACATAGAGCGTACCGTCAATTGCATCCTGCGTATGATCCGTTATGTGACCGTCAGATATCTCGGTGAACGGTCCCAGAGGGTTATCTGCACGGAAAACGGATACTCCTCTGTGCTGTGCAGAGCTTGAAAAATATGTAGCAAAAAGATAATAATTACCGTTGTAATAATGACATTCGGGAGCCCAGAACTGCTTGGTTCCGTCAAAGCCTTCGGGAGCCGAGAAGACGTTGAACGGACCTGCCCAGTTTTCCAAATCCTCGCTGACATAACAGCCGTAGCCGGGTCCCTTTGCGGCACCTGTTCCGTACATATAATACTTGCCGTCGGATACCAGCACATACGGATCACGGATGTTTATCTCATTTGTTTTTTTGGTGTATTCCATATCTTCGGCAAAAGAAATCATTGTGAAAGGAAAAATCATCAGAACAGACAGTAACAGACTGATCAGCTTTTTCATCCGATCACCTTAGCACTTTCGATAACGATCGGAGTCAGGGGAGAAGAAACTGCTCCGTCAGAGCCGTATGTACGTTCAACCTTAAGGAAAGCATCGACTGTTTCCATACCCTCGATAACTTCACCGAAAGCGGCATAGTTGCCGTCAAGGAAGGCGCAGTCATCGGTGTAGCAGATGAAAAACTGAGATGAAGCGGAGTTAGGATCGTTTGAACGAGCCATGGAGATAACGCCTCTTGTGTGAGAAAGAGTATTGCTTGCAAATCCGTTTGACGAGAACTCACCGGGGATTGTTTCGTCGGAACCGCCCATACCGTTGCCTTCGGGATCACCGCCCTGTGCCATAAAGTTGTCAACGACTCTGTGGAAGGTAAGACCATCATAGAAGCCTTCGTTTGTGAGCTTCAAAAAGTTTGCGACAGTTGCGGGAGCATATTCGGGATACAGCTCAACGGTGAAGGTGTCACCGTTTTCCATTGTAAACAGAACCTTGCTGTGCTCTGCGGTGTTCGGAGAGGCGGTAGTATCGCCTGTATCTTTGTCGTTTGTACAACCGAAAAGACAAAGTGCGGTGAAAAGGAAAACAAGCGAGAGAGAGATAAAACGTTTCATAATTTAACAACCTTTCATATATTATTCACAGAACGAAACAAGCTCGTTCAAATCTTTGCGTTTTTTGTTGCGAAGAGGATCGCCGTCTTTGGGATAACCGAGAGTGATAAGAAGTCTGACGGGGGAGTCGATATTGCAGATCTTTCGTATCTTTTTATCATCGAACCAACCGAGAATACAGGTGCCGAGTCCCTGAGCGGCAGCCTCTGCCGTGATGTAAGCAGACAGAATACCGATGTCAACGGAACGGTAGTCGTTGCCTGTGATTTTACTGCCGACAGCGGCGGTTTTTACATACGGTTTTTCGGATATTACAAGTATTATAGGAGCATCGGATGCAAATTTGTTCATTCCCATACCCGTTGATGCTTTGGCGACCAGCTTTGCCGATTCGCCCTTGCAAACGGTGATGTGATACGGCTGACCGTTACACGCAGAGGGAGAAAGACGAGCAGACTCAAGAATTTTTTGCAGTTTGTCATCCTCAACGGATACAGAGGAGTCATAGCTTCTGCAGGATTGACGGTTTACGGCAATTTCTGAAAAGTTCATATGTTTATCACTCCGTTCTTGATTCTTTTGACGCAGGCGGCAGCGAGTGAGGTCATCGAATCAACAATATCAACACGCTGTGTCCCAAGCTCATAGTATATTGCGGAAAGCTCCGTACAGCCGAGAACGACTGCATCACAGCCTCTTTCCTTCATCGAATCAATGATGCTGAAAAGCTCCTTGTGAGAGGAAGGCTTGCCTGCCTTGACTTCGTTGTAAATGATGTGCATCAGCCTGTCTGTTTCGCTGTCGGTAGGTATACAGCATTCTATACCGAAGCGCTCACAGACGTGCTCGTACACACGTGAGTGGAGAGTTCCCGATGTGGCAAGAATACCGAGCTTTTGAAGATTCGGAACATTGTCGGACGCAAACTTTACCGTTTCCTCAACAATATTGATAAGCTCGACCGAAATATTTTTCTGAATTTCATCAAAAAAGAAGTGTGCCGTATTACACGGGATTGCTATATAGTCACAACCGAGAGATTCCAGCATTTTTGCATCCTTTATCATAACGGGAAGAGGATTGGGCTTGGTATTATCAAGGATGTAGTCGGTTCTGTCGGGGATTTTGGGATTGTTGGAAACGATGGTTCGTATGTGATCCTGATCGCAATCGGCAGGAGTCATTTTTACAATAAGATCGGCAAAATATACGGTGGCAAGGGGTCCCACACCGCCGAGTATGCCGAGAGTTTTTTCGTTCATCATAGCCTCCTATACAATCTGGAATATGTAAAATTTAAGGTAATCCGTCTGAGGAACATTCCACAGTATGGGATGGTCACAGCATTGCTGTCTGACTTCAAGCTGACGGAGCTGAACTCCTGCATCAAGGGCGGCACTTTTCAGCATATTGACAAACAGATCATTGTTCATAAAGTGTGAACACGAGCACGTTGCAAGGTATCCGCCTCTGGGCAAAAGCTTCATCGCACGGTAGTTTATTTCTTTGTATCCTCGTTCGGCACTTGTGACCGTTTTGCGGCTCTTTGTAAAAGCAGGCGGATCGAGAATTATAAAATCGTACGGCTTTTCGTTTTTTGCGGAAAGCTCTGTCAGAAGATCAAAAACATCGGTGCAGATAAAGTCCATTCTGTCCGAAAGTCCGTTTACCTCAGCATTGTGCATAGCATCATCAACGGCTTTTTGTGAAATATCCACAGCAGTAACGTGCTGAGCACCGCCTAATGCGGCATTAAGAGCAAACGATCCCGTATGGGTAAAGCAGTCAAGAACTTTTCTGCCCTTTGCAATTTTTGATACGGCAAGACGGTTGTATTTCTGATCAAGGAAAAAGCCTGTCTTCTGACCGTTTTCAAAATCGACCGTATACTGAATTTTGTTTTCGGTAATGACGGCGGTAGTGTTGTCGCTGTCGGAGACGGTTTCGGGCATATACCAACCCTTAAAGGGGGTAAGTCCCTCCTGCTCACGCAGAGAGGCTTCGTTGCGTTCATAGATACCACGCACGGAAACACCGTATTCCGAAAGAACCTTTATAAGCGAACGGTAAATTATATCCTTGCGTTGCTCCATTCCGTATGACATAACCTGTGATACACAGACATCCGAGAATCTGTCAACCGTCAGTCCCGGCAAACCGTCAGACTCGCCGAATACAAGTCTGCAGGCTGAAAAATCATCGCCCATAATGCTGTGACGGCAGTCAACGGCATATCTGATGCGTCGTTCAAAAAAGGCTTCGTCAAACTTGTCGTTGGCGTTGTGAGAAAGTATCCTGACACGGATCTTGCTTTTTTCGCTGTAAAGACCGCTTCCGAGATATGTTCCCTTATCGGAAACAACATCAACGATACAGCCGTTTTCTATTTCACCGAAGCTGTCGGTTATTTCGTCAAAAAACACCCAGGGATGTCCGTTTTTAATTGATTTTTCCGCCTTGCGTGTGACCAGCACCATCGGAAATGCACGTTTTGTTTTCATCGGCAGATTCCCTTCTTATATATTAACTTATATTGTATCACAAGTCGTGGTTTTATACAATATAAATTATACTTTTTCTTTGCGATATTAAGATTTGGCAAACGGTTTCTTTCACCCTTGCTTTTTTATTAACGATGATATATAATGTTATACTGAATAAATGTTATAAAGGGGTGTGCGGTGATTTTATGGAAGATCTGATTTCCGTCGTGACCGAATCTTCACGGTATATACTGCCTGTAATAGGTGCAATAATCCTGATTTACTGTACCTTTACGTTACTCAGACACAAGTTTCCGTCACCCGAATATGCAGCACTTATCAACACAAAAACAAACGATGTTCACGAGCTGACCTTTTGGGAAATATCGGTAGGCCGAAGCAACGTGTGCGATATTATCATCGATGCGGATATGTCCGTATCACGATTCCACGCAGTTATCGCAAGACGCAGAAAAGGCTGGACTCTTATTGATACATATTCAAAGACGGGATCTTTTGTCAACGGCAGAAGAATCGATAAAAAAACAATTATAGAAAACGGTGATACGCTGACATTCGGAGCGACTACCTTCCGTTTTCAGATGTGATGAATATGAAAAAAATTATTTTTGACAACGGTTTTCGTGTGATTCTGAATCCCTTGCCGTATCTGCGAAGCTGCTCGATGGGCATATGGATAGGCAGCGGCTCGCGGTTTGAGACGGCAGAGACTTCCGGTCTTTCGCATTTTATTGAGCATATGCTTTTCAAGGGGACCGATACTCTTTCCGCACGTGACATTGCGGAGATTACCGACGAAACGGGCGGCTCTTTAAATGCATATACAACAAAGGAATATACCTGTATTTATGCACGGTCGCTGACACGTCATATCGAAAAGCTTTTTTCGGTAATCGGCGAAATGATAACCGAACCGCTTCTCAAAGAAAGCGATATCGAGCTTGAAAAAGGTGTTGTGACGGAGGAGCTTTTATCATACGAGGACAGCTCCGAGGATCTGTGCATTGATACGTTTTACGAGAATTTCTGGAAAAGCGATATGCTCGGTCGCAACATTGTCGGCAAAAGGGAAAATATTCTCTCTTTTGATGAAAAGATGATGCGGGAGCATATGAAAAAGTTCTATGTTCCCGAGCGTATGGTATGTGTTTTTTCGGGAAACTTCAACGAGGACGATGTTTTAAAGCTTTGTGAAAAGTATTTCGGAAAGCTTTTGAATACAAACAATCCGATAACGGCAGGTGCCGCACAGCCTCACCGCTTTGTAAAGTGTGTGGGTAAAAGATTTGAACAGAACATCGTCACGCTCGGTTTTCCCGGCATAGCTTCTTCCGATAAGCGGCTTCACGCTTGCAATTATGCCTGTGCTGTGCTCGGCGGAACAGGTTCGTCACGGCTTTTTCAACGCATCAGGGAAGAGCTGGGACTTGTCTATTCGATAGATGCGTTCAACACGGCATATCTTCATTCAGGTGCCGTCTGCATTATGATGGGACTTTCGCACACTAATGAGGAACGGGCAATATGCGAGGTTTTGCGACTGATGAGAGAGTTCCCCGATACGCTGACAAAAGCGGAGTTTGAAAGGATAAAGGAACAGACGGAAGCGGCAGCGGTAATGAGTCTGGAATCACCCGGTACAGCGGCGGCAAGACTCGCAAGAGGTGAGCTTCTCTCTTTTGAAGCGGTAACTGATGATGAATACCTTAACAGACTGTCATCGGTTACGTTTGAAGAGTTTTCGGATATGGCGCACACGCTCTTTGATACAAAGGACATTTCGCTTTGCGTGACGGGTAAGGTGAAAACACAAAAATTCTACCGTGAGCTGTTGGCTCGCTGATATAAAACTGAGGTGTAAATATGTTAAAGGATGCAAAACGTGTAGTAGTAAAGGTCGGTACATCGACTCTTACATATTCTAACGGAAAGATAAATATCAGAAGACTCAAAACGCTGTGCGAGGTGCTTTCGGATTTACAGAATTCCGGCAAACAGGTAACGCTTGTTTCATCGGGAGCTATCGGCATCGGTGCGGTCAAGCTCGGACTTAAGGAGCGTCCGCAGGACACACCCGGCAGACAGGCTGCGGCAACGGTCGGACAATGTGAGCTGATGTTTATGTACGATAAGCTTTTCGGAGAATACGGTCATACCGTCGGACAGCTTCTTATCACACGCAGTGATATCGAGAATCCCGAACGCCGTGAAAATCTTATCAACTGCTTTGACCGTCTTTTTGACTATGATGCAATACCCATCATTAACGAAAACGACAGCGTTGCCGTTGAAGAAATCGTTTACGGTGATAACGATAATCTTTCGGCGCAGGTGGCAAAGCTTGTCGGTGCGGATGTTCTGATAATCTTGTCGGATATTGACGGATTCTTTTCCGCAAATCCTGCCGAGGACGAGAATGCCGTGTTGATTCCCGTTGTCAGCCGCATTGATGACGAGCTTCTTCATATGGCAGGACCGAGCGTTTCAAGGCTTGGAACAGGCGGTATGGCGACAAAGCTCGGTGCGGCAAAGCTTGCAACAGAAGCAGGTATAGATACATTCATAATGAACGGTTCCAATCCTGAGGATATTTACAGACTTTTTGACGGCAGACAGATCGGAACACATTTCAAGAAACAATAAAAGGGGAATTTTTATGCTGACAGAACTCGGAAAAAGAGCAAAAAAAGCCGCTTCGTCTCTCCGTGCGGCAACTACAGCCGAAAAGAACAAAGCGCTTTATGCGATAGCGGATGCGCTGATAAATAATACGGAAAAAATTCTTGACGCAAACGCAAAGGATATAGAAAACGGAAAAAAGGCAGGACTTACACAGTCGCTTCTTGACAGACTTCGTCTTGACGAAAAACGAATCGGCGGCATGGCAAACGGAGTGCGCCTTGTAGCGGCGGCAAACGATCCCGTCAACCGTGTTCTCACGGGGGATACACGTCCCAACGGTCTCAGGATACAAAAGGTTACCGTTCCTCTCGGCGTAATAGCGGTAATTTTTGAAGCAAGACCGAACGTCACAAGCGATGCCGCATCACTTTGTTTAAAGGCAGGCAATGCGGTAATCCTTAGAGGCGGTAAGGAAGCAATCAATTCCAACAAGGCAATTGCCGAGTGTATGAGAGAAGCTGTAGAATCGACAGGACTTTCTGCCGACTGCATCCAGCTTGTCGAGGATACGTCAAGAGACAGCGCAAATGCCTTGATGAAAATGAACGCATATGTTGATGTTCTGATCCCGAGAGGCGGTGCAGGACTTATCCGTGCAGTTGTTGAGAATGCAACGGTACCTGTTATCGAAACAGGCACGGGCAACTGTCACACATATGTTGATAAAGATGCCGACATCGACATGGCAACAAAAATTATTATCAACGCCAAGACATCACGTCCTTCAGTTTGCAACGCGTGTGAGAGCTTGCTGATTCACCGTGATATTGCACAAAAGGCAATACCTGTTATTTGTGAAAAATTACACGAAGCAGGCGTAGAAATCAGAGGAGACGAGACGGTTTGTTCACTCTTTGAAAAAGCAGTTCCCGCTTCTTGTGAGGACTATGCCAAAGAGTTTCTTGACTATATAATTTCGGTAAAAACGGTTGACAGTCTTGACGAAGCGGCAGAGCATATTGCCGAAAACGGAACGGGACACAGCGAATGTATCATTACCGAAAACTACACGGCATCGCAGAAGTTTATACAAAAGGTTGATGCGGCAGCGGTATATGTCAATGCATCGACACGCTTCACCGACGGCGAGGAATTCGGCTTCGGTGCCGAAATCGGTATTTCAACGCAGAAGCTCCACGCAAGAGGACCTTTGGGACTTTCCGATCTGACAAGCGTTAAATATATTGTATTGGGATCGGGACAGATCCGCTGACAGTGAAAGGATGCTCTTTATGAGTAAGAAAAAGACTAAGAAAAAGCACATAGGATCGTTTTTGCTGGGATTAATCGTAACGGCTTTTGCAATTTTCGGATTTGTAAAGGCTGTAATGCTTGTTGCCGATAAGGTTATGACGGTAACGAACGTAAGCTCAAAAAATGCCGAGTACGAGGAGTTTTTAGAGCCGTTTGTACTGATAGATCCGTCACCGTTTGACGACGTCAGTACGGCTGACACCGTTGATCTTATTGATGCGGCTGTAAGTGCGCTTATCCTTGACAGCGAAAAGATCAACACCTATGAGGTTTTTGAGGGCGAAGTAACGGGACTTCTTGTACCTCAAAAGGATATCGAGCAGTACTTTGCAAAGCTTTTCGGAAACGAGACGGTTCTCAGTCACACTGCCGTTACGGACTCTTTTTACGGTGTTGTATATAATTCGGAAAAGAAGTCGTACGTTATCCCCATAACAAGCGTTGATCCGCTTTATACACCGAAGGTATACGAAGCGGAAAAAACAGGATCGTCAATAACGCTGACTGTCGGATATATTATAGGCTCGGAGTGGGCACAGATAGAAAACGGACAGTATACGGCACCGTCGCCTGCAAAGTATATGAATATCACTTTAAGAGAGGACAGCGACGGATACCATATAGGATCGCTCAGCAACACGGCTATGGCAGAGGTTGCAGAGCCCGAAAAGACTGTTCCCGTATCAACTACGGCTCCTGTTATCGTCACTACCGAAAGAGTGACCGACGAGAGCTCTTCCGAAACGAGCGAGGGGCATTCTGAAAGTGAAACCTCGGAAACCTCTGCTGTTGCGGGATAAAGCCTTTTTATGTCTTAACAGCTTTTCTGTTTCAAGAATCGCAAAAGGAACAAGCGACAATATAATACTGACAAACCAACCGACCGTTCCGATAGGAACTGATTTAAAAATTGCAGACGGTGTGGGAAGTGTTACGACGACTACCTGTAACAGGGTACACAGCAGCACGGACCACACCATTTTTTTATTGCTGAAAAGACCTGCCGATATAACAGGTTTCTCAGAGCGCATACTGACGGCATAAAAAAGCTCGCTGAGACTCAAGGTAATAAATGCCATCGTTCTGCCTGCGTCAATGCCGAAAAGCGATCTTCCGATAACAAAGGACAGAAGCGTCAATGCACCGACAGTCAGTCCCTCAACGGCAATATCAAAGCCGAAACCCTTTGACAGAAAGCCTTCGTTTGTATCTCTCGGAGGTCTTTTCATAATATCGGCATCGGGATTTTCCGTTCCTATTGCCAATGCAGGGAAAGAGTCGGTAACAAGATTTACCCACAAGAGCTGTATGGGTAAAAGAGGAGACGGCATCTTTAAAACAGAAGCCAGAAAAACGACTACAATTTCGCCGATGTTACTGCTTAAAAGAAAGTGAACGGCTTTGCGGATGTTGTCAAAAATTCCTCTGCCCTGCTCAACTGCTTTTACAATTGTGGCAAAGTTGTCGTCTGTCAGTATCATATCGGCGGCACCCTTTGCAACATCGGTACCGCTTTTTCCCATTGCACAACCGATATCGGCACTCTTCAGCGCAGGCGCATCATTTACGCCGTCACCTGTCATGGCAACACGTTCACCGTTTCTGCGGAACGCTTTGACGATGCGGACCTTATGCTCAGGTGTAACTCTGGCAAAAATATGACAGCTTTTCACTCTTTCGCACAGCTCGTCATCGTTCATACCGTCAAGCTCTGCTCCTGTTATCGGAATATCGTCGCTGTCACAGATACCGATTTTTATACCGACGGCCTTTGCCGTGACTGCGTGGTCGCCTGTTATCATTACAGGCTTGATACCTGCTTCCTTGCATATTCTGACAGCCTCTGCCGCCTCTTTTCTCGGCGGATCACTCATACCGATAAAACCCGAAAAGCAAAGATTTTCTTCGCTTATGGTATCACTCTTTTTGTGAGCAACCGCAATGACACGCAAGGCATCGCCTGCCATATCGGAATTAAGCCTTGACAGCCGTTCCTTCATCGATGCGGTCATCGGGTATTCTTTTCCGTCTTGTAAAACGGTAGTGCAAAGCGGTATCAGTATGTCGGGAGCACCTTTTGTGATCTGAAAAACGCTCTCCTTGTCCCGAAGCAGAACGGACATTCTTTTTCTTTTGGAATCAAACGGCAGCTCGTCGATTCTTTCGGGGGTATCGCGCTTGTCAAAAACACGCTTTTCGTCTGCATACAGAACGATGGCGTTTTCGGTCGGCTCGCCCTCTGCCGTGCGCTTGCCTCTTTTACCGCTGACTTTGGCATTACAGCAAAGTGCGGCTTTGTATAAAAGGTCATCTTCGCTGTCAAAGGTAACAGTTTTTGTGACAGTCATTTTGTTCTGAGTAAGTGTACCTGTCTTATCCGAACAGATAACTGTTGCCGAACCGAGCGTTTCTACGGCAGGCAGACTTGTAATGATTGCGCCACGCTTTGCCATACGCTGAACGCCGAGCGACAGCACAACCGTAACAATGGCAGGCAGACCCTCGGGGATTGCCGCAACTGCAAGACTTATCGACAGCATAAAGCTTTGCAAGGCAGGTATTTTATTTATTATGCCGAGTACGAATATTATAAAGCAAATTGCGAGTGCACCTATACCGAGTACACGGCTGACCTTGTGAAGCTTTTCCTGCAGAGGTGTTTTGGGAGCTTCTTCGGAATCAAGAAGTCCTGCAATCGCACCTATCTGTGTGTTCATTCCCGTTTCGCAAACAACCGCCTTGCAGTGACCTGTAAGCAGAAGTGTTGACGATAACAGCATATTCTGTCTGTCGGCAGGCGGACAATCGCTACTTTGCAGAACGTCGGGATCTTTTTCACACGGCATTGACTCGCCTGTCAGAGCACTTTCCTGCGTAGTGACGGCAGATGCTTCGATGAGTCTTGCATCGGCAGGAACCATATCTCCCGATGACAGCAGGATTATGTCACCTTTTACGACACGTGAGGCGGCAATGCGACTTCTTTTGCCGTCACGAAGCACGGTGGTGGTAGGTGCCGACATTTTTTTGAGTGCTTCAAGAGCCTTCTGTGCCTTCATTTCCTGCACCGTTCCGACAACGGCATTCAGAACAACTATAACAAGTATGACAATCGGGTCAAGAAAGTCATTTTCCTTGTTGATTACGGAGGTTACAAAGGAAACTGCCGCCGCAGCTAAAAGAATTATTATCATAAAGTCAGCAAACTGGTGCAGAAAAGTTGCCAAAATGCCGCCTTGTTTTTTTGTTTTAAGAGTGTTTTCGCCGTCTTTCAGCAATCTTTTTTGTGCCTCTTTTTCACTAAGTCCGCTATCGGGATCGGTAAAAAGCTCCTTTACCGCCTGATCGGCGCTTATACTGTGCCAATCCATACCGTCAACTCCTTTTGATTGTTGATACAATATATTCGGAACAAAGACGGCATATGATTGTCAAAGTACCTCTGACGTGATAACTGTTATTGGATTATTAACATATTGGTAACATATATATGATACAATTAATAAAAACTGAGGAGATTGTTGGTATGAAAAAATATATTGCATTGTTCTTATTTGCAGTCTGTCTTATTACTTTTTGCAGCTGTGACCGTCAGAACCGACTGACACTTGAAACTGTTGTTGAGTTGTCAGCAAAGGGGGAAGCGCTGACCTGGAGCGATTTTGAACGGTATGAAAGCACCGATGTCGGTTCGGGGCTTTATATATTGGTTTATGAAATTGACGAAAACTTTGAACTGCGGATCGGAGGCTCTACGGGGGACACGCCGTTGTACATGAGACTTGTCACAAAAGATAACAAAGATAATTGCATAGATATCAGAACGGACGATGTTGAAGCGTTTATAGAAGCGAACAAATAAGTCGGTTATACGGGCATTGGAATGAAATCCTTGCATCAAGCAGACGGCAGATGTCGGTTTGTTCGGAACAATTTTTCGGGTGTGGGTGTACCGCCCGAAATTATTGTTTTTTACGGGCGGCAACCTGAACCAAACAAAAAAACGGCACCCTCCTGTCGGAAGATGCCGCAAACAGATTCAATTAAAATTATGCAAGCTCTGCGAAGTACTTGATTGTACGAACCATCTGGCTTGTGTAGCTGTTTTCGTTGTCATACCATGCAACTACCTGTACCTGATATGTGTCGTCGTCAATCTTAGCAACCATTGTCTGAGTTGCATCAAAGAGAGAACCGTATGTGATACCTACGATATCGCCGGAAACGAGTTCTTCCTCTGTGTAGCCGAAGGATGCGGAAGAAGCTGCCTTCATAGCTGCGTTGATGCCTTCCTTAGTAATGTCCTTACCCTTAACAACTGCTACAAGGAGAGTTGTGGAGCCTGTCGGAACGGGAACTCTCTGTGCAGAACCGATAAGCTTGCCGTTGAGTTCGGGGATAACAAGGCCGATTGCCTTTGCAGCGCCTGTGGAGTTGGGAACGATGTTAGCAGCAGCTGCACGAGCTCTTCTGAAGTCGCCCTTTCTGTGGGGACCGTCAAGAACCATCTGGTCACCTGTGTAAGCATGAACAGTTGTCATGATACCGCTGACGATGGGAGCATAGTCGTTGAGAGCCTTTGCCATGGGAGCAAGGCAGTTTGTTGTACAGGAAGCTGCAGAGATGATGTTGTCATCAGCCTTAAGAGTAGCTTCGTTAACGCTGTAAACGATTGTGGGAAGGTCGTTGCCTGCGGGAGCAGAGATAACAACTTTCTTTGCACCTGCGTCGATGTGAGCCTGGCTCTTTGCCTTTGATGTATAGAAACCTGTGCACTCAAGAACTACGTCAACACCGATTTCGCCCCAAGGAAGGTTAGCAGCGTCTTTTTCAGCATAGATCTTGATTGTCTTGCCGTCAACCGTGATGCTGTCTTCGCCTGCGCTGACTGTATCTGCAAGAGCATAGCGACCCTGAGCAGAGTCATACTTGAGAAGATGAGCAAGCATAGCGGGAGATGTAAGATCGTTGATAGCAACTACTTCATAACCCTCTGCGCCGAACATCTGACGGAATGCAAGACGGCCGATACGTCCGAAACCATTGATTGCAACTTTAACTGACATTTGATTTACCTCCAAAAAAACAATTTTGTTTTTATTTAACCTTTAGTATTTTAGCCTGTTTTACAAAAATATGCAAGCACCAAAAGGACATTTTATCAAATTTTGTATACCTGTACAAAACATCTACCCATAAACATAAAAAACAAATTAAAAATACCAAATAATTCTTGTTAAAACTCCTCGTAAAAACAAGTACAAAGAAATAAAACAAAATAATTTAGAAAAATTTGTAAATAGTATTGACAAATTTGTCATTTTATGGTAATATAAGTCAAACTTAAATTACGGAGGTAAATAATATGAAATCATCAGGCATCGTTCGTCGCATTGACCAGGTAGGACGCATTGTTCTCCCCCGCGAGATCCGCACTCTTTTCAACCTTGAGGATAACAAGGATTCTCTTGAAATCTTTGTTGAGGATGACAAGATCATTCTTAAAAAGTTTGAAGCCAACTGCATCTTCTGCGGTTCTGCCGATGACATCGTCACATTCAAAAACAAAAAGATCTGCAAATCTTGTATCGAGAAGCTTGCAAACGAAGACTGATCGTTCTCCCGAACATTTCAAAAATCAGCCGTTTTCAGGGGATGTAAAAAAGCGAAGACCGTATAAAGCCATATAAAGCAAGGGGTTTTTGTAGGAAATAAGCCTGCAAAAACCCCAAAATTATTATACGAATAAAAGCTGATTCAGATTTTGTTTTACACTACGAACAAACTTTAACGGAATGTAAAAAGCTTTAGCTTTATTTTCAGTCCGCTGACGAAAAATCGGTTTTTGTTCCTGCGTTGTCGTAGTCCCACGTTTCAAAGCCGATACTCTTTACCGCAGGTGAATCGTCCGCTATAAGGAAGTCAAAGTTTCGCGGATCACGGAAAAGCGGATCTGCAAAAACACCGTTGACGTAGTATCCCGAAAGCTTCATAAGCTTTTCGTACATCAGACAGTCAAGATGCTTTTCTTCCGTTGTGGAGCTTACAACATATTTACCGTTTGTCAGATCCCAGTAAAGGTTGCCGTCATCCTTGTAAATATCCTTTTCGTTCGCTCTGGCATATGAGAGTGAGTCATCGGAAAGTATGATATTCCCCTTCAGTCTGAACTGAATGTGATCCTCTTTATAGCTCGATCTGACCTGACCGTTCTTACTGAGAGCAAAGATATTATTTCTTATAATATTCTCTTCGCCGTAGTGCATATTAAAGCTCTGTGAGCCGCACGAATACACAAGATTCTTTTCTACAACGATATGCGATGAACCCTCGTCAAGATAGATTCCCCATCCGCCGTAGCCGCCTTCGCCCTCATCTGCTGCGACATCGTGAATGACGTTACCCGACAGAACGGTGCCTTGCTGTATGCCGAGAGTATATATTCCGCCCATATCGGACAGCCATCCCTGACCGATGTTGTAAATAAGGTTATCCTTTATAAGATTGTTACCCGATACGCTGTAGGCATAGCCCCAATTCCAGCCTACGGAGATTGCCGTATAATAACCGTCACTGATTTCGTTGTTCGACACTTCACAATTACGTGCATGAGTCAGAAGAATTCCGATACCCGAATTACCGTTTCTGCCGTACGATTCGATTCTGTTATCGGTAACCTTGATGTTTTCCGTAATCTTCTCTTCCTCAGCGGTATTGTATCCGTGAACGTATACACCGCTGCAGCCGATATTTTTAAACAGACATCCCGTTACCGTCGAATCCTTTACAAGTCGGTTAAACTTGATTCCCGTGTTACCTATGTTGAGAAAATCACAGTTTGTAAAGCTGATGCCTTTTGCCTTGGTAACGGAAACAGCTCCGTCAAAGTCATACTCTGCCTGCGGGAAACGTATGCCGTACTGTGCCAAAAAGCCTGTTTCGTCGATCTTTTCGGGATATGTGAAATCCGTGTTGCAGAACGTTATTCCTCTGAATTCCACCCTTTCCGTATCGCTCATATCAATTATTTTATCATTGACGCACGCTTTGATAACGGTATCATCCATCGAATCCGTCTCTTCCGGTACGTAGTAGAGCTTGTTGTTTTCGCTGTCAAGATACCATTCGCCGGGAGAATTGAGCTGTTCAAAAATATTTTCAAAGAAGTATCTGTCCCCTTTGAGAACCCTCATACAGAACGGATATTTTGTATAATACTTATTCTCCTTTGCATCGTATGATGTAAGATAGTTGACATCACTTACCCAATAGTGAAGAATACGAACACATACATTTTCAACATTTTTAAGCTGTTCCGGATTGTAGGACGGATTACCGACAAATGCTCTGTCGCCGTATCCGAGATACCACGGAGTTGTCTCCTCTGTGAATATTGCATCGGAGTGATCCTCTGTCTCTATTGTCAGATAGCCTTTTTCGGGATATCTCGTTTTGGGCAGAACCTTACCGTCCTTGACTGCCGCTTCAAAGTTCATTCCCTGCGGTATCGGCGTACTCCACGCAGTAATGCCGTTGACCGTCTCCTCAGTCCATCCCGTCAGCGATACGGTACCCGTAAAGCTGACCTTTTCACCCGGATATGCTCTGTAGACAACATTGTCGGCATCGCTTTCATCAAACGTCATTGTCTCTTCAAAAGTGTATTCGCCGCCTCTTATCCATACTGTTATTCTGTCGCTGTTGCCCGATGCTCTGAGTGCTTTTAACTCATTCTTCGCACCGATAAGCTCTTCCTTGGTCGTGACGACAAAATCATTCTCACCTTTTTCAAAAACGCCGTCATCACGTAACTGCTTTTCCTGTTTTTGCGGTTCCGTAAAATTCACATTCACTTCCTCCTTAAAAAACGAGCCAACAAACGAGCTGACGGGAATAAACACCGCCATAAAAATTGCTGCGATAAATCTGATAAACTCCATTTGAACATCCCTCCTATGTAAAAAGTATACTTTTTACATAGAAAAAAATCAATAGTTTGACTAAAATAAAGTTTTGTTATATTATAGTGCCATATCAAGGCTCATCATTATACAGAATCCTATCGAAAAAAACATTGCACCTTTACCGTTTTGTCTGAATATTGACTTCATCGGAATCAGCTCTTCTGTCACGACATAGATCATTGCCCCTGCGGCAAAGCTCAAAAACCACGGCAATGCAGGGATTATCATCCTTGACAAAGAGAGCGTCAGCAATGTCCCGACAGGCTCAACCACTCCCGATAAAAAACCGAGTATGAATGATTTAAACCTGCTTTTACCCGACGAATACAGCGGTACGGAGATTATCGCCCCTTCGGGAAAGTTCTGACACGCAATTCCTATACTCAGCGCAAGAGCTTCTGCCGCACTTACGGTCGGATCCTCCGAGAAAAGTCCTGCGTATACCGCACCTACCGCCATACCCTCGGGCAGATTGTGAAGCGCCACCGTAAATGCCGTCAAAAACAACGGATTCTGAGCCGTTCTTTTCAGTCTTCGTGACAAGGCATCTACTGCAAGTACAAAAATTACACCTGACCAGAATCCTATATTCGGCAGTATCACAGGATGCATCTTTCCCTGTGATGCCATTTCGTATGACGGTATAAGTAAGCTCCATACAGATGCCGCTGTCATTATTCCTGCGGCTATGCATGAAAGCGCACATTGTACTTCCCTGTTCATTTTGCCGTTCTTCATAAAAAACACGCACGAAGAACCTGCTGTAGTTCCGAAAAGCGGTATCAGTAATCCGCCTGATAAATCATAAAACATATAATATCACCGATAACAACTTATGCTCGTTCGATTAAGTTGTTACGGCAGAAAAGAGGTCATCTTATGAAAATCCGCATAGGTACATTCAATATCCAACACGGAATCAATTATCCGCATTATCTGAAAAACGGCGAAGCTGTCATCGATCTTAAAAGCTGTGCAGATCAGATAGCCGCAACAGGTCTTGACATCTGCGGACTTAACGAGGTTTACAACGAAGCTCCGAAAGGTAAAATCGGTCAGGCGGAATTTATCGGCAATGCCCTCGGATTTAATCACCGCTTTGCAAGAGCTATTGACATATCGTGCGGCGAATACGGCAATGCCGCGGTTTCACGCTATCCGATAAAAAGCGTTGAAACCTTTCCTATCGAAGTTAAAGAAGCAGATCGCAAAGATTATAAAGGATACGAAAACAGAGTCCTTCTCCACGCTGTTATTGATGTTGAGGGTACGGAACTTTCGGTTTATATCTGTCATTTCGGTCTTGCTCCCGATGAGCAGGACATGGCAGAAAAGACTGTTACCGATCTGTTGAAAAACGATAAGCGTCCCTTGGTGTTTATGGGCGATTTCAACATCACTCCCGATAATGCAATCATCGGACACTTCAGGGATTTTCTTTTTGATTCCTCAACTCTGGTAAAAGGGAATACTCTCACCTTCCCGAGTGATGTTCCCGTAAAGCAGATTGATTATATTTTTACAAATGATAAGGTAAAGGTTATATCCGCTTCGGTTACCGATGTTTCCTGCTCCGACCACAGAGAATACTTTGCGGATATTGAGTTTTAATGAATTCAAGGAAATCATAAAAGATTCTTCACTTCGTTCAGAATGACCCGATCGGTTTATTATTCAAAACAAAAATCAGCGACCGTTCCTCAAAAACAGTCGCTGAGTTTTTTACTGTTTATTACCTTTGATAAATACGGTATTGATTGAAAGATCTTCGTTAAGAACCAGAAGGTCTGCCGATTTGCCGATCGAGATACTGCCTGTTTTATCGTACACACCGATGACCCTTGCAGGGTTTGCGGTACAGGCTTTGAGTGCCTTTTTAAACGGAATACCGAAGCTTAAAAGATTCAAAAACTCCTCATGAAGGTTCGAGGTTGATGCGGCAATCGTGCCGTCCGAGAGTCTCGCCTTTCCGTCACGGACATATACCGTCTGTCCTCCGAGCACAAACTCTCCGTCCTCACCGCCTGCGGCTCTCATCGAATCGCTGACTACAACGGCTCTGTCCTCGCCTAAAATCTTGAATGCCGTGCGAAGTATTGCAGGATGATTGTGGAATCCGTCACAGATAAGCTCTGCCGTTGCCGTGTCGCTGTCAAAAATTGCAGTTACCGCTCCCGGTTCACGGTTCTTAATGGGCGGCATAGCATTGTAAAGATGCGTTGCGTGTGAGAATCCAGAACAAAGTCCTGCTGTCGCTTCCTCATACGTTGCGGCTGTATGTGCTATCGAAACGGTACAGGTCTTGCTCGCCTCTTTTGCGAATTCAAGAGCATTCTCCGTTTCGGGTGCTACATCAACAAGACAGATTTTGCTGATCGTGTTCAGCTTTCTGAACTCTTCAATATCGGCACTTCTGACATAATCGCCGCATTGAGCGCCTTTTTTGGACATTGCGATATACGGACCTTCCATATTTATTCCGTGGATATAGGCTCCGCTTTCGCTTCCCTTGTATTCTTCAACAGCCTTGAACTGCTCGCAAAGCTGTTCAAAAGGAAGTGTCATACTTGCGGGACAAAACGACGTAACACCCTTTGATGCAAGATAAGACGACATCCTGTCAAGCGATTCTCTCTTTGCATCGGAAAGATCTCCGTCATTCGCTCCGTGAATGTGAATATCAACAAAGCCCGGTAAAATCTTTTTGCCCGAAAAGTCGATCTCGTCATCACCCGAAAGACTGTCCGATATTTTTGTGATAACACCGTTTTCGATCTCTATATCTTTCTTTGTTTCTTCAAAATTTTCATCAATGATGATTGCGTTTTTAAGAATCATTATTATCATCCTTTGAAAAAAGGGACGGAATCGCTCCGTCCCGAAATTTTGTTTTAAATGCAGATAAAGGAAGTCAGATGGCGTTTTTTCGACCGAAGTAGTACAAAGGTACGTCGAGGGAGAAAAAACGTCAAGTGCGTAGCACGTTGTGACGACTTTATCTGTATTTTTTAATAGGCCTTGCCCCAATAAACCATATGCTTTGCTTTCTTTCCGCAGCATACGCATACGTCGCTGAGCTCTTCCTGTGCAAACGGTATACAGCGTGAGCCTACACCTGTCTGCTCCTTGACTGCATCCTCACATGCTTCATCACCGCACCACATCGCCTTGACAAAGCCGTCACCGTTTTCGCTGAGTGCCTTGTTGATTTCGTCAATGTTACGGCAGATGTATGTGCGCTTTTCACGGTTCTCAAGTGCTTTGTTATAAATGGATGCCGCAAGCTCCGAAAGAAGACGCTCTATCTCTTCCTCAAGATTATCAAGAGATACAAAATACTTCTCACGTGTGTCTCTGCGTACAAGAACACACTGATTCTTTTCCATATCCTTGGGTCCGATCTCAAGACGAAGCGGTACACCCTTCATCTCGTATTCCGAGAACTTCCATCCGGGTGAATTGTCAGAATCGTCAACCTTGACTCTGTAAAGACCCTGAAGTCTTTCTTTAAGCTCGTATGCTTTATCAAGAACGCCCGGCTTGTGCTGTGCTATCGGCAGAATTACAACCTGAATCGGTGCAATCTGCGGAGGCAGTACAAGTCCGTTGTTGTCACCGTGAGACATAATAACAGCACCGATAAGACGTGTTGTCATACCCCACGATGTCTGGTGTACGTACTGAAGAGTGTTATTCTTGTCAGTATACTGAATATTGAATGCTCTTGCAAAGTCGTCTCCGAAATAGTGAGATGTGCCTGCCTGAAGAGCCTTTCCGTCGTGCATAAGTGCCTCGATGGCATAAGTATCCTCTGCTCCTGCAAACTTGTCGCTCTCGGTCTTTTTACCTCTTACGACCGGCATACAAAGAACTTCTTCGCAGAAGTCGGCATAAACGTTCAGCATACGCTCTGTTTCTTCGACAGCCTCCTGTGCCGTGGCATGGGCTGTATGACCCTCCTGCCAGAGGAACTCTCTCGAACGAAGGAACGGACGTGTCGTCTTTTCCCAACGAACAACGGAGCACCACTGATTGTAGAGCTTAGGAAGATCACGGTAAGAATGTATAATATTGGCATAATGCTCGCAGAAGAGTGTTTCCGATGTCGGTCTGACACACAAACGCTCCGCCAGAGGCTCGGAACCGCCGTGAGTTACCCATGCAACCTCGGGAGCAAATCCCTCAACGTGATCCTTTTCCTTCTGCAAAAGGCTTTCGGGAATAAACATCGGCATATAAACATTCTCGTGACCCGTTGCCTTGAAGCGTGAGTCAAGAATATGCTGAATATTCTCCCATACGGCATATCCGTAAGGACGGATTACCATGCATCCCTTTACGCTTGAATATTCGATAAGGTCTGCTTTTTTAACGATATCTGTATACCATTGAGCAAAATCTTCCTCCATCGAGGTGATTTCCTCAACCATCTTTTTCTGTTCAGCCAAAATGAAACTTCCTTTCCGAAACGGAACGATTAATGCTCGTCAATGAACTTAACGATATCGCCGACTGTCTTGATGTTGTCGATCTCATCATCGGGAACTTCGATATCAAATTCATCTTCAATAGACATAGCAAGGTCGATAACGTCGAGACTGTCAGCGCCAAGATCGCTGATAAGATTGGATTCCATTGTTACTCTGTCTGCATCAAGCTCGAACTGTTCGCAGATGATTTTCTGTACTTTTTCAAAAACCATAATTCAAATCTCCTTAATAGATAGTATAGTCTGTGCAACGTATGCATAAAAACGCAAAGTAACACATCAACACAATGTAATATATTAATTATTTTAAGATTTGTCAAGCATATTAATAATATTTTAATACATTTTTTTAAAATTTTTTAACTTTTTACGGGCTGAAAAAGGCATTTATTTTTGCAATCCGGAAATACAAAAGAAAAAGCTTCATTGTTAAATTCGCATATGTAAAGCTTATTCACTTTACACATTTGCAAATTTTACAATATCTGTAAGAGTTACAGAAATCGTTATTTATCAACGATTGTTTTAACTTTATTGCCTGTTTAATGTTGTATGTAAAGTTATATCACTTTACAATTGTGCGAATATTAAATACTGATTTTTTTTACCGTTCTTCCTACAGCAGACAATCACAAGGATTTTTTTGAGCATAAAAAGTTTTTATAAAAATTTTTATAAAATTTCTTCAAAAATCCGACTTCTCTGTCAGATCAGCATTACAAAACAACAGCAATGTGACCTCCTGTCACCAAAAAGCAATGTAAAGCTATTCACATTACAACTGTTGAAAATCCTGTTGATAATGTGGATAACTTTTCAAAATCAAGGTTTATCAACGTTTTTGTGTAAAGATTACGCCTTTACCTTTAACCGATCTGTATGTATAATACAATACGTCGTGACAAACATTAATATTACGCAGTCAGAGTGTTAAAAAAAATAAATTTTTATTTTTATTATAAATTTCATTATTACTATTGACATTTAATTCAAAATGTGATAACATCTCTCTTGCACCAAACGGAGAGATACCGAAGTGGTTATAACGGAACGGTCTTGAAAACCGTCGTACCTTTGCGGGTACCGTGGGTTCGAATCCCACTCTCTCCGCCATTTTAAGCGATAACAATTTAATATAAATTTGTTACCACACGGAGAAGTACTCAAGTTGGTGACGAGGCGCCCCTGCTAAGGGCGTAGGTCGGGTAACCGGCGCAGGAGTTCGAGTCTCCTCTTCTCCGCCACAAAGAAACGTCAATTTTCGTCAGAAGATTGTCGTTTCTTTTTTACTTTCCTTTTATCGCACACATTGAAAATTCGGGTTGACTTTTGTATAATAAAGTGATAACATAGTCTCATATTACAAAACTGTATTGGAGACTGTTATGTACGAAAGCAAGCTTTTTAACACTGAGACCGAAGCTCTGTTTGATGCCATTCTTTCTTTAAAGGATAAAGAGGACTGCTACCGTTTTTTTGAGGATATCTGTACAATCAAGGAAATCAGGGACATTGCACAGCGTCTGGAGGTCGCAAGACTTCTAAACGAGGGTGAAACCGTCGCCTCCATAGCACAGAAAACAGGTGCTTCCACCACAACGGTATCAAGAGTCAACCGTTGTCTCAACTATGGCGCAGGCGGCTACAGACTCATTTTTGACAAAGAATCAGAATAATAAAATTAATACTTGATTTTTTTGATCCTTTATATTATAATATCAAAGCACCCGCCGGTGTGATGGAATTGGCAGACGTGCCGGACTCAAAATCCGGTCCTGGCGACAGGGTGCGGGTTCGACCCCCGCCACCGGCACCAAAAAAGCAACTGTAAAACGATCGTTTTACAGTTGCTTTTCTTTTTTATTCTTCTGCAAAGCGCATTGTCATTTCAAGTATACGCTTTACGCACTTTTCAAGGTCGGCTCGTGTGAGGTCTCCCTTGTCATATGCGGCTTTAAGGTCTTCGGGATATCCGCAAGGCATTTTCATATCATTACCTGCCCTGACCTCTTTAACGGGGTCATTCTTTACGCCCCAATCCGTTTCGACCATTCCTTTGAATCCCCATTCTCCACGAAGGATTCCCATAATCAGTTCATAGCTTTCCGATGTATGCTGACCGTTGATACGGTTATACGATGTCATAACCGTCCACGGATCTGCTTCCTTTACAACGATCTCAAAGCCTTTGAGATAAATCTCTCGAAGTGCTCTTTCGGAAACTCGTGCATCAATGTCATATCTGTTGGCTTCCTTGTTGTTGCAGGCAAAATGCTTTATAGAAACTGCCGTCTTTGCCGACTGAACACCACGTGTCAGAGCTGCTGCACTCTTGCCCGACAAAACAGGATCTTCCGAATAATATTCGAAGTTTCTTCCGCATAAGGGATCACGGTGAATGTTGAGTGCAGGTGCCAGCCATATACCGATATTATTCTCTCTGATCTCCTTACCTGCCGCCTTACCGACTTCATAAATCAGATCGGGATCCCAAGTACAGGCAAGAAGCGTTGCACAGGGCCAGGCTGTTGTGGGGATACCCGTTTTCGGCTCAAGTCTGAGACCTGCAGGTCCGTCAGCTGTGGGAATAGGCGGAATGTCAAGACGAGCGAGACCTCCGAAGCACCCTGTATTCGCAACGCCTGTCGGAGCATGACCGCCGACAAAGTCCATAAGCTCATCCTCGGTGAACTGTGCAACAAACTCATCAAGAGTGATCTTTTCACCGACATCATCAAACATAACAGGAGTTTCCGGTGCTTTTGCTCCCGACGGCTCGTTCACTGCGTAATAATACTCTTCTTCGCCCTGCGGAAGCGCTTCAAAACTGCCGTCAGACAGCATACGCTTCTTTAGCTTAAACGGTTTACACCAATTCTGAAGCTGCTGAACAACCGTATCTTCCTGTACGGAATATTCAAAATCAAGCTTCACGGTATCACGAAGAGATGTTCCAAAGAAGAACGTGTAATTACCTTTTTCAAGAATATAAGCGGATTTTGCAATTTTTCCGAGATCGTCAAAGCTTGCCATATCATTTACACAGAAGCTGACAACAACGGTTTCGCTTTCCGAAGGAGCTAAAAGCTTTGTCTTTTTGTATGCCGCAAGAGCTTTTGACGGTTTGCCGAGCTTACCCTGCGGAGCACTGTAATAAAGCTGTAAAACCTCTCTGCCGGGAACTGTTCCCGTGTTCTTTACGGTAGCGACAGCAACGATCTTTCCGTCACTTTCACAGCAGACTCTTCCGCTTATTTCAAATGTAGTATAGGAAAGTCCGTAACCGAAAGGATAGCGGACATTGTCATACGCTCCCGGAATTGTCTCAAAATACCTGTAACCGACATAGATATCGTCCGAATAATCAATGTATTTGAAGCTCTCCCAGAATTCTTCCTTACAGGGATAACAATCATACGATTTTGCTATTGTATCGGCAAGCTTGCCCGACGGATTGACATCACCGCAGATGATATCCGCTATTGCCGAACCGCCTTCAATACCGCCCTGCCATGCGAAAATCACAGACTGAATACCGTCTTTTTCGGCAAAGTATTCACAGTCGATCGTTGCACCCGAATTTATGACGATAACAACTTTTTTAAACTGCTTTGAGCATTTGTCGATGAGATCCTTTTCAAGGTCGGAAAGATAGTAGTCACCGCCCTGAGGTCTGCGGTCAACGCCCTCTGCCGAGAATCTGCTGAGAGTGATAATTGCACAGTCTGCCCAATCCGAAGCACTTTTAATAAGCTCATCGGGAACCAATGCTTCCCTGACGTGCATACTCGCAAAGGTGTCATAGGTCATATCGTCACGCTTTGTACAGAATTCCATTGCATTGACGACACTCCATGCCGCATCAATCTCTTCGGGAGTTATGACGTTGACACTTTCTTTTTCAACGTAATCCTTATAAAAATCAACAAGAGGCTTATAAATTGAAACCTTTCCGTCAGCTTCTTTTTCGCAGAAGCCCTCATAGATGTTGCGGATGTAAGGCGTGTGAACGTCACCGCTTCCGCCGCCACCCTTGATGTATTCAATAGTCGCTTTACCGAAAAGCGCAATCTTTTCACCTTTTTTCAAGGGCAAAGCGTTATCATCGTTTTTAAGAAGTACAGTACCCTCCGAAGCCGCCTTGCGTGAAAGAGCGGTATGCTCCTTTGAAGCCGTACAACGTCTGCCGTCCTCACCGAGAGGCATACACGGCTGATATCTGTAACGTGCATATTTGTCCATTAACAATCGTCCTTTGCATAAAGTTTGACTGCATTATATCACAGTCAACCGAACATTTCAATAATTGTATAGGTTAATGAGGTTCAATAAATACATTAAGATATCTTAATCCGATACAGCTCACCCATAAGCATATCGGGTCATTCTGAACGAAGTGAAGAATCTTTAAACAAAAAAAGATCCTTCGCCTGTGGCTCAGGATGACAAGAGAGTGCAATATATTAAGGTTCTGCTCCGCAATTTGAAACACTTTTGCTGTTGATGTTTGTGAGAAAATGTTATATAATGGTTTTATCAAAACGGATGGGGTGCGGATATGACAAACTTCACAAACGAAAACAAGGTTAAATTTAAAAACGGCAGGCTTCGTATCATACATATTACCGATACACATCTTTCCGATGATAATATTGATATGTCGCTTGTTCTTATTGAACAGGCTTGTCTGCGTGAAAAGCCCGATATTGCAGTCATCACAGGTGACAACGTTCAGAATTATGACGATTCCTCAAAAACAAAGAAGTACATAGACAGGCTGATGAGCATTTTTGACGATCAAAAAATCCCTGTTGCCGTCACGTTCGGCAATCACGATTCCGAAACAGGTGCCATGTCCCGTGAAGAGCTGATGGCTCATTACAACACTCATCCGTCATCGGTCAGCATTGATGACGGGGAAGAGCTTTCGGGTTGCGGCACATACATCGTTCCCGTTATGTCAAGTGACAACAGCCGTATTGCCTTCAATCTGTGGATATTCGATTCAGGTGACTATGACGAAAAAGGTCGCTACGGTTGCGTTCTTCCCGATCAGGTCGAATGGTACAAAAGAGTCTCCGATGAGCTGACTGCCGCAAACAACGGTCAGAAGGTCTATTCGCTTGCGTTCCAGCATATGATTGTCCGTGATGTGTACGATGCTCTTATCAAAACCGATAAAAGAAAGCTCTATTCCTTCCCCCATATGTACAACAAAGACGAATACTATTTATTCAATCCCGAAATGAAAAACTTCGGTACTCTCAACGAGACTCCCTGCAGCGGTTACTACAACTACGGTCAGTTTGAAGCTATGGTCGAAAAAGGTGACGTTCTTGGTATATTCACAGGTCACGATCATACCAACGCTTTCGGTGTACGCTACAAGGGTATCGACATCGTCAACTCCTTAAGCACACGTTTTCAGAATGACCGCTTCTCCTCGCAGTACGGTTACAGAATTCTTGATGTCAACGAAAACGATACTTCCCGTTACGAAAGCCGTGTCGGTCGCTGGTACAATATGTTTACCTTTAAAGAAATCCGCTCATATAAAGACAAGCTCCTGCACAAAACAGCCTTTGCCGTTACCGTCAAGGGTCTTTGTCAGAGATTTTTGACCTCTACGGGTCGCAAATTCTGTTCGTTGGTCACAGGCAGACAAAACACCTATCCGCATTAAACCTTATACGTATAATACACGGTTTTTCAAAAGCAGATGTTCGTATAAAACCATATAAATCAAGGGGATTCCTGCAGTTCACTGTCAGAATCCCCTTGATTGTTTTGTATTAGTTTTTTGTGTTTTATGCTGCGAACGAACCTCTCCACTCGCGACAGCTTTCTGTTTTAATGATTTTCAACGCAGTTGCGGCAAAAAGATTCTTTGCCCGGATCGGTTTCATTGTGTCACTCTCGCGCAGGCAAAGAGTCTTCAATTTTTACTTAATTGCCGGTTATTTTATTCAGCTCTTCTTCAAACACGGGAAGCCACAAAAGCTCGTATCCGTCCCTTGTCGGGTGTACGGGGTCGTACATAAACTTTTTTCTGTCATCGTCGGAAATATTGTTTACCCTGTCACAGTTCCAAAGGTCAATTATATGAATGTTCCACTTTTCCTTTATATTATATAAAAGCTGAGCCATATTTCTGTACGCTTCGCTGTCATATCTTGCCTGCGTATAAAACGCTATCGGACAGGAGTAAACCTCTTTTTCATAAGCAATGATGTATTCGATCGCTCCTGCAACAGTTTGTGTATCAAAATCGTCCTTGCAAAAGCTATGCGAAATCTCGCCAAGCGGCAGCTTCCTCGCAGCATCGTTGGTCGATAACTGACAAATAAACGCATCCGCCTTGATGCTTTTGTCAAGCTTTTTCATCCTCGATATATAGGACACATCTTTAATATCGGCAAGTGTCGTTCCCGATACCGCCTCTTTGACAGCAACCATACCGTACTTTTCTGCCAACAAATCAACAAAGCTGACACCTCCCGATGCACTTCCGTATGTTACGGAACTGCCGAGAAAGATTACCGTTTTGCCTGAAAGATTCATAAACCGCACCTCCGATTTTTGCTCCTGTTATCGATTTTATACATAATTATACATAAAAAAGTCAATTTTTCAAGCCGTTTTATTCTTTTTCGCGAATAACAGCACTGTTTTCGTAATATTTTTGTAACAATTTTAACAAATTTGTAAAAATTTTTGTTTTTTTAGTTGAAATACTCGTTTTATTGTGATATTATAATTCTAATTCAAAAGGAGGAATTTTCCATGAAAAAACGTGTTCTTTCCATTTTCATGTGTATAGTCATGTTCTGCAGCATGATACCGATCTCCGGTCTCGGCACAATGACTTTGGCAGCAGGCTATACGCTCACATTCGACAAAAACACAACTGCAGATGTCGCTAATATGCCGACTAAACAGTCGGGTGCGACCTCTTACACCATCCTTGACGATACCGCCAACGTTCCCACACGTTTTCAGTACACACTTCTCGGATGGTCAGAAAGCAAAACTGCCAAAACTCCCGATTATATCCCCGGTGATAAAATCGAACTGACGGCAAGCACAACTCTTTATGCTGTCTGGCAGCATTACGGTGATGCGGATATTTCCGCCACAGCCGAGTTCTCTCCCGAGACAACAATTTCTTTCCACCATCAGCAGATCTGGTACCGTGTCAAGCCCGAAGTTTCCGACAACTATCTTTTCTGGTCTGTCGGTGGCTATAATCCCGATGTCTCTCTTTATGACGCAGACGGCAAGCTTTTAGCCTATAATGATAATGATCCCAACACTAATGAGCTCGGATATTATCTCAGCTATAACCTCGTTGCAGATGAAGTTTATTATATGGCTGTTTCCGGTATCACAATCGGTCAGACATCTTTTGTTACTCGTCCTTGGGTCTATAACGGATCAAAGTTTACAAGTATTATTTATCACAACAATTATCCCAACGATACTGATCCTACCTTTACTCAGAGACAGTATAACGGAATTTCCGGTAAGGTAACATGGAAAGTTCCCACTTTCAGCGGCTACAACTTCCTCGGTTGGGCAAAGGATCCCGTGGATTATGATATCCTCATCTTCCCCGACGAGATTCTTCCCATCGGTGAAAGCGTTCATCTGTATGCAATCTGGGAAAAGGCATACGAAATCGCTACTGGCTCTTCCGTATGGTATCCCGGTTCTCTTGAATACGGTACAAAGACAGAGCTGTATTCTTTCACTCCCGAAGTTGACGGTGTTTATGAAATCGTTCTTGAAGAGCACCTTGCTCACGGTTCATTCGACGGTGATATTGACGGTGCACTTTGCAAGTTCACAATTGTCCCGTCATACTCTGCAGCTCCTCTTGAAACAGAATCCTCTTACCGTGATGAAACATGGTATATCAAAGCTGATTTTGAAAAAGATATAACGTACTATATCTTTATTCAGAACAACGTTGAAAAAGCAGTTCTTACCGATAAGGTTTTCTTTGAAGACGACTACTTTGAGTATAAGTGTCCCTCATACTCTCTTCACATCGTAAAGCAGTCCACGCTTAAATACGATGCTAACGGCGGCGAAAACGCTCCCATGGATCAGACAGGCAGCGATTATTACATGATCAGCTCCGCTCTTCCCACTCGCCTTGGCTACAACTTCTGCGGTTGGGATGAATATCCGTCTGACGACAGCACCAATTATGTCGGTAACGATCTTCCCGTTGACTATGATAACTGGTCACGTGATATCCACCTTAACACGGATACCACTCTCTACGCAACATGGTCAAAAGCTCCCGAATTTACAGCTAACTGCTCCTTCTCACAGGATATCCTCTTTAACGGACAGACATATTATTTCTCTTTCACTCCTGTCGAAACAGACGAATATGTTATCTATTCTCTCGGTGATTCCGATACAGAGGTTTTCCTTCTTGACAATGCAGGAAATGAGCTCGCTTTTGACGATGACAGCGGCGAAAATAAAAACTTCCTCGTCAAGTACACGCTCAAAGCAGGTAATCAGTATTTTTACGGAATCAAATATGTCGGTAACACAACAAGCGGCACTATGGACGGTAAGTTCGGCAGAATCTATGACGTAACTTACGATGCCAACGAAGGTGTTAATCCGCCCAAGGCTCAGAAAAAGGATTACGACATCCCTCTGACTCTTACTACCGACATCCCGAAAAAGACTTTCAAGATTACTTATGATCCCAATGGCGGCAAGGTTTCCGATATCTCCAAGACTGTTGACTGCACTTTCAGTAATTGGAACACCAAGCAGGCAGGCACAGGCGTTTCTTATGAAGCAGGCGGCATCTATGATGTAAACCTTGACAATACTCTCTATGCTCAGTGGATCAATCCCACAGCAGGCGAGCTTCTTATTCCCGAACGTGACGGCTATGCTTTTGACGGCTGGTACACAGCTCTTTCAGGCGGTTCCAAGGTCACAAAGGATACTGTCATCAACGGCAACATAACCATCTATGCTCGTTGGGCTCCCGTTACATATACAATCTCGCTCAACGGCAACGGCGGTATCGCCTATCCTGCTACTCTCTCGGTAACTGCAGGCGATTCGATAACACTTCCGACACCTGTACAGCCCAAGACATACACGATCTCTTACAACGCAAACGGCGGTCAGGTTGCAATTTCTTCCAACACGGTTGACTGTTCATTCTCAACATGGAACACTAAGGCAGACGGCAGCGGCACAAACTACAGAACCGACGCTTCCTATGCTCCTAACTCCAACACCACACTCTTTGCTCAGTGGATCGATCCTAAGGCAGGTACTCTTCCTGCTCCCACACGTGAGCACTTCACCTTTGCAGGCTGGTACACAGATCCTGTTGAGGGCACAAAGATCACATCTTCTTCCAAAATCACAAAAGACCTGACTCTTTATGCTCATTGGAATCCCATTATCCGCACAGTCAACTACAACGCTACGGGCGGTATCGTTGATCCCGAAACAATCACCATCAACTCGGGTAACAACACAATCTTACCTGAACCCTCAAAGACATTCATCATCACTTATGACGCTATGGGCGGAACCGTTTATTCTTCGTCACTCAAGCTCAACTGTACTTTCAAGGGTTGGACAAAGGATATTGAAGGCGAAACAACTGTCTTTGATGCTTATGACTCTTACTTTGTCGCAGAAGATACAGACTTCTATGCACAGTGGTATCATCCGTATGCAGGTACTCTTTCCTATCCCGTACGTCCCGGTTATTTGTTCGCCGGTTGGTATACCTCTCCGACAGGCGGCACAAGAATCATTTCGACTACTAAGATCGACTCAAGCATGACTATTTATGCTCATTGGATCAAGATCGTTGCAGAAAGCTGTACGGTTATTAACCTTCCCAAATCAACTTTCTACTACAAGGAAGCTATGAACTTCTCGGGTATCGTTCTGAACGTCAGATACAATGACGGCACTGTCAAGAAAGTTACCGATACATCAAAGATGACTTTCACAGGCTTTGATTCATCCACCACAGGTACAAAGAAGATCACGGTAACATACGAAGGCGTTTCCACCTCTTTCAACATTACCGTTAAGTACGCCTGGTGGCAGTGGCTCATCCGTATCCTTCTCTTCGGTTGGATCTGGTATTAATTTAAAATAAGTTAATGTAACAAATCGCCGGCAGAAGCTGATTGCTTCTGTCGGCGATTTCTGCTTGTCGAAAAAATATTTTTCGGCAAGCAGGCAGACTTCGGGAAAGGTGACGGGATGGCGCGTTCTTTGCCCCGAAGCTGTACAAAGGTACTGCGAGAGGGCAAAAACACGACAAACGCACATAAATAATTACCAAAAGATTCTTCGGCTTCGCCTCAGAATGACACGATCGGTTTTCCTCTTACAAATTCCGATTGCTTTTTT
>JAFQIG010000076.1 GCA_017397655.1 Clostridia bacterium | reverse complement strand
TAACGCATATTATTCAAATGATGAATACGGAGTATTGTTTAATAAGGATAAAACAGAGCTTATTCAGTATCCTATAGGAAACACGAGAACATCATATACAATCCCCGACTTCGTCACGAGCATAGGCAATTATGCGTTCTATGATTGCGAAAGCCTTACGAGCGTGACAATCGGAAACTCCGTCACGAGCATAGGCGAGAGAGCGTTCGAACATTGCGAGAGCCTTACGAGCGTGACAATCGGAAACTCCGTCACAAGCATAGGCTCTTATGCGTTCCATTTTTGCAAGAGCCTTACGAGCGTGACAATCGGAAACTCCGTCACGAGCATAGGCGAACATGCGTTCTGTAATTGCAGGAGCCTTACGAGCGTGACAATCCCGGACTCCGTCACGGGCATAGGCGAGGGTGCGTTCTCTGGTTGCTCCAGCCTTACGGACGTATATTATTCCGGAACCGAAGAAGAATGGAACAAGATTTCGATAGGTTCGTATAATGAAGCTTTAACAAATGCGACGATACATTATAATTTTGTATCGCACGAACATTCATACGAAAAGGCAGTAACTGCACCGACCTGCACTGAAGGCGGTTACACAACCTACACCTGCTCCTGCGGTGACAGCTATGTCGCTGATGAAACAACTGTTCTCGGTCACAGCTTCGGTGAATGGATCGAGACAAAAGCTCCGACAACACAAGAAGAGGGCGAGGAGACTCATACTTGTCTTCGTTGCGGTGAGGCGGAGACACGTACCGTTCCGAAGCTTCAGAACACAACTAACGCCTGCTTTACAGTCAGCAACGGCAAGGTGCATCCGGGTGAAACGGTAGAAATTACTGTTGATGTTGCGAATAACCCCGGTATTGTTGCTGCAAGAATAGCACTAAGCTTTGATAATGAGCTATTAACGTTAACTGAGGTTCGCAACGGCGAAGTGTTTAGTGATTCGGTAATGACAAAGAACAAGGATATGACAAAACAACCGTATACTGTGCTGTGGTCAGATGCGCTTTCCGAGGAAAACAACACAAACAACGGAACGCTTGTTACATTTGTATTTACGGCTTCAAAGTCGGCTCCCGAATGCACGGTTGATATCAATATTGATTATGATCAGAGTTCTACTTTTGATTCCGATCTTAATGATGTAGAGTTTAATGTTAAGGGTGGAGAAGTTGAGATTACAAATCGTGTACCGGGCGATCCCGACTGTGACGGTGAAGTTACGTTAAAGGATGCGGTTATCATCGAGCGATATCTTGCTGATTGGGACGTAACAATAACCGATATGGGAAACGCCGATGTCGATGGAGATGGTGTTCTTACACTGAAGGATTCTGTTTTGATTAAACGTTACCTTGCTGACTGGGATGTAGAACTTATATAATAATTGATATTTGTTCTTTAAAGGATGTGACTTGTAAGAATCCTCATTTAATTGTAAAAGGTTTGCATCAGTTGCTTTATGCGCTGATGCAAACCTTTTGTGTTTATTCGGTTTTGTTTTATGTTATCTCTGGACTCTGCCGGAGCCGTCACCGCCTGCGAGCTTTTCAACCTCGGAGACGCTGACTCTGTTGAAGTCGCCTTCGACAGAGTGCTTGAGAGCCGATGCCGCAACGGCAAAGTTGATGGCAGACTGTGTATCCTTGCCTGAAAGCAGAGCATAAATCAGACCTGCGCCGAAGCTGTCACCACCGCCTACTCTGTCAACGATATGAAGATTATACTCTTTTGAGAAGCAGTAATTTTCACCGTCATAGAGCATTCCTGCCCAGCCGTTATCGCTTGCAGAAATTGAAGTGCGGAGTGTGATCGCAACCTTTTCAAATCCGAACTGATCGGCAAGCTGTTTTGCAACGGACTTGTAGCCGTCTTTGTTGAGCTTTCCGCCGTAGATGTCGGTGTTTTCCGCTTCAATTCCGAAGACATCCTTTGCATCCTCTTCGTTGGAGATGCAGACATCAACCCATTTGCAAAGCTCGGTCATGGCTTCTCTTGCTTCTGCCTTTGTCCAGAGCTTGCCTCTGTAGTTAAGATCACAGGAGATCTTAACGCCTTTAGCTTTTGCGGCAATACAAGCCTGCTTGCAGATTTCAACTGTCTGACCTCCGAGTGCGGGAGTGATACCTGTAAAGTGGAACCAGTCTGCACCTTCAAATATAGAATCCCAATCGAAGTCCTCGGGAACGGCTTCGCTGATAGCGGAATGAGCACGGTCATAGATACAGACGCTGCCACGCTGAGAAGCACCTTTTTCAAGGAAGTAGATACCTACTCTGTCACCGCCACGAACGATTTTTGAAGTGTCAACACCGAAGTAACGAAGAGAGTTAACGGCAGCCTGACCGATTGCGTGAGACGGAAGCTTTGTTACATAAACGGAATCCAGACCGAAGTTAGCGAGCGAAACGGAAACATTAGCTTCACCTCCACCGAAGGTAGCCTGAAGCTGATCGTCCTGGAAGAAACGGTAATATCCGTTGGGAGCGAGGCGAAGCATAATTTCGCCGAAGGTTACGACTTTAGCCATTGTTGCGTGCCTCCTTGACTATATCAACTGATTTTTTGCAAAGATCCGTGATTTCGTCCCATTTGCCGTTATCAATGAGATCGGCAGTAACCATATATGAGCCTCCGCAAGCGGCAATAACGGGACAGGAAATATATTCACCGAGGTTTTTAAGAGAAATTCCGCCTGTCGGCATAACCTTGAACATCGGGAACGGAGCGCTCATTGCTTTGATTTTGGAGAGTCCGCCCGACTGTTCTGCAGGGAAGAACTTCAGAACATCAAGACCGAGTCTGAAAGCTGTATGATAATCCGTGGGAGTGGTACAGCCCGCATAGATAACGATATCCTTTGACTGACAGTATCTGACGATTTCTTCATCAAGACCGGGAGTAACGATAAACTTTGCACCTGCTTCGATAGCTTCGTCAACCTGTGCGGTTGTCATAACAGTACCTGCACCGACAAGCATTTCGGGTACGTTGTCACTCATAAGCTTTATTGCCTTTGCAGCACCTGCCGCACGGAAGGTGACTTCTGCAACGGGAACACCGCCTGCACAGAGAGCCTTTGCAAGATCGACTGCATCACGCTCGGGATTATTAAGCTTGATAACCGGTACAACGCCGATTGACATTATTTTTTCAGAAACAGTATTCATTATAAATTCTCCTTACTTTACGGCAAAAGCTTTTTCGCAAGCTTCAAAAAGACCGTTGATATATGTTGCGCCGAGAGCACGGTCATAAAGGCCGTAGCCGGGTTTGCCTGTTTCGCCCCAGATCATTCTGCCGTGGTCAGGACGTACATAACCGTCAAAGCCTGTTTCGACAAGAGCCTTTGTGATCTCGTACATATCAAGGCTTCCGCACGGTGAATAGTGACCCTGTTCCTCAAAGCTTCCGTCGGGAAGAATAAGGATGTTACGCATGTGCATAAAAGCGATTCTGTCCATTGCGCTGTACTTGCGTACAAGCTTTACAACATCGTTTGTTTCAGCACAGCCGAGAGAGCCTGTGCAAAGGCAAAGACTGTTTGCGGGTGAATCAACGATCGAGAGCATTCTGTCAAGATTTTCTTCACAGGTGATGATTCTGGGTAAACCGAAGATCGGATAGGGCGGATCATCGGGATGGATTGCCATACGGACATCACATTCTTCGGCAACGGGAATAACTTTTTTAAGGAAGCGCTCAAGATTCTTCCAGAGACCGTCTTCGCCGATCTCACCGTAAGCGGAGATAAGCTCACGGACTTCTTCCTGGGAGTAGCTGGAATCCCATCCGGGAAGATGAATATCATCCTTTAAAGGATCAAGATTTCTCATCTGATCCCAATACATAACAAGACTTGTGGAGCCGTCGGGAGCTTCCTTGTCAAGCTGAGTACGTGTCCAGTCAAATACGGGCATAAAGTTGTAAGTTACGCACTTGACACCGTATTTTGCACAACGGCGGATATTTTCGCAATAGACATCAATCAGATGATCAACGTCGCCTCTGCCGAGTTTTATATCCTCATGAACGGGGATGGACTCAACAACATCAAAAACAAGTCCGTTATCGTCACAGTTTTTTTTCATTTTTGCAAGGCTTTCTTCGGGCCATACTTCGCCCGGCTTTACGTCATAAACGGCACTGACGATACTGTGCATATTGGGAATCTGACGGATATACTGCAAAGAGATGGGGTCAGATTCGCCATACCAACGAAAAGACATTTTCATATATTGTTTCCTCCGATCAAAATAAAAATATACATATAAATGTTATCACGTCACATTATGTATGTCAATCTTTTTGATGCCAAAAATATGCAAACTATTTTAAAAAATCGGTTGATTTATACAATATTTTGTGTTACTATAACAAAGCAAACAGCAATATTTGCAAATGAGGGAGGAATTTTTTATGAAAAAGAACTTCAAGAGAATACTTTGTGTAGTTCTCTGCGCAAGTCTCCTTATGGGATTCAGTATGAGCTATTCGGGCTTTTTTGAAACCTACGAGGAGTGGGAAGGTTATTTTGAAGACTACAAAACAGACGGTGCTTTTGAGATTCTGTTTACAGTCGGTGCCGACGATACTCAAAGAAACATTTCGTGGTATTCGGCAGAATCCGAAGGCAGTAAGGTGCTTCTCAGCGAGAACGAGGATCTTGCAGATGCCGTAACTTTTAATGCAGATTCCGAACAGACGCTGGAGGGTGACTACACAAACAGAGTTACCGTAACAGGTCTTGAAAACGGTAAAACTTATTATTATAAGTGTGTATCGGGTGAAAAGGAAAGCGATGTCAGAACATTCTCGACAATGGAAGATGACAACTTCAGCGCAATGTTTGTAACTGATATTCATATCCAGGTCGGAGAAGAAGGCGATCTTTCCAAGGACGGATTCACCCTTAATGATACTATTGCAAAGGCAACGGGCAATGCGGATCTTGATCTTATCATTACTGCAGGTGACAATGCCTCCAACGGTCTGCGTTCAGAGTATCAGGGACTTTCTGCTGCGCTGGGTCTGGCAGAGGGTGTTCCCGTTGCTATGGCAGTAGGTAACCACGACAGAAAGGGAATTGCCTACAAGTATTTTACTAACCAGCCTAACCAGTATGAAGAGGCAAAGTTCCATCCTTATATCAGCTATGACTATTACTTTGTAAAGGGCGATGCACTTTTCCTTATGTTTGACAGTAACTGTGCCGTTATGTCAGAGCATCGTGCTTTTGCACAGAAGGCAATCGAAGCAAATCCCGATGTCAAGTGGAGAGTTGCCGTATTCCATCACGAGCTTTACGGCGGCAGACTTCCTCACAGAGAGTCCGAAAATACTCTTCTTCGTACAATCTGGTCACCGATTATTGACGAGTTCAAGGTTGACCTTGCACTTCTCGGACACAGCCATTACTACTCAATCTCCGATGTAGTTTTCAACAACAAGGATGTTACGGAAACAAACGGACTTAAAGAGATTGTTGATCCCAAGGGTACAATCTTTATGGTTTCGGGTTCTATCAATAATCCCAGAACCATCAAAGACGGTGAGATTCCTCCGCTCGGAACAAGAGTAGGTCACTCTTATCTTACAGAGGATCCCATCTATAACATCCTTAACTTCACCGATGATTCAATCGAAATCGTTTCTTACACAACAAAGAGTGATGTTCCGTTTGAAAGCTTTAAGATTACAAAGACAACCAACGAAGGCGGACATCCCGAAGACGGTACAGATTGGTATGATCCGATTGTAAGATTTATAGCTGACGTTTACGGAAAGATTGCAGAGATCGCAGTAACAAACGATATGTTGGGCAAAAAAGATCAGTTGATCGGTAAATAAAATTAAAGGAGATATGATTTATGGCAAAGCTTAAAGTAGGTGTTATCGGAACGGGCGGAATCAGCTGTTCTCACATGGACGGATATACAAACAATCCCGATGTTGAACTGTATGCACTTTGCGACATCAACAAGGAGAGAGTTGAAGAAAAGGCAAAAAGATACGGAGTTCCGCTTGAAAGAACATATACGGATAAGGACGAAATGTTAAAGGCTCATCCCGAGCTTGATATGGTCAGCGTATGTACATGGAACAGCGCTCACGCAGAGTGTACAATCGCGGCACTTAAAGCAGGCAAGCACGTTCTTTGCGAAAAGCCCATGGCAATGAATGCAGAAGAAGCTATGGCAATGCAGAGAGCTGCAGAAGAATCCGGCAAGATCCTTATGATCGGTTTTGTACGTCGTCACGGTAATGACTGCAAGCTTGTTAAGGAATATGTTGACAGCGGCTTCTTCGGTGAGATCTATTATGCAAAGACAACGTATCTTCGCAGAAACGGCAACCCCGGCGGATGGTTCGGTGACAAGTCACGTTCAGGCGGCGGTCCTCTTATCGACCTCGGTGTTCACGTAATCGACTTTGTCCGTTATCTTAAGGGCAATCCCAAGGCAGTTTCCGTTTACGGTGCAACGTTCCAGAAGCTTTTCAACCGTCCCGACATCAAGGACGGCAAGGGCTACAATGCACAGGGAATTTCCAATAATGATATTTGTGACGTTGAAGATCTTGCAACAGCACTTATCCGTTTTGAGGATGATTCCGTTCTCAGCGTAGAAGCAAGCTTCAGCCTTAACGGCAAGCCCAAGGGCGATATCGAGCTCTTCGGTACAAAGGCAGGCGCAAAGCTTGATCCCGAAGTACATCTTTATTCGGATGTTGAGGGTCACCTCGTTGACATCGACTTTGAAAAGAGTACGGCACTCAGCTTCGGCGGTCTTTTCCAGAACGAGATCGACCATTACGTTGACTGCGTAAAGAACGGTACGGAATGTATCGCTCCCGCAGAGGACGGCGTAGAGCTTATGAGAATTCTTGACGCTATCTATGAGTCTGCAAGAACAGGCCACGAAGTAGCAATCAAAAGATAATCGAATATAACAAACGGCTGCATCAACTTCCTATCGGTGTTGATGCAGCCTGAATTTTTCTTGAAAAGTCTTTGCAAATATATTATAATAAAATTATCATTTAAAACTATGGCATATGATTATTTCGGAGGGGCCTTAATGAAAAGAATGTTAAAAAGAACTTTGTCAATGCTATTGGCGGCGGTAATGATTTTCGGCGTATCCCCGATAGGGGAACTGTCTGATGTTTTTGCCGTAGAAGCTGAAGCTGCAACATACTCCGGCACCTGTGGTCCTAAGCTGAAATGGACGCTTGTTGAAGAAACGGGCGAGCTTGTTATCAGCGGTATAGGCGATATGACCGATTGGTCAGATGATGGTTCTCCGTGGTGCAAGTACCGTTTATCAATCAAGAGTGTGACAATAGGAGACGGTGTCACGAGCATTGGCAATTGTGCGTTCTATGAGTGTTATAATCTTACGAACATTATAATTTCTGATTCTGTCACAAGCATAGGAGATTCTGCGTTCAGTAATTGTCGCAACCTTGCAAACGTAACAATCCCGGACAGTGTCACAAGTATAGGTGCTCATGCGTTCAATACTTGCTACAGCCTTACGAGCATCGAGATTCCGGAATCTGTTACGAGCATAGGGAGTTTTGCATTCTATAATACAGCATATTATAATGATACATCAAATTGGGAAAACGATGTGTTGTATATAAACAAACGATTGATAAAAGCAAAGGATACAATCAGTGGTGAATATATAATAAAGAACGGTACATCGACCATTGCTGATTCTGCGTTCTGTTGGAGCACCAGTCTTACGAGCGTGACGATTCCGGATAGTGTCACAAGCATAGGCGATTCGGCGTTCGATGCTTGCTACGGCCTTACGAGCGTGACAATTCCTGATTCTGTCACGAGCATTGGCTATTATGCATTCTTTGCTTGCAACCGTCTTACGAGTGTGACAATCCCGGACTCTGTCACGAGCATTGGCGATGGTGCGTTCTATGGAACAGCATATTATAATAATACATCAAATTGGGAAAACGATGTTTTGTATATAGGCAAACACTTGATAGAGGCAAGAACATCAATCAGCGGTGACTACACAATAAAGAACGGGACATTGACCATTGCCGATTCTGCATTCTATCGTAACAGAGATCTTACGAGCGTGACAATTCCGGACTCAGTTAAAAGCATAGGTGATTATGCATTCTCTGAGAGCTATAAGATTACAAGCGTGAAAATTTCCGACTCAGTCACGAGTATTGGCAGTTGGGCGTTCGCATATTGCGACAACCTTACGAGCGTGACAATCCCTGATTCAGTCACGAGCATAGGCGATTATGCGTTCTATGATTGCGACAGCCTTACGAGCATAACAATCCCCGATTCTGTCACGAGTATAGGCGATGAGGCGTTCTATGAGTGCTACAGCCTTACGAGCGTGACAATCGGAGACGGCGTCAAAACATTAAATGGTTTTGATTTTAGTTCATATCCAAATCTTACGAGCGTGACAATCGGAAACTCCGTCACGAGCATAGGCAATTCTGCGTTCTATGGTTGCTCCAGCCTTACGAGCGTGACAATCCCGGACTCCGTCACGAGCATAGGTTATTATGCATTCTATTCTTGCGACAGCCTTACGGACGTATATTATTCCGGAACCGAGGAAGAATGGAACAAGATTTCGATAGGTTCGTATAATGAAGCCTTAACAAATGCGACGATACATTTTAACTACAAGCCTGCAGAGGATGCTGAAATTGAATTGCCCGAAGACAGCGGTATTATAATCAAGGACAGCTTTATTATCGGTTTGCCGATGAATGTTACTTTGGAGACGATATCCGATTATATCCCTGTTACAGGTGGGGGTAGTATTGTTTGCGACAGCGATATGATCGGTACGGGAACGGTTGTACAGATTGTCGATGCCGTGGGTGAAGTTGTAGACGAATACGAGCTTGTCTTTGCGGGTGACATCAACGGAGATATTATTATATCGACATCAGACCTTGTTACCTTAAAATCCATGTGCAGCGGTGCTGTGGAAATAGCCGAAAACACGGCATACTGGTATGCAGCAGACCTGAACGGTGACGGTATGGTCACATCAACGGATATGACCTTGATCCGAAGCATCATAAACGGTGCAATATAAATTCAAAGAGCATAGAAGCTACCGTAAAAGCGGAGTTTCTATGCTCTGATTTTATATAGCTTTGCCTTCGGCAAACCAGCGTTGATTTTCAAGGAAGATGTATTTTTTGTGACCTTTTATCATACAGGTATAGCGGATTCCGCAGCCGCCTGCTTTCAGCGAAGCGGCAGGGCGGATGTCGATGATGCGGTCTATATCGTATTCGGTGCCGTCCTCCCACAGTATCCGAAGAGGCAGAATGGTTCCGTTTTTATCAAAATGAGTTATCACATCAATATAAACTTTTTTGTATGTCATTTAAAACACCTCTAAAAGAATCCTACAGGGTGAATGTGATGATCGTCATAGGGGTTAAGATCTGTAATGTCGGTATCCTGCAGAAGTGATGCGGGACGGACACACATACTTCCGTAGCGGTTTTTCAGCTTATCCATTGCGCTGTCGAGCCGTGAGAGCTTCTGACGGTGTTCTTCATCGTGAAAAAGATCAAGCTGAAAGCACGAATCCGCAGACTCAAAGCCCGAAACACATACGCTCAGCGCTCTGACGGGATTTTTCCATTCGTAGCCGTTTGTGAACAGGTCAAGAACCTTTGCGTATATTTCCTCGGTTATATCGGTAGGAGAAACCGCAGCCTGCTTTGTGATTGAAAAAAGAAAAGAGTCACGGACGCTTACGCTGACAACGGTACATCTGAAGCCCTGATCACGCATACGTCTTGCCACACTTTCGGACAGAATCATAAGTATCAGCGCAACTTCTTTTGTGTCACAGAGATTTCTCGGCAGAGTGGTGCCGTTGCTTATCGACTTGACAGCCGAAGCATTTTCGGATGCGACAACGGGACTTGTATCCGTGCCGTTTGCAAAGGAATGCAGAACATATCCCATTTTTCCGAGATGCCGTGCAAGTATTTCGGGATCGCAAAGAGCAATGTCACCTATGGTATTGATGCCGATGTTATGCAGTTTCTTTCCTGTTGCTCTGCCGACGTAAAGAAGATCGGATGCAGGTAAGGGCCATATCTTCTGACGAAAGTTTTCTTTTGTAAATTCGGTAATGGCATCGGGCTTTTTGTAGTCGCTTCCGAGCTTTGCAAAAACCTTGTTGAAGCTGACACCGATACTGACGGTAATACCGAGCTCTTCCCTGACACGGCTTCTGATTTTTTCGGCAATCTCCATGCCGTTGCCGAGAAGAAAGCTTCCCGTGACATCGAGCCAGGATTCATCAAGCCCGAATGGCTCTACCATATCGGTGTAGTCCATGCAGATGTTACGGACAAGACCCGAAAAGCGTGTGTACAGCGGAAAATCGGGCGGAACAATGACAAGATCGGGACATTTTTGTTTAGCCTGAAAGATAGTTTCGGCAGTTTTGACCCCGAAAGAAGCGGCAATTTCGTTTCGGGTCAGAATGATACCGTGACGTTTTTCGACACTTCCGCCGACAGCAACAGGCTTATCCCTGATTTCGGGACGGTGCAGACATTCGACCGAAGCATAAAACTTATTACAATCAACGTGAAGTATAACCCTTTCCGTAAAATCACCCCTTACAGAACAAACGTTCTGATGAGATGATAACACACATTTGTTCGATTGTCAAGCGTTTTTTATTGACAATATATAGAATTTTTGCTATTCTCTTTTTGAACAGTAAAGGAGGCGTTTACCGTGAAAAAATTAAAAATAGGTGTTTTCGGAGCACACCGAGGATGTCATCTTGCGCATAACTTTAAAATGCTCGGCTGCGAAATAGTAGCGCTTTGCGACTTCATTGACAGAAGACGTGAAAAAGCAGCAAAGGAGCTTGGCGACGGAATTGTACAGTACAGCGATTTTGATTCATTTATAGAGCACGATATGGATGCGGTCATTCTTGCAAACTTTTTCCACGAGCACGCACCGTATGCCATAAAATGCTTTGAAAAGGGACTGCACGTATTTTCCGAATGCATCAGCAACGGAACAATGGCAGAGGGCATCGAGCTTGTAAAAGCATTTGAAAAGTCGAACAGCGTTTATATGCTTGCCGAAAACTATCCGCAGATGATTTTTAACCGTGAGATGAAAAGGATCTGTGACAGCGGTACTCTCGGAAAGATTCTCTATGCAGAGGGCGAGTACAATCATCCCGTAGATCCGATGGATACAAGCTTTCTTTCGGATTACAACTATTTTGAAAGGCATTGGAGAAACTATTTGCCTCGTACATACTATATTACACATTCATTAGGTCCCGTTATGAGAGCAACGGGAGCGACTCCGAAAAAGGTTACGGCGTTTGCCATGTTTGAAGCGAACAAGAGTGATTTCCCGACAGCACGCAGAGTCGGTGATCTTGCGGCAAGTGTTATGACGCAGAACGATGACGGATCTGTTTTCAGAATAACAGGCTGTGCGGCATACGGAGCACATCACAATGCATACCGTATCTGCGGTACTGAAGGTCAGATCGAAAACATTCGTGGCATGGGTGACAAGATTATGCTTCGATACAATTCGTGGTCAAAGCCCGAGGGTGCAGAAGAGACAAATCTTTACGATCCCGAGTGGAACGACAAGGACGAAGAGTTGATTATGAAAAGCGGTCACGGCGGTGGAGATTATATCACGGCAAGAATGTTTATCGAATGTATAAACGAGGGTAAGCAGCCCGAGCATCCGTTTGATATTTATTCTGCGGTTGCAATGTCATCGGTAGCGATTCTTTCGCACCGTTCCATGCTTGAGGGCGGCAAGCCTTATGATATCCCTGATTTCAGAGATGAAAAATGGTGCGAGATGTATAAGAATGACCGTCTGACACCGTTCTACGGCACAGACGGAAGCGAGCCTACACTTCCTTGCTCCAGCAAGCCTTGTGAGCCTACCGAAAAACAACTCAGGATGTTCAGAGAAATGGTAGTTGAAAAATAATTCAGAGCAAACAAAAAGCGGTGAAAATTCTTACGAATAATCACCGCTTTAATTTTTATCAGCCGGGAATGGTTCTGTATTCGCCTTTCTTCAAGGGAGCTACGGACAGGCCGTCAATTCTCTTTATATCGCTGTCAAAGACAAATCCCTCAGGCAGAACGATCTGACCTGTAGTGCAATCGGGACAGTCGATTGTCAGAATAACTGCAGCACCTTCACGTGCCCATTTAACGGAAACTCTGCCTGCAGGTGCATCGTAGAAAGCCTCTGCGTTGCCGAGTGCCTTTAAGTAATCGGGGGCAATATCGAAGTCATTGACACCCATTTCACGTGGATTTACACGAAGTCCGACTACACGCTGAATAAACCAGCTTACGATATCACCGAAGAAGTGATGGTTGAGTGATTCGGGATTATCCCACTTTTCACGGGGACGGAAATCCTCGGGCAGAGAGGTGAGTCCCTGATCAATAAAGAATCCGTATGAGGGATAATCGTGGCGGGTTATCATCTTGAATGCAAGATCGCCTCTGCCGATGTCGGAAAGAACGTGGAAAATAACACGAAGTCCGACAATACCCGTATCAAGGTGATCGCCTGCTTTTTCAATAAGCTTTACAAGCACTTCGCCTGCTTTTGCCATTTCGCATTCGTTGAAAACACCGTAGTACATACAGATAGCCTGTGATGTCTGACAGCGTGAACGCACGGTCATTGTGCCGAAATCAATGTAATTCTTACGCATGGCATCACGAAGCTCATCGGCAATTTTATCTGCAAACTCTGCGTGATACGGAAGATTCATCGCCTTGAAAAGCTTTGCGGATTTACGGCAGATGTACATACTGATAACGGTATCGGTTATTTCAAGCGGAGAGGTAGGTTCACCTGCACCACGGCTCGGTTGTAACCAGTCACCGAGACCTATTGCAACAATTCCGTTCTCGTCTCTGCATTGTGAGATATAAGAAACATAACGCAGAATGTTTTCTTTACATTCAATGGCAGGGGAAAGATCGCCTCGCATACGGTAAATCTGCCAGCAAAGCTCTGTCAGTACATTATCCCAGGCGGGACCGTTACCCCATTCAAAGCCCCAACCGCCTGTCGGAACAATTCCCGGAAGAGCGCCTTTGTCGTTCTGTGCCTTACAGATGTTGCGAAGCCATTCTTTATAGCTGTTCTCGGCAGTAAGAGTTAAAAGCATGTGTTCGGCAGAAACAGCCGCATCACCTGTCCAGCCGTTTTTCTCACGGTGGGGACAGTCTGTCGGGAAGTAGTAGAAGTTGGCAAGATCGGAACGTCTTGCCATAACGGAGAGCTTGTTCATTGTATCATCAGAGCAGGAGAAGTTTCCTCTTTCCTTGAGATCGGAATGAGCAACAAGCATCGTGACAAGATCATCCGTTACCTGTTCGGGCTTAAGTCCGATTACATATGCATATCTGAAACCGTGATATACAAACTGCGGTTCAAAAACTTCGGTACCCTCACCCTTGCAGATGTATACATCGGACTGTGAATAACCGTTGGGGCAGAAGTGGATATTCTGGTATGACGGTTCGTTCTTGCTGTTTACGAATTCACACATCTGTATGCGGATCTGCTGACCCTTTTCACCCTTTATACAAAGGCGCACGATACCTGCTGTATTGAATCCGAAATCATACAGATATCCTTCTTCCTCATCGGAAAAATGAAGCTGTGTTTCGGGAGCACGATCGGGATTTTTGTGCAGATGAAGCTTTGCTTTTCTGACAGAAACAGGCTTTACCTCTTTAGAGATAACAATGGGATCTGCTTCACATATACGGAATTCGCCTCTCGGCATTTCCGCTTTCTTCACAAAGCCCCATTCGCTGTCATTGAAGTAAGGCTTGTTCCAGCCTTCAGCTTCTGCCTGTGCATCATAAAAACAGCCTGCACGAAGATCGTCAAAAAAGATGGGTGACGGAGCAGTACGGAAGGTTTCGTCAGCTTCAAAGCAGTATTCCTCGCCGTTTACAAGGGTGGCTTCAAACCTGAGAGCGAATTTCGGAGCACCGCGGAAGCGTGCAAGATCAAAATCCCAGATGTATCCGCCGGGACAGTTCTGCATACCGTTGCCGAGGATAAGTCCGATTACGTTTTCGCCCTTGACAAGGTACTGCGTAACGTCATATTTGTCAAAGTATACGATATCGTCGGGATTTGAGATATACGGAGCAAGAAGTCCCTTTGTGATCTTTTGTCCGTTGATATACAGATCATAAAATCCGAGTCCGCTGACCGTGATGTGAGCATCCGTAAATGCATCCATCACAAAGGATTTGCGGATATAGGGAGCGTTTACGTGCTTTTCAAAAGAACAGTATTCATCGGTTGCTTTGTAAAAGAATTCAGGAAAAGTCATTGATTAATCCTCCTTGAGTTTATTTTGGATTACAGATACACATTACCACAAACAAAAGAAAAAGTAAATAAAAAACACTGTAATATTATGTTGCAATATTGAAAAAACTGTCGGTTTGTGATACAATCATGATATGAAAATCTGAGAGGAAGTCCCACATGAAAATAGCAGTTATCAACGGCAGTCCCAAGGGTAAATACAGTGTTACGCTTCAGACGGTGCTGTATCTTGAAAAGAAATATCCCGAACACGAGTTTTGCGTGCTTCACGCAGGACAGCAGATAAAAGCGATAGAAAAGGATTTTTCAAAGGCAAAGGATTTGCTGGAATCTTCGGATGCGATTCTTTTTTCATATCCCGTATACACATTTCTGGCACCTGCACAGCTCCACCGATTTATAGAGCTTATGAAGTCAAACGGTGTCAATGTAAAGGACAAGTACGCAACGCAGATTTCAACATCAAAGCACTTTTATGACATAACGGCGCACAAGTATATTGAGGAAAATTCTCTTGATATGGGTATGCGATATATCAGAGGACTTTCGGCAGATATGGAGGATTTGCTGTCCGAACAGGGCAGACAGGATGCCGAAAAGTTCTTTGACCGCTTTTTGTGGTCGGTAAGAGAGGGTGTCTATACAGTTTCTTTGGAAGCGGAACAAAACTATATTCCCGTGGCGGCAACGGTACCCGACAAATGTGACAGTCAAAAGAGTGACAAGGATATAATAATTCTTACAGATGAAACGGACGAAGAGTCCAATCTTTCGTTGATGATCAACCGTTTCCGCAATGTGTTCGGATACGAAACACGGATTGTCAATATATCCGAATTCCCGCTTTCGGGTGGATGTCTCGGATGCTTCCGATGTGCAGTCAGCGAAAAATGCGTTTACAAGGACGGATTTGATACATTCCTTCGTGAGAATATTCAGAAAGCCGATGCTATCGTTTATGCATTTACCGTTTCCGATCATTCGATGGGATCACGCTTTAAAATGTATGATGACCGTAACTTCTGTAACGGTCACCGAACGGTAACCGTCGGTATGCCTGTCGGATATATCGTATCGGGAAATTATTCGGCAGAAAACAATCTTCGTTCGGTGGTCGAGGCAAGAAGTGAAACAGGCGGTAACTTCCTGTCAGGCGTAGCAACTGACGAGCGTAACACCGATGAACAGATTGATATTCTTGCAAAATCGCTTGAGTTCGCAATTGAAACGGGACATACCGCACCGCAGAATTTCTGGGGAGTAGGCGGTATGAAGATCTTCCGTGATCTTATTTATCAGATGAGAGGCATGATGCGTGCCGATCACAAGTTCTATAAAAAGCAGGGAATATACGATTTCCCGCAGAAGAACAAGGGCAAGTCGATGCTTATGTATGCCGTCGGAGCAATGCTGTCAAGTGAAAAGATACTGTCAAAGATGGGTAACCGTATGAACGAGGGTATGCTGATGCCGTATGAAGCGATACTCAAAAAGATTGATACAAAAAAGACGGAAGCGACAGTACCCGAAAAAGAAACAGTAACAAAGTAATAAAAAACAGAGCTGACTGTATTTTTACAGAAAGCTCTGTTTTGAATTTATTGTGCGAATCCGCCGTTGACCGTGACGGTATTATCCATAATGACGGAGGTTGTTTCGACAGCTTTTCCGAAAGCCTTGTAGTTATCAAGTCGGATTTCGACCGTATAGAACCAAGTGCCGTTGACTATCCGACCGTCATCGTTTATAAGAACTTTGACATATGCGTCGGTATAGTGAATCTTTGTGTCCTCATCGGAAAATTCAAGAGGCAATCCGAGATCCTTCAGCTGATTTGTAACAACACCGATATCGCCGACTGCCGTGATTGCGTGACCTACAGATCCCGAAAGTGCATCGTCATCCGCACCCGATGTCTGATTGCGTAATTTCATTTCAACAACTGTTCCGTCATCTGCTGTCAGAGCCTTTGCCGTTAACAGATCGGAAACGGTCAGATTCCTGAATCCGCCCGTAATGCCGTCTTTTTGCTTTGAATTGTTGGCAAGAAGCTTTGACATTATCGGAGTAATAAAGTCAAAAAGTCCTTCGTACTGACCGTTGTTGACGGAAATGCTTGTGAGCGTAATTTTCTGATCGGAAACAGCAGTTGCATTTGATTTTTCAGCGGCTGCTTTATAGATCTCAACAATCTGTTCCTTTGACCAATCGGCAGGATCGTCGAAAATTTCCGAAACAACAGAAGCGGAAACTTGCGTATTGTCGGTATTTTCGGTTGTGTCTGTGATCTCTTCCGTATAGCTTTCGCTTTCTTCGGCAATAGCGAGCGTACTACTCTCTTTGACGGTATCGGAAGAATCACCGTCACCGCACGAACACAAGGAAATAAGCATAAGAGCGGATATTAAAATGGAAAAAGCTCTTTTGATTTTCATAATTATCACCTGTTGAAATGATATCAATACAGTCGGATTTTGTCAAGACGGGAAGAAAATGCTCTATACCTTTTTTACAAAATTGCCTTTGTTAGTTTGTGTAACTTTGCTTGTTTCTTTCATTGGTTTTTCTTGTTGAAATAGTTCACGGATCTATTGTATAATAAACGGGAGGTGATTTTATGTTTTGGAAAAAATATGGTAAAGACCTTATAAATGCAATGATTCTCATTATCGGAGCAGTTATGGCTGTCGTGGGCATTGTCTGCTTTTATGATGAATACATAAGGGACTGTCGGATATTCTTGCTGTGCATACTGACTGCGGTTGCATCAGTCGGAGCAGGTCTTCTCGGCGCGGCAGTGATGTTGAAAAAGGCGGACAAAAAGAAAACGGCACTTTCATCGGTAGCTTTTGCCGTATGTTACGGTGCCACTCTGTGGGGACTTTGTCTTTTGATAAGCGGCGTATCCGGCAAGGAGCTGTTGGCTCTTGTCATTACGGTATTGCTTCTGCTGACCGTTACTGCAGTTTTGTTGATAACGGGCTTTGTCCGACTGATTGACAAAAAAGCGCTCAGAGCAATTGTCTGTGTGTTGGTTGCCTTGGGATTTACGGCTGGTGAAGCAGTTTATTCATATGAGAATTTATCGGATGCCGTTTATGACGGATACAAAGCGGCAGCACCTGCTGTTTCGGATATAAGCGAAACGAAGGAGGATCGCAAAATGACATACGGAGACTTTTTTGTAAGCACAACAGGTAACGACCGCAATATCGGTACAAAGGATGCGCCTTTCCTGACGATAGAAAGAGCGATGGAAGCGGTCAGAAAGATTGACAAATCTGAAAGAGTCGGTATTACAGTATGTATCGAAGCGGGCGAATACCGTGTATCCTCCGTTGTGTTTACGGAAGAAAATTCGGGTACAAAGGATTGTCCGATAACATATCGTGCATATGGTGACGGCGAGGTTGTTCTTAACGGCGGAGTAACGCTCTCTGCCGAGGATTTCAGACCGGTAACGGAATATAAATCTCTTGCGGACAGGTTGTCGGATGAAGCTGAAAAGAATGTTGTGGTTATTGATCTGACAAAGGAGCCGTACTCTCTGACAAAAGAGGACTGGGGCAAAATATATGCCATCGGATCGTACAATACGGCAAAAAATTATGACGGAGACTGGACAGGACCGCTTTATTGTGAGCTTTTTGTAAATGATAAACGGCAGACTGTGGCAAGATACCCCGATGAAGGTTTTCTCTATACTCAGGAGGTTGTTTCGACGGGACTGGGATACGAGTCCGACGGAGCATTGACGGCGGTAGAGGGCTGGGAGGATATCCGCAATCCCGAACCTGATGTTTACAGAGTGAACGAGGAGCTTGCAAACAGGATTTCGGGATGGAAGAATCCTGACGATGTGTGGATGTTCGGATATTGGAAGTATGACTGGGCAGATGCATCGACGCCGATAGGACGTTTTGACAAGGCTACAGGGGAGCTGTCACCTCGGTTTGTCAGCCGTTACGGAACAAAAACGGACGCACCTTATTATTTTTTTAATGTCCTTGAAGAGCTGACGGGAGAGGGCGAATGGTATCTTGATCGTGAAAACGGACTTTTGTGTATGTGGAAGTCGGATGATTTTTCACAGTCTGTGATTGATTTGTCGCTTTCGTTGGAGCCGATAATCAATGTGTCGGCGGATTATCTTATATTTGACGGTATTACAATCAAGGGTACACGAGGCGATGCCGTCAGCATAAAAGGCAACGGAAACGCCGTTCGGAACTGTCTTATCAAGAATGTGGCAGGAAACGCCGTTATAATGACGGGAAGTGATAACCTTGCTTACAACAACGAGATAACACGTACAGGCAAGGGTGGAATTATAATAGAAGGCGGAAACACCGAGACGCTGGAAGCAGGTAACAGCAAGGCTGACAATAATTATATCCACGACTGGTCAGAGATTTATCTTACATATCAGCCTGCAGTAACGCTTCGGGGAGTGGGAAATGTCTGTTCTCATAACGAGATGGCAAATTCACCTCATGAGGCAATTACGTATTCGGGAAACAACCATATAATCGAATACAATAATATTCACGATGTGTGCCTTTTGTCCGATGATGCAGGAGCAATATATTCGGGCAGAAGCTGGGCTTGGTACGGAAATATAATAAGATATAACTGTGTATATAACATAGGATCGCAAGAACACACTCCCGACGGAATATATCTTGACGATGCATTGTCGGGACAGCAGGTTTACGGGAATATCCTTGTCAACGTTCCGAAGTACGCTATACTAATCGGCGGCGGCAGAGATAATATCGTAAAGAATAATATTATAATAAATGCAGGCAGAGCAGGTATATATTATGATGAGCGTGCAAGAGAAGGTGCGCTTTACGACGGATGGTTTACGCATGCATCGCTTAAAAGCGGAGATATGTGGACGACGCTCTCACAATCACCGTGGCAGAGTGATATCTGGCAGAATGCCTTTCCGCAGTACAAGAGCTTTTCAAAAGATCCCGAAGACTCCGAAACACGTGATTTCGTTCCGAATCCTGCAAACAGTACGGTTACGGGAAATCTGATATTTGACAAAAATATTTCATTGGGACGTATCGACGATTCCGTAAGTATATTCAGCGATATAAGCAAAAATGAGGTGTATCCTCTTTGGAAATCGGATAATGTATTCACGGATGCCGAAAACGGTATTTATACCATCAAAGAAAACAGCGGAATTGTCGGCTTCGAGGATATCCCGCTTGAAGAAATAGGAAGAATCAATTGATTATTTTACCTTTGACTCGCCGGATTTTTGAATGTATAATCATTCTGTGCATATGTGTTGCTTTTTAAACAAAATGTTTGACAAAATGTTAACAGTATGTTAATATAGTTTTGACATATGGTGTAAAACACTATATATGGAAGGAGTATTATATGAAAAAATTTAAGCGTGTTCTTAGCGTTATACTGGTTATATCGGTTCTTTTCGGTATGACAATCGGCACAGCGGCTTATGAAGGCAAGGTAAAGTATTCTTCCGGCGAGTATAATCTGACCAAGATTTCTCATCCCGACAAGGATCTCGGAGAGACTGACGGTATCGTTGACTATGTCGGCGGGGGTGCAGTTTCCGCACTTGACAAGGGACAGGGCGACAGAGGACAGAACTATGCGTGGTCGGCAGTTCCCTATGGCGACTATGTTTATGTTTCGACTAACTACAACTCACTCGGTCTTACACTTGGCTTTATGGATTCCGTTCTCGGAAACAGCTTTGATCCTGCCGAAATGAACGCAACACTTGATGTTATGTTCAACGGTCACTTCTATACGGGCGAGCCTGACGGCGCAAATACAGGCGGTGTTCTGACAAAGATTAACACAAAGACAAACGAAGTAACCGTTCTTATGAGCAAGTCTCACGACGGTAACAATGTTCAGCTTCGAAACGCCTGTGTGTTTAAGGATAAGCTGTATTTCTGTGGTTCCGTCAACGGTCTGCCCAAGATTATTGAGGTTGACCCTACAAACAATGACAAATGTACAATTGTTTATGAAGGAATTAATCAGAGCGACTATTACCAGGCATACCTTCAGGGTATCTGCACAGGTATCAGAGGTCTTTGTGCATACAAGGATTATCTCATCGTCAGTATGGTAACTCTCGGTGGCGCACAGCTTCTCATTTCCGACAATCCTTCGGGCGGTCAGGAGGCATTTACTCTTATCGCAGATCAGCAGGATCTCTTTGATTATCCTGCGTATCACTTCCCTGACAGTATCTACGGTGGTTCTATCTGGGAAATGGTAGAGTACAATGACGATCTTTATGTATCTATCTGTACGGGTACTCCCGATAACAAGCCTGATGAGTACACAATGCAGTCTTTCGCACTTGTCAAGGGTGAAATGGGCGAGGGCATGACCGACTGGACATGGTCCGCAGTTATCGGTGACAAGGAAGAGGACGGCGCAAAGTACACCTTCGGTATCGATCCCGAACGCACACGTGCAGGCGCAGGCGTAATCTATGTTTATGACGGTTACCTTTATATCGGCGAATACAATGACGAGGAAATTCCGCTTGAAAACATCCTCTTCAAGTCTGATTTCACGTTTATGAACAAGAACCTTGAACAGTCCGTCAGCCTTTACAGAATGGATAAGAACGAGAATATGGAGCTCGTTATGGGCGATGCGACAAAGATGTTTCCCGATGGTGGCAAGTCGGGTCTCGGTTCGGGATTTGGCAGAAATGAGAATCAGTATATCTGGAGAATGGAGGAGTATAACGGAAAGCTCTTTGTCGGTACATTTGATACCAGCAGCCTTCTGGAGCCTGTCGGACAGTTCTCTAACGGCGATCTTTCTGCTATGACTCCCGGCGAATGGGCAAGCCTTCTTCGTTATATCAAGACTCTGCTTGACATAGCAGAGGCAAAGAAGAATGCACAGGTCAACACTCAGGAGGAATGTGACAGGATCGACACACTCTCCGATCTTTATGACGAGTATACGGTTGATGAGCTTGCAAGGATGCTGATTAATGAAGTTAAAGGTACAGTCAGAGCTGCGGAAAGTGACATTGATCTTGGTGCTCTTCTTGAAACCGTCAAGGGTGCTCTTATAACTGCAAAGTATATGAGCAAGGCTGAAAGAGGCTTTGATCTTTATGTAACAGAGGACGGTATCAACTTTGATACAATCACAACAAACGGCTTCGGTGATCCCTTTAACCACGGTCTGCGTACATTTGCGGCAACAAAGGACGGTCTTATGATCGGTACGGCAAATCCCTTCTATGCCTGCCAGGTATGGATGCTCACAGATGGTAACGAGGTACAGGAGCTTACATTTGCTGATATCATCAAGAATGCATTTGAAGATATCTTTGACCGCTTTACAACATATTTCAAAGAGCTTGGCGACTTCTTCGATGCCCTCTTTGATCTGATTTTCGGATAAATACAGAGTTAAATAAAAACATCTGAGATTCCAACAATGCGAGTCTCAGATGTTTTTTATTGTCTGTTATGTGTTTAATTCACTGCTTTTCGTTTCGTTATAATTGAGTATCGTCAAGTATGTAACACGCGGAACATATTTTGAAATGTCTTGATTATAGCCATACAACTCTTTTACCATTGAAGAAGAAACTCCAATGTTTTCTGCACGGAAATAAACATATTCCATCAGAGGATTGATTATGTTCTGTACTTTATTAATACCATATCCAGCCGAACAAGAGGATTACAATAATCCATTGCCACCAGGTGTACTTGACGGTAACATCGAGACTTGCGCGGGCACCGCAGTATTCTATGGTTACGGTCTGTGTTCCTGTTGTGAGAGGTGTAAAGTTTGATACATGCATATTTGATGTATCTGTTACGGTTTCTCTTGTTCCGTCAACATAAGTGACTTCAAGTTCTATTCCGGCAAGGTTTACACCGCCGTACTTATACATACAAGTTGTGTTTGTCGGAAGTTTTTTGATAACAATGCTTTTTGCTTCTTTGGGTTCGTTTTTAATTTCCAATTTAGGTGTTGTCTGATTATATCCACTGCCTGTTGAAAGGGTCAATACACCGTATGTATCCTCGTTAACAGCATTGAATTCGTATTTCTTATCAAGATACTCAAATTCTGCGTTTTCTTTCAAAGGAACAATTGTTACTTGTGTAGCATTGGCAGGGATTTCATACATTATGCGTTTGCCGCTTGAACAATACATATCATAGGCGGTTGCGCCGCTGACTGTTACGGTGTTGCTGTCAGCATAAATGTATTTAGCGGCATTGAAGTCATCGGTGCCATTAAGATACTTTGTTGTATCCATAAGACCGATACGGTCTATGTCCATGGAAAAAGTCTGCCTTGGAGCCTGTTTTACCTTGCCGTTTGTTCCGAGATAAAAGTATGTTTCTGTTGTGGGGAAGTTATTGTCGTATGCATATATACGTGCCTGACCGTTAACTTCGCTGTATCTGAGGAAGTTTACAGCGTGACCGCCTTCATTATTGCGGAGTATAATTACAAGTTTTCCGTTATCATCGTATTGATGATTTTTGACATAATTAACTACTTCATTCCAATCGGATGATGTGTTGCTGTATCTGTTACCTGCAACGGTAGCATTTGCTATATAACTGCCTTGAATTTTTTGGTAGTGGCAAATAGGAGCTGATACGGTTGAGTTAAAACTGAGCATATACAAGTCTTTGGTGGCACTTCCGCCGATTGTCTTAATATCCAACTTGCCGAGGTGGTAGCCTGAGCTTGTGACAGACATTCCGAAACAATGACCTTGTGAGAGTGCATCAGAATAGTTTTCAAATCTGTATGTTTCTTCTCCGAGATTGTATTCGTCAGCATCCTGTGTCCAGTGTGCGTATATGGTTGTGTTGCCTGTAACAGTACTGCTGCTTGTAATCTTTGTTCCGCCTGTGGAAGAGGTATACCAGCCGTTAAATGTATAACCTGATCTTGTCGGAGTGGGGAGTGTGCCGTATGTGGGATTAGTCCACTGTGCATAAAGCGTTGTATTGCTGTTTGAGGTATAGCTTCCGCCGGGATAATATGTTGTGCCGCTGCCGCTTGATGATGTGTTCCAGTTTTTGAAGGTGCAGTTTACCGTCTTACTTGATGAAGAGACTGAGCCGCCGTTAGCGTTGTAGCTGACTGTATAGGATTTTGACGGTGTTGTGCTGCGTAATGTGAGTGTGACATCCTTTTCCTTTGTCTGACTTGACGGAGCACCCGAACCGCCGTTAGCATTGTAAGAAACGGTGTAGGTTACGTTTTTACTCCATATAGCATAAAGGTTTACAGTTGCGCCGTTTGTTGATGTCAAATTCTTAACGCTTTGTCCATCAGAATATGTTGCACTTGTTGCACTTGAATTTGTTGACCAACCAAGGAATTGATACCCGCTTCTGGTAAATTGATTCCAGGATAATGATTTACTTTGATCATATGTGTGAGATGATGTTGACATTGAACCGGAACCGCCATTGGCATTGTACTTGATAGTATAATTGTTTGGAGACCAAATGGCATAATAATACGTATCCTCGTGACCACAGTCAAAAGTATCGTTGATTGAATATTCTGCTGTTGTTGCGTTTTTGTTTTTTGACCAACCGGTAAGATTGTATCCTGTTCTTGAAGGGAGCTCAGCCCACTCAATTACGCTGACTCCATTATGACACATTGATGAAGTTTTATCGAAAAGTGAATTAGTTCCGTCGTTATAATAAAAATAAATATAATGTGAGTCATAAATGCCAATGGATGATATTAAGTCTGTAAAGGTATAACTACTAATCAGAGAAGCCCCTGAAGAATTACGCGGAATTACAAGAACATAATAACCGGGGAATGTACCACCACCCCATATACTTTTTGTATTTAGGTATTGAGACTCGCTTAAACTTGCAGAGTCAAAGCTGTTGGAATAGCATGTAGTCGAAAAGGCAAGAGTATTCATTGTATAATCACTACTGAAGAATTCATCAAATTGATAAATATAAAGTGAATAATATGAAGCCCCTGAAACAGCAGACCATCCGAGCTTAATGCATTGATAACAACGGCTGAAATTCGGATTGTTATTGCAATAAATTTCTTGATACGTGATTGCCGGCGAAGCCCCTGCAGCGATCGCCTCAAACGAGCCTATCTCTAACGGTAAATATATACCGAAGAGAAGTATCGTTGCGAGTAGCAGTGCGGTTAGTTTTTTTACTGTTTTTTTCATTTTGCCATCTCCTATAATTTTTTTTGAATACAATTCCGCATAGCTTTCGAAATTACATTCTATATATATAAGATACGAGTTATAATGACAGGGTTCACGTTTTTTGAAAAATATTTAATTTTTTTAAAATTTTTGACAAAAAGAAACGGGGTCGGCAGTTTTGCCGACCCCTTGGGGATAAAAAAAGATGCTGTTTTCATTTTTTATATCAGCTTTCCGTCACGTACCCTGAGCTCAAAGGTTTTATGTATATCCATACAGGAGGTGCCGACCGAAACCGTGTAATCTCCGTTGTGCATACCCAAAGACATACGGCGGTCATAATAGCAGAAAGCCTCGTTGGGAACATGGATATTAAGCTCTGCCTTTTCTTTCCTTTTCAGCTCAATGCGCTTATATGCTTTAAGCTCCTTTACGGGCATTACAACATCACAATTTATGCCGGTCAGATAAACCTGTACAACCTCTGCACCGTCATACTCACCGGTGTTTTCAACAGTAAGCCTTATGTTCAGACTGTCACCGTTATTGACACACTCAAAATCATCCAGAACAAACGTGGTATAGCTCAGACCGTAGCCGAACGGATAAAGAGGTGAACCGTCGTTTTCAATATAACCGTAGCCTCTGCCGGACGGCTTTACCGAATAGAAAAGAGGAACTTGTCCGACAGTTTTCGGGAATGTTATGGGGAGCTTGCCGCTCGGGCTGATTTCACCGAAAAGAAGCTCGCATATCGCCTGTGCGCCCTGCTCACCCGGGAACCAAGCCTCCAGCACCGCACCGCATCCGTCAAGCCAGATGCTCATATCTATCGGCGAGCCGTTGAGCAGAACAACTGCAGAATTGGAATTAACTGCAGTCATCCTGCGGATGCTTTCCTCCTGGTCGGTTTTAATCTCCATTTCAAGCTTGCCTACAATTGTGGCGTTTTCATCCTTTTGTACCGTGCGTGTTACACCGGGCAGACGTATGTCAGAGCGATCAAGACCCTCGCCCTCGACGAGTGCCGTCATATATACCGCGGCATCACATTCTGCGGCAACTGTTTCAATATCTTCATCATCCGCAAAAATAACCTCGGCAAAGCCTTCAAGATATTCACGCAGATATTGCAGAGGCGTTTTTGCATCTTCTGCCGTCCACTCAACCTCAAACGGACCGGAATAGTTTTTGCCTACAGGGAACTCGTTTGCACCCATACCGAACACGGCGAGCTTTTTAATTTTATTTTTATTAAACGGTAAAATGCTCTCATTCTTTAAAAGCACCATAGACCTGCGTGCTGTTTCAAGAGCCAGAGCTTTATGCTCATCACAGCGCACAAGACTTTGTGCTTCATATCTGTCAGCAAAGGGCTTATCCATAAGGCCGATACTGAATTTTGCAGTAAGCACGCGCAGAAGTGCACGATCGATATCTGACTCAATAATCCAACCCTCGTTGTATGCAAGCATCAGATCATCATAAGAATTCTGCGGCAAATCAACATCCATACCCGCCTTAAGACTTTCTGCCTGTGCTTTCCACTCGGCGTCATAGAGTCTGTGTGCTTCCCAGACTCCCTCAACCGAGTTGTAATCTGACACAACAAAGCCTTCAAAGCCCCATTCGTTACGCAGAATATCGGTGAGCAGTCGCTTGTTACAGGTACAGGGAACACCGTCCCAGCTGTTGTATGCAGCCATAATGGACATTGCACCGCCACGCTTGATACACTCTTCAAAGGGCTTGAGGTAAACTTCACGCATGGTACGCTCGCTCGTATCGGAAACGTTGGAGTCTCTGCCACCGTAGGAATAGTTATCCGCATAGTGCTTTGGAGTTGCAATGACGCCGTTCTTTTGCAGACCCTTACAGATTGCAACGCCTGCATTAGAGCTTAGAAGAACATCTTCACCGAAGCTTTCAATCGTTCTGCCCCAGCGGCAGTCACGCACAATGTTGACAACAGGGGCAAGTGCCTGTCTGACACCCACCACTACACATTCCTTACCTATAACGTCTCCTATTTTCTCGACAAGCTCATCATCAAACATTGATGCCATACCTATCGGCTGAGGAAAGCAGGTTGCCATACCCCACTGTGCACCGTGAAGTGCCTCTGCGTGCTCAATGGGAGGAACAGATTGGGAGTTCTGCGCCATACTTAATCTTATATCACGGTTGATTGCATCGGTGACCTCTGCAGGAGAAACAGGCTTACCTCTGTGCTCGTGCAAAAAGTGACCAGGGTTGCGGAAATTGCCGAATTTGTAAAGACGTCTTTCCTCGTAGTCTTCACGAATAGGATACAGCATCTGACAGGAGAGCTGACAGATCTTTTCTTCAAGCGTAAGTTCGGCAAGTAATTCCGCTGCTCTTTGAGTCGGCGTTTTGTTCATAAAACTATCTCCTTTTATTGCAACTGTAAATATGGCGGATAACAAAAATATAACATTATAATAATAACTGTCGCTGATTTCGTCAACATCTCATTTCTTTACTTTTACAATCAGAAATGAAGAAGTGGTGAGTTTATCGTAAATCGGGGTCGGCATTTTGCCGACCCCAACACTCTTATCATAGCACAGGTGCTGTCAACAAGTCAATATATTTATGTGCATATTATATAAATTCTATAAACCATACAAAAGAAAACAATAAATATTATACAAAATACCATCTTGAAAAACTGCTTTTCGTGTGGTATCATATAGACAAGGAAGAGGTGATACCGATGTTCACGTAAAACGACTTAAGGCAAAGATCATAAGACAGTCGCCAAAAATTAATGAGTCAGATCTTTTAAAAAGACTGTGTAAAAGTGATCTTAAGTCAAAAGTCTTTTTAAAAAAGCCTTCATAGAAATCAAAGCATACAAGCAACTCAGCTTTTGAGAATGTGGTGTAAAAGTTAATGCGAAGGTAGTTTCAAAAAAAGAAGGCTCATACAACAGAAAGAGAGGTAACCAAAGATGTTAGATACTAAGAGTTCAGAAAAATGACCCTTGATCGTGTGTGAAGAAACATGATCAAGGGTTGTTTTTTATTTATCAGTCAAGCTCGATAAAGTCCTCTGCTCTGATATCACGTGATGATGAAGCGGCACAGATGCGGAAGGTACCGGGTTCCGCTACCCATTCGTAGGACTGATTCAAAAGCTTAAAGGCGTTGAAATCAAGATCGAATTCAAGCTCTGCCTTTTCGTTGGGAGAGAGCGTAATACGCTTAAAGGCTTTGAGAAGAAGTGAAGGTGTTACAACCGTGCTTTCGCAATCCTCGACATAGATCTGAACGACTTCATCACCCGAAACTTTGCCGACATTCTTTACGCAGAGACGTACCCTGACATCTGTTTTGCCTGTCTTTTGAATTGAAAAATCCGAATACTCGAATTTTGTATAGCTCAAACCGAATCCGAAGGGATAAAGTGATGAGCCTGTACCCTCGTAATACTCATTACTGGCACCGGGAAGCATCGAATAGTAGCAGGGGATCATTGTGGATCTTCTCGGAAGAGAGAACGGGAGTTTTCCGCCGGGATTGACATCACCCAGCAGAACATCACAGATAGCAACAGGGCCCGATTCACCGCCGAACCAGCACGAAAGAACGGCATCGGACATCTCGCTTTCTTCTGCGATGGCAAGAGGCTTTCCGTGAATCATAACAAAGACCATCGGCTTGCCTGTATCGGAAAGCTTTTTCATAAGCTCCGACTGTCTGCCGCAAAGAGTCAGCTCACATCGGTCTCTGCCTTCACCGCTGGAGATAGTATCATCACCGCCGCAGAATATTATAAGATCACAGTCATTGGCAATTTCTACAGCTTTATCGATATTGTCTGCAGAAGCCTCTGCTTTGATATCCTTGAGGTGATTCTGATCGGAAAGAGCAAACTTAAAATCGGAATCGCTGATACCGCAACCGTCGCATTGGATTATTTCACAATCGGGCAAACGTGATTTAAGTATATCAAAAATTGTTTTAAGCTGTCTGCCGACGGGCTTTGCAGAATAACCGCCGAGACGCACCTTATCGGATGATGGACCGATAAGGGCGATTTTTTTATACTTGTCTTTATCAAGAGGAAGTATACCGTTGTTCTTGAGCAGAATGATTGATTTTTGTGCAATCTCAAGCGCCTTATCAAGGTGAGACTGCTTGTTGATTATTGATTTGTATGCGTTTTCATCTGTATACGGATTTTCAAAAAGTCCGAGAGTGAACTTGAGATTCAGAACACGTCGGCAGGATTCGTTTATGTTTTCGATATCAATTCTGCCCTCGTTTACAAGCTCTTCCAGAGAGTCAACCCAGAGCTTGTTCGGATACTCGTCACCGCCCTGACAGTCAAGTCCGTTTTTCTTTGACAAGTAAATTGCTTCTTTTTCGTTCTTTGCCATCTTGTGCAGATAGTGAACACGGCGAAGACCGCCCCAGTCGGAACGGCAGATACCGGGAAGAGCGAATCTGTCCTTGAGAACGTCTTTCATATAGTGCTTTGACGTCATCATAAGGTCGCCGTCAATGGAGTTATAGCTGACCATAACATCACAGGCGCCGGCTTCTTTTACAGCCGCCTCAAAAACAGGCAGATAACAGCTTTCGATTTCACGTACACCTGCACGTGCGGTGCCGCAATTAACGCCTGCTTCGGGAATACCATGGACACAGTAGTGCTTCGGTTCGGAGATAACGGAATCTTTTTTGGAGATATCACCGTTCTGGTGACCCGAAACGATACCGACAGCCATTCTGGTTGAAAGATATGTGTCCTCGCCGAAGGTTTCTTCGGTTCTGCCCCATCGGGGATCACGTGCAACGTCGAGATTGGGAGCCAGCACTTCATAAATGCCGAGAGCTCTTGCTTCTGTAGCAATGATTCTGCCTGCTTCAAAGGCGTACGAAGGCTCAAAGGTTGCTGCCCAGGCTGTAGGAATCGGCAGAATGGTACCACGGGTACCGCTGATACCGTGAAGAGCTTCACCTGTAAAGATTACGGGAATTCCGAGACGGGAATTCTCTATAAAAAACTTCTGCAGCTTGTTCATAACATACGGAACGGAATAATTGTCATGAAGATAACCGAGACCGTCGGGAAAATCCTCACGAAGTCTGTCCCAGTGATAGTCGGAGCCTTCCGAAACGGAGCAACCGTGATTCGGATCGACTTCCGTGCAGTATTTGTTGCCGAACTTCATATCGAGCTGAGCGATCTTTTCACGCAAGGTCATACGTGACAGCAAATCTTCTGCACGCTCTTCGGGTGAAAAGGACGGATTTTTATATTTAAGTATATCTGACATAAGCTACCTCCAGCAGTAATGTACACATTATATCACGCTCTGTCAATTAAAACAAGATGAGGTCGGAATAACCGACCCCAACACTCTAATAATATCACAGACGATGTCAATATGTCAACAATATTGTGTGCAAAGTGCATAAATTCTATGAACCGTACAAATAAAAATAATAAAGATTGTATAAAATACCATCTTGAAAAACAGCATTTTGTGTGGTATCATTTAGACAAGGAAGAGGTGATACCGATGTTCACGTAAAACCGACTTAAGGCTTAAATCACAGCAGCACCTTAAAAACGGTCAGAAAATTTAATATATATCTGCTGCAAAAAAGTGATCTGAGTAAAAAGTCAAAAGAGCCATTCAACAGAAAGAGAGGTAACCAGATGATGTTAGATATTAAAATCTCGAACAGTTAAACCCTTGATCGTGTGTAAAGAAACATGATCAAGGGTTTTTCTTTTGCTGCAGCAGGGGGTAAAGAAAAAGGATCGGCAGACAGCCGACCCCAACACTTTTATTATATCACACAAGATATCAACAGGTCAATACATTTATGTGCAATATATATAAATTCTATAAACCTCACAAAACAAAATAATAAATATTGTACAAAATTCCATCTTGAAAAACAGCATTTTATGTGGTATCATTTAGACAAGGAAGAGGTGATACCAATGTACAGGTAACAACAGCTTAAGTGAAACGAAAGGACATTCCGAACACAAACATAACCTAAAGTCCTTCAGTCGATAATTTAGCATAGAAAGATGTCGAACCGATTCACTTTAAGCAATATGCCATTCAACAGAAAGAGAGGTATACAAAATGATGTTAGATATTAAGAGTTCAGAAAAATAACCCTTGACTGATGTGTAAAGAAACACGGTCAAGGGTTATTTTTATTTTATAAGGGACTTGCATCGGCAGGTCTTTTTTTATATACTGATTGTCAGAGGTGAGTTTATGAAAAAGCTGTTTCATTCGATATTTTCTGTTTTAGCCAAGTTTTATTTTGATATAAGCGCAAAAAAGCACGTTACATTAAAAAACGGTGCAATATTTAAGAGTCTGCTGTGTAAAAAGTACAGCGGACTGACTTCTGTTTTCGGTTGTGAGGGAGATCTTCATGCTCCCATAGCGTTTATTGACGGAAGCTTTTTGCTGCGTGACCGAGGAGTTCTGATACATTTCGGGTTCAGAAGAAAGCACTTTGAAAGCAAGATTGATTGGTATAACCGTGACGGTTGGTATCCGTGTCTTGTCAGCGAGTTTACATACAAAGGTATGAAAGTAAAGGTTGAAAACTTTGCGGATAGGGTTATACATAAAGGCAACGCTTTTGAAATAGCGTATTCACGTCTGACATTCAACAACACAACAGACCGTGATATCAGGCTTGACAAAGTGTCAAAAATGCTTATACCTCTTACAAAAAAGGAAAACGTCGTTAAAAGAAACAGTACATTGATACTTGATTTTGCAGTCGGTGCAGACAGATTTTCGGGTAAATATGATTATCCCGATAATGAGGTTATCAGAAGCTTCGGCGGCTTTGACAAGCATTATGAGTCAATGTGTGCTTATTGGGATGAACGTATGGCACCGCTTGCAGAGATTGTACGGCTTCCTGATGAGCAGCTTATCAATGCGTACAAAGCGGGATATGTATACACAATGATTGTTAAGGATGATGACAGGCTTTGTGTAGGTGAAAACGGCTATGACCGTGTATTTGACCACGATATAATAGGAATCAGCGTTTATCTTCTGACTATAGGTGATTTCAAGGATTTTGACAAATATACAAGTCATATTCTTGACAATGTACAGTATCCCGATGCAAGGTGGAAGTACAGCTGGCCGTATGCGGTATGGCTGATGAAAACAGGAGACGACACAATAGTGCGTGAACGCTTTGAAGAGATTAAAGAGAATGCTCACGCGATAGAACGTGACAGAAGCGAAAACGGAACAATGAAGATGACTTCGGCAATTGATACGCTCGGCTACTGGACGGTTGACAACTGGTCAGCGCTGATGGGACTTACCGCATACAAATATATATGTGACCGTATCGGTGAATCGTCAGAAGTTGTCTGGGCCGAAAATCAATACAACGAGCTGTTTAAGGCAACAGAAAAGTGTATCGAATCCGTTATGGCAAACAGCAAAACGGAAAATATCCCGATATCGCTGACTCACAGTAATGAAGAAGGAGCGAGAAAGGATCCGAGAGATGCCAATGCATTGTCGATGTTCCATTTCGGCAGATGGGCGTGGGACGGATATTTGTTCGGGGCAGATCAGAGCGGAGTTATGATTGATGCTATAGACAGAACGTATGAGATCTTTGCCGATAAGCGAAAATCTTTTTGCGACAGCGCGGTAAACTACGGCGGATATCCGCACGGATACTTCTCTTCATCATATAATGCGGGTTACGGCGCAACGGCACTCAGGGGAGAAAAACACCGTGAATACGGCATAGAGGCATATAAATTTATGATAGATCATACACAAAGCGGACCGTTTTCGTGGTGGGAGGGAATAGATTATCCTGATGAAAAGTCACCGTGGAACAGAAGTCACGCAAGCGGCGGCGGAGGCTCATGTCCGCACATCTGGGGTCAGTCAACCGCCACAAAGGTGCTGTTTGACTCGCTTGTATGCGAAAAAAGCGACGGTACGGTTATAATCGGAAGAGGAATTCCCGACGGATGGAAAAAAGCGGGTAATGTAATGGATATCAGAAAAATTCCGCTTTCAACGGGCAGAGCCGATGTTTATGTTGAGTTTACGGACGCCGAGCCGATTGTAAGACTCGGCGGTAATATAAATCCTGATCTTGTCCGACTTGATTTTTAAATATTACTATTGATTTTTGCAAATGAATTTAGTATAATATATCTGTATACATATACTTGTGTGTTGGAGGAGCTTCTTATGACAAAAATCAGCCGTGTAAAAAGAGCTTTTTGTGTACTGTTTGCCGTATTGATGACTGTTTCTTGCGTTATGACTGCAAGAGCAGGCGAAATCATCACATATAAGGGTGATTCAAATACGGGCAAGTGTGCCTTTTCTGTATCAACTCCCGGTGCGGATATTAAATTTACCGTAACATTGCCGAACGGTACGGTTCGTTCCGGTTCAACAAAGGCAACCGTCAGCAGAACATATGATATCGGTTCTGTTGTTAAGATGACTGCAAATGACTATGCTCAGGGTAAATTCCTCTATTGGTTCGACAATGCGACCAAGAGAATTTTCACAACGCAGAACGAGGTCAGCTATGTCCTCGGAACAAAGGTCAATTACAGAGCACAGGCTTGTCCCGTTACGGTTGATAAGGTTGTAACATATGCTTCCTATGGCGGAACAATTCTTAAGAGTGCAGAGCTTGCATCGAACGAGGGTCTTTCCGCACCTGTGTCGCCTGCACTTCCGGGACTTACCTTTAAGAAGTGGTCAATGACCGAGCAGGAGATTGCAAACAGCACGGAAAACAGCATCGTTTATCCTGTTTATTCCGTAAATGAAGAGAATTATACGGTAGCAATTACAAATACAGAATACGTACAGGGCGCAGGAACTTATCCCGTATACGGTACGGCAGTTCTCAAGGCGGAGCCTGTAAACGGTTCGGGTGAAAGCTTCTCTTACTGGAAAGACAGTAAGGGCAATATTGTCAGCTACAGCAAGGACTACAGCTTCCGTGTAAACTATAATGAAACCTTTACGGCAGTTTACGGTGAAGACGTTACTGCAGAGCCTGTTATCAGAATCACAAAGATCGTTCCCGATGTTGACGAGAGTACAATCACGTTCTTTGCTGAAAGATGGGTTCCCGAGGACATGGAGGTTATCAATCACGGTATGCTCATCACGGCAGATGAAAGCAAGACAGAGAGCCAGCTTGTACTCGGTAACGCAGGTGATACAAATATGTCGGCTATCCTTAAGGGCATCGGCAAATCAAACGAGAATGTCGGCACATATTCGCTTGCAAAGTCGCCCGTAAGAAATGCTACCGTTATGGCAAGACCGTATGTCGTATACCTTGATAACGGTACGATAAAGGTTCTTTACGGTGATACCGTTACAGGCAACGTAATGGATTAATAATCAAAGCATTAAGCGCATCCTTCGGGGTGCGCTTAAAATTGGAATAACGATAATTTGTGAAAGGTACGGGCAGCCCGTATGGCGTTGTATAAAATTGCGGATATTATAACTGAATACCGTGCACGGGGCAGTATGCTCAGAGGACGAAGCGAAAAGTACGGTATAGGTGATGATGTACAGCCTGAAATTTCTTTCGATATCACGGATGAAGAAATTATATCTTATCGCCGCAAAACTCCGCTTCTGAACGATACCGAACGTGAGTATATGATAGCAGGGGCGAAGTTTTATAAAGAACTCATTTCCTTCGGCGGTATGATGCTTCATTCGTCGGCAGTAGTGCTTGACGGTGAAGCGTACCTGTTTTCTGCACCGAGCGGTACGGGCAAGTCAACGCATACATCGCTGTGGCTTCAGCATTTCGGCGACAGAGCGTTTATACTAAACGATGACAAGCCTGCAATTCGCGTTACGGATAACGGGATATTTGTGTACGGAACACCGTTCAGCGGTAAGAATGATATCAGCGAGAATACAGGAGTGCCGTTAAAGGCTGTTGCCGTTCTGTCAAGAGGCGATGTGAACACGGCAAAAAAGCTGTCCGAGCCGCAGGCAATTTATTCGCTTCTTAACCAGTCCGTCCGTCCGCAGGAGCCTGTTCTTATGGACTGTCTGATGAAAACTGTTGAAAGAATTATAACGGATATTCCTGTTATTGCTTTTTCGTGTAATATAAGTGAAGAAGCCGTTATAACAGCTTACAATGCAATGAGAGGTTAAAGTTATGAAGATTAAAGAAGGATACAAGCTTTGCAAGGTCAGGGATAACAGCATTGTTATCGCAGTCGGTGATACCGTAATGGACTTCAACGGACTTGTTACGCTTAACGAAACGGGAGAGTTCATCTGGAAAAAGCTTGAAAGCGGTGTGTCGGAGGATGAAATTATTACCGCAATGACTGCCGAATATGGCATTGATGCAGCTACCGCAAAAGCGGATTTTGACGAATTTACAGAAAAGCTTAAGGGAGCGAACTTTATTGAGTAACAGAGTGCATCTGTACGAAATGAGCGAAGCGATGTCACTTGTGCTTGAAGCGGGCGGCGAGATTTCTTTTGTAACGGCAGGCTTCAGTATGCTTCCTCTGCTTCGCAACCGTATGGACAAGGTGTTTCTGAAAAAGACGTCAGATACTCCGAAAAAAGGCGATGTCATTTTTTACAGAAGAGAAAACGGTGCGTTTGTGCTTCACAGGATAATCGGCAAAAATAAAGACGGATATATTCTTCGCGGAGACAATCAGACAGACATCGAATACGGCGTAAAGAGGGAAAATATACTGGCTGTTTTGCAAAAGGTTGTGCGGGCTGACGGTAAAGTGATCCGTTGTGATTCTGCTTTGTACCGTGCGTATGTTTTCTTTTTACCGCTTGTCAGATTATTCAGATTTAAAATATATCCGATATATGTAAAAATAATAAAAAAGCTGTCAGCTTCCGATTAAGGATTCTGACAGCTTTCTGTTTTAAGAGTTAAGTATTTTATTCTTCGTCTTTTTGTTTTTGATAACGGAGTAAACAACAGCGATTACAAAAGAGATTACCTGATAAGCGATGAGCCTTGTATACAGCGAATTATCCGTAAACGTCATACCGCCGACCGACTGCTGTATGTGGAGCGAGTCCGTAACAAAGGAGAACGCAAAGTGATCAAAAAGACAGATCCATACCGATCCGCTTGATTTATGAAGCATACCGAGCTTCAAAGCAACAAGCATCTCGTATATCAGCATAAACACGGCAAGACGGATTATTCTGCCTGCTCCGTACGTGCCGAGATTGAAAAGCGCAACACGTGCAACGGGAACAAAGAACCATATCGTGTAAAGCAAAGCCTGAATAAAGTTAGCCGTGCGGAAGGGATATGCTTTTGTACCGAGAGTAAGAATAACGCCTCTGAAAGTCATTTCATAGAAAACAGCGTGAATGGCAGAGACGAAAATACCTGCAGCCATCCATCCGATATAAGCGGAGGCGCCGACTTCGGAAAAGGCACGCGATACATTGTCGTAATAGACGGTAAAGTTAACGCTTTGTGACTGAGCCTTAAGCACAAGGTATTCTGAAAGATAAACGATTGCCGTCGGGATAACATTAAGTATTATCGCCATCAGGAAGCCTTTTTTCACCTTACGGGGCATAAACAGAAGACCGACCTCGTCAAGTGATTTGTTGATAAAGCGAAGATAAATAAGCAGAATGAAAAATCCGCCTGCACAGGTCATCAGACCCATTGTGTCGATTGCATTTGCAATAGCAAACTCTTCGACAAAACGCAGGAAGAAAAGCATCATAAAGATAAAAAGCATTCTGCCGGAATATTTTCTTTTCATTAAATCCATAAAAAATACCTCCCTTTAAGATGTATTATACAGTATTTTATAAACACGTGTCAAGGAGAATAAAAACGCAATTAATGAAAAAGAAGCATAAATGGTTTTTTAACAGTTGAATTATGTATACATTTCGTTGTATAATAAAATGTAAGAGTAAAAAAACGGAAGGATTTTTTTAAATTGAGTGTTAAAAGAATAACAAACCTGATAGTCGATAAGCGAAAGCTTATTTTTATTGTTGCGGCTGTTCTTTGTATTGTCAGTGCCGTACTTATGACACAGGTTGAAATCAACGATGATATGACAAAATATCTTGCGGATGATTCGCCTATGAAGATCGGTCTGGACATTATGAATGAGGAATTTCCCGAAGCTCCGACATCGCAGTCTGTCAGAGTGATGTTTGAAGGTCTGTCCGAGGAGGAACGTTCCGTTGTTCTGACAGAGCTTGAAAATATCGAGTTTGTCTCAAGTGTGGCTTACGATGAAAACAGCGAGCTTTACAATAAAGATAAATATACGCTGTTTGTGCTCAATTCCGATTATGCTTATGACAGTAAAGAGATGCAAAGCATTGAAGCAACGCTGGAAGACGGTATAGCAGACTTCGACTGTCTTTATCAGAGCAACGAAATCGAAAGTATGCCCGATTTGCCGATGTGGATTATTCTTTCAGCTGTCGGAATATTGCTGATTATTCTGTTTATAATGTGCGAATCTTGGATAGAGCCTTTGCTTTTCCTGTTTGTAATCGGAATTGCAATTCTTTTGAATATGGGTACAAATTTTGTGCTCGGCAGCATCTCCACCATTACTTTTTCCATTGCATCAATTCTTCAGCTTGTGCTTTCAATGGACTATTCAATTATTCTCATCAACCGCTACAGGCAGGAAAAAGAAAAACAGGATGATAAAGTATCAGCAATGAAAAAAGCCTTGCGACGTGCTTTTTCGTCGATTGTTTCAAGTACGCTGACAACGGTTGTAGGATTGCTTGCTCTTGTTTTTATGAGCTTTAAAATCGGTCTGGATCTTGGTGTTGTGCTTGCAAAGGGCGTTGCGATAAGTATGCTTTGCGTTGTCACGCTTCTTCCGGGAATTATCCTTGTGTTCGATAAGCTTATTGTTAAAACATCAAAGAAAAAGCTTCATATACCTACAGGAGGAGCAGGCAGACTCAGCTATCGTTTGCGTAATGCGGTTGCAGTAGTTTTTGTTGTGCTTTTTGTCGGCAGCTATATTCTGCAGGGTATGACGGATATCGTATATACAATTTCCGATAAGGATCCGATTGCGGATGTATTTGCACGTGAAAATCAGCTTGTTGTGGTTTATGAGACAAAGGACGAAGAGTCTGTTGCGGCTCTTGCGACGGAGCTTGAAAAAGACAGAAATGTTACATCCGTTATGGGTTATTCGACAGTGCTCAACAGACCTTATACCTCGGATAAGCTTCTGACAGCAGTTGCCGCTATGGCAGGTGATGTCCCGATTGATGAAAGTGTCATCAAGATGCTTTATTATGATTATTATGCAGACGGCGAAGCGAGGGATATAACCGCAGGCGACTTTTTGGCTTTTGTCGACAGTAATATCGTCGGTAACGAGCTGTTTTCGGCATATATTGATGCAGAGTCCGCAAGCGGAAACCTTGATATGATAAGTAAATTCAGCGATGCCGGGATGCTTAAAAAGCAGATGACCGGTAGTGAGCTTTCTTCGTTTTTCGGCATGGCGGAAAAGGATATCAAGGATTTATATCTTTTCTATTTTACCACCAACGGCGGAGTCAGTGCGGGCACTATGACTGTACCAGTTTTTGCTGATTTTGTGCTCAATGATGTTGCAAAAGATGAAACCTACAGTTCATTTTTTACAGAAGAAACCAAATCTCAGCTTTCGGGTCTTTCTATGTTTACTGCACCTGATGAGCTTACAAGTCCGATAGTATATTCGGAAATGGCAGAATTTCTCGGTCAGGACGAAGAGAGTGCAAGAAATCTTTTTGCATATTACCACGCATTTGAAAACGGCAGACTCAACACAATCAGACTGCTGTCGCTGATGAATTCCATCAACGCAGAAAATGCAGAAGAATACAAGCTTTCTGTGTATACGGTTGTGAATTTTCTTGCAGATAATAAGGAAAGTCTCAGCGGTATAATGGATGAGGCACAGATGTCACAGATTGAACAGGCAAAGGGGCTTGTTAATGTTTCAATTGATAAGACGGAGCTGAGACCTGACGAGCTTGCATCACTTACAGGGATGCAAGATTCACAGGCTCAACAGCTTTATCTGCTCTATATCAGTAAATACGGAGATACATCAGGCTGGAAGATGAGTGTTGAGCAGTTTATCGGATTTATCAATTCCGATGTGCTTACAAATCCCGATTATGCAAATCTGATTGACAAGGAAACGGTATCATTGCTTGATTCTGCCGAAAAAATTGTTGATGCCGTCGTTTCTGAAAAGAAATACTCTGCCTCCGGTATGGCAGAGCTGTTTGACGGTATGAGCGATATGCTTACTCCCGAAATGATGGAGCTTGCATACATTTATAAAGCAGGCGTGGATTTCAGCGACCCCGAATGGACGATGTCTGTTGAGCAGATGTTCAATCACCTTGTAAACGATATGGTGAAAGATCCGAGGTTTGATGCGGTTATTGATGAATCAACAAGAGGTATGCTCTCCGATGCGCAAAAGCAGCTTACCGACGGAAAGCTTCAGTTGGTTTCCGATAATTATTCACGCTTAATAGTCAATAACATCTATGCTGATGAATCACCTGAAACTACAGAGTTTCTTTCGGCACTTCACGGCAAGCTGGAGGAAACTTTAAGCGGTGAATACTATCTTATCGGCAACAGCGCAATGAATTATGAAATGCAACAGACCTTTGACAAGGAGTTGATGTTTATCACACTTCTGACTGTATTAGCGATATTTACCGTTGTTGCAATTACTTTCAGATCGGTTGCAGTACCTGCAGTTCTTGTTATGCTTGTACAGTGCGGTGTGTATATAACTGTTGCGATACTCGGACTCAGAGGCCACAGCATTTATTACCTTGCGCTGCTTATTGTTGAGTGCATTCTTATGGGATCTACGATAGACTACGGTATACTGTTTACAAACTATTACCGTGAAAGCCGTAAGAAGATGCACAAGAAGGAAGCACTTGAAGCGGCATACGCAGGATCAATGCATACCATTATGACATCGGGACTGATTATGATTCTTGTTACGGCAATTGTCGGAAAATTCTTTGAAAATCCGACAATCGGTCAGATCTGTACAACAATTTCGATAGGCAGCTGCAGTGCGGTTGTACTGATTCTTGTTGTTCTGCCGGGTATGCTCGGCAGTCTTGACAAATTCGTTGCAGGCAAGGACAGACTGAAGCCCGAAAAGAAAAACAAAAAATAAGATTTGGCAAGGCTGTATTAAAGCATCACAAGCGGATGGTTTGATACAGCCTTCGGGTTTCTTAAAGGAAAAAACTTTTCTGAAACTTCGTAATTTTGTTATAAGCTGATCAAAGACGCAGAATCTTTATAACAAATTTAAAATTTTACTTGTAATTATTCACAAAAGATTGTATAATTACATCAGTTTATCTTGAGGTTGTAGACCTCGGTGCAGAATAGGGTGGATTTACTATGCTCGGAAAGTATGTCAGAGTCAGAGTTACCAAGCCCATCCACTCCATGAGCGAGCAGTACGGTTATGAATATATGCTCAATTTCGGAGTAGTTGAGGGTGGTAAGCAGTTTGACTGTAAAAATGTTATCGGTGCCTACATAATGGGTATATCAAGACCCGTCAGAACTTTTGACGGTAGGGTCATTGCCATTATTGAGCGTGAGGACAGCGACGGCTGTTATATTGTGGTAGCACCGAAAAGTACACGTTTTATCGTAACGCAGATAAAGGATGCGATAGAGTTTGCACAGGGCAAGGACGGATACGAAATAGAGTGTCTGTATGAGCGTTCGTGCGGTGCGGTTGTTTACAGAATAATCAACGGTGAGCTTCGCTTTCTTCTTATCAAAAACAAGCGCAGTGCGCATTGGGGATTCCCGAAAGGTCACGTCGAGGCAAACGAAACGCCCGAGCAGACAGCCACGCGTGAGGTGCTCGAAGAAACGGGAATTCACATTGATATTTTACCTGATTTTTCTTATAAATCGGAGTATACTATTCAGGGCAGAGTCGAAAAGAGCGTAATCATCTTTCTGGCAGGGACAAAGGATGTTCAGACTGTCATTCAGAAGGAAGAGATCGACGATTACATCTGGCTCAACTTTAAACGTGCTCACGATACTCTTCGTTTTGATAATGATAAAACAATCCTTACAAACGCAAAGAACTTTTTGCTTGACAGAAAATTTGTTGAAAACGTCATAGTCTGATTTTTACGGAGGAAACTTTAATGAAAAAAATATTATCACTTGTTTTGGCAACAGCACTTTTGCTCTGTCTGTTCGGATGCAACGATAAACCTGCAGAGACAAAAGACGAAACACCCGTTCTCAAGGGTAAAGTAGCGCTTTTTATCGGTTCACAGGAAAGCGATAAGGAGACTTTCTCAAAATCTGTCGAGTTTGCAAAAGAATACGGTAACGAGATTATGATTCTCGGCTACGATCCTTACGAATCGGGTCAGAACGGCACTATGGAAAAGGTAGCTTTATCTACTGCAGACGATCCCGAGGTCAAGGCTATGATCTTTTCAAACGGTGTTGACGGTACCGAGGATACGGTAAAGCAGGTCAGAGAAAAACGCTCCGATATGTTTATTATGGTATGCAACCCCGTTGAAGGTGTTGACGAAGTCAGCAGATATGCGGATGTTGTTATCAGCCTTGATTTTACCGAGTTCGGAAAATCAATGGTAGAAGCATCTAAAAGTATGGGTGCGGAAAATTTTGTTTTCTATTCATTCAACCGTCATATTGCTTATCCTGCCGTCAGACAGCTCCGTACCGCTGTCGAAGAGGCTTGTAAAGAGAGCGAAATGACATTCAAGCTTGCAACATCTGTTGACGCTTACGAAAAGTCACGTGATGTTGAAACGGCAAAGCTTTATATAACCGAAGATGTTACAAGAAAAGATAATAAATTCGGTAAGAACACAGTTCTTTTCTCAACAGACAGCCTTGTACAGAGTACACTTGCAACCGAGGTAAAGGAGCACGGTATGATGATGGTATCGTCTTTCCTGCCTTCTCCGCTTGCTGTTGCAGAAGCGTTCTCGGTCAGCTTGCTTGAAAAGCCTACGGACAGCGCTTATGTTATGGAAGAGCTCAAAAAGAATGTGGCGGATTCGGCTGTCAGCGGCAGAGTGGCTACATGGGGATGCTCTTTGCCTGTTCTGATGATCGAATCATGCATAGATCTTGCTTTGGATATTGTTGAAGACGGTGAAAAAGAGATTAACGCAGAAGGCATCTCGGAGCTTCTGAACACTTATTCATACGGTGCAAAAATCGCCGTAAAGGAAGCCGAATGCGGTGCATATCTTGTCACAAGTGACTTTATAATTTTATAAGATGATGCCGTATGTACTTTTGTGCATACGGCTTTTTTGGAGGATAATATGTTAAAGGAAATATTAACCGAAAGAAAATTGCCCGAACTTCTGAAATTTAACAACGGAACCAAAGTAGAAACAAAAGAAGATTGGGAAAAAAGACGCAAAGAGATTTTTTCGATTCTTGAAAGCGAAATATACGGAACTCCCGTGCCTTTCAGAAAAACGGAATATGAGGTCACAGCGGAAGAGTGGATTTGCGCAGGCAAGGGAATACATACGAGCGTAAAGCTGAGTTTTCCCGAAGCGGATGGCTTTTCTTTTCCGATTGAAATCCTCAGACCTCGGACAGATAAGAAAGTTCCCGTGTTTGTTTTTCTCAATTTCAGACCCGACCTGTATGACAGATATCTGCCGACCGAAGAAATCATCGACAACGGTTTTGCGGTTGCAAGAATTTACTATCAGGATGTAACGACCGATGACGGCGATTTTTCAAGCGGAATTGCAAAATATGCCGTCAAGGACAGATCAAACGGTACAGACTGCGGAAAGATCGCCATGTGGGCTTGGTCAGCAAGCAGGGTGCTTGATTATCTTGAATCAACGGGACTTTTTGATACTGAAAACGCTGCCGTGATGGGACATTCCCGTCTCGGAAAAACAGCTCTTCTTGCAGGTGCGTATGACGAACGCTTTAAGTTTGTTATGTCAAACGATTCGGGATGCTCGGGTGCCGCAATAACAAGAGATAAGGTCGGCGAGAGAGTTGACGATATCTGCAGAAATTTCCCGTATTGGTTCTGCGAGAATTACTTTAAATACAGAAATGCAGAGGATACAATGCCGTTCGATCAGCATTTTCTTGTGTCACTCAGCGCACCGAGATTTGTCAGCATTCACTCGGCAATAGAGGATAAATGGGCAGACCCCGATTCCGAGTTTTTAACTTGTGTTGCAACAAGCGAAGTGTACAACCTTTTTTCGAAAAAAGGCTTTGTTTATCCCGACAGATTGCCTGTAATCGGTGATGATTTGACGGAAGGAAACATAGGATATTCGTTGAGGTCGGGTTCTCACTTCCTCAGCCGTTGGGATTGGAATAAATATATGAGCTTCATCCGTGAAAAAATCTGAAAAAAGTGTTGACAAAGCGGGAAGTTGTATGTATAATAAACTTGTAATCATTACAAACTAACAATGATTCAAGGGAGTGATCCGTATGACTCGCACCCGTATCGCCGAAGAGATGTCACGTCTCGGACTTCGTGCAACGGCACAAAGAGTGTCTGTTTACGAGTATCTCTGGAACCATCGCACGCATCCGACCGTCGATACAATTTACGAGGATCTGCTTCCCGATAATCCGAGCTTTTCACGTACAACGGTATACAATACGCTTCATGCACTTGAAAAGTCGGGGATGATACGTTCGCTGTCAATAGAGTCGGGAGAGATGCATTATGATGCCGATCCTGCAGATCACGGGCACTTTTTGTGTACTCATTGCAGAACGATCTACGATTTCCCGATATCGGCAGAATCGGTGGCTGTTCCCCATGGATTTGAATCGGAGCAGACTGACATTTTTATCAGCGGCAAATGTAAAAACTGTAAAGAAAAAATATAATATTTGGAGGAATTTATTATGAAAAAGTATGTATGCCCCGTTTGCGGTTATGTTCACGAAGGTAACGAACCCCCCGAGAAGTGCCCCATCTGTAAGGTTCCCGGCGAAAAGTTCCTTGTTCAGTCCGATGAAAAAGTATGGGCTGACGAACATAAAGTAGGTATTGCACAGGGCGTAGAACCCGATGTTATCGAAGAGCTTCGCAACAACTTCCACGGTGAATGCAGCGAAGTCGGTATGTACCTTGCAATGAGCAGACAGGCAGACAGAGAGGGCTATCCCGAAGTTGCCGAGGCTTATAAGAGAATTGCTTTTGAAGAAGCAGAGCACGCAGCAAAATTTGCAGAGCTTCTCGGTGAAGTTGTAACAGCAGATACAAAGAAGAATCTTGAACTTCGTGTAGATGCAGAATACGGTGCAACAGAAGGTAAGCTTATGCTTGCAAAGAGAGCAAAAGAGCTTGGCTACGATGCAATCCATGACACAGTCCACGAGATGTGCAAGGACGAAGCAAGACACGGCAAGGCATTCCAGGGTCTTCTTCAGAGATATTTCAAATAATTAACAATTTCTAAAATTTTATGACAGGAGGGTTTGAAATGAAAAGAGTATGGATATCTTTGTTAGCTGTTCTTACATTAGTTGTTTTGTTCAGCGGATGCGAGCTGAATATTCATTTGCCTGCAAAGGTTGACGGTACAACGACTGCAGCACCGCAGACAACACAGCCTGTTTCCGTACCGATTGAAACGGAAGCGCCGTCGGCAGTAACGGAAGCGACAACAAAGAATGAGATTTATACAAAGCCCATTGAAAACCCTTCGACTTCGGCTGATGTATCCGTTTCAAAAGAAGAGGCGAAGAGTATCGTACTCGCACACGCAGGACTGACAGCTTCCGACGTCAAACGTTATAAGGCGGAGCTTGACAGAGAAAGAGGCGGACTTGTCTATGAGATCGAATTCGATTCAGGCAAGTACGAGTACGAATACGAAGTCGATGCGCAGAACGGCAGAATACTCAAAGCTGAAAAGGATTTCAGAGATTGATTTTTATCCCGGCGGTATGGGACTTTCCCGTACCGCCGATTGTTTTATCAGTCAAATCGGAGCGTGATGTATGAAAAAGGCGGTAAAGATAATACTTTCGATAACAGCAGCAATTATTGTATGTACATCGCTGTTGTGTGGTGTAATGATATACAAGACAGAATACCGTTTGACCGATAAGGGAACAGAGCTTTCGCCCGACGGAAAATATTCCGTACTGTTTCAAATGGTGGGAGAGCCTGATTGGCCGTTCGGAGCAACAACGGTCAGAGCGACCGTGACGGATATTGAGACAGGAGAAAAAATCGAAGTCATACAGACGGATATACACGATGACGGAGCCGTACTCAGAGATTATAATTGGGAGGTAAAATGGGAAGAGGACGAGGTAGAAATAATCTTTATCGGAAGCGAACAGGAGGATAAAGGATATATTGTAGCCCTTGACTGATTTACGGATGTTGACATTATCAACGTGATGTGATATAATAAACAAAACTGAATATTTCGGGATACGGTTTGAAAAGTTGTATACTGAGTAGATTAATAGGGAAATCAGGTTCGAGTCCTGAGCAACCGCCATTACTGTATTTTAAGAGACGATCTCTTATGCAGTGTTTACTGCATTACAAGTCAGAACACCTGCCGTATCTTTTGAAGGTTTACACAACTTTGGTGAGAAGAGTGCAACCGATTGACTGTCAAAGACAGCTTTCGAGCACTCTTATTTTATTGAAAGTTCTGACCGTTTATCTGTTGTACTCTTTTAGCCTTTGGTTAAAAGAGTATTTTTTGTTCAAAATCAGTGGCCACTGTTTTGATAAAAATTAAAATGAAAGAGGTATTAACATGAAAAAAGTATTATCTTTGGCGCTTGTTTGCTTAATGCTTGCAGGCTGTATGAGCGTGTCTGCTTTTGCCGAAGCGGCTGTTACTGTCAATGTTACGGTAGCAGACAAGGGTAAGCTTGTTGCGGCACAGACGAAAGTCAGCGTAACGGATATTGACTCTGACGGCAAGCTTACCGTTAACGATGCGCTGTATGCAGTACATAAAGAGGCATATCCGTCGGGAGCAGAAGCAGGCTACAGCTATTATGTACACAAGGATTACGGACTTTCAATCGGTAAGCTCTGGGGAGACAGCAGCGGTAACTTCGGATACTATCTTAACAATGTATCATGCTGGAGCTTGTCTGATACGGTAAAAGACGGTGATTATCTCAACGCATTTGTATATGCTGACAGCAAAAAGTTTTCGGACACATACTGTTTCTTTGATGAGTACACTCTGACATCCGATACAAACACCGATATAACTCTTACGTTGAACGGTGCAGGCTATGACGAGAATTGGAACAGCATTACGGTTCCGGTTAAGAATGCGGAAATAACGGTAGACGGTAAAGGAACAGGTATCAGAACTGACGAAAACGGTAAAGCAACGATTCAGATTAAGGGCAACGGCGAATACGTGATAAGCGCAAAATCCGAAAGCTTGGTTTTGGTTCCGCCCGTATGTACGGCACAGATAAACGGAGGCTTCTTTGTCTGGCTGAGAGTGGTATTTACCTCATTTTTTGAAGATCTGGCAGAATTCTTTATGTCTGTGTACAACTATCTGGTATCGCTTTTTAAGTAAGATATGAAAAGTATTAAAAAACTGTCGGCTTTAATACTGATAACAGCGTTTGCGGTGATCGGAAATATTTCGGTTGCCGCAAACGGCAATACAGCTTCACAGTGTATTGAAAGCATTATATCGTACAATCTTGAAAAGTCGGATGCAGCATCTGTTCAGGAATGGATAGATACAACGCTTTGCGAGACTGCAGGAGAAGGTGCAGAGTGGTATGTTATCGGACTTTGCAGGCAAGGCGGATATGACTTCACAAAATACAAAAAAGCACTTCTTAAATATCTTGATAACAACGAAACCGGCTCTGCCGTAACACGTCAGAAATATGCATTGACGCTGTTGGCGACAGGAAGCTCTGACAGCTATATTCAGACGACAGCGAACAACTCGATCGGTGAACAGGGTATAATGAGTCTTGTGTTCGGGTTGCATCTGCTTAACAACGGTTGTACTGCAAAGGGGTATACCAAAGCAACGCTGTCTGATGAGATTGTTTCATATCAATGCGATGACGGCGGATGGTCTGTTACGGGAACGGCAGGTGATGTCGATGTTACCGCTATGGCGATACAGGCACTTGCACCGCATTATTCCGATAACAGCGTAAGAGTGTCCGTAAACAAGGCGCTTGAGTTTTTGTCGGACAGACAGGAGCAGAACGGTGGTTATTCGAGCTACGGAGTAAACAATCCCGAAAGCTCGGCACAGGTACTGACAGCGTTATCCGCACTCGGAATTGATGCGGCAGACGATGAAAGGTTTATAAAAGAGGGAAAAACCGTTTTTGATGCAACAAAAAGTTTTGCTCTGCCTGACGGAAGCTATTGTCACAAGCATGGCGGAGGCAGCAACGGGACAGCGACCGTGCAGGTGTTTTATTCGATGGTTGCATACAACTGTATGAAAACTGAAAACGGCAGTTTTTATATCTTTGACAATGTGAATATAACGGATGTTCAGAACACAACAAAGTATGTGACTACCGCAGTGTATGAAGAGAAAACTGAAAGCACAACAAGTCCCGAGACGGAAAAGCAAAGCGAAGAAAAAACAACCTCAAAGCCGAAAACAACTGCAAAAAGCACAACGAATATAATTACTGCCTACAGCGGTAAAGAGAATAAAACTACAGTTACCGAAGTGACAACAGAAAAAGAGGCGCTGTCATCGGTAAAAACTGAAACAACAAAAGAGACAACAACATCTTCAGTAACGGAAGAAGCGTGTACCGTAGCTGAAAGAGCATCTGTAACCGAACAGGAAGAATGTGTAACAGAAACCGAAAAAGAAGTATTCACTTCACGGTATACCGAAGAGACTGTTGAGAATATTCAAAGCGAAGAAAAGCGTTTTAACGTTAAAAAGACAGTGATCTTTTCGATTGTTGCAGTTACACTTCTTGTTTGTATTATCATCTTTATAAAGGGCAGAGGCAGACTTAAAAATATACTTTTTGTGCTTTTGATATCTGCCGTATTGACAGCTTCTGTGGCAACTGTGGATTTTCAGTCAACCGACAGCTATTACCGATCGGCAGAAGATATAAGCAACTTGTCGGGAACGGTTACAATGAGCATACGTTGTGACAGTATCAAAAACAAAGGGGAGGAGCACATACCGACAGACGGAGTGATACTTGAAGAAAGTGTTTTTGAAATTTCCGATAATGATACCGTTTATGACGTACTGCAAAAAGCATCTTCTGCGTACAGAATTCACTTAGAGACAAGCAAATCGGGAGATTCCGTTTACGTTGAGGGAATCGGCAATATTTACGAGCTGCAGCACGGTGATCTTTCGGGATGGATGTATTATGTAAACGGAGAATCACCGTCGGTAGGTTGCGGTGAATATACGCTCAGTCCGGGAGATAATATCGAATGGCATTATACCTGTGAGCTGGGCAGGGATATTGTTGTTACGGCTTATTGACACATTGTCGAAAAAAAGCTATAATACAATAAATCAAATATGGACAGAATACGGTTCTGAAGGCTGTGCCGAGCAGATCAAAAGGGAAATCAGGTTAAAGTCCTGAGCAACCGCCATTACTGTAATGACGTTAAGTCAGAGTCAGAACACCTGCCGTATTCAGGTTTAAGCAGCTTTGGTGAGAAGAGTGCAACCGGTTTATCAAAAGGATGTTTGTATTGCGGACATCCGGTCTTTGACGTGTTCGGATAAATCAGTTGTACTCTTTCTGCCTTAACAGCGGAAAGAGTTTTTTATTTTAGGAAAAGTAAATTATGATAAGTGAAGAAAAGAAAAAATGGGCAATCGAACAGCTTCGTGAAAAGAGTCTGGAGGTTGGAAGATTACCGAAAAAAGACGATTTTGAGCCTGTAACAATGTCAAGAATCAAGGCGTTTCTGGGACCGTGGCCAAGAGCGCTTGAGCAGGCGGGGCTTAAAGAGCCTAAGGTAAACAAAAAACAAATCGGCAGGAGGTGACAATATGAGCGCATTTGCAAAACTGCATCCGACCGTATCGCTTTTATATTTTGCATCGGTTATGTCTGTTGCAATGTTTGTAACAAATCCCGTTATCGGGCTGATATCACTTTTCGGAAGCGTATTATTCTGTTTATTGCTGACAGTCAGAGGCAAAAAGATAAAAGAAGCGTTGTTTTACATTGCAGTGATGGTACTTGTAACGGTGACCAATCCGCTGTTTTCGCATAACGGAGTAACACCGCTGTTTTTTATAAACGGTAATCCCGTAACGGCAGAGGCAATTTTGTACGGCGCTGATATTGCGCTGATGATAGTGTCCGTTATGGTGTGGTGTAAATGCTTTACAGCCGTAATGACAAGCGATAAGCTTCAATATCTTCTGGGAAGAATTGTACCGCAGATATCGCTTATACTTTCGATGGCATTAAGGTTTGTGCCGATGCTCAGGCGTCAGGCAAATAAGCTTACAAGAACGCAGAAAGCTATGGGAATGTACTCGTCTGACAGCTATGCAGAGCGTATCCGATCATCTGTCAGTTCAATATCCGTACTGATCGGATGGTCACTTGAAAATGCGGTAGAGACAGGCAAAGCGATGCGTGCAAGAGGCTACGGACTTAAAAAACGCACACACTATTCGGATTACAGATTTGTCACGCAGGATGCAGTCATCCTGATTATATGTGCGGTTTTGTGGGGAACGGTGCTGTTCGGTATGTCTCGGGGCGTATTGGATTTCAGCTATTATCCGCAGATATCGGCAATTCCGTCAGAAGGCTTGTCGGTGATTTGTTATTTGGCATACGGATGTATATCGCTGTTGCCGTTTGTTCTTGAAACAGAGGAGATAATAAGATGGAAATACTACAGATCAAAGATTTAAGCTTCAAGTATCCCGAAGCGGAAAAGAAAGCACTTGACTGCGTAAACCTTTCTGTCAGAAAGGGCGATTTTGTTCTTTTGTGCGGAGAGTCGGGATGCGGAAAGACGACCCTTCTTCGTCTGCTTAAAAAAGAGATTGCACCGTTCGGAGAAAAGACAGGAGAAATAATATATAACAGCGTTTTTGAAGAATCTGACAAGAATGAAACATCACACACAGGATTTGTCGGACAGAATCCCGATGAGCAGATAGTTACCGACAAGGTATGGCACGAGCTGTCGTTCGGACTTGAGAATATGGGAGTGGAAAAAAGCAGAATCCGCAGTCGTGTAGGCGAGATGGCAAGCTTTTTCGGAATTCATAATTGGTATCACAGCAACACGGACGAGCTGTCAGGCGGACAAAAACAGCTGCTTAATCTTGCATCGGTAATGGTTATGAATCCCGATATACTGTTGCTGGATGAACCGACAAGTCAGCTCGATCCCATAGCGGCATCCGATTTTATCGCAACGCTCCATAAGCTCAACCGTGAAACGGGACTGACCGTTATACTTGTTGAGCATCGGCTTGAGGAGGTATTTCCTGTTGCGGATAAAGTGATAACGATGCACGACGGAAGAATTCTTTTTTTCGATGAGCCGAAAAAGGTCTGCAAGCTGATGAAGGGAGGTCCGCTTGAAGCGGGACTTCCGAGTGCCGTGCGTATATTCAATGCACTCTGTGAAGAAGGCGAATGTCCGCTGACGGTGCGTGACGGACGTAACTTTATTGAAAATTACGCTGACAAAGCATCTGCTTGCAGTATCGGAAAGCACACGCTGAAAGGCGAAAAGGCGATAGAGGTTAAGAATCTTTGGTTCCGATACGAAAAAAATCTTCCCGATGTTATAACCGATCTTGATTTTGGTGTAACCGAGGGCGAAATTGTCAGTATTCTCGGAGGCAACGGAAGCGGAAAAACAACGATGCTTAATCTGCTTGCGGGACTTGACAAGCCGTATAAGGGCAAAATAAAGCTTTTCGGTAAGAATATCAACAATTACAAGGGAGCTTCGCTGTACCGACGTAATATTGCATTGCTTGCACAGAATCCGAAGCTTGTGTTTCAGAAGGACAGGGTGGACGATGATTTTTCGGCGGCATTAAAGACGATGGAAATCCCTGTATCAGAGCACAAGGATCTGATTGAAAAGACAGTCCGAAGGTTTGGTGTGGAGCAACTTTTACACAGGCATCCGTATGATCTTAGCGGCGGTGAACAGCAAAAATGTGCACTTTGCAAGCTTTTGCTGACAGAGCCGAAGATACTGCTTCTTGATGAGCCTACAAAAGGTTTTGATGCACAGTCAAAGCAGACTCTTGCAAAAATGCTGACAGAGCTTAAAGCTGACGGAAAAACGATTGTTATCGTGACTCACGATGTAGAGTTTGCGGCACAGATTTCAGACAGATGTGCATTGTTTTTTGACGGAAAAATCATTTCTGACGGTACACCGAACAGCTTTTTTTCGGGCAACACTTTTTATACAACAGCAGCAAGCCGTATATCACGCGGAGTTTTTAAGGATACGGTTCTGTGTGAAGAGGTTATCAGATGTTGCAAAGGGGAGAACGTATGAAAAAACGAACAGCAGCTTTGATATCTCTTTTTGCGATACCGTTGGTAATCGTTATCGGCAATAAGGTATTTAATGACAAACAGTATGCATTTATCAGCGCAGCCGTAGTTATACTGTCACTTGTACAGTTTTTTCTGTCTTTTGAAAGAAAAGAAAACGCAGGCACTAAGCTTGTTCTGATAGCAGTAATGACGGCGCTTTCAATAGCAGGAAGAATGATTTTTGCCGTGATACCGGGATTTAAACCCGTAACAGCGATAGTTGTCGTAACGGCAATATATTTCGGAAAGGAATCAGGCTTTATAACGGGAGCGATGTCAGCGCTGTTGTCAAATTTCTATTTCGGACAAGGACCCTGGACACCGTTTCAGATGCTGACTTGGGGACTTATCGGATGGTTTGCAGGTGTTTTTTCATCTCAGCTTAAAAACAGCAGAATCTATCTGACGGTATATGCGCTTTTGTCGGGAATAGCATATTCGCTTCTTATGGATGTATGGTCAACGCTGTGGTTTGACGGTGTGTTCAATGTAAGGAGATATCTTTACACGGTATTTACGGCAATGCCCTTTACGGCAATATATGCTGTATCCAATATAATTTTTCTTTTGTTAATAACAAAACCGATCGGCAAAAAGCTTGAAAGAATAAGAATCAAATACGGCTTATAGGTGACAAAAAGGTGTCGTTTTCCTGTTGGGATACGGCACCTTTTTAAATGTTAAAAATTTTTGGAATGTGACGAAAATTGTTGACATATATCGCATAATGAAGTAAAATAGGCTAAAGTGATATTTTTGTCCCGACTAACTGTTTGTGGTCGGTATTTTTTGTCAATAACGGTGATTTTTAATGAATAAATCTTCTGTACTTCACTCGCTTTGCGTGGCTGTTCTGCTGGTGCTTTCTGCTGCAATAGCTTTAGTTCTGACCGACATATCCCACAGTACTCAGATACCTGCCGCGGCGGAGTCTTTGACGGAGCTTTCCGTTACCGAAACGGAAGCTGAAACGACACAGCAGACAACAGTACCGATCCCGACTGTTGAGATTGTCTATGACGAATACGAGACGGATATTGAACAGGAAAACTTTAACAAAGCTGTCATTATCGGTAATTCTCAGGCGCAGGCGCTGAGTAATTACGGACTTATCAAGGAGGCTGACTTCATTACCAGAATCGGTCTTTCCGTCAACAAGGTTCTGACTGCTTCTGAGGGAGAGCCGCTTATAAACGAGCTTTACGGTACCGATTATGACAAGGTTATCCTTGTTTTCGGAGAGAACGAGCTTGGCTGGCCTTATCCCAAAAACTTTATTTCAGAGTATAAAAAGGTTATTAATGAAATCCGTGAGATATTGCCGGATGCAACGATATACTGTCACGCCGTTTTCCCTGTAACTAAGTCACATTCCGAAAAGGATACGATAGGTGTCAACAACGAAAACGTTGCGTTGTTCAACGAGCTTATCAAGGAAATGTGTGAGGAAGAGGGCTATGAGTTTATTATGTATTCCGACGCTTTCTCAGAGGATAACGGTGCACTTCCCGAATCGGTAGCAAACGACGGCGTTCACTTCAATTATGATTATTGCAAAATCTGGGCAAGTGAGCTGTCAAAGGTGCTCTCCGAAGAATAATTATAAAGGACGGTTTATATATGAAAAAGTTTGTTGCTTGTTTGCTGATGATAACGCTCGCTTTCGGTATTGCGGGATGCAACTCATCGGATATTCCCGAGGAGACAACGCAGATATCGCAGGAAAGTGCGGCAGCGTCAATGACTGCCGATGAATGGATTGATTTTATCGCGGATAAGGTTCCGTTTGATGACACAATGACAAAAGTCGGTGCCGAACAGGCAAAGGCTGTTTACGGTATTTATGAAGAGGACGGCTACACAGGTGACTGTGCCCTTTACATAAGCACGATGGCAACACCTGAGGAGATTGCGGTCTTTACGGCAGATGATGCATTATCGCTTGACGATCTTTACAAAAAGATCGAGGACAGACTTTCTTTGCAAAAAGAATCATATGCCGACTATGCCCCGCAGGAGGTTCCGAAGCTCGAATCTGCAGTAATAAAAATTGTCGGTGACAAAATTATCGTTGTTGTTTCGGCTGACAATGCTTTGGCATTGGAAATAATCAAATAAGTTAAGGATCAGTATATGAAAATGAAAAAACTAACGTCTGTAAAACCCGTTAATCTTGCGCTGACTGTATTATTTTGCGCCGGTTTGATTGTTGTGTTTACGGCGTTGTTTTTTATACCCGACAGCGATTTTTCGGTTACGGAAAAGCGTGTACTGACGCTGTTCCCGAAAGCTACATTATCTTCTGTGGCAGACGGAAGCTTTGAAAGGGATGTTGAAAAGTATCTTCAGGATCAGGTGCCGTTCCGCAACTTTTTTGTCGGTGTGGCATCGTATACGGGACAGCTTCTTGGTCAGAACGGAACGGAAGGCGTCTACAGATGTCGTGATGACTATCTTATCAACACTCCCGTTGAGTTTGATGAAAAAAAGCTGTCGAATAACCTTAAACGACTTAACGATTTTGTCCGTGATAGGGATATCGGCAAGTATATGATGATTGTCCCGCAGACGGGATATATTATGGATGACAAGTTGCCGAAAAACCACTCATCCTATAACGATGACGGGATTTTTGATTTTATTCGCAAAACAGCAGATGAGTTTACGTTTGTTGACCTGAGAGAATCTTTTAAAGATCAGAAGGATGACGTTCAGCTGTATTACAAGACAGATCACCATTGGACGATGGACGGTGCCTTTATCGGTATGAACGAATTTTTAAAGGCTGCAGGCAGACCGTGTGTTGCAAAGAGCGATTTTTCGATTGAAAAGCATACGGGATTTTACGGAACAACACATTCAACATCGGCATTATGGCTGACACCTCCCGACAGTATGGAGCTGTGGAATTATGACGATGCGGATATATCGGTTACGGTACGTGATATCGGTGTAGAAACGGTAACGACCCGTAACGACGTTTATTTTAAAGAGCATCTGACAGAATACGATATGTATCCCGTTTATCTCAACGGTAATCACAGCTTTACTCATATCGTAAACAATAATGCGGACGGCGGTGCGTTGCTGATTATCAAGGATTCTTTCGGAAACTCTCTTGCATCACAGCTTGTCGCTTCGTATAAAGATATTATAATGGTGGATCTTCGTTATTACAGGACAGAGGCCGTATCGGATATTTTGGTGGAGTATCCGATCGACACGGTTCTTGTTAATTACGGACTGGATAACTTAATCAATGATACCAATTTTATTTGGTTAAGATAGGGTGGAAGAAAATGAAAATCAAATTACAGGACGGTACGATGAAATTTATCACAGACGGTATCAGAGAAGTCTGTGAAAAGTACAAAAGAAGAGCTCCAGGCTCACAGTCGGAGCGTGACGCTCAGGTTTTCTTTAAAAAACTGTTGGCAAAGTTTTCTGACGAGGTTATTTCAGAGGATTTTACGCTTCATCCGCACGCATTTATGGGATTCATTCCGATTGCGGCGACATTGCTTCTGATCGCTATGGTATTATTGAGATTCGGCACATCCGTTGTTACTTCTGTATTTGCGGCAGTATTACCCGTTCTTTGCCTTCTCATGTTCCTGTTTGAGTTTATGATGTACAAAAGCTTTGTTGATTTCCTTTTTCCGAAAAGAGTTTCAACAAACGTTTATGCCGTGCGCAAAGCCTCCGGCGAAACAAAGAGAAGAATCATCTTTGGCGGACATACAGATGCATCACCCGAATGGACATATTCGCTTCACGGTCAGATAAAGACGATTGCACCCGTTATGGCAGGTGCAATAATCTCAATGTTTGTAAATCTCGGAATCAATATTTATTTTCTTATCAATGTACTCAAGACGGGTGCACCGATAGAGTTCGAGGGTGTATTCAAGGTTTTATGGATTATTGAGCTTTGCTTTGTGCCTTTTATTATTGCTATTTATTTCTTTATCAATTGGCGTGTTATCGTTGACGGTGCAAACGATAATCTGTCGGCGAACTATATTGCTCTCAGCGTTATTAAGGAGATGGCAGAGCAGGATTTAAGATTTGAGAATACAGATGTATGCTGTCTGATTTCCGGTTCGGAGGAAGCAGGTCTTCGAGGTGCAAGAGCGTTTGCAAGAAAGCATCGCAAAGAGCTTCTTGATACCGAAACAGTATTCATTGCAATGGATACGATGAGAGAAGTCGAACAGCTGATGGTATATACAAGAGGCTGTACGGGAACGGTAAAAGACAGCAAGGCGGTAGGCGAGCTTATCAGAGAGGCAGGCAGAAATGTCGGTATCGAGATGCCCACAGCAGGCTTGTATCCGGGAGCGATTGACGCAGAAGCATTCTCACGTGAGGGAATCAAGGCAGCAGGTTTTTGCGGTGTAAATCACGATCCCAAAACATATTATCATACAAGAAAAGACTCGTGGGATAATATCAGTCCCGAATGTATCGAGCTTTCATTAAAGATTTGTCTGGAAGCGGCTTCCCTTTACGATGAAAAGGGCGGTATTGCTTCTTATGAGAAGAAATAAACTGTTTTTGAAAGGAGAAAATAAATATGGGACTTATCAAAGCAGGCATAGGAGCACTCGGCGGAGTAATGGCAGATCAGTGGAAAGAGTTTTTCTACTGTGACTCACTTGAAAACGATGTGCTGATGGTGAAAGGACAGAAGCGTAT
>JAFQIG010000075.1 GCA_017397655.1 Clostridia bacterium | reverse complement strand
TGAAGGTGGTTACGTCTTTTTGCTTTGTCATCCTTCACCTTCGTTGATTTAGAAATGCATTTAATTTCTGTTTGTCAAGGGCGACGGATATTTTTTGTTTTTTTCTATTTTGGGGCTTGACTTTTAATAGTTAGTCTTTCTATCTGTCAAGGCAAGCGTATAAAACGTTGCGAAGCCTCGGTTGATAATAGCTCTCCTGAGGATTGAGCATATGGTGAGCATAAAACAATGAAAGATGTCTGTCGGGGTCAACAAGCACCGTTGCTCCCGCCGCTCCGCCCCAGCCGAACTCTCCGATACTTCCCGTAGTACCGCTTTTCGCCTTATCTGTAAGTGTACGCACTCCGAGTCCGTATCCGTACCCTTTAAGCTGTGGCCAGTTGAAATTTTTCATCAGCTCGGGTGTTGTCAGCTGATTTGTCCGAAGAAGGTCTACCGTGCCCTTTGACAGTATTCCCTTGCCACCGTTTGCAAGTGCGGAACAAAGAAGCGAATAGTCCTCAACGCTTGTGATGATTCCTGCTCCTCCGCTGTCGTACTCTTCACCGAAAATATTATGATTTTCTTTGCCTGCAACCTCTGCAAAACCGCCTTTTTCGTTTGATTTTGTATCGGCAGACTGAAGCTTTGCAAGGCTTGTTTCATCTGAATTTCTGAAATGGTACTGCTGTGCCATTTCTGCCTTGATACTTTCATCAGCATGGTAATATGTAGAGTTCATCGAAAGAGGCTCAAAAATATTCTCTTTCATATACTCTGAAAAACGTTTGCCCGATATGACCTCTATAACCGCTGCCAGAACATCGTGACTCAGGCTGTACTGCCATCTTTCGCCCGGCTCAAAGCTGATCGGATCCTTTGCAAGACATTTTACCGTTTCAAGCGTATTCATTCTGCCGTTTGTCTTTCTGTATGCTTCACAAAAGGCGGGCGTATCGCTATTATAGGTCAATCCCGATGTCATTGTGAACAAATGCCTCAGCGTTATCGGATTTTTTGCTTTGCGAAAGCTACCGTCATTATCATTGATATACATATCCCTGTATTCGGGAATAAAATCATATAACGGATCGTCAAGCAGAAACAGTCCTTTTTCGTAAAGCTGTAAGCCTGCCGTAACCGTTGCAACCTTTGAACAGGAATAAATATAAACAAGCTTTTGCGTTGACATCGGAATACCTTTTTCCACATCGGCAAATCCAGAGCTGTACGAAAAAACTTCTTTTCCGTCAAGGTGAACCGATACCGCATTACCGGGAATTCTCCAGTCTGTCAGAGAATCCATAAAATCCTTAAGCAGTGAAAAATCCATTTTGTCAACTCCTGTTACCTTTTTTCCATCGTCCCGTACAATAAAATACTATACCTATTATAAATGGTGTAAAGCCGGCAAGCGCATCTCCGAGCCAGAAGCCGTAATGCTTCATATCCAGAGCCAATCCGAACAAGACTGCCAGACCGATACGCATTATAATTCCGTCAAAGATTGCCGTTGCAAAGTTTATTCTGTAATTGCCGCTTCCGTTAAGAAGCGCATTCATTACGGATCGAAGCGCAGCACCGAAAAACAGCAGTACCGCTATCGGGATATACCCGTTTGCAATTGCCAGAACATCCTTATCGCTTCCGTCCGTGAATGCCGCAAAAATCTGTTCGGGGAAAAGTATTATAACTGCAGATAAAACAGCCGCTATCGAGAGAGTTATTATTGCAATTCTGACAAGAATTTTGTTTACTCTGCCAAAGTTTTTTGCTGCTATGTTCTGCCCGACCATCGTGGAGCCTGCCGTATTCATTGCGTTTGATACGAGATTGGCAACGCTTGATATCTTGTTGGCGATTCCCGCAAAAGCTGAAACCGCTATTCCGTAAGAGTTGACAAACGAATTTACAAAAAGCTTTGACAGCTGTATCGATGCCGTCTTGATCGCCATCGGCACACCAAGCTTCAGAAGCGATAACAGCATACCTTTGTCCCATACCAAAAGGTCCCTCGTATGCATATTCATCTCAAACGCTTCCCTGTTTCGCATCAGAAATACTACACAGGTAACAAAGCTTACCGCCTGACTGATTACCGTTGCAAGTGCTGCACCGAACGCTCCGAGATTCATAGGTGTTGCAACAAACAGAATATCCAATAAAAGATTAAGTATTGCTGCTATACTTATAAATATAAACGGGTGCTTTGAGTCTCCCATTCCTCTTAAGACCGCACTGACTGTGTTATATCCGTAAATGAAAGGAAGTCCGATCATGCATACCGTCGAGTAAGCCGCCGCACCGTCAAAAGCCTTTTCGGGCGTGTTCATAAGACGAAGCATCGAATCCTGTAAAATCAGTCCGACTACGCTCAGCACAACAGAACTCACCAATAAAAATCCACTCATAGTGCCGATGAATCTGCCGATCTTTTCGCGCTCGTTTGCTCCTATATAATGCGCAATCAGAACCTGACCTGCGCTTGAAAATCCCATTGCAACAAAAACCAGCAGGTTTGATATGTCGCCGCCTACCGATACCGCCGATATGCCTGTTTTGCCGAGCACATTGCCTACTACCATCATATCAACAAGATTGTAGACAATCTGCAGTAAATTCGACAAAAACAGCGGCCACGCAAATACTATAAGCTGTTTTGTAACATTTCCCTGTGTAAAATCCTTAATATGAGACCCTGTCATTTTTCCGCTTCCGTTTCTTAAGATTACTGTTTTATTATATCACACACATTCCCTCTGCACAACAAAAAAGATGCACCGAAGTACATCTTTTTACAGACTGTCGATAAAGGCACCGAGAACACGCACATTATTAAAAAAAGCAATCGGAATTTGTAAGAGGAAAACCTATCGTGTCATTCTGAGGCGAAGCCGAAGAATCTTTTGGTAATTATTTATGTGCGTTTGTCGTGTTTTTGCCCTCTCGCAGTACCTTTGTACAGCTTCGGGGCAAAGAACACGCCATCTCGTCACCTTTCCCGAAGTCTCCCTGCTTGCCGAAAAATACTTTTTCGACAAGCAGAAAAAAGATGTACCGAAGTACATCTTTTTAAGCCCTTCTTATACAGGTGCACCTGTCGAATCCGATGATTCTGCGGTGCACGTTTCTTTTTTGTCGAGTGTTTTTGCCGTTTCTTTGATAATGTCGGCAACCTGCTTTGCACAGACCTCAATTCCCTCTTTCGACAGATGAATTGTGTCCTCACTGATATACCTGTCTATATCCGATGCTACCGTTGTATAAAGATCGTTAATGATAATTCCCTTTTCCTTGTAAAGTGGCACTATCAGTTTGTTGAATCTTTCGATATCGCTGTTTTTGTTGTATTGATTCTTTTCGCTGACAGGCGTTGTTGTCGCAAAAATCACCTTATCATACTTCCTGAGCATAATATCTGCTATACGAAGCATCGTTTCGACATATTCCGCTTCGGTCGTAAATGTTCCGTCTCCGAAAATGTCACAGATATCCCAAAGTCCGCTGTTGAAATGCATAATGCGAGTTCCCGACATTTCATCACGCCAGTTGAACAGTCCGCGAAGCAGATACTTCGCAAATCTGCAGTTATCCTCAGGCTGATAGACCTCAAAGCCTTCTCCGAGAAGCTTCGGCACCTCAGGTCCGTAGCCGATAAGTCTTATTGAATCTCCGAGCAACGTTACTTTTGTCAACGTCATCATCTCCGTTTTCTTTGATGATTCAATTATACTATTCCATATTATATGCGTCAATGAAATTCTTCTTGATTTAAATATTGACAGCGTTTATAATCAAGTTGAATCTGATAGACAGGAGAGAATCAAAATGTATAAAATTTCTGTTCCCCTTGTCCGTTTTTACGAAAGACACGATGAAATTCTGACAGAGCTTGAAAAGCTCGGTGCAGAACGCGTGTTCCTGTGTCCTTCGCGTGGAATCGGAATTACCGAAGAAGAAAAGAAAGCAGAGCTTCTTCGTCTTTCCGAAAACATTGCTTTCTTTGAATCAAAAGGATACGAGGTCGGTGTGTGGATCAGTACAATCGGTCACGGCGGTGAGCTTTTGGGTGTTATTGAAGGAGGCGATAAGCCACCTTTCACAAACCTTGTCGGTCTGAGAGGCAAAGTGAATACAGATTCTTTTTGTCCGCTTGATCCCGAATTTGTAAAGCACGAATGCGAATGGATAAAGTCTCTTGCAAAAGCAGGCGCAAAAATGATTATGCTTGATGACGATTACCGTCTTGCAACAAGATCGGATAACGGTTGTCTGTGTAAATATCATATCAAAGAATACGAAAAGAGACTCGGCGAATATGTTGCTCCCGAAGAAGTTATGCACAAGGCTTTTACGGGCGGTAAAAACAAATACCGTGACGCATATCTTGAAATGATGGGCGATACTCTGCGAAGCTTCTCCAAAGCTTTGCGTAATGCCGTCGATGAGGTTGACGAAAACATCCGGATGGGTGCGTGCTCGTGTATTTCCGTATGGGACGGTGACGGCATAGATTCTGTTGAGATTGCAAAAATTCTTGCAGGCAAAACAAAGCCTTTTATCCGCCTTATCGGTGCCGCTTATTGGCCCGTCTTTTGGGGACGTCCGTGCAATAAGCTCGGATACGTTATTGAGCTTGAGAGAATGCAGAAAAAATGGTGCGAAGAAAGCGGAATTGAAATCTTCGGTGAGGGTGATGTTTATCCGAGACCGAGACACTTTGTACCCTCAGCCTACCTTGAGGGAATGGATACGGCTCTTCGTGCCGACGGTGAGTTTGACGGTATTTTAAAATATGCCATTGACTATTCTTCATCACCGATTTATGAAACAGGCTACACCGACAGAGCAAAGCGCAACATCCCGTTGTACAAGGAAATTCAAAAGCATTTCTCCGATAAAAAATGTGTCGGCGTCGGCGTTTCCGCCTGTATGAAAAAGCTTGCCGACAAGATCTTTACAGATCCCGATAAAGAGCTTTGCGGAACATATGATGACGGATTCTTCCAGAGTGAGCAGATGATTCTTTCAGACAACTCGATTCCGATGACCTATGATACCGACGGTGTTACGGCACTCTTCGGCGAAAACGCAAGACAGATAAAAGAAATTCCCGATAAAGCATTAATCGACATCAAGTCGGCTCTGATTCTTAACGAAAGAGGAATTGATACGGGCGTTGTTGATGCAAAGATTCCTGAAAAGCGCATCAATTATGAGGTGTTTCCCGATTACAACGAAGCAACCGTCAATACGGATATGCGCGGTATTTATGACGTCAGAGTTTCTGACAGTGCAAAGGTTCTGTCTTCATTCAGATACGTTGCAAATGACGAAACAATCCCCGCCGTTTTCAATTACGAAAACGCTGACGGAAAGCGTTTTACCGTTCTTTGTTTTGATGCCGAAGCTGCCAAAAAGAATGAAAGACTCAGCCGTAATTATTGCAGACAAAAACAGCTTGTCTCTGCTTTTGAATGGCTTTCCGGCAAGCCGCTTCCTGCAGTATGTACGGGCAATCCCGATCTGTATCTGATGTGTAAAGAAGGCGAAAGCTCGCTCGCAGTCGGAATGTGGAACTTCTTCTTTGACTCTGTTCTGACTCCCGAAATAAAGCTTCACAAAAAGTATTCCCGTATCGAATTTTTTGGCTGTGACGGCACTCTTTGCGGTGACACCGTAAAGCTGTCAGGCGATATCGGTGCTTATTCGTTTGCAGGATTTGAAGTCTTTGAATAAGAGTTAAACTGAAAAAATCAGCGATTGTTCGTTACGAGCTTTCGCTGATTTTTTATATTCAGGGAATGAAAACGGCATTTTGGGGAATGAATTTTGTGCAACTGTCACAAATTCGCATTGATAATATTAATAATTTATGTTATTATTTTGTACGGGAGGTGATGGTCTTGAAAAAGAAAACCTATACGTTTGACACCATCAACACGGAAAATGCGATCGTAACAGAAAACCTTTTCAAAATCTATAACAAAAATTCAATAAATCCGTTTTACGCTATAAAAAATGTTTCTCTGACGATTAAAAAAGGAGAGTTTGTTTCGATAATAGGCACAAGCGGTTCGGGAAAATCTACGCTTTTGCATATGCTGGCAGGCGTTGATGCACCAAGCGACGGTAAGGTTTTTATCAACGGATATGATATTTATTCGATGAAGGACAAGGAGCTTGCCGCATTTAAGAGTCAGGAAATCGGTATGGTTTACCAGTTCTTTAATCTGATACCTGTCATGAATGTTGAAGAAAACATCGCCTTCCCTGTTATATCACAAAAAGAAGAGCCCGATATGAATCGTGTCAGCGCCATCATAAACAAGCTGAATCTGAAAGGCAAAAACCACTCCTTACCAAGTCAGCTGTCAGGCGGTCAACAGCAGCGTGTATCTATCGGAAGAATACTGATGGCATCGCCAAATATCATTCTTGCCGATGAGCCTACGGGAAACCTTGATTCCAAAAACAGTAAAGAGGTTATTGATCTGCTTATTTGGATGTGTAAAGAACACGGCAGAACGCTCGTCATAATCACCCATGACAAGGACATCGCCTCACTTGCCGACAGAACTATCTGTATTGAGGACGGAATTATCGTCTCTGACACAGTAAATGCAGGTGACAACAATGAATAACTTAAAAAAAATTGCACACAAAAAAATTCTGTACAACAAATCGCAATTCTATACCGTGGTTTTTTCAATTACAATCATTTTCTCCACCTTGATGACATCGCTGTCTATGTGTGTCAATTACGGCGCTTTTTTCATAAAAACGGCGCCGCAGATGCTCGACACCTCCGTAACGGACATATTCAATGATTCAATCTATACAACGAAAAAGCTTATTGATTTTTCAAAAGATGTACATTCACAAATTAAAAGACTTGCGGCAATCTCAGACGGCAGCTCCTCTTTAAAAATCAAACACATTTTCGGTTTGGTACAAGTTGTTTCCGAGGAAAAAACATTGAAGGGCGAAGAAGTTTTCAACAAAATGCTTTCTGTTGTCGAAGAGGATAAAGACAAATATGCTTCTTCACCTTCCGTCACGAACATTGTTCCGCCCGATGAATTATTCTCTTACAAAAGCGGCATTCTGCTGTTTCCTGTTTCTTTCCTTGCAGTATTAATATTCTCTGTTTTCACCGCTTTTATCAGCATCTCGGCAACCTTTACCGCAACCAAAAAGGATCAGCTCTCCTTTTATGCCACGTTGATGGCATCGGGCGCGTTATGCGAGCATATCAAAACCTGCTCTTTTTATGAATCGGTTTATTATCTGTTATACTCTCTCCCATTTGGTACGGCACTCTCCGTTGTCGAAATCCTTTTAATCCGGATTATTGCTCCGCATATTTTTGATATAAAAATTCATGCAAGCATAGTGCCTTCTCTTCTTGCATTTTTACTCTCTTGCGTTATAGTTTTTATCGCTGTCCGTTTAACCTCCTCAACCGCTTACAAAAGACTTTCTCCCCGAACTCTTGCAAAGGGAATAAAAAACAATTATTCAAATAATATCGGCATCAGTTCTTTTTCTGCCGAAGCGAAAAGCTATCGCATTCTCGGTGCAGAACACTTTATCGGTACACGTTGCTTTTCAAAAAATGCATTTTCCTATCTGATAATAATTTTCACCCTTATCCTTTTTGTTCTGTTTGCCGCCCTTACATTTCTGTTATTCTCTCTGATATCCGTTTTTGATACAGGCGCTGATATTCCTGCAAACATCCTTTCCTTTAACCAATCAACAAAGTTTTTTGTCTATTCTGTCTGTATCATAAATTCTGTTATAATACTGATTGATGCACTTACAACTTCACTTTCAAACATCAACTCCAATATGAGCATATACACACTTATGCGGTCGGGATATTCGCCGACTAAGTCCGTTTGCAATGCCGCACGTACCGAAGGTCTGACTTTTTCCGTTTTCATTTTTTTCTTCTGTTTTTTTCTGATATTGGTCTTAACGGGTTTTGCCGACTTTATCTCTTCGCTTTCCGGCTCAACGATACTTTATTTACTTCTTGCCGCTGTATTGATAAGCATCGTTTTCGCTGTATTTATACTGATTTCAGTATTAATCATTAAAAGAAGATTCAAAAAGCTTGAATTAATTTCCGCATTAAAAGATTATCTTTACTGATTTTTGCTTGGTTTATCCTCCGAAAAAAAGGGGTCGCTGTACCGGTGTACAACGACCCCTTTTTCTTTATTTATCTGCAAAAAATGCCAGAAGATCGGGGACTATTCTTTCGTGGTAGTCACCGTGTCCCGCATCCTTTACCATAAGTCCTTTTGCGTTTTCGACGGA
>JAFQIG010000074.1 GCA_017397655.1 Clostridia bacterium | reverse complement strand
TGACCCGATCGGCTCTGTGGTCGCACTACCCAAAATGTAGGGGCGGCAATCTTGTCAAGGGGGACATGGTTTACAGATTGTCCGAGCACATGGTTTACAATAAAGTTGACCTTAAACCGCATGATTGTATAAAATTCATATTGATTTTGATGTCAAGTCCGCCGTCAGGCGTTCATTTCAGACTTGACATCAAGAGCAATATGAATAAACTCGAAAAAGCGGTTTGGTACTCATCTGCTGTATCGAGGGTCACCATTTATCAGATATGCTCTTTTAAACTCATATGCACGTTTATCAACATTTAGCCGCCCAATAATAAATTGTCTGTAATACAAATTTACACAACCATTTTTTGAAGATTCTTTTACAGCGATTTCCTTGTCGGCAAAAGATTCGCTTAAAAAATATGAGTGTCCTTTGTATGAAAAATATCCTGTCGATTTAACTTTATGGATGATGTATTCTTGCGGATACTCCCATTGTTCAATTTTTGAATCGTATTCTTTGTTGCTTTTCGTGTAATGTTTTGCAGGTGTATCCAGATGCAATGCGTGATGCGGTCTTTTATTGTTGAAAAACTCACGATATTCAATGAACTTTTCTCTTGCATCATTTACATCGGCAATAGATGTGTGTTTCAGAAGCTCTCTTTTCATTGAGCCGTTAAAGCTTTCCTCTTTGCCTTGTGTTTGAGGATGCAATATTCTTCCATGAAGTGTAAGTATTCCTAAATCCATAAGCCAGACTTCAAACAGTGAGAATCCCGTTCCTTGCGCTACTCCCCAAGGATTACCGTTGTCACACAGAAACGAAAATGGCATTCCATACTCATAAAAAATTCTTTCAATAACAGGTTTTACAGTTTCGAATCTGACATTCAACAACGGTTCACAACATAAATTGAATCTTGTGCAATCATCAAGTATATTTAACGGAAAACATCTTTGATTGTCTTGCATTAAAAAATCACCTTTGAAATCAGCCTGCCACATTTCGTTCGGATGTTCTTTCTGAAACCTTTTTACCGGTGTTGCAGCCAAACTTGATTCTTTTGTAATTAATCCGTTTCGCTTGAATATTTCGTTAATTGTGCTTGGGCATGGAATATTTGTATGTCCCTCATCTTTCAACATCCGATGAATTTTTACAGCTCCGATTGCAGGATATTTTTTACGATACTCAACAATAAATTGTTCTGTTGCTTCCGGCGTTTTATTTGCAGTTTTAAATGGAGCTTTGCTCCTGTCGGACAGTTCTTCATTATTCAAATAACGTTGAATCCACTTATCTCCTGTAGGACGGCTTATGTCATACTCACGACATAATTCCGATTTGCTTTTTTGCTTCGATAACACTTGTCTTACAAATTCTTCTCGCATTTTTTCTACACTCTTTTCTTTCCAAGGCATTCCCATCTTCCTTTCAGATGTTCTTGCCTCTATTATACTAAAAGTGTAAACTATGTCCTCGGACATTTTGTAAACTATGTTACCACACTACACAAACCTGCCGCCAGTTACTTAAGCATTTACAGTAATTGGATGAATTTACAATATTTGCCATCGGAATATAACTGCTGTGCAGGTTATAATGCACAAGCTACTTGGTAGGTTGGTCAGATGCACCGACTCACGGTTGTCATCCTGAGCCGCAGGCGAAGGATCTTTACATTCAAAGCAAGATTCTTCACTTCGTTCAGAATGACCCGATGGGTCGCGGATAACGATTTACAGTAATTGGATGAATTTACAATATTTGCCATCGGAGTATAACGTGATAATATTTAATAATGTGCAATTGATTCTGTTGGTTTGTTCGATGTACCGACTCACGATTGTCATTCTGAGCCGCAGGCGAAGGATCTTTTATTTCTGTTAAAGATTCTTCACTTCGTTCAGAATGACCCGATGGGTGAGCGGATAACGATTTACAGTAATTGGATGAATTTACAATATTCGCCATCGGAATATACCTGCTGTTCGGTTTTAGTTCACAATTGATCTGATTTGATCTTACTCAATGAATTGATGCGTTGCATCATGAATTGGCGTTGCCGTGATTTCTCGCTGACGCTCCACGAATTGCATTGTGATACAATGCATTAAGGTTTATAAAAGATTCCTCACTTCATTCGGAATGACCCAATGGGTTTTGTGGTCGCAGTTGATGGGTGGCTGATTACCTTTAAAAATTGGTGTTGTGCGGTTTCTCGCCTTTTTATAGTTGTAAATTTTTTGTAAACTTCGCAAAAAGGCTTGACAAACGAACATTTGTTCTATATAATAGAATATAGAGAGCAGCGAGAGCGGTATATCTTCACGGGATATACCCTCTTTATTTTATTTTCTTCGGAGGACATATGATTCATTTTATTTTAACTGTTTTGCCGTTGTATGCGGCACATTTTATCCGCAGGCTTTGCGAAGAGTCGGAGGTGTTTCTTGAATGGCTGTGGCAGCTGATATCGTAAAAAAGGCAGCATCCTTTATCGGGACTAAGGAAAGCCCCGCAAAAAGCAACAATGTAATATTCAACACTCACTATTACGGCAAGCAGGTCAGCGGCAATTTCCCGTGGTGCTGTGTTTTTGTATGGGACATCTTTCGTTTATGCTCGGCATCCGATCTGTTCTACAGCGGCAAAAAGACGGCATACTGTCCCGATCTTCAGGTATGGGCAAAGGAAAATAATCTTGTCCGCAACAAAACGGACGGAAGACCCGGAGACATCATTCTGTTTGACTGGAACGGTAATATGCTTGCCGATCATGTCGGAATTATCGAAAAAAAGAATGCTGACGGTACATACACGACTATCGAAGGTAACACTTCGCTTTCGTCAAACGATAACGGAGGCTGTGTTATGCGAAGAGTGAGAGCTCTGTCCGAGGTACTGTCGGTCATAAGACCCGAATACGGTAATGCCGTTATGCAAACCTACAAAAACAAAACCGGCAAGGCGCTTGCCGTGTATGCCGACACACTTTTAAGGACACAGATCGGGACACTCAACAAGGATGCAACGTGCCGAAGCTTCGGTCTGTGGGATGAGACAGCCGTTCTTCTTTACAAAGTCAACTCAACAGGTGCATATAAAATCGGCTTTACAGACAGGACGGAGGGGCTTTTATGAATGAAACCATCATTGTCGGCATACTGTCGCTGATCGGAACTCTCACAGGTACTCTCGGCGGCATTCTCACAAGCAACAGGCTGACGAATTACCGCATATCTCAGCTTGAGAACAAAGTATCAAAGCACAACAACCTGATCGAACGCACATACCGTATCGAAGAGGAAATTGCGCTTCACGAACAAAAAATCAAGGTTATCAATCACAGAATTGATGATCTGGAACACAGAAAGGATTGATAGTATGACACAGATTTTAAGTCTTATTGCCGCACTTGCCGGAACGCTTATCACAACGTTCCTTGTGCCGTATCTCAAGGCTCGTCTTACCGAAAGGCAGCAGGATGCTCTTTCGCTTCTTGTAAAAACAGCCGTTGAAGCCGCTGAGCAGATCTTTAAAAACGAACAGTCAAGCGGCGACAAAAAAAGAGCTTTTGTCAGAGATTTTCTGTACAACAACGGTGTTACCGCCGATGACGAAAAGATTGTCAATATGATCGAAAGCTCTGTCTACAATCTTCATAAAGGAGACTGATTTATGCAGAAAATACGATATAAGGTACTGCTTGATGTAACAAGAAGCGGTTGTCAGCAAACGGTTGACGGCATTTACCGTACCGAAAACAACATCCGTGAGTTTGAAATTATACTGCTGAACGGCGCACAGACTCTTTCGCTTGACAGCGATGCTTCGGTCGTCATCTACGGCAGAAAAAGTGACGGCACATACTTTATGCAAAGCTGCAGTATATCCGACGGTAACGTTCTCTTTTGTCCGAAGTCGGATATACTTTCCGTCTGCTCAGACGTCGAATGTCAGGTTCAGGTAATGAACGGTGACGGTGCCGTTATGTTCTCACCGTCGTTCATCATCTCCGTCAGCGATACCGTCAGGAGTGAACAGGCTATCGAAAGCTCAGACGAATTCACCGTGCTTGACGAAGCACTTTTAAAAGTATCTATGATGAATTCGGGTGTTCCCGTTTATGCTTCTTACAACGATCTGCCCGATGAATCGTCAGACAATTCTTTGTCCTTTGTCAAAAGCGGCAGCGACAACGATTTCGGACCCGTATACCTTGCGGCGGCAAGCTTTGCCGAGGACAGCACAAAACTGCCGTACGAAAAACTCAGAGTATCGGCGACAGTTCCCGAATATGATGAGGATACGTTTCGCACATACATCGAAAAAATTGTCGCAAACAACCTCGGCTACGAGCTGAGTGCGTATATCCATAACGGAACATCCTCCGAGCATTTAAAAGCGGAAATTTCTCCCTGTTATTCGTCAGTCGGAAAGTATCCCGGCTTCGATCCCGATAACGGGATAATCCCCACCGTAACGAGCGAGTGTGACTATGCCGTTTGCATAAATCCCCTGTATTTCATTTATCTCGATTCCGAGGGTAACGAGATCGCATCGGATGATTTTGCAAATCTGCACGCAGTCATTCAGCAGTATTTCTATTTTTTCGGTGATGCCGATGTTTATCTTGATCTCGGCGATACCGTGCTTGATCTTGAAGTAAAAAAAGGATGGTATGCGTGGAAGATGGTTGACCCTGACGGCAGCGGATCTTTCTCACAAGTCGTTATCGAACCGATCGACAATCCGAACCTTGCTGCCATTGTAACAGGGCCGAACGGCTACGGCAACTGCTCGGGCGAAGAGGCAAAGAAGCTTCTTGACGGTATTTTTGAAACACCGCAGAAGTCGGGCTTTTATCTGAAAGAAGGCAAGTGGAAAAATGTTGTGGAAGGAAAGAAGGTGTAAAAATGAATGTGTTTGAAGAACTGCTTGTAAGGTCACGCAAGGAGCAGATCCGAATTCTGAAGCACCGACTCTCAGACAGCGATTACAAGATAATCAAGTGCACGGAATATTCCCTTGCAGGCAAAAAGGCGCCGTATGATATTGCACAATTACACAAAGAGCGCCAGTCTGTCCGTGACAAGATAAACGTTCTGGAATCAATGTAAAATCTATTTTTTCGGCATTTTGAACAAAATTGCGAAAAAATATTGACATAGTTTTATCTTTTTAATATAATATAGTTGTAATTCCGTTTAACGGTATACAAAGGAGGTATTTACTATGTCAAAAGACGGTCTTCCGTTGTTGCTTCTTGACAACAGCACAATGTATGTTATCGGTAAAGGAACGTATAAGGTTGAACCTGTTTCATTCTCGGAGGTTAAGGGTATTATTGATACCTTTGCCATTGAGGATATACTTCGTTGTTATACTGACAACACCATTGACCAGGTTGTACACGACTTTGTCGGTGTTGAATACAGAGATTTCCCGCGCAAAAAGATACGCGAGATGCGCCCCGGACAGATGGCAATCACCTTCAAACAGCATATCGAAACATCGAGCTCTCAGCCGATTGTCGAGCCGGAAGAAGGCATCCAGGCAAAAAAGATTCAGAACATCTATATCTATTGCGAGATTATTACCCGTATGACATAATAACAACAAAAGTATACGCGGTCTGTCGATAAAGACACCGAGAACACGCACATAAAAAAATTAAAGTCATACAACAAGCTGAATTAAACTGAAAAACACAAAGACAGCGATTTTTCGTAATGAAATTTCGCTGTCTTTTATTTCTTATGTATGTGCGTTTGTATACTTTCCCGAAGTCTGCTTTTTGTACCGTTTTATAAAAAGTACAGTTCAGATCAAAATATCCGATTGACAATATACAAAAAATTAATTAATATAAAGTATCACATAAAAGGACTGACATTTATGAAACGTAAAAAAATAATATTTCCGATTATCACGGCAGTCGTCATTGCCGTTGCCGTCATTGCCGCCGTCTGGTACGGTATGAACACCGTCAGCTATACAAAAGGTGCCGTCATCGACGGTGTGTATGTCAACGAATGGGCAAACTTTAAATTTGACATAACCTCGTGGCAGCCGATTACCGATGAAGAATACGCATCCTACGGCAACGAAAATACCGAATACGGCTTTATGTCATACGGTACGGGTACGGGTCAACAGTTCTCCGTATGCTTTGAGGATCTTTCTGTCCAGTCGGAGAAGTATGACGCTGCAGGATATTCGGCAGAGCTTGTCAAGGTTCTGGAAAAAAGCTTTACCGAAAAAAACATTCCCTACTCCATCGGAGAATTTTACGAAACCGTCGTTGCCGACGAAACATACTGCGCCTTTGACACCGATATCGGTAACGGAAAGCTCTTTCAGCGCATTTGTGTCAGGATATATAAAAACCGTGCAATCACCGTATCGGTTTCTTCAACGGACAATGCCGTCATTGATGAAACGTTTAAAAGCATTGTTGCCGTTACCGAATAGACTTTTTATATATACGCACAACGAACTCAACAGAAGTTCTCAGACTGCTGACCTGAGCCAGCTTTTTCTCTCCCGTTAACGCCGTTTTGTATGCATAGGGAGTCATATGAAAAAGATTCATCACATCCTCACCCTCTGCGGTAATGTCGTATTTCAGCGTTTTTTCGTCTTGCTGACGGAAAAGACTGCTGTCAAGCGGTGATACGGGATTTTTGTACGGCTCGTCATACAGAATACTTTTAAGCCCCATCAGGTGATCCGCACCCGGTATTACATCAATCATTATACCGTCATCCTTCAATATGCGCGAAAACTCACTGTCGTTTACGGGAGCGAATATATGTGTCAGCGTATCGACACTTTTTTCCTCTACGGGAATATTGTTGATTCCCGCAACAAAGAATTCTGCACTTTTGTCTCTCTTTGACGCAAGCTTTATCATATCCTTTGCAATGTCAAAGCCGTATACCGCCCGATTTTCTCCCGTCATAAACGATGTATAGTATCCTTCTCCGCAACACGCATCCAGCACCGTGCCGTCCGACAGAAGTGATGCGACAAAGATGGCAAGCGGCTCGTAATATCCCGACGACAAAAATGCTCTGCGCGCCTTGCAGCTTTGCGGACTGTCACCGGGATGGCGACTTTTATGCTGATTTGATAATAAAAGATTGAGATACCCTTCCTTTGCCCTGTCAAAGCTGTGACCGACTTCGCAAAGGCAGGGTTTTTCTTTTGTATTAAGCGGCTTTCCGCATACGGGACAGATAATAATACTCATAAACAATCCTTTCAGGGCAATTATAATTCCATCGCACCGTTCAGTACGGAACGCATATACGTAACGTCGGTAGAGCTGATTATACCGTCGCCGTTAAGGTCAGCTGACAGCCATTGTGCGCTGTTTTCGTGAAGCTTTGCACCTCCGTTCAACACGGCTTTCAGCATCGACAGATCCGATGTTCCGACAAAACCGTCACCGTTTATATCGGCAAGAAAAACCAAAGTGAACGAAGCGACTGTCTCGCCCGTCGAATCATCAACAATTCCGATAACCGTTCCCGTCGCAACATCGGCATTACGGTCGATTTCGATATGTCCGTTTCCGTCAACGTAAAATTCATTGATAATATCGGATACTGTCATCGTGCAACGAAGTCCCGTGATAAAACCATCCTTTATACCGAGCGTGTCTGACTGCGGTACACGGTCTTTGTCAAGTGAAAAGACGATCATATAATCATTCTCTTCGGCACACGTTACCGAAAGGGAGGTAAGACACTCGTTATTGATACCGATTTTCACGGCATTCCAACCCTTTTGCGAGCCTTCATAATACACATCGGTCAGCGAATAGCAATATCTGAATGCGTTATCGTCGATGCTTTCGATCTCTTTTGTAAAACTGATTTCCGTAATCTGACTGCACCACGCAAAAGCATAGCTGCCGATACTTCTGACAGAATCGCCCAAAGAGAGCGTTCTGACCGCCGAACAATAGTCAAAGGCGCTGTCACCGATATGCGTGACACCGTTTCCTATCGTGACATCCGAAAGACTGTCGCAATACTCAAATGCACCGTCGCCTATTGTAATAACCGAATCGGGAACCGTGAGCGCTTCAAGTCCCGAACAATAATAAAACGCACGGTAACCGATCATCTCAACACCGTTCGGAATGGTAATATCCGTCAATGAATCACACGCATAGAACGCTCTGTCACAGATGTTCTTGACACCGTTTGCGATGGCATATGTTTTGACAGAAGCTCCTGCAGGATACTGTATCAGGTCAGTTCCGTCCTTGTTGTACATAACTCCCGAATTATCCGTACCGAAACTGACGCTGTTTGTGTTCACTGAAAACGCCGTAATTTTTTTACAGAAGTAAAAACAGTCGGAATCAAATTCCGTCACACCCGATGAGATATAAACGCTTCTTAAATCGTTACGGTGCTTATACCACGGAACAAGCAGATGGTTTTTGAAATCCTCTGTTTTGCCCAAACCGAAAATGCACAGCGTATCGGTATCATCGTATGTATAACAAAGATTTTTGCCGCAATCGGCAAGCTCTGTATCATAATGAACGGTGCTGTCGATAATTGAATAATTAAGATTTGTATTGACGGCTTTCCATTCGGCTATATTACCTGTGTAATAAACATCGGTAATCGGACAGTCTTCAAACGATCCGTAATCTACCGATCTTAAGGATGTGCCGAAAACAACCCTGTGAATTGACACACAACCGTAAAACGCATTTTCGTATATTCTTTCAAGCGTTTCGGGAAAAACCACATCGTCAAGCGATACACATCCGTTAAAGGCGTTCTCTTTGATGTTTACAAGACTGTCGGACAGCACAACCGTCCTGAGTGATAAGCAGCCGTAAAAAGTCTTTCGCTCGATCACCGTAACGCTGTCGGGTATGACGATGTCTTCAAGCGCCGTACATCCCGAAAAAGCTGACCTGCCGATCTCCGTTACGCCCTCAGGCAAAACAATGCTTGCAAGAGAGGTGCAGTTAAGAAAGGTGGTCGGCTCGATTGCTTGTAAATTTTCGCCGATACTGACATTGCACAGCTTTTTACACCATGCAAAGGCATTATATTCAATCGTCCGTACTGAGTTGCCGATGTAAACGTCCGTCAGATTGTCACAGCTTTCAAACGTACACGCACCCATAACGCTGACCGAATCGGGGATCCTGATGCTTTGCAATGCATTACAGCCAGAGAAAGCACTCGCTCCGATAACTTTAAGAGAATCAGGCAGAACAACTGCGGTAAGATTCTTGTTTTGATAAAAGGCTTCGCTTGCAATGCCGATCGTACCGTCTCTGACTGTATAAACGCCGACGGCTTCACTTTTTCTTTCGATCAGATGATTTCCTATGTACAGTTCATCATTGACCCAATTGGCATCATTGTTGTAAAACGCCGTGTTGAGAAACACTTTTTTATCGATCACTACCGCCACATCGGGCAAGGTGATGGCATTCAGCGCCGTACAGTCTGTGAAAGCATATGCATCGATTTCTTCTGCAGTATCGGGAATTGTCACACTTTTCAGCGACTGACATCCGTAAAAAGCGTACTCACCAATGACGGATACACCGTTGCGGATTGTAAGACTCGTCATTCCGTCGCAATTGTAAAACGCGCATCGACCTATTCTTGTGATATTGCTTCCGATCTCAATACTTTTCAGAGAATCGCAGGCACAAAAAACATAATCTTCAATAACCCTAACTCCCGACGGGATCATAATATTATCTAAAGCATCACAGTCATAGAACGCAGATATACCGATTGACGTGACAAAAGGCGGCAACGAAATCAACGTCAGCTTGTTACAGTTACGAAAAGCTCCGCTTCCGATACTTGTAACCGAATCGGGCAGATCAACACGTACCAACGAGTTGCAATCGTAAAACGTATAGCCATTGATAACCGTGACACCTGACGGAATCGAAACAGCCGAAAGAGCATCACAGTTATAAAAGGCGTATTCACCGATACTCGTGATACCGTCCGAAATAATAACCTTTGTTATAAAATCGTTTTCATAAAAAGCGAAGCTTCCGACGCTTTCTGCCTCGGCAGGTATCACTATTTCTCCCGAAAGCAGAGTATCGCCGATATAAAAGTTGCATCCGTTTGCTGCAGGATTTGCATTTTCATCGCCAAAAATTATTGAGCACCATGACGACAGCGTTCCCGTGTAATAAACATCCGTCAAAGAATCACAGGAGTAGAATGCATCTTTTCCTATGCTTTTAACACTGTCATCTATCGTAATACTCCTGAGAGCTTCGCAATACCTAAAGGCTTGTTCTCCGATACTCACGATCTCCCCCTTAAAGGTTATATCCGTCAGCGATGAGCAATAGTAAAATGTATCATCCCCTATAACGGTAACACCGTCAGGGATAACGATGCTCTTCAAAGAGCTGCAGTATTCGAATGCATCGTTACCAAGCGTTTCAAGAACTTCGGGCAACTCTATGCTCACAATCTTTTTGCAATGACCGAATGCCGATTCTCCGATTTCCGTGACGTTTTTGCCGATTGTAACGTCACACAGAGCACCGCTTGAAAAAAAGGCGTACTCATTGATTTTTGTTACGGAGTCGGGAATGAGAATTTCGGTGAATTGATTGCACGATTGAAATGCGTGCGATCCTATGCTTGTGATACCGTCAGAGATGCTGACCTTCACAATGGATGAACGGTAATTATACCACGGTTCGGACTGCGGTCCCCAGTCGTACATATCGCCCTCGCCCGTTATGGACAGCTCGCCCGTTTCGTCATTGAATGTCCACATCGCATTATCGCCGCACATACCGCCGTATTCGGCTCCGTATGCCGCAACCGACATCAGTATAACAAGTATTAAGGTTGTCAGAAGAATTTTCACTGTTTTCACATAAATCACCATTATTTATTCTATTATATTTTTCATTTTATTTCAATAGTTTAATTAAAACGATCGTAAAATATAATGTCACAAAGCAAAGCGTCAGGCGAAGGATCTTTTGTTTGTTTAAAGATTCTTCACTTCGTTCAGAATGACCCGATGGGTGGGCGGGCAACGATTTACAGTAATTGGATGAATTTACAATATTTGCCATCGGAATATGACTTGATAATCAATTATTGATGTGCAATTGTTCTGTTGGTTTGTTCGATGCACCGACTCACGGTTGTCATCCTGAGCCGCAGGCGAAGGATCTTTTTTGTTTAAAGATTCTTCACTTCGTTCAGAATGACCTGATGGGTGGTCGGCGCAGAAATGAATGATGAATGATGAATAATGAATAATGGAATAATCCTGCAGGGAGGGTCAGCACGCTCTATTTACAGTAATTGGATGAATTTACAATATTTGCCATCGGA
>JAFQIG010000002.1 GCA_017397655.1 Clostridia bacterium | reverse complement strand
CGCAGTTTTGAAAGAGAAGATTTTTGTCACAACAAGGCAAAAATCAGCGGAAATACGAGGCTATTTCAATGATTTTTAACGCAGTTGTGGCGAAAAGATTCCTTTCAAAACCATATTAATTGCCTTTTCAAAAAGTATATTGAGCTTTACAATTTTTTTACAAAAAACATTCAAAACATTTGACTAATTGTGATAAATGATATATAATGTTTCTGTATAAGGAAAAATGTATTTTTCAAGGGGGAATACAGATGAAAAATATGATGAAAAAATTTTTGTCAGTTGTACTTGTACTGTCACTTCTCGGTGTATCGCAGATGGGTATTCCGTTTGCATTTGATGCCGAGGCGGCAACCCACACGGGGGAATGCGGCACGGCGCTTGTCTGGTCACTTGATACCCTGACAGGTGTGCTTGAAATCAGCGGTACGGGCGACATGGATAACTGGACAACCTCGGATTATCCGTCGTGGCGTTCGTACAAAAGCTCCATCAGAACAGTCAACATCACAAACGGTGTCACGAGCATAGGCGATTATGCGTTCTATAATTATGACAGCCTTTCCGTTGTGAACATTCCCGCATCCGTCACAAGCATCGCAGAATTTGCTTTCAACGATTGTGACAACCTCAAGAGCATAACCGTTGATGAGAATAATACATATTATTCAAGCGATGAAAACGGCGTATTGTTCAACGAGGGAAAAACCGAGCTTATTCAGTATCCTGCAAATAATACCAATACTTCGTATCAGATTCCCGATACGGTTAAAATCCTGAAAACATATGCATTTAAGAATTGCGACAAGCTTGAGAGCGTTAGCGTTCCTGCATCGGTAACGGATATCGGTATCGGCGCATTTTATGACTGTGATGCTCTTTCAACAGTCAATATTCCGAACAGCGTCAAGACAATCGGCGACGATGCGTTCTATTCTTGTGACAGTATAGAGAGTGTCATCGTTCCCGCTTCCGTTACAAGCATCGGAACAGGTGCATTTTTCAACTGTTCGTCACTCTCTTTTATTACGGTAGACGAGAGCAACACAAAGTATTCAAATGACGAAAACGGTGTATTGTTCAACAAAGACAAAACAGAGCTTATTCAGTATCCCGTTGCAAGCGAGGCTGTCAGCTATCAGATTCCGGACAGTGTTACGAAAATCTGTGCAAACGCATTCAGATTCTCCGATAATATTACGAGCGTGACAATTCCCGCTTCCGTTGCAACCATCGGCGAGCTTGCTTTTTCGGATTGTAACAGCCTTGCGGCAATAACCGTAGATGCGGGTAATACGAATTATTCAAGCGATGAGCGAGGCGTTCTGTTTGACAAGAGCAAAAAGCTTCTTATCCGCTATCCTGCAGGTAACACGGGTACATCGTACTCTGTTCCCGAGGGTGTTACAACTATCGGTGACAGCGCATTCTATCAGTGTACGGCACTTGCAACGGTTGTTATTCCCGATTCCGTTACTCTCATCAGCGACAAGGCGTTCTGGGGCTGTACCGGAATAAAAGATCTTACAATGCCCGCTGCAGCAAGAATTTTCAACAGCGCACTCACTTTCTCGGGTTGTACCAAAATCGAAAAGATTACTCTGACAAAGGGTAACGGTACATTGCGTAATTACAGCGATTCTACAGTAAAAACAGATACTTATTACAAGTATACTCCTTGGTATCTGAGTCGTAATTCCGTCAAAGAAATCATTATTTCCGAAGGTGTAATAAGAATCGGCGCTCTTATGTTCAATGAGTGTAAAGGCGTTGCATCCGTTACAATCCCCACTACCATAAAAAATATCGGCAAAAAGGCATTCAACGATTGCGAGAGCCTTACCGATGTATATTACGACAATTGCGATACATACTGGAAGGCAATTACTGTTGACACCTACAACAGCAGCCTGACAAGTGCAAAGATTCATTTCCGTCCTCACGAATATGAATCAAGCGTGACAACCGATCCGACCTGTACGGAAACGGGCGTACGCACATATAAGTGTGATTGCGGTTACAGCTATACAGAAGCTATCTCTGTTATTCCGCATACTCCGGGTGAATGGGAAACAGTAACACCTGCAACCTGTTCAAAAGAAGGCGAAAAGGTTCAGAAGTGTGCCGTCTGTAAAGAGGTTATTGCTACAGAAACAATCGGCAAGCTCAGCCACACTCCGGGTGAGTGGGAAACAGTAACACCTGCAACCTGCACACAGGAAGGCGAAAAGGTTCAGAAGTGTGCCGTCTGTAAAGAGGTTATTGACACAGAAACAATCGGCAAGCTCAGCCACACTCCGGGTGAATGGGAAACGGTAACACCTGCAACCTGTTCAAAAGAAGGCGAAAAGGTTCAGAAGTGTGCCGTCTGTAAAGAGGTTATTGACACAGAAACAATCGGCAAGCTCAGCCACACTCCGGGTGAGTGGGAAACGGTAACACCTGCAACCTGCACACAGGAAGGAGAAAAGGTTCAGAAGTGTGCCGTATGTAAAGAAGTGATTGACACAGAAACAATCGGCAAGCTCAGCCACACTCCCGGTGAGTGGGAAACAGTAACACCTGCAACCTGCACACAGGAAGGCGAAAAGGTTCAGAAGTGTGCCGTATGTAAAGAAGTAATTGACACAGAAACAATCGGCAAGCTCGGTCATACTCCCGGTGAGTGGGAAACAGTAACACCTGCAACCTGTACACAGGAAGGCGAAAAGGTTCAGAAGTGTGCCGACTGTAAAGAGGTTATTGCTACTGAAACAATCGGCAAGCTCGGTCATACTCCGGGTGAGTGGGAAACAGTAACACCTGCAACCTGCACACAGGAAGGCGAAAAGGTTCAGAAGTGTGCCGTTTGTAAAGAGGTTATTGACACAGAAACAATCGGCAAGCTCGGTCATACTCCGGGTGAGTGGGAAACGGTAACACCTGCAACCTGTACACAGGACGGAGAAAAGGTTCAGAAGTGTGCCGACTGTAAAGAGGTTATTGCTACTGAAACAATCGGCAAGCTCGGTCATACTCCCGGTGAATGGGAAACAGTAACACCTGCAACCTGCACACAGGAAGGCGAAAAGGTTCAGAAGTGTGCCGTCTGTAAAGAGGTAATTGCTACAGAAACAATCGGTAAGCTCGGTCACACTCCGGGCGAGTGGGAAATTGCAGTACACCCGACAGAGAGCGAAACAGGACTCAAGGTCAAGAAATGTACTGTATGCGGAGAGATTCTGGAAGAAGCGGTTATCCCGACGGTTTCATTCTCACTGAGAATCAAGGGTAATCCCGTACGAGTATTCTACAAAGAGTCCGCAACAGTTGAAATTGTCAGCCGCAGCATTCCTGAAAACGCAAAGATCAACTGGACGGTAACGTCAGGCAAGGCAGATATTTCTGCTTCGACGGATACAAGAAGCTGCAATATAAAGTTCACGAAGTTTGGCCAGGTTAAAATCACCGCAACCGTAGAAGGAACAGATATTTCCGATACGATCACCGTAAAAGTCAGATATACATGGTGGCAGTGGATTATCGTTATTCTGCTGTTCGGCTGGATCTGGTATTAAAAATCTTTATACCGATATTGTATAAAACGATATAAGTCAAGGGGATTCCGACAGTAATAACTGCAGGAATCCCCTTAAAATATAGTTTTATTTATTCCCTTATTGCATTGCAAGGTATTCTTCAAGGCAGATGCCTTTTTCATTCATAATTCTTGCATGGCCGACACCGACATAACGCCAGTGCCACGGCTCGTACGTTATTTTTGTTACCTCCATTTTATCCTTGGGATAGCGAAGGATAAAGCCGAAATCCTCGGCATTCTCACAAAGCCACTTGAATTCTTCCGTGTTTTCAAACGAAACGTCAAGACTGCATATATCCATAGCGAGTCCTGCGTTATGCTCGCTCGTTCCCGGAGGCAGAATGATCTGTGCCGCAAGCTGTGTTGCCTCGGCTCTGCCGTAGCCCTGCTCGATGTATGACTGGATTTTGTTTTCAAAGTTGGTTTTCTGTCTGCTGACTCTTCTGTAGCCCGACAACGGTACCAGCGTTATACCGTCAGCCTTTGCCGCATCATACATCTGCTGATAATGCGGAGCAACTCTTTCGTCAAGGTTTACACCGGAACCTTTGACGGCTTCGCTCATTTTCGGAACATATCCGTCGGGAAGAATATAATCTCTGTTGACGAGTATCAGATTCCATTCCGCAACATCCATATCGGCAAGACCGGGATTAAAGCCTGCATAGGCGTACTCATATTCCTTGGTGGTAGTGGAGGTATCAGCTTTTTTTGTGGTGGTTGTTTCATCCTTTTCGGTAGCTTCGGTTTCGTCGTTATAATCAATGGTGATTTCGATATTCTGCTCTATACGGGATACCTCCTCAAACCTTCCGGGAGAAGCAGATTCTGTCTCCTTGCGTTTTTCGGTTGTGATAAATCCGCTTTTTTTAACGGGAGCATCGCCGTCCTTGTCCGACAGGGCAATTCCCGTCACAACAATAACAGCCGATATCAATACTATTAACATTCCTGTCAGTTTATTACGCTTTTTTTCTTTCATAACCGCCTCCGCAATATCTTCGTATAATTATCTTACATCCGCATTTAACAGATGTCAATGTAAAATTAGACAAATAATTGTATTTATTTTTGTCACGCTTTCCGTTGACATAGATTCCTTATTATGTTAAAATAAATCAATCGGATATTGAAGGGAGTATTTTTTAAATGAAATCGTCTTTACTTATTAAAATTACAGCATTACTTATGGTAGCGATTACTATGTTTACGCTTGCTTCCTGCTCGCTTTTCGGAGGCGAAGAGGAAGAAACTACAACTACAGAGCTCAGCGAGGTTGTTACTCTTTCTGCAAAACCTGAGAATTCTACCGAAATTCTTAACTTCTTCAACTCTGCAGTAAACAATATCAAAGCGGCAAAGCCCGGTGTCAATTTTAAGGTTAAAACTTCTGTCAGAGATTTTGACACAGGCGACAACGACGAGGCCGAAGCTCTTATTAGGTTTGCAAAGTCTTTTGCGGATAAGCTCGGAGAGAATTCCACTGCTTATGAGTGGGGTTCTGATCTCAACGGCACTCTTCCCCTCAAGGGCACTGATGTTATCAGCACACTCACTCCCGCTGATATTGCTGATGCCACAATCAACACAAGAGGTGCTACAGAGGAAAATCCCGAACCTACAGACGATAACCGCTTCTTCTATACTATCAATATCGCACTTAACGACGGTGACAAGACAGGTCCCGTTTCCAAAATCTACGATCTTGAAGTTAATAAGGAAACAGTTCTTGCCGAGTTCCAGGATTATACAGATACTCTTGAAGTCAGCGATTATGACGTATCCTACAACGGATGCACGATTTATGCCGAAATCAACAAAGAGACTAACGAAGTAGTTTATATGAACTATACAATCAACTCCATCGTTACAACTACGGTTGATTTCAGAGGCGAGCTTGAATCTCTCGGTGAAACCGACGTTACCTTCAATTATCAGCAGGTAATCGAGTTCACAGACTTCGTTTGGGATGAACCCACAGAAGCATCTACAGAGGCTGAATAATTAAACGACTGTTACTGTAAGGCGTCCGTGCGGCGCCTTATTTTTATGAAAGGAAATCGGTATGGAAAAAATACTTGTAAACGGCAGACGGTTTGTTGACTCTTTCGGCAGAGAGCGCATTTTCTTCGGTATGAATGTTACCGACAAGGCACCCTTCGGTGACGGAAAAACAGAGCATTGTCACGCTTCTTGTGACTGGGTCGGAAAGTTTTCCGAGTACGGCTTTAACATCGTCCGTCTCGGCTTTACGTGGAGTGCCGTTGAACCCGAAATCGGCAAGTATAATACGACACTTCTTGATTCTGTCAAGAATATTGTCAAGGAATGTGAAAAAAAAGGTATTTATGTGTTTCTTGATATTCATCAGGATCTGTATTCCGATGTAATTGATAAAGCCGGTGACGGTGCTCCGTCATGGGCAGTATTTACCGACGGAAAAAAGATAGTTCAGCACAGGTTTGTCTGGGCTGACAGATACTTCTTCGGTTCTGCCTGTCACAAAGCGTTTGACAACTTCTGGAATAACCGTTCCGTCGAAGGCAAGGGACTCATTGACCACTTTGCATCGATGTGGCAGTTCATTTCGGAATACTTTGACGATTGTCCGAATGTGTTCGGCTTTGATATGCTCAACGAGCCGTTTCCCGGTACTCCCGGCGGAAAAATCTTTAAAAAGCTCATAGTGAATCTTGCCAGAACAACGCTGTTTGACAGCAGAATAAAAAAGACAAAGCTTATTTCATCCCTGTTTAAAGAAAATGCAATTGTCGAGATTCTTGACCAATATACGGGCGATATTTTTCTTAAAATCACAGATGCAGGAAGCAAAATTCTTTCAAAGTTTGATAAGGAAAAGTATTCGCCGTTCCTTAACAAGGTATCATCTTCGATCAGGAGTGTTACAGACAACGGTATTTTGTTTATCGAGGGCGACTATTATTCCAACATCGGTATGTTAAGCGGAACTGATCCCATTACGGTAAACGGCAAGCGTGACGCGAATCAATGCTATTCTCCGCACGGCTATGACTTTTTTGTAGATACCGATCTGTATAAGTATGCCTCGGATTCCAGAGTCGGAGCAATCTTTGCACAGCATAAAAAGACGCAGGACAGACTTTCCGTTCCCGTTCTTGTCGGTGAGTGGGGCGGAAGCTCAAAGGGTACGGAGTGGCTCAGTCACCTTGAATTTTTGCTTGATACATTTGACAGCTACCGTTGGAGCAGTACGTACTGGACCTTTACTCCCGACAGACCCGAACAGGAGTTGGTGTTGGATGTACTTAAAAGACCTCGTCCCGTCGCAGTTACAGGTAACATCATCGATTATCGCTATGATAAGGAAGCGGACATCTTTACCGTTAATTTTGCACAGGATAAAGAGTACGATGCTCCGACAGAAATCTACTGTCACAAGCCGATAAAGGAAGTAACCACCTGCGGCGAGTGGGAATATGAAGCGTTGAGCGAAAGCACGGGTAAATTGATTGTCAGAACAAAACCGGGAAAGCATCGAATCACGGTTAAATTCTGATCTTAATAAAATCTTAATGAGATTTGTCGTTGTATCTTAAAAATTGAACGGTTATAATATAATCGGTAATTAAATCAAGGAGATGCAACTATGATAAGTATATCAAAAGCCTTTATCGGTGCAATAGCTATGGTCGTTATCGGTGTTCTGGGTATCGGTTCCGTCAACACCGAACGTATGCTTGACATTATCGAAAAGCATAACGAAGCATAAATTAACACAGGAATTTAAAAAGATCCTTCGTCTCAGGCTTTGGATAACACGTGAAAGTCGGTAGGAAAAAATACCGATCGTGCCATTCAAAGACCTTGTCGAAGAATCTTTTTTGTTTTATTCAGGATGAATGTAAGTTCGGCGTGTTCTTTTGTCCTTTCTGCACCTTTGTGCAACTTCGGGACAAAGAACACGCCGTTTGGTTTAATATTCAAACATTTCGGTTGACAGGTATCTGTCACCCGAATCGGGCAGCAATACCACGATGCGCTTTCCGTTATTTTCGTCACGTTCGGCAAGAGTCTTTGCAGCTGCAAGCGCGGCTCCCGAGGAGATGCCGACAAGGATTCCCTCGGTGCGGGCAATTTCTTTTCCGAAGCGATACGCATCTTCATCGCTGACGGTTATGATTTCGTTGTACACATTTGTGTTCAACACTTCAGGAACAAATCCTGCTCCGATGCCCTGTATGCCGTGACTGCCGCCGACACCCTTTGACAGAACAGGTGACTTTTCAGGCTCAACCGCAACAATACGGATTTCGCTCTTTTGTTCCTTCAGATATTCTCCGATACCTGTCAGCGTTCCGCCCGTACCGACACAAGCAACAAAAATATCAATGTTGCCGTCGGTGTCGCTCCATATTTCGGGACCTGTTGTCAGCTTGTGAGCCATAGCGTTTGACGGATTGCAGAACTGGTCGGGGATGAAGCTGCCGGGGATTTTTGCTGACAGCTCTTTTGCTTTTTCGATAGATCCCTGCATACCTTTTTTACCGTCAGTCAGAACAACTTCGGCACCGTATGCCTTGATAAGCTTTTGTCTTTCGACACTCATTGTGTCGGGCATAACGATTATACACCTGTAGCCGCGGGCAGCCGCAACCGATGCGATGCCTATGCCCGTGTTGCCCGAGGTAGGTTCGATAATAACCGAATCCTCGCTGAAGATACCGTCCTCGATAGCTTTGTCAATCATCATTTTGGCGGCTCTGTCCTTGACAGAACCTGTCGGATTGAACAGCTCGACCTTGGCGATAATTTCTGAATTGAGCGAATACTTTTTTTCAAAGTTATTCAGTCGCAGCAGCGGAGTTTTTCCGATAAGAAGATCAGCAGAATTATAAATCTTTTCCATAGAGCAACCTTATTTCCAATTAGAGGGAACCTTGTTAAAATCAGGGGAGTCTGACAGATGACCGTTCTGACCCTCGCGAAGACGTGTTATTCCGAGCTCCTTAAAATCGTTATAGAGCTTTTCGTTTTCTGCTCTTCTCATCTGAGGACGAAGAACATTGAACTCGTCAAGGTTGTTGCAGGCTTTCCAATATCTCCAGGAAATCTCGGAAAGACGGATTCTGCGAAGAGTTATATCATCTTTTGCGTTTGCTTTGGCATTCTCCCAAAGAGTGTCTATATATTCTCTTTCTGCTATGGTGATGTCAAGAACGGAACGGTCTGTCATTGACTGATAAATACCCATATGACTGAAACGGGTACCTGTATGCTCTGTTGTCATATCAATGTATTCACGGATATACTGCCAGCTGTCCTCGCCGTAGTATGCCTTTAAAAAGCCGTTCATCTCACGGTAGTAATCCGTATCGGGATTCCACAGAAGCTTAGAGAGAAGATATGCACGAAGCTCGGCAAACTCGCCGTTACACTCTCTTGCGTTATAGTTGCCCTCTTCGTAAACGCCGATAACGTTATGTTCACGGAAGAACTTTGCGTTCTCCTGCATTACACCGAAGTTCGGGAACGGACCGTTGTAATGAGCATAGTTGGTGGTGTAGTCCCAGATGTGAAGGTTTTTACAGATTTTTGACCAACCGACGATATCTTCACAGAACTCAACATTGTCGCCGCACTTTTCATCATTGAGTGCGTGAGCAAAACAACATTCGATAGAACAGAGTCTGACGATAACGTTGTCACGGGGAGTGACGTTCTTCGGAGGCTTTCTTGTGTACTGGTAAGCGAAGGTGTCGATACAGACATTATTATATCCTGCCTCTTCGACAGCTTCTGCAATAGCGTTGACAAAGGTGATCATGGTGCCTGAATGGCTGCCTTCCTTTTTGTCAAGAGCTTTACAGTTTTTACAAACACAGTATTTCTGGTTGTCGTGCTGAGTAACGGAGACGATCTCAACCGAGGGATCAGCTTCGAGCATCGAGAGGACTTCGTTTGTAACGATCTCAAGAGTTTTGGGATTGGTAAGGCACAGCTGATCGGGGATTCTCTGACCCTTGCCGTTCATCGCAAAAAGCTCGGGCTGAGTGTCAAAGTATTTGGAGGGTACGCAGAACTGGTTTGTGAGAGTGTGAGCGAAGCTGCCTGCATAATCAACCGTGTCGCCCTCTTCAACGGAAAGATTTCTGTAAACGCCTGCGTTAAAGCGGTTTGCATAGCTGTATTCTCTGTTTGAAGACCAATTGGGGCTGATCCAGTCGGTTTCACGGAAGGTGAAAGCAGGAGTATATGTATACTCAAAAGAGACGGGAAGCTCCGCTTTGCCGAGATTCGGTATAACGGTCAGATCCTCTGTATACCAACGGCAGCCGAAGCAGACCTCTAAAAACTCATAAACGCTGTAGAGCGTTCCTCTGACTTTACCGCCTGCAAGAACGACCTGCTTCGGCGAGATTTTAATCATAATACCGTCATTGCCGAGAGAAGCATCATCAATTTCTACATCACGGTTTGTGTGACCTACCACGATCTCATAATCAGAAGCGGTCTTTTCCGTATCCTTGACGATGGGAAGACGTGTGCCGCTGATCTGTTCAAGATAGGATTGAAGCTTCTTTGCGGCGAAGTATTCGCTTGTACCTTCTTCCATTGCGGAAACAATTACAAAGTCGCTTTCGCCGTCTGAAGTGATAAGGTCAAATTTTTCTCCGCCGATTACTTCGGGAAGAGGCATATCGTTTTTGGGTTCAAACACGGGAGCACCGTTTGTTGCAATAGTCATAATTACCCCCATAATAAAAGAAATAATTCTTTCCCACAGAGACATTGACGTTTCCTCACTTTCGTTTTACTTCTTCTTTTTAAAGCTTGGCAATACTGCACAGACAACGATCAGGAACAATGCGCCGAGTGCTACAAAAATCGGCCATTTTTCCGAAGCGGCACTACCTGTTACGGGAACGCCGTCAGTTGCAAAAACTGTCTGAACAAGTACGGTTCCGAGGCTGAGTACCATTATCGCCGCCATAAGGATGGCAACGATTCTGACAGCCAGACTTCTTTTGTCAGATGATTTCATTTTGTACCTCCATCAGATATTCATTATCTTTTTCATGCTGTCGGCAATCGCATCTGCAAGCGCCGAAGCTTTTTCACGTGTTGTTTCAACAGAAGTGATGTATATCTTTATCTTCGGTTCTGTGCCCGAGGGTCTGACGATAACCTCGTTACCGTTTGTAAGAGAGAATTTCAGAACATTGGATTCGGGCAGATCGATCTTTGACTTTTCGCCTGTAGCGACACAGACGGTTTCGCTCTTTTTGTAATCGGAAATACAAAGTACAGGCATACAGGCGATTTCTTTTGGCGAGTTTTCACGAAGCGAGTCCATAAGCTCACGCATCTTCTGCATACCGCTTGCACCCTCAAAGGAGAAGTTGAGCAGTTTGTTGAAGTACATACCGTGCTCCGAGTAAAGCTCGTTCATAACATCAACGAGCGTTTTGCCCATATTCTTGTAATATGCCGCCATCTCCGTTATCAGCATTGATGCAACAACGGCATCCTTGTCACGAGCGTGGATTCCCGAAAGGTAGCCGTAGCTTTCCTCCATACCGACCGTGAAGCGGTCCGCTTCGCCGTTCTTTTCAAGCTTTGTGATAAGCTCACCGATATACTTGAAGCCTGTAAGCAGGCTGTGAGTTTCACCGCCGTATTTTGCGGCAACCCTTGCGACCATTTCGGTAGTGACAAAGGACTTGATAACAACAGGTCTGTCGGGCAGAGTGCCGTTCGCCTTGCGGCAGCTTAAGATATATTCCGTCAGAAGAACGCCGACTTCGTTACCTGACATCAGGCGGTATTCGCCATCGTGCAATACGGCAATACCCACTCTGTCACAGTCGGGATCGGTAGCAAGAAGTAAATCTGCACCGTTCTTTTCGGCATTCTCCAAAGCGAGTGTAAATGCCTCTCTGATTTCGGGATTGGGATACGGACAGGTGGGGAAGTTTCCGTCGGGGTATTCCTGTTCGGGAACAACGGTAACGTCCTTCTGACCGATTCTGTCAAGGATCTCTCTGACGGGAATATTACCTGTTCCGTTTAAGGGTGTGTAAATGACACGAAGCTTTGCGCTTTCACAGATACCCTTGTTTATCCTGACGGAAAGAACTTTTTCATAGAATTTTTCAATTATTTCGTCGGAAATATATTCTATGATGCCGCTTTTAAGACCCGATTCAAAGGACATGGTCCTGACACCGTCAAAGATGTCTGTTTGCTGAATATATTTGTATGTCGCTTCGGCGGCTTCATCGGTCATCTGGTAGCCGTTCGGATCGTAGCATTTGTAGCCGTTGTACTTTGCGGGATTGTGGCTGGCGGTGATGATAATTCCCGAACTGCACGAAAGCTCTCTGACAGCAAACGAAAGCATAGGTGTGGGGACAAGACGCGGATAGATGTATACCTTGATGCCGTTTGCCGCAAGAACGCCTGCTGCCGACTTTGCGAAAATATCGGAAAAGTTTCTGGAATCGTATGCAATCGCAACCGAAGGTGAGGCGAAAGCAACGTTCAGATAATCGGCAAGTCCCTGTGTTGCCTGGTTGACGGTGTAGGTGTTCATACGGTTTGTACCTGCACCGATAACTCCGCGAAGTCCCGCTGTTCCGAATTCAAGACCTTTGTAAAAACGGTCAAGGATTTCATCGTCATTTCCTGCTATTGACAGGAGTTCTTTCTGAACAGCTTCATTGTCCTGAGTCTTGTCAAGCCAGAGCTTGTATAATGCGTTTGAATTATCCATTAGCAACAGTCCTCTCTTCAGTTTTATCTGAATTATATGATATCAACTTTTTAATAGTATGTCAATTAAAAAGCAAAATGAATCAATATTAAAAACAAAAAAACAGCCACCCCTATTGGGATGACTGTCTGGAGCTGATGGTCAGAATCGAACTGACAACCTGCTCATTACGAATGAGCTGCTCTGCCATTGAGCCACATCAGCGTATAAAAGCAACGAAGCTTTTATATTATAATAAATGTTTCGGGATTTTGCAAGTGTTTTTTGAAAAATTTTTTAAAGCTGAAATTATTCGCTGTTTTTGGAAAGATTCTTTTTGGTAAGTACGACTGCAACGGTCATAAGCAGGATCTTGAAATCAAAGAAAAGGCTTTTTTTCTCGATGTACTCTTTGTCATAGGAGGTTTTTTCCTCGTTGGTGACAAAGTCACGTCCCTTTACCTGCGCCCAACCCGTAACACCGGGTAAAACGGAGTAAACGTCGGCTTCAAGTCTCATCTGTCTGATCTCATCCTCTTCGGGGATAAGAGGGCGGGGACCGACAAAGCTCATGGTGCCTTCAAGTATATTGAAAAGCTGAGGCAGCTCGTCAAGGCTTGTCTTGCGAAGGAATCTGCCGATAGGTGTTACCTGTGAATCGTATTCGTGCAGATCATCCTTGGCAACGTTGCGTGTACCGTTTTTCATCGAACGGAACTTTCTGATTTTAAATAATTTATTATCCTTACCGACTCTGTCCTGAATAAACAGTACCGGGCGACCGTCCGTGATAAGTATCAGCAGGCTGATGATCAGAAAAACGGGAATCAGCACAATGATAGCAACAAAGCTCAGAACGAAGTCAAAAAAACGCTTCAATTTAACACACCTTACTTTTTAGTCCAAAAGATATATTCGTCAGCAAGAAAAGCACGTACGGGCGAACCGTCAACGCCGCTTATCTTAACAGGGAATGCAATAAGAAAATAGTTGCCGGGCTTTACCTCGCTCAGGTCAAGTCCTTCTAAAATGGCGGTACCGTTCATCAGAAAAGACTTATGCGGCTTGATCTGATCTCCGTGAACACCGACAGAGGAGGCATCCGTGCCGATAAGCTTTAAGCCGAGCTTTGATGCTTCTTCGGCGGAGCTGCCCATAAAGGTGACTTCACCGCCGCCTTTTATAAGGATACGTTCGGCATTTTTCGGGAAGTGACGGTCAATGAACTCGCCTGTAATGGGAGAATCCTTGATCTCAACAACAGTGCACGAACCGAAGAAGACTTCAGGATCGTATGACAGAACATCATTGCCGTTTTCGATGAAGTGCATCGGAGCATCAACGTGAGTTCCCGCATGCAGACAGGCGTATGCCGCAGTAAGGTTGCAATCGGAATCACAGCCTATTGTGCGGATACGGTCGATGACTGTTTCGGGATCGCCGGGATAAACTTCTGTAACACGAAGATCACGGGAGATGTCGATAAGCTTCATATTTTCCTCCGATCAGTTATTGCCGATATTGTTGAGTGATTCCATCTTGAGGTAGGCGTTGATAAATCCGTCAATATCGCCGTCCATAACAGAGTTGATGTTGCCCATTTCAAAGCCTGTGCGGTGATCCTTTGCAAGGGTATACGGCATAAAGACGTAGGATCTGATCTGACTGCCCCAACCGATTTCCTTCTGAACGCCCTTTATGTCCTCGATCTTGTCAAGATGCTCACGTTCCTTGATCTCGATAAGCTTCGACTTAAGCATACGCATGGCAACCTCACGGTTCTGATGCTGGCTTCTTTCAACCTGAGAGGAGGTTACGATACCTGTGGGAATGTGGGTAATACGTACTGCAGAAGAGGTTTTGTTAACCTTCTGACCGCCTGCACCGCTTGCGCGGTAGTAGTCGATCTTGAGGTCGTCGGGATTGATCTGTACTTCGATAGTATCGTCGATTTCGGGCATAACCTCAAGCGATGCAAACGATGTGTGACGTCTGCCGGATGCATCGAACGGGGAAACTCTGACAAGACGGTGAACGCCTGATTCACTGCGAAGATAGCCATAGGCATTCTGACCCTCGATAAGCAGAACGGCGGATTTAAGACCTGCTTCGTCACCGTCAAGGAAGTCAACCATAGAGCAGTTGAAGCCGTGACTTTCGCTCCAGTGCTGATACATACGGACAAGCATCTGTGCCCAGTCCTGAGCCTCGGTTCCGCCTGCACCTGCGTGGAAGGTAAGGATGGCATTGTTGGAATCGTATTCGCCTGTCAGAAGTGTGCCGAGAGTCTGTGCGTCAAGCTCTTTTATAAAGCTGTCAACACCTGCACGACATTCGGGCAAAAGATCAAGATCACCCTCCTCATCGGAAAGCTCGATCATCATAAGCGTGTCATCAAAGCTGTTTTTAAGGTTTTCAAAGGACGAAACCTTGTTTTTGAGCTGGCTGATCGTACGCAGAACTTTCTGAGAGTTGTCAAGATCGCCCCAGAAATCCTCGGCTGCGGTCTGTTCTTCAAGACGGCTGATCTCTTCCTGTATTTTATCAAGACCGAGCGCTTCACGAAGCTCCGAGAGCTTGTCGCTGTAGCCCTGAAGTTCAAGCTTTAATTCTTCAAATTGAATCATATATTTTTCTCCTTAGACCTTTTATAAAAGTATTATACATCATTATATAAAAAATTTCATAAAAAGTAAAGAAACTTTTTACATAATTATTGAAATTTATAAAGAAAATGGTTATAATTTACGGGTATGATGGGTTGAATTTATTTTAACGAAAGGTGATAGTGCTTATTTGGCACTAAATGTACTATGATAACACACAACGGCAGTTGTCCGTACTGCGAAAAGAAATTTACCGATACGGACGATGTGGTATTTTGTCCCGATTGCGGAACGCCTCACCACAGGGAATGTTGGCACGAACACGGTAATTGTGCCAATTCGGAAAAGCACGCTGAAGGATTCGTGTGGAAGAGCGCCGAGCCCGAGATTGAACCCGAGCCCGTAAAAAACGAGAACGCCGAACAAAAAAACAACGAGCCGATAATCTGTCCGAGATGCGGAACGGAAAGCTCTCCGATGACTTTAGTCTGTCCCGGTTGCGGAATGAGATTCGGTTCGATACCGAATAACGGCGGATTCTCGTACAACACGGACTTCTTTATGAAGGATATCACGGCAGACCCCAATGAGGATCTCGGCGGATTTACCGTAAAGGAAGCGGCAATGTATACACAGACACGAGCTTCCGATTATGTCAAAAAGTTTGTCAGACAAAAGAATTCGGGCAAAAAGATCGGCTGGAACTGGGCGGCATTCCTGTTTTCGCCGCTTTGGTTTTTCTACCGCAAGATTTACAAGGCAGGCTTGTGCTTTATGGCACTTTCGATAGCGATTTCGATGTTCGTTGCAGTTCCGATGTCAAAGGATCACGCAAAGGCCCTTGAAGTTATCGAGCAATACGTTACAATCGATGAAACGACAACTTACGAAGAGATTGCACAGCAGCTCAACGGTCTGACACAGGAGCAGATGGGGGAAATGATTCCGCTGATGTGGAACTATTTCCGATGGTCAGGTGTAATGCTGGCATTGCAGATGGTTGTCAACATTGCGGCGGCGCTGATGGCTGACGGCATTTTTAAAAAGCGGATTGCATCGGATATATCGACAATAAAGGATTTTTCAAACAACGGAAAAACCTTTGAGGTGCTCATTCTCAGAAAAGGCGGCACATCCGTAATCGGACTTCTTGCAGGCTATTGTATTTATTTTATGATTAATAATATTTTACTTTTATTTTAACGGAGGTTATTTAAGGTGAAAAAGGTAAGAAAAGCTATTATCCCGGCAGCAGGTCTCGGAACAAGAGTTCTTCCTGCATCAAAATCAGTACCCAAGGAAATGCTCAACATCGTTGACAAGCCCGCTATCCAGTATCTTGTTGAAGAGGCTGTTGCTGCAGGTATCGAGGATATCCTTATCATCACAAACAGAGGTAAGGGTGTTATTGAGGATCACTTTGATCATTCCTTTGAGCTTGAAAGAAATCTTGAAGGCAACAAGGAAAAAGAAAAGATTCTTGAATCAATCAAGGCAGTTGCCGATCTTGCAAATGTATATTTTGTGCGTCAGAAGGTTACAAAGGGTCTCGGTCACGCAATTCTTTGCGGCAAGAGCTTTGTAGGCGACGAACCGTTTGCAGTTCTCTACGGCGACGATGTCATTATTTCCGAGGATCCCGTTACTGCACAGCTTATCAGAACATATGAAGAGTTCGGTTGCGGCAGTGTCGGTGTCAAGGAGGTTTCCAGAGAAGCTGTTAAAAAGTATTGTACTCTTGATGTTTCTCCGCTTCGTGACAATATTATGAAGGTTCACAATATTATCGAAAAGCCCACAGAGGATCAGATTCTTTCTCTTTATGCAATTCTCGGCAGAGTGGTTCTTCCTCCCGAGGTATTCGGTATGCTTGAAGAAGGTGTCAAGAAGGTGGAAACAGGCGAGTTCTATCTGACGGATGCTCTTGCAGATCTCGGAAAAGAGGGCAAGCTGACTGCCGTTGACTTTGTCGGCAAGCGTTACGATATGGGCAACAAGATGGGTATCATGATGGCCAACTGTGAAGTGGCTCTTGATCATCCCGAAATCGGTGCCGATTTCCGCGCATATCTTAAGGAACTCGCAAAGACTCTTTAATTGTTATTAACGCATTTTTGCCTGTGCCATATAATGTTAACGGGATTTACTGTGATTTTTTATAGTTTTTCGGATGAGTAATTGTTCATTTTGACAAAGCAAAAAAAGAAATGGTCATTTTATCCAAATCGTATGTTAAAATTTCGTTGATTTTTATACCATAAACCGAAATAAAAAAACGGAAAATGCTTGAAAATGCAGGCGGTGCGTGATATAATGATAGTGCTAATAAGTCGTTTTGGCGAAGTCTTGGTATGCCATGCGGCGTATGTAAGCTGTCCTGAAAGGGCAAATACGAAATAGGAGGAAAGAAAATGAACAGAATTTTTGCGTTCATCCTCTCCATCATCATGGCTATCATGAGTGCTCTCGGTATCGTAGTTCCCGGTGATAACGGCGACTATATCACACAGGGCGCATGGATTGCTATCGTTGTTGAAGAATTAGGAATGCAAGCTCCCGCAGAAGATGTAGATCTTCCTTACGAGGGAATTCCTGCTGAGTATCTTGACTATGTTGAGATCGCTTACAGCTGGGGCGTTATTGAAGATGGCGATGACATCATCACTGACGCTTATGCAACAAACGCTTTCGTTTGTGCAACTCTCAACCGTGCAGCAAACGTTCTTGAAGTTGCTAAGGTTGACTTCCCCTCAAGTGCAAAGCGCGCTAACTTTGCAAAAGCTTATGAAGCTCTCCTTGCACTCAAGTCTGCTGTTAACGAAAAGGTTATCAGCGACGAGACACAGGCTGCTTTCGTAGCACAGGCAGGCGTTATCGACCTCTCTGCTGTTACAGAGTACATCGTTGATGGCGACAAGCTCATCTACAACGCAGCTGACTTTAACCTTAAAGCAGGCGATATGTTCATCGCAGGCGCTAACAAGTTCAACGTAAGCGGTGCTGCTTACAGCGTACTTGCAGTTAATGTTGAAGACGGTCTTGCATATGTTGACGTTGCTGCTGTAGAGCTTGAAGAAGCTGTTGAAGAAATGAACTTTGAAGCAGAAGTAGCTGCTGACCTTGACAAGGCTGTTGTTTACGACCAGGACGGCAACATGATCTCTGACGGTACTGTTGCAGCTCCCGAAGTAGGCGAACAGGGCGTTATCAAAGATAAGGTTAATGAACTTATCGATGATGTTAAGGAAGAGGTTACTGATTTCATCAGAAATCCCCACATCAGCTTCAGCATCAAGGGCATCAAGATCCAGGCTGCTTACTCAGGCGGTCAGGTTGACATCGGTATCGCAGGTAACGTTACTGACGGCGTCAGAGTAGAGAAGTACTATTCTCTTAACGATATCCACTTCGATACAAAGTTTGATGCTAACCTTGCAAAGCTTCAGATCAACGAAGCTTACATCAAGATGGACTACAACCTTGTTGAAACAACAGTTCTTGCAGGTTCCTATGCTGCATCTGTAGTTCCCGAAGGCGTAGTTTACGGTGAAGACGATTCCTTCCTTGATAAGGTTAAGGCTAACCTCGAAAACCTTACACTCAAGAAGGGCGGCGGAATCAAGGTTAATGTCTTCAGATTTGACATTCCGATCGGTTCCACAGGTCTTACAATCGAAATGAACATCTCCCTTACAATCTCTGCTTCCGGCAGAATCGAAATCATTGTTACATCCAATGAGCATAAGGGTTATGAAATCATCAACAATAAGGGCAGATACATCTCCGAAAGCACAATCCTTGACAGACGCTATAACATCTATGGCGACTTCAGAGTTGTTCTTGGTCTTGACCTCAGCCTCACATTCCTTGGCTACAAGATCGTTGACGTTGAGTTCCAGGGCGGTATCGGCGCTTATGTAACAACTCAGATCTTCAATATCACAACGAACGAGAAGGTAACAGTTCAGATTCCGTTTGATATCTTGATCGAAACAACCTCCAGCAGTGATGAAATAGGCGAAATCAGATTCTGTGCTAACGTACAGCTCTATGGTATCCTTATCATCTCCGTTGGTGAAAACAGCATCATCGAAAAGATCGGTCTCTCCAAGACATGGACCATCTATGACAGAAGCAACGCAGTATTCGCAGAGCTTCACATCGAAAACGAAGGTGTTGTAGATCAGTGCACATACGCTGCATAATTATTGATCGCTAATTTTGGCGGCTGTCGGGTAAAACCGATAGCCGCTTTTTTTATTTCACTGAACAAATATAAGCAAAGGAGCTGTAATAAACAGCTCCTTTGCTTATGGGGTATATATTCCGACGCCTACCGTGTCGGGCGGTGTGGGGGATGTCAAGGATTAATCAGCGTGCTCATAAAAGTAATCTTCGGCATCATAGTAGTCAAAAAAGTCATCGTAGTGATCGTAATAAAAATCCTCGGGATGATAGTAACTGTCAACATCATAAGGGTCATCGTCAGACGGCTTTGTACTTTTCTTGTAACTGTGGCGCTTTTTTGTTGTGGTCTGAGCGGTTGTCGGAGGGATGTAGACTGATTCTATTTTTGTTATATATTTGTCCGAAAAACCGTCAAACTGCTTTTCATCATCGGAGATCTCAAAGTAATATTTATAATTTCCCTGACGCCAGCATTTCTTTTGGAGTAAGGTATCCGTATATGAATAACCGTACTTTGTCATATCAACAGCCCTTTTCGGCATACCGACATACGGTACCTTGTCTTTGTGTGTATCACGAAGCCTGATATCAATTGTTTCATATTGCACGGCATTTCCGTCACGTCGGATAATTCCGTAACTGCAGGTGTATGAGCTGTCGTTAAAGTTATACCGCACGTCATATACTCTCGGCTTATAGTTTTTTTTAATCATAAGCTTATAATACTCATCTGCCAATTCTTCAGCTTCACGGAAAAAATCAAACAGCTTTTTATCGGAATCATCAATAACGGATTCGGCAGTAATAAAAGCGACAAATTTCTCGCTTAAAGCAATTTCACTCCGTTGTACCCTAATCTCCGTGTTTTTAAATCCGTATTTGTCACAAAGCTCATAAAGCTTGTCGGTTGTCTGATGCTGATAATACAAAACGACGGCATCATCATAAAAGGCGATCGAACCGAAAAGCAACAGCAAAAAGGCTGAAAACAACGCTGCTTTTTTCATATGTTAACCTCCGTTCGCTTCTGTTTTCAGTATGAATATAACACGCAGACTGTCCGATAATGCGTACATTAAGAAAACGGGGTTTTAATATGACGGACGGAGCGCGGATACTCTTTTAAATTTAAACAAAACACGCAAAAAATGTATAAATTATTGTATACAAAACAACAAAAATTTTTATTACTATTGACTGTTTACGACAGGTATATTATAATAATTCAGTAGAGCTTTTGTGACTGACGGAACGGTGGATAACCACAGTGGAGCAAGAGCTTTTTAAAGCCGACCGTCTGGGCATAGCTACAAAATACAGCTATGCCTTTTTATATTTACAGGAGGATAAAAGATGAAAAAGGTTGCCGTAATAATGGGAAGCGACAGCGATTTGCCCGTTGTTGAAAAAGCTATCAATGTTTTAAAGGAGTTTGAGGTTCCGTTTGAAGTTCACGTATTCTCGGCACACAGAACTCCCGAACAGGCAAAATCATTCACACAAAGCGCAAGAGAAAACGGTTTCGGTGTTATGATTGCAGCGGCAGGTATGGCTGCACATCTTGCAGGAGCAATCGCAGCAAATACAACATTACCCGTTATCGGAATTCCGGTAAAGTCGGCAGCACTTGACGGAATGGACGCACTTCTTTCCACGGTAATGATGCCTCCGGGAATCCCCGTTGCAACGGTTGCGATCAACGGAGCTGCAAATGCTGCATATCTGGCGCTCCAGATAATTGCTCTCGGCGATGAAGAACTGTCGGAAAAGCTTGTTGCGGCAAGAGAGGCAGCAGCGCAGAAGGTTCTTCAGAAGGACTCTGAAGTCGGCGCAAAATTCAATTCATAATACAGGGGAGCGTTTCAATTGAGCAAGGTTCACGAAGAATGCGGAGTATTCGGTATATTCTGTCCTGAAAAGATGGATGTTGCACCGTCTGTTTATTACGGATTGTTTGCGCTTCAGCACAGAGGACAGGAGAGCTGTGGTATAACGGTCAACGATGACGGTGTTTTCAGCACGTATAAGGATGCAGGACTTGTAAACGATGTTTTTACCGCAGATATTATAAAATCACTCGGACAGGGCAATATGGCAATCGGCCATGTCAGATACAGTACGGCAGAAGAATCCGAAAGAATCAACGCACAGCCTATCGTTGTCAATCACATCAAGGGCAAAATGGCGTTGGCTCAGAACGGAACAATGATAAATTATACAGAGCTTCGTGAGGAGCTGGAGCTTGAAGGTGCCATCTTCCACACAAGAAGCGATACGGAGGTTCTTTCGTATCTCATAACGCAGGAAAGAATCAATTCACAGTCGATCGAAGAGGCAGTCAGCAAAGCTGTTGACCGTGTAACGGGAGCTTGTTCACTTCTTGTAATGTCACCCGCAAAGTTGATTGCTTACCGTGACAAGAAGGGATTCAGACCCTTGTGTTACGGCAAAACGGTAGACGGTTCATATGTAGTCGCATCCGAAAGCTGTGCTCTGGATGCGGCAGGAGCTCATCTTATCAGAGAGCTGGAGCCCGGCGAAATCCTTGTATTTGACAAGGAGGGTGTACGCTCGCTTAAAGAGCATTGCGGCAAAGAAAAATGTGCACTTTGTGTGTTTGAATACATCTATTTTGCAAGACCCGATTCGATCATCGATGGATGCTCCGTACATATGGCAAGACGCAGAGCAGGTCAGTTTCTGGCACAGGATTGCCCGGCAGATGCAGATGTAGTAATCGGAGTTCCCGATTCGGGACTCGATGCGGCACTCGGATACGCTCAGCAGTCGGGAATACCTTACGGACTCGGTTTTATCAAAAACAAATATATCGGCAGAACCTTTATCGCTCCCGGTCAGTCGAACCGTGAGGATAAAGTACGTATAAAGCTCAATCCCGTTTCGGAAACGGTCAAGGGTAAGAGGGTTGTTCTGGTTGATGACTCGATCGTCAGAGGTACAACCTGTGCCAGAATCGTAAATCTTCTTCGTGAAGCAGGTGCTACAGAGGTTCATATGCGTTCATCTGCACCGCCCTTTATCGACATCTGTTACTACGGAACGGATATCGATTCCAAGGATTCCCTGATAGCAGCAAATCATACAATTGACGAGATTGCAAAGATTCTTAACGTTGACTCGCTCGGATTCTTGAATCCCGAACACGTTGACAAGCTTGCCGATCCTAACGGCGGCAAGACATACTGCGATGCCTGCTTTACAGGCAAATTCCCGACAGAGCTTCCGAAGTCGGGCAAAAAGTTTAAATTTGATGCAAAAATTTCTGACAAAAAATTAACAATAGAATGAGAGGATAAAGGATATGAAAAGCTTCAGCGAAAGCTACAAAGCAGCAGGCGTTGACATTACTGCAGGTTACAAGGCTGTAGAGCTTATGAAACAGCACATTGCCAGAACCATGACGGACGGCGTTGCATCGGGTATCGGCGGATTCGGCGGACTTTTTGAGCTTGATATGACAGGTATCACAAAGCCTGTTCTTGTCAGCGGTACAGACGGTGTCGGAACAAAGCTTAAGATAGCCTTTATTCTGGACAAGCACGATACTGTCGGTATTGACTGTGTAGCAATGTGCGTAAACGATATTATTTGTTGCGGTGCAAAGCCGTTGTTTTTCCTTGATTATATCGCTTGCGGAAAGAACGTTCCCGAGCGTATTGCACAGATCGTTTCAGGTATTGCAGACGGATGTGTTCAGTCAGGCGCAGCACTTATCGGCGGCGAAACGGCAGAAATGCCGGGCTTCTATCCCGTGGATGAATACGACCTTGCAGGCTTCTCTGTAGGTGTTGTTGATAAGTCAAAGATTCTTGACAACACAACAATCGGTGAGGGTGATGTAATTATCGCTCTTCCGTCATCGGGCGTTCACTCAAACGGCTTCTCTCTTGTCAGAAAGGTCTTTGATGTAGAAAACGGCGATATCACAAAGAGTGTTGCAGAGCTTTCAGGCAAGAGCATCGGCGAAACTCTTCTCACTCCCACAAAGATTTATGTAAAATCGATGTGCGCGTTGTTTGATGAGGTTACGGTCAAGGCTGTTTCTCACATCACAGGCGGTGGCTTCTATGAGAATATTCCGAGAAGCTTGCCCGACGGCTTCGGTGCAAAGATCGAGAAAAAGGCAGTCCGCACACTTCCGATTTTCGAGCTTATCGCAAAGACAGGCAACATCCCCGAAAGAGATATGTTCAACACATACAATATGGGCGTTGGTATGAGTGTTGTAGTTTCAAAGAACGATGCTGACAAGGCACTCCGAATTCTCAAGGCAAACGGTGAGGATGCATACATCATCGGTGAAACGGTACGTTCCGACGAGGGAGTGCTTTTATGGTAACAAAAATCGCAGTATTGGTGTCGGGCGGAGGAACAAATCTGCAGGCGATACTCGATGCCGAAAAAAGCGGTATAATCACAAGCGGTAAGGTTTCTCTTGTTGTGTCCAACAAAGAAGGAGCATATGCACTTGAAAGAGCAAAAAATCACTCGGTAGAAACGCTTGTGCTGTCAAAGGCAGAATATCCTACCAATGCTGATTTTGAAAAAAAGCTTATCGAAGAGCTTGAAAGAAGAGAAATCGGACTTATAGTTCTGGCAGGGTTTATGAAGATACTGTCAGCAGACTTTACAAGCAGATATCCTGAGCGTATCATCAATGTTCACCCTGCGCTTATCCCGTCATTCTGCGGTGAAGGCTTTTACGGACTTAAGGTTCACGAGGCGGCACTCAGCTACGGTGTCAAGGTAACGGGAGCAACGGTACATTTTGTCAACGAGATCCCGGACGGTGGCAGAATTATTGCTCAGAAGGCTGTATATATCGAGGACGGAGATACTCCCGAAATCCTCCAGAAAAGAGTAATGGAAGAAGCCGAGTGGAAGATTCTTCCGTTGGCTGTTGAAAAAGTATCAAAAGAAATAGCAGAGAAATAAAGATTTGAAAGGAAGATTACAAGTGGGAATTTACGACATTGAAAGCATGGGAAAGAGAATCCACGGCAATTCTTATGTAGGCAGAGGTATCGTTATCGGTAAGAGTGAGGACGGCAAAAAGGCAGTTTTTGCATACTTTATTATGGGCAGAAGCGAAAACAGCCGTAACCGTATCTTTATCGAGGACGGAAACGAAGTTATCATTCATCCGTTTGATGCATCAAAGGTTGCAGATCCGTCACTTATCATTTATTCTCCCGTTCGTGTTATCGGTAACAACGTTATCGTAACAAACGGTGATCAGACAGATACGGTTTATGATTTTATAAAGGAAGGCAAGACATTTGAGCAGGCACTCGATACAAGATGCTTCGAGCCGGATGCACCTAACTTTACACCGAGAATCAGCGGTATTCTCAACTTTGATAACGGATATTCCTACAAAATGAGCATCCTCAAGAGTGCAGATCCCGAAGGCACAGAATGCAACAGATATACCTTCTCATACAATGCACTTGACGGACTGGGACACTTTATCCATACATACAACCATGACGGCAATCCCATTCCCACTTTCACAGGAGAACCTGAAAGAGTTTCTATTCCTAACTGCATCGACGAGTTCACTAACGACATCTGGACAGAGCTTGATGAGCAGAACAAGATCTCTCTTTATGTCCGTTACATCGACCTTGAAACAGGCGCGGTTGAAAACAGAATGATCAATAAAAATAAATAATTTTGCGGAGGATATAAGAATGAAAGAGTTTGAACTTAAATACGGTTGCAACCCCAATCAGAAACCCTCAAAGATCTATATGAAGGACGGATCCGAGCTTCCTATCGAAATTCTCAGCGGCAGACCCGGTTACATCAACTTCCTTGATGCATTCAACAGCTGGCAGCTTGTTAAAGAGATCAAAGAAGCAACAGGTATGTGCGCAGCAACTTCCTTCAAGCACGTAAGCCCCACATCGGCAGCTGTAGGCACACCTCTCAGCGATGCACTCAAGAAGGCTTGCTTCGTTGACGATATCGAAGGTCTTGACGATTCTCCTCTCGCTTGTGCATATGCAAGAGCAAGAGGTACAGACAGAATGTCCTCCTTTGGTGATTGGATCGCACTTTCCGATGAATGTGATGCAGTTACTGCTACCATTATCAAGCGTGAGGTTTCTGACGGTATCATTGCTCCTTCTTACACTCCCGAAGCTCTTGAGATCCTTCGTTCCAAGAGAAACGGCAACTACAATATCGTAAAGATCGACGAAAACTACATTCCCGAAGTTCAGGAGACAAAGGATGTTTTCGGCATCACATTTGAACAGGGCAGAAATAACTTCAAGATCAACAAGGAACTCCTTCAGAATGTCGTAACAGTTAACAAGGACATTCCCGAAAGTGCTGTTCGTGATCTTATCATCTCTCTTATCACTCTTAAGTATACTCAGTCCAACTCCGTCTGTTTCGCAGTTGACGGACAGGCTATCGGTGTAGGTGCAGGTCAGCAGTCAAGAATCCATTGTACTCGCCTTGCAGGTAACAAGGCTGACATCTGGCATCTTCGTCAGCACGAAAAGGTTCTTAATCTTCCGTTCCTTCCGACACTCGGCAGAGCAGACAGAGATAACGTTATCGACGTTTACATTTCCGATATGGACGAAGATGTTCTCGGTGATGATGTATGGCAGCAGTATTTCAGCGTTCGTCCCGAACCCTTCACAAAGGAAGAGCAGAAGGCATATCTCAGCACAATTACAGGTGTTTCTGTAGGCAGTGACGCATTCTTCCCGTTCGGCGACAACATCGAGCGTGCAAGAAGAAGCGGTGTTTCCTACATTGCAGAGCCCGGCGGATCCATCCGTGACGACAACGTTATCGAAGCTTGTAACAAGTACGGTATTGCAATGGCATTCACGGGAATGCGTTTGTTCCATCATTAATCAGTAAAGGAGAACTCTCCATGAAAGTACTTGTGGTCGGAGGCGGCGGCAGAGAGCATTCAATCATCAAAAAGCTTTGCCAAAGCGAAAAGATCTCAAAAATATATGCACTTCCCGGTAACGGCGGTATTGCAGCTCAGGCTGAATGTGTTTCCGTAGGAGCAAAGGATATTGACGGTATCGTAAAGTTTGCCGTTGATACAAAAATCGATTTTGCAGTCGTAGCACCCGATGATCCTTTGGTACTCGGTGCTGTTGATGCTCTTGAAGAAAAGGGAATTCCCTGCTTCGGTCCGAGAGCGAATGCAGCAATTATCGAAGGCAGTAAGGTTTTCTCCAAAAACCTTATGAAAAAATATTCAATCCCCACAGCCCGCTACGAGGTATTTGACGATATGCAGAAAGCACTCGACTATCTCGAAGAGGCACCGATCCCGACCGTTATCAAGGCTGACGGTCTGGCACTCGGAAAGGGCGTTATAATCGCAATGACAAGAGATGAAGCGAAGACGGCTGTCCGTTCCATGATGGAGGACAAGATTTTCGGCGCTTCGGGCAACAACATCGTCATTGAGGAATTTTTAGAAGGACCCGAAGTATCCGTTCTTGCATTTACGGACGGCAAGACGGTTGTTCCGATGGTATCGTCAATGGATCACAAACGTGCAAAGGATAATGACGAGGGACTCAATACGGGCGGTATGGGAACGGTTGCTCCCAACCCCTACTATACAAAGTCGGTTGCCGATGAATGTATGGAAAAGATTTTCCTTCCCACAATTAATGCAATGAACGCAGAGGGAAGAACATTCAAGGGATGTCTTTACTTCGGACTTATGATTACAAAGGACGGTCCCAAGGTTATCGAGTATAACTGTCGCTTTGGTGATCCCGAAACACAGGTAGTTTTACCGCTTCTTCAGAGTGATCTTTTTGAGATTATGCAGGCAGTAGCCGCAGAAAAGCTTTCAGAATGTGAAGTTTTGTTCAGCGATAAATCGGCTTGTTGCGTAATAATGGCATCAGACGGTTATCCGCAAAAGTACGAAACAGGCTTTGAGATGACAATTCCGTCAGATGAAGAGCTTTCGGCAGAAGTTTTTGTGGCAGGTGCCAAGCTTTCGGACGGCAAGCTTCTTACTGCAGGCGGACGTGTTCTCGGAGTTACAGCAAAAGCGGATACATTAAAAGAAGCGATTGATAAAGCTTATTCGGCTGTATCAAAAATCAGTTTTAAGAATGCGTATTGGCGCAAGGATATCGGCAAAAGAGCGTTGAACGCTTAAGGAGGCAACATGGTTTACAGAGTTTACGTCGAAAAGAAGGCAGGTCTTGATAACGAAGCACGTGCACTTTCTTCGGATCTTCGCACGCTTCTTGGAATGACTCATCTTCAGAAGATCAGACTTCTTAACAGATACGACGTTGAAAATATTGATAAAGCACTCTTTGACAGATGCAAGCAGACGGTTTTTTCAGAGCCTCAGCTTGATATCTGTACAGACGAAATCGGTAATACTGACGATTGCCGTGTATTTGCGGTCGAATATCTTCCCGGTCAGTTTGACCAGCGAGCGGATTCTGCCGCACAGTGTATTCAGATTATCTCACAGCAGGAAAGACCTCTTGTCAGAACTGCAAGAGTATATCTTCTTTACGGTGAGCTTTCCGATGCGGATGTCGAAACAGTAAAGAAATATGTTATCAACCCCGTTGAAAGCCGTGAAGCTTCACTTGACACGGTTGATACGCTCAAGGTTAATTATGAAATTCCCGAAAAGGTAGATGTCCTTGACGGATTCTGCGATCTTGATGAGCAGGGACTCAAAGAGTTTGTATCGAAGTATTCGCTTGCAATGGATATTGATGATATCCGTTTCTGCCGTGATTATTTCAGAACAGAACAGCGTGATCCCACTATCACCGAGATCCGTATGATCGACACATATTGGTCTGACCATTGCCGTCATACAACATTCCTCACAACGATCGATAGCGCAAAGTTTGAGGACGAGCTGCTTCAGAAAACATGGGAAGAGTACCTTGATACAAGAAAACAGCTTGGCAGAACAAAGCCCATCAACCTTATGGATATTGCAACCATTGCAACAAGATATCTCAAGGCAGAGGGTTGCTTGCCGAAGCTTGACGAATCGGAAGAAATCAATGCCTGTACGGTTAAGATCGACGTTAACGTTGATGGCGAAACTGAAAAGTGGCTTCTTCTGTTCAAGAACGAAACACACAATCATCCGACAGAGATCGAACCGTTCGGCGGAGCGGCAACGTGTATCGGCGGAGCTATCCGTGACCCTCTTTCGGGCAGATCATACGTTTATGCAGCAATGCGTGTAACAGGTGCGGCAGATCCCTTGAAGAGTGTTTCCGAAACACTTGAGGGTAAGCTTCCGCAGAGAAAGATCGTAACTACTGCTGCAGCAGGTTACAGTTCATACGGCAACCAGATCGGTCTTGCAACGGGACAGGTTGACGAGCTTTACCATGACGGCTATGCGGCAAAGAGAATGGAAATCGGTGCAGTTATCGCAGCAGCACCTGAAAAGAATGTTCGCCGTGAGTGTCCGCTTCCGGGAGATGTTGTAATTCTTCTTGGCGGCAGAACAGGCCGTGACGGTTGCGGCGGTGCAACAGGTTCTTCAAAATCACATACATTGTCATCCCTTGAATCCTGCGGTGCAGAGGTTCAGAAGGGTAACGCTCCCGAAGAAAGAAAGCTTCAGCGTCTTTTCAGAAATCCCGAAGCATCACTTCTTATCAAGCGCTGTAATGACTTTGGTGCAGGCGGCGTTTCCGTTGCAATCGGCGAGTTGGCAGACGGTCTTAAGATCGACCTCAACGCAGTTCCCAAAAAGTATGACGGTCTTGACGGAACAGAGCTTGCCATCAGCGAGTCTCAGGAAAGAATGGCTGTTGTCGTAGCGGCAGAGGATGTCGAAAGATTCAAGGAACTCGCTGACAGCGAAAACCTTGAAGCTACCGTTGTTGCCGAAGTTCAGCAGGATCCCAGACTCGTTATGACCTGGAACGGTGTCGAGATCGTAAATATTTCAAGAGAATTCCTTAATTCCAACGGTGCAGAAAAGCACATTGATATTACTCCTGTAGCACCGAAGTGCTATAAGAAGGCAGAAGTTCAGAACTTTACGAACGGAATCAAAGCACTTGCGGATGACCTTAATATCTGTTCAAAGAGAGGTCTTTCCGAAAGATTTGACTCTACCATCGGTACGGGAACGGTTCTTATGCCCTTCGGCGGTAAGAATCAGCTCACTCCCATCCAGTCGATGGTTCACAAGATCTCCGTTGAGAAAAAGCATACATCTACAGTTTCATATATGGCATGGGGTTACAATCCCTTTATCGCAGAAAAGAGTCCGTATCACGGAGCATATCTTGCAGTTATCGAATCGGTTTCAAAGCTTATTGCAGCAGGTGCAAGCTTTGAGGAAGTATATCTTACATTCCAGGAATACTTTGAAAAGCCGATGAAGGACGGCAAGCGTTGGGGCAAGCCCTTGGCGGCACTTCTCGGTGCATTCAAGGCACAGACAGAGCTTCGCATTGCTTCAATCGGTGGTAAAGACTCCATGAGCGGTACTTTCGAGGATATTGATGTACCTCCCACACTTGTTTCGTTTGCAGTAACAACAGGCGATGTCAGCGAGGTTATTTCTCCCGAATTCAAAGCTGCAGGACATAAGATTGTCTTTGTTAAGCCCGATACGGACGAAAACGGATTGCCTGTAACCGAATCACTTCTCAAAGTGTTTGCAGCAGTTACAAAGGCGATGCGTGACGGCAAGGTTTGTGCAGCATACACACCCGGTATGGGCGGTATCGCAGAAGCTGTTATGAAGGCTTCCTTCGGCAATGACATCGGTTGTGCACTTGATAACATATCTCTTTCAGAGCTTTTCGGCTACAATTACGGTGCATTCGTTCTTGAAGCAACCGATGATTTAGGCTTCGGCACGGTTATCGGTGAAACAACGGCAGACGGTAAGCTTTCCTTTGCCGGTGAAAGTGTTGAGATTGCAGAGCTTCTGAAGATCTATGAGGAAAAATTAGAATCCGTATTCAGCTGCAATATTGAGACTGAGGGTGCTGTAGAAAACTTCAAGTACAGAACAGATGTAAGACCGTCGCCTGCAATAAAGACAGCAAAGCCGAAAGTTCTTATCCCTGTATTCCCCGGAACAAACTGTGAATTTGATACTGCAAAAGCACTTCGCACAGCAGGAGCAGATCCCGAGATTTTTGTCATCAACAATCTTACTGCTGCAGGCATTACAAGATCTGTTGAAGCGTTTGCAGAAAAGCTTTCTCAGTCGCAGATAGTATTTATCCCCGGTGGATTCTCAGGCGGTGACGAACCCGACGGTTCAGGTAAGTTCATTACGGCATTCTTCCGCAATGCAAGAATCAAAGAAGGCGTCAGTGATCTTCTTGACAACCGTGACGGACTTATGTGCGGTATCTGTAACGGCTTCCAGGCACTTATCAAGCTGGGCCTTGTACCGTTCGGAAAGATTATCGACACAGATGAAACCTGTCCGACACTTACCTTTAACAACATTGCACGTCACCAGTCAAGAATTGTTCATACGAGAATCGCATCCAATAAGTCTCCTTGGCTTATGCTTGCAGATCCCGAAGAGATTTACTCTGTACCGATCTCTCACGGCGAAGGTAAATTCTACGCCGATGAAAAGACGGTCAAGGCACTTGCCGAAAACGGTCAGATCGCAACACAGTACGTTGATCTTAACGGAAATGCAACAATGGATATTATGTTCAATCCCAACGGCTCGGCATATGCTGTTGAGGGTATCACATCACCCGACGGCAGAGTCATCGGTAAGATGGGTCATACCGAAAGATGGGATAACGGACTTTATAAGAACGTTCCGAGCAACTTTGATATCGGTCTGTTCAAGAGCGCCGTTAAGTATTTTGAATAATTAAACAAAAAACTCTGCAGTTTTAAAACTGCAGAGTTTTTTTATACTGAAAAGCGGCTTCCGATCGGAAGCCGCTTCTTTTAATTATTAAAGTTTACAGATATCAACTATCTCAAGATCTTCTTTTGTGATACCGGAGAGCAAGCAGTTTGCAAGAGCGTTTGCAGTATCAATGGAGGTAAGAGTTGCAATAGCTCTTTCTATAGCCTTTCTGCGAAGCTGAACCGAGATCATAGCAGGCTTTCTGCCGATCTTCGATGTAGAAACAACAAAGTCAATATCGCCGCTGTCAAAGATAGAAACGATCTCTTTGAAGCCTTCGGGAGTTTCGCTGCAAACAGGCTTTGCATCTACGCCGTTTTCCTGAAGATACTTTGCAGTATTTCTTGTGGCAATGATATTGTATCCGAATTCGACAAACTTTTTGGCAAGAGGCAGAACCTCAGGCTTGTCAACATCCTTGACTGTAATAAGAACCGATGTGCCGACCTTGTGAAGCTCGTATCCTGCAGCGATGAGACCCTTATAAAGAGCAGCCTCAAACGTTTTGTCGATACCGAGAACTTCGCCTGTTGATTTCATTTCGGGTCCGAGGTGAGTGTCAACATTGGCGAGCTTCGGGAAGCTGAATACGGGAACCTTGACAGCGACATAATCCTTTTCGGGATAAAGTCCAACGCCGTATTCAAAGTCGGTGAGCTTTTCGTCAAACATAACACGTGTTGCAAGATCAACGATCGGGATGTTTGTAACCTTGCTGATATAGGGGATAGTTCTGGAGGAACGGGGGTTAACTTCGATAACGTAAACCTGACCGTCATAAAGAACATACTGAATATTAACAAGACCCTTGACGTTAAGAGCAACTGCGAGCTTTGTTGTATAATCAACGATTGTATCCTTGACTTCCTGAGAAAGAGTCTGAGGCGGATAAACGGAGATTGAGTCACCCGAGTGAACGCCTGCACGCTCGATGTGTTCCATAATACCGGGGATAAGAAGGTTTTCACCGTCACAGACAGCGTCAACTTCGATTTCTGTACCCATCATATATTTGTCGATAAGAACGGGATTTTCAAGCTTTTCGCCCGTGATGATACCCATATACTCAACGATATCATCATCGGAGTAAGCGATAATCATATTCTGACCGCCAAGAACATATGAAGGACGGATAAGAACGGGATAACCGAGAGAGTTTGCAGCCTTAACAGCTTCTTCCGTAGTGAAAGCCGTGTGTCCTGCAGGACGGGGGATGCCACACTTTTCAAGAAGCTCGTCAAAGCGTTCTCTGTCCTCTGCAGCGTCAATGCTGTCAGCAGAAGTGCCGAGAATCTTGATACCACGTTCGCTGAGGTATTTTGTCAGCTTGATAGCCGTCTGACCACCGAACTGAACAACAACGCCCCAAGGCTTTTCTGTCATAAGAACTGATTCTACATCTTCGGGAGTGAGCGGTTCAAAGTAGAGTCTTGACGCTACGTCAAAGTCTGTGGAAACGGTTTCGGGATTGTTGTTGATAAGAACTGCGTCATATCCGAGGCGCTTAAGAGCCTGAACACAGTGAACGGAGCAGTAGTCGAACTCAACGCCCTGACCGATACGGATGGGACCCGAACCGATAACAACGACCTTTTTGCGGTCTGTGGGATGATTCTTGATGAATTTTTCAGCTTCGTTTTCTTCATCAAAGGTAGAATAGAAGTAGGGAGTTTCCGCTTCAACTTCAGCGGCACAGGTGTCAACCATCTTGAAGGAAGCAAGGCGCTTGTACTTGATGTGCTGACCGCTTAACTCTTCGATAGTGCTGTCGAGGAAGCCGAGGTTCTTTGCCTTCATATAAAGCTCATCATCAAGCTCATTTTCAGCGAGAAGAACTTCCATCTCTGCGATGTTTAGAAGCTTATTGAGGAACCAACGGTCAATCTTTGTGATATCAAAGATCTCGTCGGGAGTAATGCCTTCTTTGAGTGCTTTATAAATTACAAAAATACGTTCGTCGTTACAGATCTTAAGAAGCTCGTACAGCTCGTCCTTTGTGCAGTTTTCGTACTTGCGATGATTGAGTGTGCGAAGTCCGAGCTCGACACAGCGGACAGCTTTCATCATAGCCTGTTCAAAAGAGATGCCGATAGCCATAACTTCACCGGTAGCCTTCATCTGAGTACCGAGAGTACGGTTGCCGTAAACGAACTTGTCAAACGGCCAGCGGGGGAACTTGACAACGACATAGTCGATGGCAGGCTCTGTACAAGCGAAAGTTTTCTTTGTGATAAAGTTTTTGATTTCGTCAAGAGAGTAGCCGACAGCGATCAGAGAAGCAACCTTAGCGATCGGATAACCTGTAGCCTTGGAAGCGAGAGCCGAAGAACGTGAAAGTCTGGGGTTTACTTCGATAACGGCATATTCAAAGCTGTCGGGATGAAGAGCAAACTGAACGTTACATCCGCCCTCAACCTTAAGAGCCTTGACAATATCAATTGCGGCACTTCGGAGCATTTCAAATTCTTTATCTGCAAGAGTGATAGCGGGAGCAACAACGATCGAGTCACCTGTATGGACACCGACAGGGTCGATGTTTTCCATGGAGCATACGGTGATGGTGTTATCCTTGCTGTCACGGACAACTTCAAATTCAATTTCTTTCCAGCCGGAAATACACTTTTCGACAAGAATCTGTGTAATGGGAGAAAGTCTAAGACCGTTTTCGGCAATAACAATGAAGTCCTCCATTGTTTCTGCAATGCCGCCGCCTGTACCGCCGAGCGTATAAGCGGGACGGATGATAACGGGAAGACCGATCTCGTTTGCGAAATCAACAGCGTCCTCAATGGTTGTAACAACCTTAGAGGGGACAACAGGTTGATTGATGGAGAAAAGAAGATCTTTAAAGAGCTGTCTGTCCTCAGCCTTGTCAATACTGTCAAGAGTAGCGCCGATAAGCTTGACATTGTGCTTCTCAAGGAAGCCTTCACGTGCAAGCTCCATGCCGAGAGTCAGAGCTGTCTGACCGCCGAGAGTGGGCAGAATGCTGTCGGGCTTTTCTTCGATAATGATTCTTTTAAGAACATCAAGATTAAGCGGTTCAATATAAACCTTATCCGCCATAGTTTTATCGGTCATAATGGTAGCGGGGTTAGAGTTGACAAGTACAACTTCAAGTCCGATTTCAGTCAATGCCTTACAGACCTGTGTTCCTGCATAGTCAAACTCTGCTGCCTGTCCGATAACGATAGGACCTGAGCCGATTACAAGAACTTTTTTTATATCATTTTTTACCGGCATAACTACCTCCGAATCACTTTCTGTATGTATTTGTTACTGCAACCATAATAGCCTTGTGAGCGTGAAGTCTGTTTTCTGCTTCATCAAATATTTCGTTTGCGTGAGCCTCAAAGACCTCGGCAGTGATTTCTTCGCCTCTGTGAGCAGGCAGACAATGCTGAACCATAGCATCCTTTTTGGCAACGGAAAGGATGGCATCATTGATCTGATAACCCTCAAATGCGATCATACGCTTCTGAGATTCTTCCTCCTGACCCATGGATGTCCAGACATCGGTCACAAGAACGTCTGCATCAACAGCACCCTTAAGAGGGTCGGAGCAGATCTCAAACTTATCACCGTAGCCGTATGCGAAGTCAAGGATTTCCTTGGGCGGACGGTAATCGTCGGGGCATACAAGAGACATCTTCATACCTGTTTTGAGAGCACCGACAGTCAGCGAGTTTGCCATATTGTTTCCGTCACCGATGTAGCACATTTTAAGACCTTCAAGACTGCCCTTGTACTCACGGATTGTCAGAAGATCGGCAATTACCTGAGTCGGATGACAGAAATCCGTCAGACCGTTGATGATCGGGATAGAACCGTATTTTGCAAGATCCTCAACATATGACTGATCAAAGGTGCGGATCATAAGACAGTCAAAGTAACGTGACAGAACACGGATGGTATCCTGTACAGGCTCACCTCTTGCAATCTGCATATCGTTGACGTTAAGGAATGCACCGTAACCGCCAAGCTGATATGTGCCTACTTCAAAGGAGGTACGTGTACGTGTGGATGCCTTCTGGAAGATGAGTGCAACGGATTTACCTTCAAGATAGCGATGGGGAATGCCGTTTTTTTGTTTATATTTTAAATCTGCCGCAATATCGAGCAGTTCAAAAATTTCTTCAGATGAAAGATCAAGAAGCTTTAAGAAATGTTTCATTTGTATTTCTCCAATTCTGTTTTAGCGAGCTGTATTTGTCTGAGCACGGAATCGGGAGAAGGTCCGCCTTCCGAAACTCTTGTTCTGACACAGGTTTCAAGAGCGATGGCATCATATACGTCCTCAGCGAAAAGATCGCTATACTCTTTGAGTGTTTCGAGAGAGAGTGCTTCAAGCACAGTATCATTTTTTACGCAAAGACCGACAAGCGAGCCTGAAATTTTATAGGCATCACGGAAAGGCATACCTTTTTTGGTAAGATAGTCAGCAAGGTCGGTTGCGTTGATAAAGCCTTTAGCGGCGGCAAGACGCATATTGTCACGTTTGACGGTAATTGTGTCAAGCATCGGGATAAAGGTGACAAGGCATTCTTTAAGGGTGTCAACCGCATCAAAGATTGCTTCTTTATCCTCCTGCATATCCTTGTTATACGCAAGGGGAAGACCCTTCATAACGGTAAGAAGAGCGATTGTATCGCCAAAGACTCTGCCTGTTTTACCTCTGATAAGCTCTGTAACGTCGGCATTCTTTTTCTGCGGCATGATGCTTGAGCCTGTTGTGAAGCCGTCATCCAGCTCGATAAAGCGGAATTCCCAGCTGCACCAGAGAATAATCTCTTCCGAAAAACGTGAAAGATGCATCATTGTAATTGAAATTGCAGAAGCGAGCTCGATACAGAAGTCACGGTCGGAAACGCCGTCAAGACTGTTGCTGCAAACGCTGTCAAACTTAAGAAGTGAGCAGGTTACCGAACGGTCAATGGGATAGGTTGTTCCCGCAAGAGCACCGCTGCCCAGAGGCATAACGTTCATTCTCTTTTTGCAGTCGCAGAGTCTGTCGATATCACGCAGAAGCATACTGACATACGCCATCAGATGATGACCGAAGGTTATCGGTTGAGCTCGCTGAAGATGAGTATAACCGGGCATAATGGCATCGGAGAACTCTTCTGATTTAGAAAGCAGAACCTCTATAAGATCACGAAGAAGGGACAGGAGAGAATCAATCTCATCACGGAGATACAGACGGATATCGACGGCAACCTGATCGTTACGGCTTCTTGCAGTATGCAGACGTTTGCCTGCATCGCCGATTCGTGCGGTAAGCTCCGCCTCGATGAACATATGAATGTCCTCAGCATCGTTGTCCATGGTAAGAGTGCCGTTTTCGATATCGTTCTTGATAGAAAGCAGGCCTGTGATGATTTTTTCGGTGTCGGAAGCTTCAATTATTCCCGTAGCGGCAAGCATCTTTGCGTGAGCGATACTGCCCTCTATGTCGTGAGCGTACATTCTGTTGTCGAACGGTAAAGAGGTGTTGAAGCTGTTGACTCTGTCGTCTGTTTCTTTTTGGAATCTTCCTGCCCAGAGCTTCATTGATTTATCATTCCTTATCAGTTGTTGTTTTCTCTTTTGTTATCAAGCATAGCCTTGATCTTGATGGGAAGACCGAAGAGGTTGATGAATCCTGCACTGTCTGCCTGATTGTAATCTTCGTCCTCACCGAAGGAAGCTGTAATATCGTCGTAAAGTGTGTAGGGGCTCTTAACGCCTGCGTTGATGATGTTGCCCTTGTAGAGCTTGAGTTTTACATCACCGGAAACTGTTTCCTGAGTCTTGTCAACAAAAGCACAGATAGCTTCTGTAAGAGGAGTGAACCACTGACCGTTGTAAACAAGCTCGCCCATCTTCTGAGCAACGATTGACTTGAAGTGAGCAGTTTCTTTATCAATACAGATCGTTTCAAGAACCTGATGTGCGTGATAAAGGATTGTTCCGCCGGGAGTTTCATAAACGCCACGGCTCTTCATACCGACAAGACGGTTTTCAACGATATCAAGGATGCCGATACCGTTTCTTCCGCCGTATTCGTTAAGCTTTTCGATCATTGTGACACCGTCAAGCTCTTCACCGTTAAGTTTGACGGGGATACCCTTTTCAAAAGTGATTGTGATGTATTCGGGCTTGTCGGGAGCCATTTCGGGAGAAACGCCCATTTCAAGGATCTTGTCATACATCGGTTCGTTTGCAGGATCTTCAAGATCAAGACCCTCGTGTGAAAGGTGCCAGAGATTCTTATCCTTGGAGTAGTTTGTTTCTCTTGTGATCTTAAGGGGAATGTTGCGCTCTTCTGCGTAACTGATTTCGTCCTCACGGCTCTTGAGATCCCATGTTCTCCAGGGAGCAATAACGTCAAGCTCGGGAGCGAAAGCCTTGATTGTAAGCTCAAAACGGACCTGATCGTTGCCCTTACCCGTACAGCCGTGACAGATAGCATCGGCACCTTCAGCCTTTGCGATTTCTACAATACGCTTTGCGATTGCGGGACGTGCAAAGGATGTGCCGAGAAGATACTCTTCGTACTTAGCGCCTGCTTTAAGACAGGGCCAGATATATTCTTCAACAAAAACTTTGTTAAGATCTTCAATATAAAGCTTGGAAGCACCTGTCTTGATAGCCTTTTCCTCAAGACCGTCAAGCTCGGTACCCTGACCTACGTCACCCGATACGGCAACAACTTCACAACCGTAGTTTTCTTTAAGCCACGGAATGATGATGGAAGTATCAAGACCGCCCGAATATGCAAGAACTACTTTTTTGTATTGTTTCATGTATAGACACCTCTTAAATAGATTTTTTATAATTATACATATACAATGTAGCTTTGTCAAGGATTTTGCAGTAAAAAGACACCTTTTCTGTAATATATATAAAAGGTGTTCAAAAAGCATGATTTGTATTATATTTTTTGTACAAATTTATACTTTTTGAAAAGGCAATTAATATGGTTTTGAAAGGAATCTTTTCGCCACAACTGCGTTAAAAATCATTGAAATAGCCTCGTATTTCCGCTGATTTTTGCCTTGTTGTGACAAAAATCTTCTCTTTCAAAACTG
>JAFQIG010000073.1 GCA_017397655.1 Clostridia bacterium | reverse complement strand
ACGCAGTTTTGAAAGAGAAGATTTTTGTCACAACAAGGCAAAAATCAGCGGAAATACGAGGCTATTTCAATGATTTTTAACGCAGTTGTGGCGAAAAGATTCCTTTCAAAACCATATTAATTGCCTTTTCAAAAAGTATAATAAAACATAAATCTTAACGGAGCCACGGTATTATGACTTTGTATGATGCTGCGAAAATAAGAATTTCACGACGCTCTTATGACGGCAGAGCGCTGACAGAATCTGATGCACAGATACTTTGTGAGACAGTCGGAAGGCTGAACAAAGAATCGGGGCTTTGTATGCGGTTATGTGTCGGAGAGGGTAATGCTTTCAAAAAGCTTCGCAACACTTACGGAATGTTTTCGGGTGTCAACAATTACATTATTCTTGCAGGAAAAGACTCTGTTGATACCGTTGAAAAGCTCGGATATTACGGTGAAAAAGCTGCGCTTACGGCGGTGTCGATGGGTATGGGAACATGCTTTGTCGGAGCAACGTTTGACAAGAGCGTGGCAAAGGAGTTTTTGTCAGATGGCGAAGCGATGTACGGCGTTGTTACGGTCGGATATATATCGGATGAAAGCGTTAAGGAAAAATTTATCCGAGGAGCCATACGTATGAAAAAGCGCACGGTACGCGATGTGGTGGAGGTTACCGGAGATGCTCCCGTATGGTTTTGGGACGGTGTGGAGAGTGCATTGTTGGCGCCGTCGGCGAGGAACCTCTTTCCGACTGTTTTTAACTGGAATAACGGAACGGTTACTGCAAGCGTTCCTGATAAATATATGTATCAAAGAATGGATCTCGGCATAGCAAAGCTTCACTTTGAACTTGCTGTCGAGGGGGATTGGGAATTTTCGAATAACGGCAGATTTTTTAAACACGTATAAGGGTGGTACGGATGGAACAAAAATTTATCAGAGTGACAGCCGCAGCAATGACTGCGGTAACGCTGCTTTTGTGCGCTTCCTGTGGCGGACAAACCAATAACACAGATACTTCATCGGAAACGGAAGAAAAAACTTATGTCATAACGACTGAAATGCATACGGGCAGGGATATGCTTTATGACGGTCTTCATTGGCACGAAAACAGTATGTGTGCCGTAGCATATCTCGGAAAAAAGACGGATTGGAAAAAGGGAAGAGACGCTGTACAAAAGGAAGAATTCTCCGGCTTGTCAAATGATATTTTTGACGGTCTTGCAACATATGATGCAGGCGGAAACAATGTTTATCTGTTTGTACCGAGATTTGATCAGGAAAAAATTAATGTATATACGGTTTCATATGACACAGAGGGCAAACCTCACGTAACGGATTTGCTTTTCGGAGGCAATGAACCGTTTTATCTGATTTGTGATACAATAGAAGGAAAGAGCAATGTAAAGGTAGAGGTGCTGATAACAGGCGTTATCAAAAAAGCGATCTTTCCGAAGCGTGATATGAATGACGGAACCGTTACGGATGCAAACGGATTTCAGGATATCACACCGGAGATTCTGACTTTTGATATGCCAATGACAACAGCGGCTTTGGAAACAACAACGGAGTGACAGTTATACGTTGCCGATGCTTTTCGACAACGTATTTTTTTATATCGTGTTAAAATTCAGTTCACAATTTCGTTGTATAATGATGTTTGGAAAATGGTAAAAAAGGAGAGGTTAAAGTGAAAAGAGATTATTCAGAGATTACTCCGCAGATAGAGAAAATGGCAAAGCTGTGTATCGAGGACAGCGTTATCGACCCTTCGATGTATGTTGAACACAAGGTTAACAGGGGACTTCGTGATCTCAACGGTAACGGTGTATTGACAGGTCTGACCGAGATATCGGAAGTAACGGCAAAAAGAATTGTTAACGGCGAGTCCGTTCCGTGTGCAGGAAGTCTTTTTTACAGAGGATACAATATTAAAGAGCTGGTCGGCGGATTTATTACTGATGACAGGTTCGGCTTTGAAGAGACAACGTATCTTCTGTTGTTTGGTAAGCTTCCGACCGAAGAGGAGCTTTCTGAGTTCAAGGAGCTTCTTGCAGGCTACAGATCATTGCCTGCATCGTTTGTCAGGGATATTATTATGAAATCTCCCAGCCGTGATATGATGAACTCGCTGGCACGAAGCGTTCTGATGCTTTATTCATATGACAACAACGCGGATGATGTTTCTGTCCCGAACGTTCTCAGACAGAGCCTTCAGCTTATCTCGACATTTCCGTTGCTGTCGGTTTACGGATATCAGGCGTATGACTATTATATAAAGGGCAATAACAGCTTTTTTATTCATGAACCCGATCCCGAAATGTCAACGTCCGAGAATATTCTGCATATGCTTCGTATGAACGGCAAGTTTACAAAGCTGGAGGCAAAGATTCTTGACCTTGCACTGATACTTCACGCAGAGCACGGCGGTGGAAACAATTCGTCCTTTACGACGCACGTTGTTTCGTCGTCGGGTACGGATACGTATTCTGCAATAGCGGCGGCTCTCGGCTCTCTCAAGGGACCCAAGCACGGTGGTGCCAACATCAAGGTTTGCAGAATGTTTGACGAGATTAAAGAACAGATCCGTGACTGGGAGGACAAGGACGAGATCAAAGCTTACCTTGAAAAGCTCGTTGCGAAGGAAGCGTTTGATAAGTCGGGTCTTATCTACGGTATCGGTCATGCGATCTATTCCGTATCCGATCCCAGAGCCGAGGTGCTCAAAGGCTTTGTCGAGGCTCTTTCGGTTGAAAAGGGAATGGAAAAGGAGTTTTCACTTTATTCGTCGGTCGAAGAGCTTGCTCCCAAGGTCATTGCGGGTAGTCGCAAAATGTATAAGGGTGTCAGCGCAAACGTTGACTTCTACAGCGGATTTGTTTATGATATGCTCGGCATACCGGGCGAGCTGTTTACCCCCATTTTTGCAATAGCAAGAATCGTCGGCTGGAGTGCTCACCGTATCGAAGAGCTTGTAAACGGCGGTAAGATAATCCGTCCTGCATATAAGGCGGTCAGTCCCAGAAGAGACTATGTCCCCATGACACAAAGATAAAATAAAAATCAGTGATTATTCGTAAAGAATTTTCACTGATTTTTGTTTGGACGGTGAAATTTTTCGCACGGATTTTATTAGCAGTTTCAATTAAAACGGTCGGGCACAGAGACCCGACCCTACGATATGATGTTAATTTTGTGTTACCCTTGTAGGGGAGCGTCTCTGTGCGCTCCCGAGGAAACTTACGGAAACATGAAAATTAAAACGGACGCCCGATGGGTGGCCGTACAACGTAAAATAAAATTATCAAGAAGACGTAGGAATTACCCATTGGGTACTACGCAGACAAAAAATCAGTACGGGCGGCAACCTGCCGCCCGTACATTTTTGTGCTGTTGGTTTTAATACCAGATCCAACCAAAGAGAAGGATTATAAGAATCCACTGCCACCAGGTGTATTTTACGGAAATCTTTGTGCTTTCCGTTACTTCTTTACCGTTCATGTCGGCAGTTGTTGCCTTGATTGTGACATCACCCTTT
>JAFQIG010000072.1 GCA_017397655.1 Clostridia bacterium | reverse complement strand
TGCATCTGAAATGCAATAGGTTGCGTGCAGTCGGGCATTTCTTCGATGCAGCCATACTGACGTATGGCAAAGAGAAAAATGGGCGAATGTGCGTGAAATATTGTATTTCAGACATATGGAATTGTCTTATCAAAAAGTATAATATTTCAAAATGAATAATATACATGAATATTCACGGATTCTGTATAATTATACCAACAATAAAAGTTGACAATATCCGCCTTATGGAGTATTATAAGCAGTAAGAGGTGCTTTGAAAATGAATGTAAAAAGAGTCTTTCTTTTTGTTCTTGACAGCTTCGGAATCGGCAGTATGCCCGATGCAAAAGACTATGGTGATGAGGGAGCAGACACGCTTAAAAGTGTATGTAAATCATCGTTGCTTTCTGTTCCGTGTATGGAGTCGCTGGGACTTTTTTCGATCGACGGAACGGACAAAAAAGCGACCGTACCGATCGGTGTGTACGGCAGAATGGCTGAAGCATCACTCGGCAAGGATACGATAATAGGTCATTGGGAAATATGCGGAATCCGTTCCGAAAAGGATCTTCCGCACTACCCGGACGGCTTCCCCGATGAGATAATAAAAGAGTTTGAAAGGATAACGGGCAGAGCTGTTTTATGCAACAAACCGTATTCGGGAACAAAGGTCATCGAGGACTTCGGAGAGGAGCATCTCAGAACAGGCAATATAATAGTATATACATCTGCTGACAGCGTTTTTCAGGTTGCGGCACATACGGATGTTGTACCGCTTGAAAAGCTGTATGAGTATTGCGAAAAGGCTCGTGAAATGCTTCGGGACGAACACGGTGTAGGCAGGGTAATTGCAAGACCGTTCACAGGTGAATTTCCGTTTAAAAGGACAAGTGACCGTCATGATTATCCGCTTAAACCGCCTGCAAAAACTCTTCTTGACAACCTTAAAGAAAAGGATTTTGACGTTATAGCGGTAGGCAAGATAAATGATATTTTCTGTTCGCAGGGAGTAACCGAATACACAAAAACGACCGATAACGATGACGGAATGAGAGTTACCGACGAATACGCAAAAAAGGACTTTCACGGTCTTTGCTTTATAAATCTTGTTGATTTTGATATGGTTTACGGTCACCGACGTGACTGCGACGGATACGCATCAGCGCTTACACGCTTTGATACGTGGCTGACGGGATTTATCGGAAGAATGCGTGATGATGATATGGTAATCATAACGGGAGATCACGGATGTGATCCTCGGTACAAGGGCACCGATCACACAAGAGAATATACACCCTTGCTGATGTATAAAAAGGGGATCAGACCACGGAATCTCGGTACACGTCAAAGCTTTGCCGATATCGGAGCGACGGTTGCAGAAATTTTCGGTGTTGCAAAAACGCCTTACGGCACATCGTTTATAAATAGTATAACGGAGTGATAATGATGAGAATAATGGGACTTCAGAAGCTGACATTGCTTGACTATCCCGATAAAATAGCTTGTACGGTATTTCTCGGCGGATGTAATTTCCGTTGTCCGTTCTGCCACAACAGCTCGCTGATCGGTATGGGCGACGGTGAGGGAGAAGTTTCGCTTGACGAGCTGATGAGCTTTCTTAAAAAGAGAGTGGGTACTCTTGACGGAGTTGCAATTACGGGAGGCGAACCTCTTATCAATGATGATATAGAAACGCTTCTCAGAAGCATAAAAGAGCTTGGATTTTCAATAAAGCTTGATACGAACGGCAGTTTTCCGTCAAGACTTAAATATCTTGTTGAAAACGGACTTGTCGATTATGTTGCGATGGATATCAAGAATTCACTGCCAAAATACGCTCTCACTTGCGGAAAGAAGGTTATGGATCTTTCGGGAATAACCGAAAGCATCAATTATCTGTTAAAGGGCAATGTTCCGTACGAATTCAGAACAACCGTGGTCAAAGAATTGCACGAAGCGGCAGATTTTGAGCAGATCGGAAAGCTGATAGCAGGAGCGGATGCGTATTATCTGCAAAGCTTTATTGATTCGGGCGACATATTGTGTGACGGTTTTTCGGCATATGATACAGATGAATTGCGTTTTTTCAGATCCCTGCTTGTTAAATATGTCCCAAATACGCACCTCCGTGGGGTATGAAATCAAGATATTGTACAAATCACCCAATATCTTGTATGATTTTTTTAAAATAATCACAATATTTAGTTATAATCTATTGACAAGGCACCTTTTTGTTGCTATAATGTATGGGCATGGCGGTCGGCAATGTTCAATCGGGCACAAAATATGGTGTCTTAATTATTTATTGAACACAACATCTTGTTGATATGTTGAGTAAAAATGACCCCCCATTACCATAAAATGAGGTGTATCAGAATGTATAAAGTAATTAAAAGAGACGGCTCAATAGCAGATTTTGATATTGCAAAGATTTCTGCAGCAATAGCAAAAGCTTTTGAGGCACAGGGCAAAAACAGTCATCCGACAGTAATTGACTTGCTGGCACTTAAGGTAACAGCAGATTTTGACAGCAAGATCAAGGACGGCAGAATTGCTGTTGAGGATGTACAGGACAGCGTAGAGTCTGTTCTTATTCAGGCAGGCTATGCTGATGTTGCAAAGGCATACATCCTTTACAGAAAACAGCGTGAAAAGATCCGTAACATGAAGTCAACAATCCTTGACTATAAAGAGCTTGTTGACAGCTACGTAAAGGTAACCGACTGGAGAGTCAAAGAAAACAGTACCGTTACATATTCGGTAGGCGGACTTATTCTCAGCAACAGCGGTGCCATTACAGCTAACTACTGGCTTTCCGAGGTTTATGATGAAGAGATTGCAAACGCTCACCGCAACGCAGACATTCATCTTCACGACCTTTCAATGCTTACAGGCTACTGCGCAGGCTGGTCATTGAAGCAGCTTATCCAGGAAGGTCTCGGCGGTATCCCCGGCAAGATCACATCTTCCCCCGCAAGCCATCTTGCAACACTTTGCAACCAGATGGTAAACTTCCTCGGCATTATGCAGAACGAATGGGCAGGTGCACAGGCATTCTCGTCATTTGACACATACCTTGCTCCGTTTGTCAAGGTTGATAATCTTACATATCAGCAGACAAAGAAGTGCATCGAATCCTTCATTTTCGGTGTAAACACTCCCAGCCGTTGGGGCACACAGGCACCGTTCTCAAACATCACTCTTGACTGGGTAGTTCCGAATGACCTTGCAGAGCTTAACGCTATCGTAGGCGGCAAGGAAATGGATTTCAAGTATAAAGATTGTCAGAAAGAAATGGATATGATCAACAAGGCATTCATCGAGATCATGATCGAAGGTGACGCCAACGGCAGAGGATTCCAGTATCCGATCCCGACATATTCCATCACAAACGACTTTGACTGGTCCGAAACAGAGAACAATAAGCTTCTCTTTGAAATGACATCAAAGTACGGTACTCCCTACTTCTCAAACTACATCAACAGCGACATGGAGCCGAGCGATGTCCGCAGTATGTGCTGCAGACTCCGTCTTGACCTTCGTGAGCTTCGCAAAAAGACAGGCGGCTACTTCGGCAGCGGTGAAAGCACAGGCTCAGTCGGTGTAGTTACAATCAATATGCCCAGAATCGCATATCAGTCAAAGAATGCAGAAGAATTCTATGCACGCCTTGACAAGCTTATGGATATTGCCGCACGTTCACTCAAGGTAAAGCGTACCGTTATCACAAAGCTTCTTGAAGAGGGTCTTTATCCCTATACAAAGCGTTATCTCGGCTCGTTCGACAACCATTTCTCAACAATCGGTCTTGTCGGCATGAACGAAGCATGTCTCAACGCAAAGTGGATCGGTGCAGATCTTACAAACGAAACTGCACAGGAATTCACAAAGGATGTTCTCAATCATATGCGTGACAGACTTTCCGACTATCAGGAAAAGTACGGAGATCTGTACAACCTTGAAGCAACTCCCGCAGAGTCCACAACATACCGTCTTGCAAAGCACGACGTCAAGCGCTTCGGTGATATCATCACAGCAAACATGAACGGAACACCTTACTACACAAACAGTTCACACCTTCCCGTAGGCTATACAGAGGATACATTTACCGCACTTGACGTACAGGACGAGCTTCAGACTCTTTACACATCGGGTACAGTATTCCACGTATTCCTCGGTGAAAAGCTTCCCACTTGGAAGGCAGCTGCAAATCTTGTCAGAAAGATTGCAGAAAATTACAAGCTTCCGTACTATACACTTTCACCGACATATTCTATCTGTCGCAATCACGGCTACATCAACGGTGAGCATTATACCTGCCCCGAATGTGGCGAGACAGCAGAGGTTTACAGCAGAATCACAGGCTACTACCGTCCCGTACAGAACTGGAACGAAGGAAAGTCTCAGGAGTTCAAGGACAGAAAGGTTTATAACATTGACCGTTCGGTTCTTAAAAAGAGCAGAAAAGAATATGCAAATGTTGAAGAGACAGCATGTACAGCAGCTCCCGCAGAGAATGCAAGAGTTCTTCTTTTCGCAACAAAGACCTGTCCCAACTGCAAGGTAGCAGATGCACTTCTGACAAAAGCAGGAATAGCATTTGAAAAGGTTATTGCGGACGAAGCACCCGATCAGGCTGCAAAGTACGGAATCAAGCAGGCTCCCACACTTATCGTTGAACAGGGTGACGATGCAGAAAAGATCGTAAACCTTTCCAACATCAAGAGATTTATTGAAAATTCTACAGCTCAGGCATAAGGGGACATACGATGTACGATATAGTAGTTGTAGGCGCAGGCCCTGCAGGTCTTACGGCAGCACTTTATGCACGCAGAGCAGATAAAAAGGTTATCGTTATCGAAAAAGAGACTTTCGGTGGACAGATAACATATTCGCCCAAGGTCGAGAATTATCCGGGAATCGCCAGAATGAGCGGCAGCGAGTTTGCCGATATGCTTGTCGAGCAGGTGCTGTCGATGGGTGCCGAGATAGAGCTTGACACGGTAAACGGAATTTGTGAAAATCCCGACGGTGGACTTATCGTAAAGGCGGACGGAGCGGATTATACGTGTAAGACGGTTATAATTGCAGCAGGATCCAAGCACAGAACATTAGGTCTTGACCGTGAAGAAGAGCTTGTAGGTGAGGGCGTTTCGTACTGTGCGGTATGTGACGGAGCCTTTTACGCAGGCAAGGATGTAGCCGTTATCGGCGGCGGTAATTCTGCACTTCAGGAAGCGGTATTGCTTTCTGAATATTGCAAGAGTGTAACACTTATTCAGAATCTTCCGTTCTTTACGGGTGAAGCAAAGCTTCTTGAGATACTTGAAAGCCGTGATAATGTTAAGTTTATTACCGATACGGTGGTAACATCGCTTATCGGTGAAGAGTCTCTGACAGCAGTTGAACTTCAGAATTCACAGGGCGAAAAGAGCGTTTTCGAGACGGATGCAATTTTTGTTGCAATCGGACAAAAGCCCGAAAACGATGTGTTCAAGGATGTTGTTTCACTTGATGACAGCGGATATATCAGCTGTGACGAAACCTGTATAACTCAGACGAGCGGTGTATTCGTTGCAGGTGACTGCCGTACAAAAAAGGTACGTCAGATAACAACAGCAACTGCAGACGGTGCTTCGGCAGCAATTGCAGCCTGCAGATATATTGACGGTATATAATTTTTTGGCTGTCCCGATAAGCGAAGAACAAAAGAAACAAGATAAAGTTAGCGGATTACATAGGTAATTCACCTTTGCAATCCGCTTTTGTATTATGAGGAATTTTAGGACGATTGTTTTTATGTTTCTTTTTAGCTCTTTTTCCGAACTCGACGTATACATATACGCCTTTGTTCGGAGAAAAGAGCTTCTTCATCTTATCGGGGCAACCCTCTTGTAGGTTTTTCGGAAAAGAGGTAGACTATGACCGAACAAAAATGTCCTTTATATAAAAAGTGCGGCGGATGTCAGATGATGAATCTGCCGTATGACGAACAGCTTCGTCTTAAAGAAAAGAAGGTCCGTATACTGCTTGACAAGTATTGCAAAGTTTCACCGATTATCGGAATGAAAAATCCGTATCATTACAGAAACAAGGTTCAGGCGGCATTCGGAACTACCCGAAGCGGTATGATCATATCGGGTGTGTATCAGTCGAATTCGCACAGAATCGTTATGGTTGATGACTGCCTTTTAGAGGATAAGAAGGCTGACGAAATAATTGTCACCATCCGTAAAATGCTTAAAAGCTTTAAAATCAGACCGTATGACGAGGATAAGGATTTCGGAATACTTCGTCACGTGCTTGTTAAAAGAGGCTTTACAAGCGGAGAAATTATGGTTGTTCTTGTGTCGGCAACACCGAAGTTTCCGTCACTCAAGAATTTTGTAAAGGTGCTTTTGCAAAAGCATCCCGAAATAACAACGGTAATTCTCAATGTCAATCCGTATGATACAAACCTTGTGCTCGGCCCCACAGAAAAAATTCTTCACGGAACGGGCACTATCGAGGATACGCTTTGCGGAAAAGTTTTCAGAATCTCTGCAAAGTCATTTTATCAGATCAATCCCGTGCAGACAGAGGTTCTGTATAATAAGGCGATAGAGCTTGCGGGACTTGACGGAACACAAACCGTCATAGATGCATATTGCGGAATCGGTACAATAGGACTTGTAGCTGCCGATAAAGCAAAAAAGGTAATCGGAGTAGAGCTTAATTCCGATGCCGTACACGATGCAATATCAAATTGTAAAAGAAACAAAATTCAGAATGCACGCTTTTATTGCGGTGATGCAGGCGAGTTTATGCAGGGAATGGCACAGGAGGGCGAAAAAGCGGATGTTCTTTTTATGGATCCTCCGAGAGCAGGAAGCGATGAAAGATTTCTGGAAAGTGCCGTTAAGCTGTCACCAAAAACTATTGTGTATATTTCCTGCAATCCCGAAACACAGGCAAGAGATTTAAAATATCTCACAAAGCACGGATATAAAGTAAAAGCAATCCAACCCGTTGATATGTTCCCGCATACAGCCCACGTTGAGACGGTTGTTCTTTTGTCCCAACGCAGACCGGACACACATATCGACATAAAGTTTGACCTTTCAGAGCTTGATATTACTTCTGCTGAAACCAAGGCAACCTATCAGGAAATCAAGGATTATGTGCTTGATAAACACGGTCTTAAAGTGTCAAGTCTTTACATATCACAGGTTAAGGCAAAGTGTGGTATTATTGAGCGTGAGAATTATAACAAGGGCAAAGAAGGACACCGAGTGCCGCAGTGTCCTAAAGAAAAAGAAGATGCCATTATGGATGCATTACAACATTTCAAAATGATTTGACCAGATGTTTTATATAGGGTCTGTTAGTCGTAATATGAGGTGTCTTATGTTTAAGAAATTAAAAAACAACAAAGCAATGAAATGGATAGCACTTATATTATTTTGCATTTTTTCCATCAATTTTGTAGTGCTTTTTTTAGATATAGGTTTGTGGATATCAGAGTATTTACCAACTTCATTTTTTAATGTGTTTATTGAACGAGATAGAGTATTTAAAATCACTGAATATTTAGATTTGTGGCTTTCTGCAGTAAATATAGTTGTTACTGCAATACTTAGTTTTCTGCTTTTAAAAGTATCAAGCAAAAGCAATGAAATTTCAGAAAAAGTATCTTCTTTAGAAGAATCCCGAGATACCAATGCTTTAAATGATAATATTGCTTTTGTTTATTATCAAATTGTACATTCATTTGATGAGCTACATAGGTTATACATTGATTATTTTATTCTCAATAAAACAAGTTGCAACCAAATTAAAATTCATTCGGATTGGATAACTGCTTTGAGTAAACTTCAAAGTGTCTTATCTATATCTGAAATTGATATTATTTATCAATTATTTGTAGATATTGAGTCTGTAAATAATTCAAAGAACGAGCAAAAGGAAGTTGTCAAAAATATTTACCAAAAATATATGCTTCCGTGTTTTTTCGATGCTAAAGATTATTTGAATTTGCAGGAAATAAGCCCAATAACTATGTTACATCCCGAAATGATATCTATAATAATATTCCTACTGTTTTCTTTTAAGAAAAATGATTTCCTAATTGAAAAAAAAGGGGAAACATACAATATAAGTGATACTGACAATAATTTCTTTTGTACTGCAATCGAATTATCAAAAGGCAAATTTAAAAAAATCACCAAACTTACATATAGGGATATTATACTGGACGGAAATTTTTCTGATAATAGATTTATGTCAGGGAAAATTCGTGCACACTATAAGAATACATTTTATGATTTATATGATATTGCATATGAGTCTAAAACAAACTATCATGTTAAATTATATAACCATGATAATAAGGCTTGTACCGGCAATGTGATACTTGATGCTGACTATAAATCTAATACTTTTGATGTCGGTTTTCTGATTTTTAAAAAAGGTGAAGAATTATGGAAAGGCACCGTAAAACATAGTGAGCATGGTTTTGATATGTTAGATGGAACAATATATCATAAATTGGTTGAAGATTCTGTAGAAAATTATAATTATGATGCAGAAGTAAAATGGGTGGAAGAGCAACTAGAAATGCAAGAAGACCCCAAATATTTAGAATCTGTAGTTACTGCAATTGATAAAGAGGAGCCTATTGGCTATAAAGTATATGAAGATTTTATTTACAAAAATGGAATGCTTGAAAAAAGAGTTAATTTAACCAAAAAATATCAATATGCCGATTTTGAAAACTAATCCACACATTCGACTAACCTCCTGTTATAAGGTAGAATAAAGCTACCAAATAACAGGAGGTCATTTTTTATGGGTAGAAAGACAAAAATTAAGTTTACGGATTTTGAGTGCAACTTACTTATCAACGGTATGAATGAGTT
>JAFQIG010000071.1 GCA_017397655.1 Clostridia bacterium | reverse complement strand
ACAATCCCTGACTCTGTCACGAGCATAGGCGATGATGCGTTCTATTTTTGCGAAAGCCTTACGAGCATTACGGTAGACAAAAATAATTCAAATTATTCAAGTGATAAATACGGAGTGTTGTTTAATAAGGATAAAACAGACCTTATTAAGTATCCTGTAGGTAATGGGAGAACATCATATACAATCCCTGATTCTGTCACGAGCATAGGCGATTCTGCGTTCTATTCTTGCGACAGCCTTACGAGCATAACAATCCCCGACTCCGTCACGAGCATAGGCGATGGTGCGTTCGCTTGGTGCGACAGCCTTACGAGCGTGACAATCGGAAACTCCGTCACGAGCATAGGCAGTTCTGCGTTCTATTATTGCTACAGCCTTACGAGCATGACAATCCCTGACTCCGTCACGAGCATAGGCAATTCTGCATTCTATGGTTGCACCAACCTTACGGATGTCTATTATCAAGGGACGGAAGCGCAATGGAACAAGATATCAATAGGTTCATATAACGATCCTCTTAAAAATGCCACTATACATTTTTCTGCCGGTTGGATGGAATATGTCGATGCGATCTCTCCCGAGCCGGGTGAGGAAGAAGTAAAGCTTGATGCCGGTGAGCTTAATATCTATATCAAATTTAAAGGCAATATCAAATCTCTTGATTACAATTACGGTGTAACGGTATATGAGTATGACACGGATAAGCCCGTTTACATAACAAGAAAAGTCGGCGATTATGCAAATGTATATTTCCGTGCACCGAATGAATCTCTGCTTGCTTTTGATTTTGATAAATATTCTATGGTCGAGGGAATGAAGCTCAAAAACGGCAAAAAGTACTATGTTCTTGCGGATGAAGAGTTTATCACGTTTGAAGATCCGGATGTAAAGTTTGCGGTTACGGATAAGGATGACTGGACTTTCACAATGCAGGTCGGAACCACGGCAAGCGGATATTTTATGAATGTTACTGAGGATTCCTGGTCTGACGGAACAAAGAGTGTTTATTCATATGATGACAGATATTTCCTTGGCAATTCTGATGAGCTGAACGGCAATCTGGCAAATATGTCATTGGCACTCAACCTTGCGGCAGGTGTACCGAACGGCGGTTGGACAAAGGTAGGAACAACGTGGAAAAACACAGGTTACTACGATACAAAATACGCTGCAAACTGTGCAGAGCTGTTTGAAAATCTCGGTTATGATCTGGTTATGTCCGAGCAAGGCGGAAAGCGTGTCGGAGGTTATGAATCAACAAAAGAAACTGTTTGCGGTGAATATTACGGATATAATGTAAAGCCGGATTACTACACGATCGCCTGTTCAATAGGTGCAAAAAACATCTTTGTCGAAGGCAAAAATATGACCGTTATCGCTGTCGGTGTACGTGGTACGGGATACGAATCCGAATGGGGCGGTAACTTTTTAATGGGTTACGAAAATGTCAATCACGAGGGTTTTGATATTGCAAAGAGAAAGGTACTCACTTACATTAACAGCTTCGTTGCCGAGAATAAAGATCTGTTTAACGATGATGTCAAGCTCTGGATTTCCGGCTACAGCCGTGCCGGCGCCGTTTCCAATCTTGTTGCAGCTGCGGTTAATGACGGTGCTTCCGGTTACTCTGCTTTGTCCTCTCTCGGTATGACAAAAGAGGATGTTTTCTGCTATGCTTTTGCAACTCCGCAGTCAACAACCAATTCCAAAGCACAAAGCAGTGATTACAACAATATTATAAACATTGTAAATCCGATAGATATTGTTCCGCTTCTTGCACCATCAGATAAAGGCTTTAACTTTAAAAGATACGGCACTACATATTATCTTCCGGCAAAAGAAACCGTATACGGAGGATATGATGAAATAAAGACAGGACTTTCCAAAGAAGCATATAATATAGGTTATAATGACGGTTACAAGGAAGACTTTACTTTTTATGAAATGTCCGTATGGGATAAAATTTTAGGAAAAGATTTTATCAGAGAAAATCCGAACATCGGTCAGGTTTCCTTTATCCGTAACCTTGTTTCCGGATTGTCAAAGGATGTTTTTAAAAACAGACTTTATTTTACCTTCAATATTCAGGACGGTCTGGCGAGGCTTATGTCGATCGTTATGGGCGGCGAAGAAGATATCTTTAAGGCTATTGCAGAGAAGATGGAGATAGACATCGGTATCTTTGATGATCTTCCGTCTGAAGTTATAAATGCTGTTATTAAAGTTTTGACCGGTACTGCCGATTTAAAAGAGAGTGAAGCAGAACAGCTTCTTGATCAGATTGAACCGATTATTTTATACCTTTGCAAACATCCTAACTACACATATACACTTGTAAAAGGCTTTGAAAAGTCCGGTGAGGACTTCATATTCTATCCACATAATCCGACAACAATGATCAAATGGATGGCATATCTCGGAACAAGAAGCGACTACAAAGATCTTCTTAAAACAACCTGTAAAATCGTTACCTGGAAGACAAACTGTCCTGTTGATGTATATGTATATGACAGTAATAATGTTCCGGTTGCGTCAATTATAAATGAAGTTGTTCAGGAAGATTCACGCCTGAGCTGTTATATTGATGATAATGGTCAGAAGTGTGTTGTTTTGCCGACTGATGAGGAGTTCCGCATAGAGATGAAGGCTTACGATGACGGTGTTGTCAATTGTTCAATTATCGAATCGGATATTGACAGTATCGAACCTGACAGAGTCATCAACTTTACGAATATGTCTGTCGAAAAGGGTGATGTTCTGGACGGCAATGCGGTTCTTGTGTCGGAAGGCGATAACGAATACAGCATCACCGATAAAAACGGTAAGAATATTGAAGCAACCGAAATCCTTGAAGGCGATAATATAGAAGAATATACTGTTTCTGTTTCTTCAAACGAGGAAGAGGTTACAATCATCGGCGGCGGCACATTCATCAAGGGAGAGTTTGCTCAGGTCTATGCCAATGAGCATGACGGTTTTGATTTCAAGGGTTGGTACAGCGGTGAAAAACTTGTTTCTTCGGAACGCTTGTACAGATTCAGTGATGAAGATGACATAACGCTGACAGCAAAATCAGAAAGAAGATCATTTACGCTCTCGTGGATTATCGGCGGAAAAACAGAACAGCAAACCGTAGCATACGGTGAAGAGATTAAAAAACCCGCAAATCCTGTGAAGGATGGTTACATCTTTAAGGGATGGATGCCGGCGATTCCCGAAACAATGCCTGCGAAAGACATTGAATTTACAGCAGTATTTGAGAAAATAGTTCCTTCTTCCATCCGTATATCAAAGATGCCGGGGAAGGTGGAGTACATCTACAAGCAGGATAAGCTGGATGTTTCCGGTATTGAGCTTGAGGTGACATACACAGACGGCAAAAAACAGATCATCAATGATGCATCAAAGATGACTTTCAGCGGATTCTCGAATGACAAGAGAGGCGAGCAGACCGTCACCGTTGAATATGAAGGCTTGAAGGCTTCGTACAAGGTCAATGTCAAATACACGTGGTGGCAGTGGATTCTTGTAATTCTTCTTTTCGGTTGGATCTGGTACTAAAATTAAAAGATCTGTCTCGGTGGAGGCAGATCTTTCGTTTTATCTGTTTATAATTGCTGTGGCGATGTTGAGGTGTGTCGCAAAGGCTACCCAGGCAAGGTAGGGGATATTCAGCTTTGCAGCGATTTTGTCGATTCTGTAAAACAGTATGATCATAAGAACTATAAGTGCGAGCAATGCAACAATTACCGCAGATGACAGAATCAATGCTTCGAAGCGGAAGAAAATGATGCTCCAAGAAAAATTTACAAGAAGCTGACTCCAATAGACGGTCAGTGCACGGCGCTTATCTTTTCTGTCGGCAGAGGATGCGTCGATCCGATATGCCGAATATCCCATCAGGGCATACAGTATCACCCACACTACGGGAAACAGCCATGACGGCGGTAAAAGCGGTGGTTCGTCGTATTTTGTGAAAAACGAGGAAAAGTCTCCCGACAAAAGAGCGGAAACGAGTCCTGCGACCTCTGCCGATACAATGTAAAGCAGAATATCGGTTGTCTTTTTATTTATCATCTCACTACCTCCTTACAGAATATTATGCAAAGGAGAGTAAAAGATATTCGTTGTTCCTTAAAGTAAAGAATTCATTCAAAAGCACTTGTTTTTGACATTGGTTTATTGTATAATTAGTCCATAATTATTAAGGAGTTGAAGAAATGGACCCTATTAAGGTTGATTTTTCCGGCAAAGGCGGCAACAGCAGAAAGACGATTGTTATTCCTCCTGAAAAGTCGGTATTAAAAATTATTCTTTCTGTAGTATTGTCTCTTGTCGTTGGTGCAGTTGCGTATTATTTTATGCTTCCTCCGATGAACTTCAAAGCACTTGAATTTTACTATTTCTTAGGTATTATCATTGCTTCTTTTGTTGCGTTTCTCGGATTGTTCTCCAAGGCATTTACTCACAGCGAGTATATTCCTTATCTCAAGAAAAAGGCAACGGTTCCTGTTGTTTTAATTCTTGTTCTGGCACTTGTTATCGGTATCGGTTACGTTGTCGGAAGTCAGTTCTTCCGTGCAAAGAGCTACAGTCAGCTTATCACGGTGCAGACAGACAGAGCCTTCAGCGAGGATATTGATGAGCCTAATTTTGAGACTATTCCCAAGCTTGACCAGAGTGCTTCTGCCAGCGTTGCTTCAAGAGCACTTTCCGATCTTGCAAATCTCGGATATGTTTCGCAGTTCACGGTTTATCCCAGTTATCCCCAGATCAACTATCAGCAAAAGCCTGTCCGTGTTGCTACTCTTCAGTATGCTAACATCATCAAGTGGTTCACAAACAAGTCGGACGGCTTCCCCGGATACATCATCATTGATACCGCAAACGAGGATCAGAAGTTTGTTGAGTGTGAAGAGAGCATCAAGTACTCTCTTGCAGATCACTTCGGCAGAAACATCAAGCGTGTTATCCGTTTTGAATATCCGACATATATGTTTGATGTTCCGTCTTTCGAGATTGATGAAAACGGTGATCCGTACTGGATCTGTGCAAAGATCGACAAGACTATCGGTTTGTTCGGCGGTCGTGATGTAGTCGGTATTGTTATTGTTGATGCAGTTACGGGCGAGTGTTCGGATTATTCGATAGAAGATGTCAAAGAGAATCCCGAGCTTAAGTGGATTGACCGTGTTTATTCCGATGATCTCATTATCGAGCAGTACGATTTCTACGGTCGCTACAGAAACGGTTTCTGGAACTCTGTACTCGGTCAGGAGGACTGCGTTGAGACTACAGAGGGCAGCAACTACATCGCTCTTGACGATGACGTATGGCTTTACACAGGTGTTACTTCGCTTACAAGTGACCAGTCTATTGCAGGCTTTATGCTTGTAAATCAGCGTACAAAGGAAACAAGATTCTACAGCGTTAACGGTGCTAAGGAAGAGACTGCACGTGAAGCTGCCGAAGGTCTTGTTCAGGACCTTGAGTATAAGGCTACATTCCCGATTCTTGTAAACGTCGGTGGCGAACCCACATACTTTATGTCACTCAAGAACAAGAGTGATATCGTTGAAATGTATGCTCTTATCAATGTTCGTCAGTACAACAAGGTAAAGACAACAGGCAAAACAATTTCGGAATGTCTTGACAATTATCTTGCATCGCTCAAGGCAGAGGGTGTTACCGTTGAAGATGTCGGGGATATCGTTGTTCCCGATGAAACAGGTAAAAAGCCTGCTCAGAATTCAGGCGAAAACGTTGAAATTACCGGTACAATAACAGAGATCCGTTCTGCAGTTATTTCGGGTAACACGGTTTACTACTTCAGAATAGATTCAAGTGATGTTTACTATTCGATTTCTGCAAACGATTGTGAGACAGCAGTTATCCTCAGCGTCGGTGATACCGTTAAAGCTTCGGCATATGCTGCTGACGGTGAAATCACGGGTCTTGAATCCATCGAAAAAACGGCTCCGGAAGTTCCTGTTGCCGAATAAAATCTGAAATAAATATTAACTCCTTCGCATTACTTATGAGAATGATTCATAGAATGTAATGCGGAGGAGATTTTTTATGCTTTTATCGGTTTTGTCAAAGATAAGCGATGCTCTGTGGGGAATGCCGATGCTGATTCTGTTTATCGGCACGGGAGTTTACTTTACCGTGCGAAGCGGGTTTTTGCAGTTTCGTGCAGGCAGATGGCTTCGCATGACGGTAGGTAATTTATCGGGGCAGAAAAGATCTTCAAAGCACGGTTCGATATCACCGTATCAGGCACTGTGTACGTCGCTTGCAGCCTGTATGGGAACAGGCAACATAACAGGTGTTGCAACGGCTCTTAGAACAGGCGGTCCCGGTGCGATATTCTGGATGTGCGTCTGTGCGGTTTTTTCAATGATGACGAGCTTTGTTGAAACGTCTCTCGGAATAGAATACCGCATTAAGGACAGCAAGGGTCATTGGTCAGGCGGTGCAATGCTCTACATCGAAAAGGGTCTCGGCATGAAAAAGACTGCAAAGCTGTATGCAGTCTCGCTTGCTGCGGCTTCGTTCGGAATCGGCAGTATGACTCAGGTGAATTCGGCAGCTCTGGCGGTTGAAGACGTTTTCGGTGTTAAGCCGATAATTATCGGCTTGATTTTTTGTTTACTGACAGCGGCTACCGTTTGCGGCGGAATAAAACGTATTTCGGGCACGGCAGAAAAAACTGTTCCCGTGCTGTCCGTGATATTTATTGCAGCTTCGGCAGCAGCGCTTTTTATCTGCCGGGAAAATCTTGCATATGCCGTAAAAAGTATTGTAACAGGCGCTTTCGGATTGGATGCGGCTGTTGGCGGTGTTGCGGGCTTCAGCGTCAGAAATGCCGTCAGAACGGGCGTTTCAAGAGGTGTTTTTTCCAACGAAGCAGGACTCGGCAGTACATCCGTTATTCATTCGTCGGCAGAAGTCGATTCTCCCGAAGAACAGGGTATGTGGGGAATACTTGAAGTATTTCTTGATACGGTTGTTATGTGTTCCGTAACGGGACTTGTGATTCTGACATCGGGCATTTTTGAAAAAACTCAGACGGACGGCTCTGTTCTTTTTGCACAGGCACTTTCAGTTTCGCTCGGCAAGGCAGGAGGCTTTGTTACTGCAGTTACCTTGTGTCTGCTCTCTTTTGCATCCGTTACGGGATGGTACTTCTGCGGAGAAAAAGGCGTGCTGTATGCCTTCGGGAAAAGAGGAATCATACCGTATCGCATTATGTATACGGCAAGTGTGATTATCGGAAGCGTTTCAAGTCTGCGATTTGTTTTCTCCGTATCCGATATTCTGAATGCCGTGATGGCCGTTCCGAATCTTTTTGCGATAATTCTGCTCAGCGGTCCGCTGCTTCGTCGTATAAAAAGTGACAAAGCAGGGAATACTTACAAAGTAAAATAATCGTTGGAGGTATACGATGACTGCAATAATTATAACTACAACAGCATTTGCCGCACTCGGAATAGCATTGGCAATTTCGGCAGCGGTATCCGACAAAGCATCACGTGACAATATGAGAGATATGACCGTTGTGGGAGCATTAAAAAAGAGATAAAATTTAAGCGGACGGTGGTAAGCCGTCCGCTGTTGCATTTTAATACCAGATCCAACCAAAGAGAAGGATTATAAGAATCCACTGCCACCAGGTGTATTTTACGGAAATCTTTGTGCTTTCCGTTACTTCTTTACCGTTCATGTCGGCAGTTGTTGCCTTGATTGTGACATCACCCTTT
>JAFQIG010000070.1 GCA_017397655.1 Clostridia bacterium | reverse complement strand
TGCATCTGAAATGCAATAGGTTGCGTGCAGTCGGGCATTTCTTCGATGCAGCCATACTGACGTATGGCAAAGAGAAAAATGTCCGACCGTGCGTGAAATATTGTATTTCAGACATATGGAATTGTCTTATCAAAAAGTATACTTATGAAAGGGATTGAAAAATATGGATAACCTCCTGTTGAACAGGCTGTATCTTCATTCTGACATAAAAGAACACGTTTTCGGCGTACAGATAAAAAAGGACATCCCCTATCTTGAAGCGGGTACATCCGTACGCACTTTTGATGTATTTTCGCCTGATAACGCAAAAGATCCTCTTCCGATGATTGTAAATATTCATTGTGAAGGCTTTGTGCGTGAAAATATCGGTTATGATGACAACTTCTGCGCATATCTTGCTTCAAAGGGCTTTTGTGTTTTTTCGGTTAAGCTTACCGCCGCTTCCTTCAACAGCTACCGCAGTCTTGTCGAAGATGTTACCGATGCTTTTATCAAAATCGGTCAGACGGCTTCCCTGTATAACGCTGACACGGAAAACGCCTTTTTATGTGCCGATTCAGTCGGTGCAAACCTTGCGCTCGTTTCGCTTTGCATCAATCAATCTTTACTTTTAAAATCAATATACAAGTTTGAAAACTACTCCTTGAGCTTCAAGGCAATCGGACTTTCATCCCCTGTTACCGAGCTTTCTTTTATCAAGAACAATCCGCTTTATTCAGGCATCAAAAAGGCACTCTTCGGCGATAGTATAAAAGAAAATCCGTATTCCGTTTGTTCATCACTCAAGGAAGTATACGAAAATGCCGCAAAGCTTCCTCCTGTATATATGGTATCCTCGGTTGATGATCCGATGAACTCTCAGTCCCTGAGTTTTTCTTCTTTTCTTCGGAAGCGTAACATAAGATTCAAGTTTCGTTACTGCGAGAAAGGCGAATACCACAAGCTTTCACACGCTTTCAACGTACTTTTCCCCGAATATCCCGAAAGCGTGAACATCAACACCGAAATGACAGAATTCTTCAAAAGCTTTATATAGAAAATAACCGATCAGACACAAACGTCCGATCGGTTATTTTTATGCGACTTCAACAATATAATCCATTGAAACATATCCGACAATTCCGTTATACTCCGTTTTTGCCCACTCGCCGTCATATCCGATAACAACTATCTCTGTTGAATACGGAATACGTGCCAATACAGCCGAATCCGTAGACGGAAATTCCCTGAGATTCAAGTCATCGCCCTCTGTGACAACCCAATATATATCATGAGGTGCAGTTGTTGATTCAGGAACCGTTATCTCTTCGGTTACAGTTTCTGTTTCACCAAAAGACTCTTCTTCATAGTAATACTCGTCAACAACATAGTCGTTTTCGTCAGCAACGTCGTAAACATAGTCATCATCATAATATCCAACGAGTAGTTTAATATCATTTATCGGTATAAACTGCGAAGTAATTCCCGACAAACGGTAAATAGTAAGCAAGAGCAGAATAACGGCGACCGTTGCAAAAACAACTATAATCACAAAGCGTGAGGTTTTGCTGAGTTTTTTCACAAAAGCACCTTCTTACCGTTGTTATAAAGCTCTTTTGAATACAAATTTTTGATCTCTCCGCTATTGACAAAAACCGGTATTTCATTATCAGATACAAAGTTTTGGACATTGATATTTTCAAGAACAAGACTGTTAATCTTGGTCTCTTCACCAACATAAACTGTCTCAACCTCGTTGATAAATTCACGGCGAAAAACACACGACACCTTAAGAGAGCTGATACGAAGCTTGTTCTCTACAAAAATCAGCGGATAAACGTAATCGTCAGGCTTTTTGTTATAAACAGGAATACGTTCTGCCTTACTCGCACAGATATTCTCAAGCGTTATCGCATCAAATATCCCTTTATCAAGCGATTGATAAAAACGGGTTATGCCGATGCAGTACTGAAAATAAGTACCGTATACATCAGAAATATGCACATTTCTGACGGGATGATTCGCTGAAAGAAGTCTGACTGCACTATGGCAGTCTTCGGAATAAATACCTCTTATGGTGATATCAGATATTTCTCCTGCCGTGCCTTCGTCAGCATTAAGCGCTACAAGATCGTCATAACAAGCGCCCTTGAGATTCGTAATCTCACCGAAGTGACAGTTACCGTTAAGATGAATACCATCCATATTCGTTGCCAGCGGATTTCCGTAGTTGAAGTCAAATACAATATTATCAACGGTAAAATAGGATACCGTATCAAGAGTAACCGCAAATGTAACAGGATCCTTCATAGTCATTGATGTAAGGCGTAATCCCTTTACACCAAAAAAAGCCATACCAAAACCTATATAACCCTCAGGCTCAAAAACACCCGTCAGGATAGGGTTTGGATTTTGCGCCTTGTTATTAAAATTCCATACACCACCGCAAATCTCGATATTTTGGGCGTTATCCTCTTTATTCTTTGCCATTACGCAGTTAGATCCGGCGGCAAGCCTTATTTCACAAAAGCGAGGTAACACAAGTCTGAAATTTGACGGAAGCTCCAGAGGTCTTGAGATAAGATAAAATGCCTTTGCCAAAGGCAACACAAGCTCCGATCCGACCGTGTCAATCAATTCCTGTATAGCTGCCGTATCGTCATTGATACCGTCACCGTAAAGTTTATTAAGCACTATACCCGCTCCTTTAATCAGATGTCAACGCCAAGGAATTTCTTTGCAAGTAAGCCTACACCGAAGGAAATAACCGCCACGCCGATGCTGATAAGTGCCATTTCAAGAAAGCGTGACTTGAACGGCTGATCCTTTGCAACAGATGTGTAATAAGTAAAGCCTGCAATAATCGCAACGATAATAAGTAACATTGTAACAAGCGCCGGAATATATTGGTTTACATCAAACAGCATATAAGGAAGTATCAGAAGTATTACCGTAACAAGATATGCGATTCCCGTATACGAGCAGGATTTGAGCGCATCGCTTCTTCCCTCGCTCTTTGCGGCAAGAAACTCGCTTGATGCCATTGAGAACGTTGCGGAGATTCCGACGATCAATCCCGATAATGCAACAAGACGTGTATTCTGTAATGCGAAGGTAAATCCTGCCAAGCTGCCTGCCAGCTCAACCAACGCATCATTGAGTCCGAGAACCATACTTCCGACATACTGAAGTCTCTCTTCGTCAAGCATCTGTAAAAGCGATTGCTCGTGCTCTTCTTCCTGTTTCTTTATATCTTTACTTTCGGGAACCTCTTGTGTCAGTTGTTCGTATATATCCTGTGCAACTCCTTCACCTTTTTCCATAAGCTTTACGGCAAAGGTAAAACCTAAAATCCTTGCAATGGCAGTATACTTTGCAATCTTACCTTTTTGCGGCTTCATCTCAATTCCCGTATAGTTTTTCCAGATTTCGTAGTGAGCTTTTTCTTCGGCTGAAAGGCGCAAAAGCGTCTTTTTGTTTTCTTCACCTTTTGCAAACTTTGCGATATTCTCATAGATTACGCTTTCTGTAAGCTCGTTTTGCTGCATCTTTTTGATAACAGCAAGTGATTTTTCTGATAAGGTTTTTTGCATAGTTATTCCCCTCTCTTTATTTAACATCAATCTGGCACATTCTCATGGTAGTGAGAGCTGCCTCGTGAGACTGCGGCGTAACGCCTGCGCAACAAGCAGAATCAACGCTGACAACGGCATCAGGAAATACCGCTTTGATTATCAGCGCATTTGATACCACGCATATATCAGTACAAAGTCCGATTATTTCAACCTGTTCAAGGCATTCTTTGTCCCAATGAGGATATCCGAAATTAGGCTTGTCTATTATCTTGCATCCTTCGACATAAAGGCCGTCTGCTATCTCCCAGCCTTTTGTCCCCTTAATACAATGCTCGACGGGCAGTCGCCTGCCCTCTTGTGTATCAAGATAGTTCTCGCTATGCGTATCACGTGTAAAGATGATCTCGTCACCGCGATCTTTATACTCTTTTATTTTAGCCTTGACATTATCAACAATGGCAACAGCCTCCTTTGTTCCCAATGCCATAGAGATAAAGTCATTCTGCATATCAACAACAATCAACGTTCTTTTCATCAAAATCCTCCTTTAAATTAACTGAAACCAAGAAATAATCCGAAACTTCAGATGGCGCCAGATGAGCATTTCCGTCAGTCCACCAGCGTATACACTCGATAAATGCAGAGGCAATGTGGTTAATCCAGAAATCCGACGGAACATTCTTCGGCTTTGACTTTTCCGTCACATCTTTCCTTGCAGAAAGCAGATTTATCATACAATTCTTAAAATACCGCAAAAACAACTCATTGTTAACAGAAGAAAAAAGATCAAGAATATGATTATCGTTGCGGTAAATGTGATAAAGCAGATGTAAAAAAAGAGAGTCTGACTCTTTGCAATCAAAAATATGTCGGTGATTGACCGCTGAATCCATCATCGAATCAAACACATGACAAAACAACTCTTCATTCAGCTCTTTCAGCAAATAGTCCTTTGTTTCAAAATGTGCATAAAAAGTCGCTCTGCCTACATCCGCTTTTTCAATTATCTCGCCTACAGTAATTGCGGCAAAGTCTTTCTTTGCTAACAAACCGGTAAAGGCGTTGAATATCGCCTCACGAGTTTTTCTTTGTCGTCTGTCCATAAATCACCATACAAAACATAAAAAAAGTTCAGTAACATACATCCGATATAAAACGTATGTTGTAAATATACGGTCAATATTATATCATAAAAGCGAACAGAATGTTCGATTTCTGCTTGTTTTCAACAAGCAGACAGACTTCGGGAAAGGTGACGAGATGGCGTGTTCTTTGTCCCGAAGCTGTACAAAGGTACTGCGAGAGGGCAAAAACACGACAAACGCACATAAATAATTACTAAAAAATTCTTCGGCTTCGAAATTGGTACAAAAATTAGAAAAAAATTAAAGAAATTAAATGACACTTTTATTTAGCGTAACTATGGGCGCACAGTACCTGAGGGTACTGTGCGGGCGTTCGTAATTGTAATAGTGTCTGTAAAACGCCATTATGAGC
>JAFQIG010000069.1 GCA_017397655.1 Clostridia bacterium | reverse complement strand
GGCTTGCCGTCGGGACTGACGAAAGAGACGGTAAAGGACTATGTTTCCGTAGACGGTGATGCGATCATGGAGATAAGTGACGATGTTATCACGACAGGCACGACAATCGAGCTTATCAACAGAGAATACGGTCTTATCGACAACACCTACACCGTAATAATTGACGGTGACATAAACGGCGACGGTGCGGCTGTCTCTGCCGAGGACTTCACCGCAATGCGTGACATTATCACAGGCAGCGACTCCGAATACTCCGACATAAACAAAAAAGCCGCCGACCTCAACGGTGACGGTATCGTCAATTCCACCGACCTCACCATAATGAAATCGTTACTCAACTGAACAAAAAATCGGATTGTTCCGGGGTATCCCTGAACAATCCGATTCTGTTTATTTATACGTTAAATCTGAACAGAACGACGTCGCCGTCTTTCATTACATATTCCTTACCTTCGCTTCTGACAAGACCCTTTTCCTTTGCTGCTGCCATTGTTCCGCAAGCAACAAGATCCTCAAACGCTATTACCTCTGCACGGATAAAACCACGTTCAAAGTCGGAATGGATTTTTCCCGCTGCCTGAGGTGCTTTTGTTCCTTTTTTGATCGTCCAGGCTCTTACCTCGGGTGTACCTGCCGTAAGATAAGAGATAAGTCCCAAAAGATCATAGCTGCGCTGTATAAGCAGATCAAGTCCGCCGTTTTCTACTCCGATCTCCGAAAGGAACATTTCCTTTTCGTCATCGTCAAGTGATGAAATCTGTGCTTCAAGCTCCGCACAAATCGGTAACACCTGTGAGCCCTCTGCTGATGCAATCTCACACACAGCTTTGTATCCCGGGTTGTTATCAATACCGCCTGCAAAGTCCTCTTCGCTCATGTTGCAGGCATAGATAACAGGCTTATCCGTCAAAAGTGCAAGCTCCGACAAAAGCTTCTTTTCATCGTCGCTCATCTCGACATTTCTTGCCGAAACACCGTTCTCAAGCTCTGTCTTGAGACGCTTTAAAAATTCTATTTCGCCTGCAAGAGACTTGTCGCCTTTCATCGCCTTGGTGCCTCTGTCGATTCTTCTTTCAAGTACCTCAAGGTCGGCAAAGATAAGTTCAAGATTGATCGTTTCGATATCTCTTGACGGGTCAATGCTGCCGTCAACGTGGATAATATCATCATTTTCAAAGCAACGTACAACGTGGATTATCGCATCCATCTCACGGATATGCGACAAAAACTTGTTGCCGAGTCCTTCGCCCTTTGATGCGCCCTTTACAAGTCCTGCAATGTCAACAAACTCGATTACTGCAGGTGTAATCTTTGCAGGGTTGTACATCTCGGCTAACTTGTCAATTCTCGGATCGGGTACCGATACAACTCCGACGTTGGGCTCTATCGTACAGAAAGCATAGTTTGCTGACTGTGCTCCCGCATCCGTAATTGCATTAAAAAGCGTACTTTTGCCTACATTGGGCAATCCTACTATTCCTAATTTCATATATAAAATCCTTCCATATTATATTCCGCTTGATATTATATCATCATAAATCCGACTTTTCAACCGTCGGACGATAAAAACTTGAACTTTCTATCTATATGTATTATAATATATCAAATAATGCTTTTTTGAGGTGCTTATGAACGAGTTGTATCTGCGTACCGGTATGCTCCTTTCCGACGAGTGTATCAACCGCCTTCGCAACAGCCATGTTATACTGTTCGGTCTTGGCGGTGTCGGCTCTTTTACGGCAGAGGCTCTGTGCAGATGCGGTGTAGGCTCGCTCACGTTGGTTGACAGCGACTGTGTTGCCGATTCCAACCGCAACCGTCAGCTGTTTGCCCTGACATCAACTGTCGGCAAAAAGAAAACCGAGGTCGCCAAACAAAGACTTCTTGATATTAATCCCGAATGTAAAATTTATACGTCGGACACTTTTGTTTTGCCCGATAATGCAGAAAGCTTTTTTGACACTCATTACGACTATATTGCAGATGCAATTGATACCGTCAGCGCAAAGCTGTCGCTCGTTGAAATTGCGAATAACAAAAACATCCCGATTATTTCCTGTATGGGTACCGGTAACAAGCTGGACGCTTCCAGACTGCAGATTTCCGATATCAAAAAAACCTCGGTCTGCCCTCTTTGCAGAGTTATGCGCCGTGAGCTGAAAGAACGGAATATCTCTTCGCTGTGCGTTGTCTGGTCGGACGAAACACCGATAAAGCCTGCCGCCACATCCGAAGAATCGTCAAAAAGATCTGTTCCCGGCAGCATTTCTTTTGTTCCGTCAACAGCAGGACTTCTTATGGCTAACAAAATCATTCTTGATCTGGCAGGTGTGAAATTATGAAAACACACGTTTTTTTGCGAATAACCGCACTTTTTGTGACATTTGCCGTTATCGTGTCGGTAATGTCGGCTTGCGGTGAAGATACCGATAACTCTCCCTCGATGATAGACGGTTCATACTACTATGATCCCGATCAGCTTCCCGAAATTGAATATAACGAGCTTCGACTGCCCTATTCCAAATCGGACAGTCTTGACCCGTTGTCTGCAAAAAGCTCGATGAACCGTCAGCTGACCACTCTTTTGTATGACAGCCTGTTTTCTATCGGCGAAACATACGAGCCTGTTCCGCTTATCGCCAACTCATATACTGCCGATCACCTGTCTGTTTCTGTTACGATAAACAGCGGAGTATACTTTACCGACGGCAGTCAGATGACAACAAACGATGTTGTATATTCCTTTGAAAAGGCAAGTCAGTCATCTGTATATTCTTCACGTCTTTCAAACTTTGAATCGGCTACGGCTACGGGCCTTAACAGCGTTCTGTTTATGCTCAAACAACCCGATCCGTATGCTGCAGCCTGCCTTGACTTCCCCATAATCAAAACGGGAACATCCCTTGACGACCTTAAAAAGATCAATGAATCACTCGCTCAGGACGAAAAGGACTCTATGAAAAAGAATGTCCACAAAACCGTTCCTACCGGCAGCGGCAGATATAAGCTTGTATATGAAGAAAACGAAGCCGATCCTTCTCTTATCGCTCATAACCAGCGCTTCGGAGGTTTCTTCCCCGAAATCAACTCGATAAAGCTTGTCAACATCACCGATTCCGATGCTCTGTTTTACAGCCTGGAAATCGGTAACATCAGCTTCGCCTTTGACGATCTGTCAAGCGGTGTTTATACACGTGTCAGCGCAAATACTGCCGAATACCCTCTCAACAACTTTGTTTATGTCGGACTTAACCAGGATGATCCCGCTCTTGCCAACTACAGCATAAGAACTGCCATCGCAAGAGCTATTGACAGAGAAAACATTCTCAACATTGCTTTTCAAGGTCATGCGCAAGCCACTTACACTCCCTTTAACCCTTTGTGGAATCCGATAATCGAATACACTCCGCAGAACACATACAGCCGTGAAGAAGCTAAATCAATTCTTGAAAAAGCAGGTTATAATCAGATCAACTCCTACGGCTACAGAAACAACGGCAGACTCAGCCTCACATTCACTATGATCGTTTGCGAAGGAAACAACTTCAAGCTGACCGCCGCCGAACAGATTGCTAAAAATCTTAAATCGCTCGACATAAACGTTGATATAAGAGTTATGCCTCAGGACGCTTTTCTTGATGCTGTTGAGCTTGGCAAATTTGATATGTACATAGGCGAAGTGAGTCTTTTGCCCAATATGAGTCTTGACGCATTCTTTTGCGGTGAAGGTCGCATGGCTCACGGTATATGGGCAAGAAGCGCCGCCGATGCTTACTACGCCTTCCTTTCCGGTGAGGGTACTATTGAGGAATTTATGATCGCTTTTGAAAAGGAAGTTCCTTTTATTCCTCTTTGCTTCCGCAACGGTATTGCGGCAGGTGTAAAAGAACTTAACAACTCTACGGAAGCGAGATTTTACGATCTTTTTGAAGATATTGACAGATGGAAATTCTGATCGGTGAGTATTAATGGAACTTAAAGACAGTGTTCAATTTATAAAAGGTGTCGGCGGAAAGCGTGCCGAGCTTTTCAAAAAGCTTGGTATCGTAACCGTCAGAGACCTTTTATTCTTTTTTCCCAGAACGTATGAGGACTGGAGTAAAATCTGCACCATAGCTGATGCCGCTATCGGCGATTTTTGCTGTATCCGTGCCATTGCTGACCGAAAACCGATTGAACAACGCATCAGAAAGGGTCTGACTATATACAAAACCAACGCTACCGACGGTACGGGTATTTTAAAAATCACTATCTTTAACAGCAAATTTACTGCACAAAAAATTGAAGAAGGTAAAGAATACCTCTTTTTCGGAAGGATTTCGGGATCTTTGTGGCAAAAAGAAATGAACACGCCGTCCGTCGAAAAGTCAGAACGTAACGACCGCATCCGTCCCATTTACCGTCAGACGGAAAGCCTCTCTTCTAAGATAATAGAAAAAGCTGTTGCCAATGCCATTGACAGCTGTATTGACATAATCCCCGAATCGCTTCCTCAATATATAATGGACAAATATTACCTTTGCTCCATAAGGGATGCGATCAAAAACATTCATTTTCCGATTGATTCGGACTATGCCTCCCTGGCACGGCGCAGACTGATTTTTGAAGAGCTTCTGACACTCAGTCTCGGATTGAGGCTTATGGGATCAGTAAAAAGAAAAAAAGCCTCGCTGTCAGTTGTAAACGACTGTTCCGACTCGTTCGTAAAATCGTTACCCTTTACGCTTACAGCTTCGCAAAGTGATGCGATAAAAACCATATCAGAGGATATGTCCGAAAGCATTCCGATGAACCGACTTTTGCAAGGTGATGTCGGGTCGGGCAAAACAGTAGTTGCCGCTGCCGCCGTTTACAACGCTGTCAAAAACGGTTTTCAGGCTGTATTTATGGCTCCTACCGAAATACTTGCAACACAGCATTACAATACTCTTTGTAAAATGTTTGAAAATCACGGTATTACTCCGGAGCTTCTGACCGGGTCTACCAAACTGTCTGATAAAAGAAGAATCATCTCTCAGCTTGCAAATGGTGAAACAGGTGTCGTTGTCGGTACTCATGCAGTTTTGTCCGATAATGTCACTTTTAATAATCTCGGGCTTGTTATCACCGATGAACAGCACCGCTTCGGTGTTGAACAGCGTGCCGTTCTTGGTAAAAAGGGTAATAATCCGCACGTACTTGTAATGTCTGCCACTCCGATTCCCCGCACGCTTGCGTTGATGATTTACGGAGATCTTGATATTTCCGTTTTAAAAGAGCTTCCCAAAGGAAGAAAGCCTGTACAGACTTTCTTTGTTACAAGTAACAAAAGAGAGCGTGCTTTGAATTTTGTTAAGCAACATCTTGATAAGGGATTGCAGGGATACGTTGTCTGCCCTCTTGTTGAAGACGGCGAGCTTGATCTTATCTCTGCCGAAAGCTATGCAGAGACGCTGAAAAGCGGAGTTTTCAAAGATTATTCCGTCGGTCTGCTTCACGGCAAAATGAATTCACGAGACAAAGACAGAGTTATGCAGGATTTTTACAGCGGCAAGCTGCAGCTTCTTGTATCCACAACCGTAATCGAAGTCGGCGTCGATGTTCCGAATGCAGTCATTATGGTCATAGAAAATGCCGAGCGCTTCGGGCTCTCTCAGCTTCATCAGCTGCGCGGCCGTATCGGCAGAGGTACTGAGGAATCAACCTGTATTCTCATTTCCGATGCATCAAATCCTGAGGCACGGCAACGACTCAATACAATGGTCAAAACCACCGACGGATTCAAAATTGCTGATGAGGATCTTCGGATGCGCGGTCCCGGTGACTTCTTCGGCACAAAACAGCACGGTCTGCCCGATCTTCAGATCGCAAATATGCTGACCGATTCACATCTTCTCAGCGAAGCTGCATCTGCCGCACAGGAGATTCTGTCAAACGATCCCTCTCTGTCAGACGATATTCACAAGGGTCTGCGCAGAAACGTTATCAGACTTTTTTCAGGTATCACAGGCGGAACTATGAACTAATGTTGCAATTCCGGCAAAAATCTGTTATTATATATAGGTTAACTGTTAAGGAGGTGAAGCGATGAATGCTCTTTTCAGGTTGGTTGCCTACTTCGGAATTCAGATCAGACGAAATACAAGAAAGTGCCTGCGCACTCTTAAACGTCAGTTGTCAAAGCCGCTGACTCCTCTTCTCGTCTGGTGCAGAATACTTGTCCTTGCAATCGACTTTTTCTTTGTTCAGGCTGTCAGGCGTTCGCGCGAAGAGCAAGCTGTTATCAAAAAAGAAATCGCTTCGGCTTCCGCAAACCTGAAAAAAACAAGAAAAGAAAACTTTTCATCCTCCGTCAGGCTGTTTTTCAAATATTGCGCTTTGGCTCTTGTCAGACACAAGAAGTATCTTAAATCCGCATTCAACACAGCTCTTCCGATTCTGATGATTATTGTGCTGTTGGCGGAAATCAACTATTGGAACAGCTTCACATACGCTTTGCGCGTCAAATACGGCGACGAAACAATCGGCTATATCGCAAACGAATCGGTATATCTCGATGCTCGCAACAAGGCGCTCGAAAAGCTGTCGATCGGCTATGACGGTGACAGTTCCGAGCTTCTTGAAACTCCCAAATACGAACTTTCGCTCGTTTCTGTTAACGAGCTTATCGATTCATCCTCGCTGAGTGAAAATCTTATCAGTGCATCCGATGAAAACATAACAAATGCCTGCGGTATTTTTATTGACGGCGAATTTCTGTGTTCGGTCAAGAACGAAAATGATGCCCGAAGTGTTTTTAATGCAATTCTTGAGACTGTTCATACAGATATCGAAGATGCTACTCTCGGTTTCCTTGAGGAAATCGACTATGTACAAGGTCTGTATCCCGATAACGAAAACACCATGTGGGACGCAGACAGACTTGCTCAAAAGCTCAGCACTCCCAAAAGCGAGGCCGAGTATTATATCGCACAGCCCGGTGACTCGTTCTCAAAAATCGCATCCGATAACAGCCTTACAATCGGCGAATTAAAAATTATGAACCCGCAGCTCGGTGACACCATCCTCGTCGGAACAATGCTTCTTGTTCGTGAACAGGAAAATTACGTTACGCCCAAGGTCACTCATACCGAGGTCTACCGTGAAGAGGTCATCTGCCCTGTTGAAGTCACGTATAATTCAAAGCTTTTCCAGGGTGACCGCAGAATCATACGTGAAGGCAAAAACGGAACGGACCTTGTAACAGTCAGCGTCACCACCGTAAACGGCGTTATCTATGACAAAGAAGAAATCGGTCGTGTTACAATATCTGAACCTGTCAGTCAGAAGGTAGAGCTCGGCACTGCATCGGGCGGCAACTATTACGGCGGTCAGATGTCATCAAAAGGCTTTGTATGGCCTACCCCGACGGCAAAGACGATAAGTCAGAGGTTCGGCAGATACGGTCACAAAGGACTTGATATCACGACAAGCCGTGCAAGCGGTCATGTTATCGTCGCGGCAGCGTCAGGAACTGTCGAAATTGCAGGTTCTACCGGTAACAGCTACGGACAACAAGTTCTGATCAACCACGGTAACGGAATAAAAACCCGTTATGCGCACTGCCTCTACGGTTCGATCGTTGTCAGACCGGGACAATATGTCTCCGCAGGTCAGAAGATCGGAAAGATCGGATCAACAGGTAACTCCACGGGTCCGCACCTTCACTTTGAGGTTATCGTCAACGGTCGGTTTGTCAATCCCCTGAACTACGTTTCAAGATAAAAGAGATATACTTTTTGAAAAGGCAATTCCATATGTCTGAAATGCAGTTGCGGCGAAAAGATTCCTTTCAAAACCATATTAAATGCCTTATCAAGAAGTATACTTTTTGATAAGGCAATTCCATATGTCTGAAATACAATATTTCACGCACGGTCGGACATTTTTCTCTTTGCCATACGTCAGTATGGCTGCATCGAAGAAATGCCCGACTGCACGCAACCTATTGCATTTCAGATGCAACGCTGTTTTGAAAGAGAATATTTTTGTCACAACAAGGCAAAAATCAGCGGAGAAATATAATTAAAGGTGAATTATTATGAAATCAGATTCATCTAAATTAAACAAGGAAATTGAAGAATTAAAAACAG
>JAFQIG010000007.1 GCA_017397655.1 Clostridia bacterium | reverse complement strand
GGATGACAACCGTGAGTCGGCACATCGAACAAACCAACAGAATCAATTGCACATCATTAATAGATCATCACGTTATACTCCGATGGCAATTTCTGTAAATTCATCCAATTACTGTAAATGCTTCAATGACTGGCGGCAGATTGCCGCCCCTACATTTTGGGTAGTGCGACCACAGAGCCGATCGGGTCATTCCGAACGAAGGGAAGAATCTTTTATAATGCATTGTATCGCAATGCAATTCATGGAGCGTCAGCGAGAATTAACGGCGAAGCCAATTCATGATGCAACGCATCAATTCATTGAGTAACATCGAATCAGACCGATTGTGCATTATAACCGCACAGCAGGTATATTCCGATGGCAAATATTGTAAATTCATCCAATTACTGTAAATACGCCAAAACTATTCGGGAGGGTCCGCAGACCCTCCCGTACAAATTTATTATATTTTAAATCAATACCATATCCATCCGAACAGAAGTATTACGATAATCCATTGCCACCAATTATATCTGACTTCGACGGTAAAGGATGTTGTGTGCTCGGCAAGAGTGACTGTTACGGTATGCTCGCCGTACGTCAGCTCGGGACAGTCCGTGGTAAAGCCGTTTCGCAGAACCATCGTCTCGCCGTTGCTGTAAAAGACATTTACCGACAGACCTGTATAGTCAATATTTTCCTTATACTCATAAACAGTCTTGTCAGGCAAAGTGTTTATCCCGATTTTTGTGATTGTCTTCGGTTCTTCCTCGGCAGAGACATCCGTAAGATACGGTAATCCCCATCCGCTGTAGACATCAAAACCGCTTGAGGCAACGTCAAGTGTATTTGTCACAAGCAAATTGCAGATCCACTTTTCCGAAGCATCGGGAAGCATCATCGTGTACATAGCGAGAACAGCTGCAATATGCGGAGCCGCAAAGGAAGTACCCGTTCTGGGCTGATAATTACCGCTTCGTGAGGCACAATCAACCAAAACACCGGGAGCGATAACGTCCACCATTGTTCCGTAGCAGTTGTTATGATACAGCTCGCCGTATCGGTCAATGGCTGTTACCGTAATGACCTCGGGAATATGCGACGGACAGCAGACTTCGGCATCCATATCAATACCGTGATTGCCTGCACTTATAACAAGGATACTGCCGTTTTCCTTTGCAACTGCCTGTGCATCGTGGAATCTTACAGAACACTTTTGCGAAACGAAGCTGGCATTAATAATGTCAGCACCGTTTCTTGCGGCATATTCAAGCCCTGCTGCAGCAATCATCGCACTGCCTCCACCCTCGGAATCCAACACCTTTATCGGCATAATTCTGACATTAAGACCCTGCGTACAGTCCGCAACAACGCCTGCAACAGCCGTTCCGTGACCGTTATCGTCAATACATTCGCCGTCTGTAAAGACAAAATCCTTCGGTTCGACAAGCCTGTTTTTGAATATCGGATGCGACACCGTAATGCCGGAATCAACAACGGCGACAATCACTTCCCTGTTCGGATCGGTCACCGTTTCCTTAACTTTTTTTACAAGATCCTCAACGTGCATATAGCCGATTCCCCATGAGTGATATTCTGCCTCCTCATCCGGTATCGGTTCCTCATACTCCTCCTCTTCGGTAATGCTGACCGTGGTGTCACATTCGGCATAGATTATACCGCTTCTGCCTGAGAGCAGCTCGGCACATTCCTCTGCCTTTTCGACAGTCGGGAAGCTGAGTGCAAAAATGTCATCGGGACCGTCAACCGAAATATCGGGAGCAACGCCGTGAAGATCGGGTTTTCTTCCGTCCGTTCTGACAACAACCGTTCTGCGCACATCGTAGTCCGCCTGTACCGAATCATCTCCTGCAACAGAAACACCGCTGTTTCCGAATGTAGATGCAATCGCTGCAAACTCCCGCAAATCGTCTGTACGGTAGTCAAAGTCATACGCGGCAAATGCCGTAACAAAGGTGAGAGCACACAGAATCACCGCTAAAAAAGCGCATAAAAATCTCTTCATAAAGGCACCTCGTCAATGAATCTTGTTTGTCAGGATATATTCGCCGCTGTCGGCAAAGCTTATTATCAATCCGTCGTTTTCATACGTTGCATAGATCGGAATTTTTGCATTCATCGTCAGAATCCACTTTTCGTTGGGATAGATCTTTCCGAGTCTGTTGGTCACAACCGAAATCTCAGGCGAAAGCTTTTTCATAAAGGAACGTGAGCCCGAACCGTAATAGCCGTGGTGACCGATCTTTAAAATATCCGCCTGACCGATTTCGTCCTCGACAATACGGAGAAGTCCCGTCGTTCTCGTAATGTCGGAAGCGAGAAAAGCCGACTGACTGCCCTTTGTAACCTTGACACCGACACTTGCGGCATTTTCGCCCTCGCCTTAGACCTCTTCACGGTTCACGGTGTTAAAAAACTGCAAAGTAAAGTTACCGAAAAGGAACGGTTCATCCGACAGCTCGCTGATAAGCTCAACATCTCGAACGGCAAGATCTTCAACAATCTGATCGTATATATCACGAAGCCCCCACCTGCCGCCCTCGTAGCTTTTGCCGATGTTCGGATCGTATTCCTTGAAATACGCTTTTCCGATCACAATGTCGGGATCTGTTATCACCGCGTGAAAACCGCCGATGTGATCGTAATGCAAATGAGTTCCGAGTATAAAATCAAGATGCGCCTTGCCGTCGGAAAGTGTCGCAACTTTTTTGATATAGGAAACAACAACCTCCTCAAAACCCTTGTGATAGTTGCTTCTCCTCGGATTGTCACTGCCCTCGCCTGCATCTATCAGCGCAAAATGCCCGTCGGATTCCAACAGTATCGCATCGGAATTTTCGGTGTTGAGAAAATGTATTCTGTCCGAATATGTGCCGTCAAAGCTTTCGGGCATAATCGTATAGCGTGCCGCATAACGGTTGCACAGCACCAGCGTCACTATGTCCAGTATGAATATCAGAAGCATCAGCGGAACAATTATCCACGTCGCTATTTTCTTTTTTTGCTTCGTTGTCATCATTTATTCCCATTCAAAAATATATTCATTATATTTTAACACAAAAAACGCTCAATGTAAACTAAAAAAATAACCCTTGAAAGCCGTTGCTCTCAAGGCGAATCAGTCTTCCTTTATAAACAGATCATTGGGAGTACATTCCGGTATCTCGCACAGCAGTTATATTCCGATGTGAATTTCTGTAAATTCGTCCGATTACTGTAAATCGTTATCCTCGAACCCATCGGGTCATTCTGAACGAAGTGAAGAATCTTTTATAATGCATTGTATCGCAATGCAATTCATGGAGCGTCAGCGAGAAATCACGGCGAAGCCAATTCATGATGCAACGCATCAATTCATTTAGTAACATCGAATCAGATCAATTGTGAACTAAAACCGAACAGCAGTTATATTCCGATGGCAAATATTGTAAATTCGTCCAATTACTGTAAGTGCTTCAATGACTGGCGGCAGATTTGTGTAGTGTGGTAACATAGTTTACAAAATGTCCGAGGACATAGTTTACACTTTTAGTATAATAGAGGCAAGAACATTTGAAAGGAAGATGGGAATGCCTTGGAAAGAAAAGAGTGTAGAAAAAATGCGAGAAGAATTTGTAAGACAAGTGTTATCGAAGCAAAAAAGCAAATCGGAATTATGTCGTGAGTATGGCATAAGCCGTCCTACAGGAGATAAGTGGATTCAACGTTATTTGAATAATGAAGAACTGTCCGACAGGAGCAAAGCTCCATTTAAAACTGCAAATAAAACGCCGGAAGCAACAGAACAATTTATTGTT
>JAFQIG010000068.1 GCA_017397655.1 Clostridia bacterium | reverse complement strand
TTTTATTTCTATGTATGTGCGTTTGTCGCGTTTTTGCCCTCTCGCAGTACCTTTGTACAGCTTCGGGGCAAAGAACACGCCATCTCGTCACCTTTCCCGAAGTCTCCCTGCTTGCCGAAAAATACTTTTTCGACAAGCAGAGGCTGTCATTCAAGACAGCCTTTTTTTATTCTTTGTGAGTGTTCAAAAAGATAATATCCTATACCGCACGGAAGAATTGTCAAACCGCAAACTATCAGAGTTCCTGTATGTCCGATAAGATTCAGCAATATCGGAACAAGAGCACCACCTGCGGCAATTCCGAGCGTAAAAAGAGCCATCCGCCACGCTGTATACTGACTGAGCACATTGTAGTCAATATGATTTGCAACAATGACAGGCACCGAGTATGCAACGTAGTTTACAAAGAAATACGCTATAAAATAGAACACATAGAACCACAGTTTTGAAGAAGTTGCAGTCATCATCGGTGCAGTTACGCAAAAGACTATTGATGCGGACAAAACAATAATGCCGTTTCTGACCTTGCGCACAAGTAAAGAGTAGGTCTGACAACTGACAAGCATTGAAATCTGCGTAACGGTTGCGATTATTGCAGCAGATGAAGAGTCAAGCAAACCGCACGAATAACCGATGACAGTAATAAGATTAAAAATTCCGAGCGAAAAGCCACGCATAAAGTTAGGAATTATCAGCCTGTAGAACGGTTTATACTTAAAGAAGTTGATCTTTGTCTTGTCTGTAGTGTCTGCACCGTGTGAAATCTGTTTAAACAAAAAGCTTGCAACAATGGCGATAATACCGATAACAATACCGATTGCAAAAAACAGCCGCATTACACTCATATATTCGCCTTTTTTAAGAGTTACCGTCATAGCCGACGAAAAGAGCATTGATAAAATGCCTGCAATAACGCCTGACTGACCAAGCACCGTACCGTAGTCCCTCATATCCATAATGATATGCGGGAGCTTGTACGAAACGATACTGTAAAGACCTACAAAGATATTCAGAAGCAGACTAACTGCAAAGATAATTATATACTTAGTATCAACGGCAATACCGCGCTCACCGCACAAATACATCATTACCGAAAAGAACGGTATGTAAGCTATAAAAGATACTGCGACGGCAAGTCGGATATTTCGGATATTTTCGGTAGCCTTTGACACTAAAAGCATCACGGCAGTCTGAACGATCTGTAATACCGACACATAAAGAGAGACTCTCTCCTCCCCGATACCGCATTCAAGCATAAAGGTCTGCATTACAGCACCCGATGACAGCATAAGTGCGATATTATAAGCTGCCGTCTGCAGATAATATGTCCAATAATTACGTGTACTGACTTTCATCAGCTACATTCAACCCCTTATTCCGACAAAAGACCGTCAACAAACTGACGTGCAAGTCTTGCCGATCTTCCGCCTCGCTGAAGAGCAAAACGTTCCGCTTTAAGCTCTAATTCATCATCGTCAATTTTAAGACCGCTCTGAGATGCAAGTGATCTGACAATGTGAAGGAACGTTTTTTTATCGGGCTTATCAAAGGAAATATGTATTCCGAATCTTTCGGAAAGAGATACCGTTTCCTGCAAGGTGTCATTGATATGAACCTCATCACCGTCACGGTCAGAAAATTTTTCCTTGATAATATGGCGTCGGTTGCTTGTTGCATAAATAACGACATTTCGGGATTTTGCAGAAACCGATCCTTCAAGCACCGCTTTAAGCGCATTGAAGTTATCATCATCCTTTAAGAAAGAAAGATCATCTATAAACAAAACAAACTTAAGCGGATTTTCTGCAAGCTCATCAAGAATCTGCGGTATGATATGAAGCTGATCTTTTCTGATCTCGATAATGCGCAGGCCGTCACCGAAAAGTTCGTTACAAACTGCCTTAACGGTTGCGGATTTGCCTGTACCTGCATCGCCTGTCAATAAGATATTGGCAGCAGGCTTACCGCAAAGCAGAGCTTTTGTATTGTCGATAACAATACCTCTCTGATACTCATAATCGACAAGCTGTGAAAGACGTGTTTTGTCGGGATTTTTGACAGGGATTATCTCACCGCTGTCATCAAGATAGAACATTCCGTACTTCGCATAAATACCAAAGCCGTATCTGCCGATATTTCTTGCTCTGTCAAGGTATATCTTCCTGATATCAACTCCGCCCGATTTAAACTGTGATGCCCAAGTGCAGTCGGTCAGATTATAAAAGCTGAGATCAGAGATCATCTGCAAAGTATCAAGCTCAAATTCAACACTTTTTTCTATATATCCGGGAACACTTTCACCTTTTCCGATCATTCTGACATACACATTACTGCTGTTTTCGCAGATTGATCTGACATACTGTGAAAGATCTCCTCCGTTTGCGTTGTAGAGCTTTGAAACAAAATCAGAGTATGCACAAACATCACTCTTTTTGTCCAATAAATTATACAAGGATGCGATTACTTCATCACAAAGGAACTCACGGAATACCGTTAATGCTCCGATACGTGTTTTTAAATCTTTCATAATATCACCAAAAGGACGGATGTTTCCACCCGTCCTTAAAAAATTATTTATTGAAAAACTGCGGAAGGAACTCTTTATGAGCTTCTTTCATTTCTTCAAAGCATCTCTGTGCCTTTTCCCAGTCACCTACAAGAGGATGAACGAGAAGTGCATTGAGAGCCGCTGTATCCGAGCCTGTCAGAGCAGCTTCGACAGCATACTTTTCGTAATCCTTGACGATTCTCATAAGACCGACTACGTGACGGTTGTTGATCTCTTCAACGGGAACGGGCTTAGCACCGTCCTTACCGATAACTGCAGCAATCTCAACAACGTCATCCTTATCCATAAAGGGAAGTGTGTCACCGTTCTTGATGTTGACAACGTGAACATCGTTCTTGTCATTTGCGATAGAATCAATCAATGATACAGCTGCGAGTGAATACTTATGTCCGCCACGCTTGTCAAGAAGTGCAGGCTTAACAACAAGCTCTTCGTCAGAGTACATTTCAAGAAGCTGTTCTTCAATCTCCATACATACCTGAGCTCTGCTCTTTTCGTCACTCTTAAGGTGATCAAGCTTTGCGGCTCTGCAGTAATAATACTGAAGATATGACGAAGGAATTGCGTTGATAGCAGCAAGAGTTTCAAGTGAGAAACCGTCATCCTTGATATTTTCCATAACCTTGGGTGAGAAGCCTGTCTTGATCATATCGGGAAGAAGCTCTTTACCGTCCTTTTTAACGGATGTGATCCAGCTGAGGTGGTTAAGACCTACATATGTAAGCTCGCTGTCCTCACCGCTGATTTCCTTTGTATCGTCGATCATATTGATCGGAACGTTACAAAGACCGATGTTCTTTACGTTTGTGTGATTAAGAACAAACTCTGTGATGATACCCGACGGATTTGTAAAGTTGATAAGCCATGCATCGGGACAGATAGCTTCGATACGCTCGCAGATGTTCTTCATTACGGGAACTGTACGAAGTGCCTTGAAGAATCCGCCGATACCTGTTGTTTCCTGACCGATAAGATCGTATTTAAGCGGAATTGTTTCGTCAAGATATCTTGCGGGAAGCTTGCCTACACGGATCTGTGTAACAACAAAGTCCGCTCCCTGAAGTGCTGCATCAAGATCGTCTGTCAGCAGAACTTCACAGTCAATCTCTGCCTTTTTAAGCATACGGACACAAAGATTACCTACGATTGTACGTTTTCTTTCGTCGATGTCCATAAAGGAAATCTTTTTTAATTTAAGCGAATCTCTCGCTTTGATAAAACCGTCAACAAGCTCGGGACAATATGTGCTGCCCGATCCGATTACTGCAACATTAATCTCTTTCATAACTACTCCTCTATTCAAAATAATTATTTAACATATGCCTGCTTGATCCAGTTTACACATCCCATTACGGGAGGTTCGGAAAGCTTGATAAAGCGGAACTTTCTGTCGCTCTTTTCCGAGATAATCTCTGAAATTCTGTTAAGATAACGGTCAGACGGAAGTGCAGTCAGGATAGATCCCGAAAGAACAACCTCGATCTCGTCACCTGCAAAATTCAGCTGATTTGAATGTGCAACGATAAGTGCCGCACTGCGCTTTGCCATCTGTTCCATAATACCCTCAGCTACCTTGTCGCCCTCGTTGAGTGCTTCAAAGTAAGCGGTAATGAGTGCACGGATATATTCTTCAGCATCGTCTGTTTCAAAAACGCTGACAGTTGACAAAAACTCTTCTCTTGTCGAAAGAGAGAAGCGATCGTAATACTTTTTGGTAATAGCTGTCTTATCAAGTCCGAGATATACCTCGTCATAAATCGCTCTGTAAGCCATCATTGCGATCCAATGACCGTTGCCCATGTCGCCCGAATAATCACCGAGACCTGCAAGCTGAAGCATTGTGCCGTCAGAGTCGATGGAATTACAGCAAGTACCCGTTCCGTTATTAAGACCGATTGCAGCACCCGAGATACTGCCTGCCTTAACGACAATAAAGCCGTCATTGTAAATTTCAAAGTTTTTAAGACCCTTTGCTTCAAGTCTTTCAAAAATTGCATCGTGCTGGAAAGGATGATCAACACCTGCAAGACCCATAAGAGTAAAGGAAATGTCCGAAAGGCTCTTGCCTGCAGACTCAAGAAGACCTGTAATACCCGACCAGATGATATCTACCGCTTCGTCAAACGAGCCTTCAAGATTTTCGTGGTTGCTTCCGGGAGTTTTATAGTCGGCAATTATCTTTTTGTCATCGTCAAAAAGTGCGTAATATGTTTTTGTTCCGCCACCGTCAACACCTATGTAATATCTCATTCTCCATCCTCCGTTGCTATCTGATATTTTTCAAAAGCTTCTTCGCATACTTCGTTTACCGTATAGATTCCTCTGTGGAACGGTTCACGGTCAATCCACATACCGTTTGTAAAATCAGGTACGGGAACAGGCATCGAACCCATTGCAACAGACTGCTCGGAAAGACAGGTAATTGCCATCCAGGTTGCGGTATCATATACGTCGATGGGAGGCTCATGACCTTCGATAACGGACTCAGCAAATGCAGAAAGTACAAGATAGTCCATACCGCCGTGACCACGCTTTACACCGTCAATAACGTACTTTTTCCAAAGAGGATGCTCGTACTTGTCACGAAGTCCGTCCTTGAAAGGAACCCATTCATCATCACCGAATTCGTCAAGATAGACAGCTCCGCATGAATCCTGATCCTCGCTGTAGATACCCTTTGTACCCTCGATAACATAGTTTCTTGAGTACGGTCTCGGAACGGAACAGTCGTGATGCAGAACAACTGTTTCACCGTTTGCACACTTGATCATTGTTGTAACAACGTCACCCTGGTTAAAGGGATATTCGGTAATATCGTAGCCCTCAACCTCGTTCTTGCGAAGCCATTCGTTAAGACCTCTTGATTTGCTTGCCATTGAACAGAGTGTAAGGAATCTGTTGCCTCTGTTTATATCAATAACCTTTGCGATGGGACCTAACTGATGAGTCGGATAAAGCTCACCGTTTCTGTTCATAAAGTTGTAAAGTCTGCCGTGTCTGTTCTCTCTGCCGTGACAGATCTCACTGCGAAGATCGTGTCTGTAGCCACCCTCAAGGTGAACGATCTCGCCGAAGATACCCTGCTTGACCATATTGAAGAGTGCCATTTCGTTTCTGTCGTAACAGCAGTTTTCAAGAAGCATACAGTATTTGCCTGTTTCCTCGGAAGTTCTGACAAGCTGCCAGCACTCCTCGATGGATGCTGCACCGCCCACTTCCATAGCAACGTGCTTGCCTGCACGCATTGCATCAACAGCAATTCTTGAATGTGTGATCCAGGTTGTAAATACGAGCAAGCCTTCAAAATCGTCACGCTTGAGCATCTCTTTATAGTCAAGATACATATCGGGAGTTTCGCCTGTTTCTCTCTCAACGATCTCAACACCGTTTTTTGCTCTGTCCTCGTACTTGTCGCATACAGCAACTACTCTGACACCGGGAATTGCAAGAAAGTTTTCAAGCATTCCGCTGCCTCTGCCGCTGATACCGACAACCGCAAAATTTGTCTTTTTTTCGCTCATTTTCTTTTATCTCCTCAGTTTCCTAATTTAAACAACTTATTAAATCTTTTCTGCCATTTTCTTATATATTCACTGACAAACAATGTCAGACAATAATCATATCCTATAAAGGCAACCGCACCTAAACCCAACAGCGCAGGAACTGCCGCCATGCCGTACTTCTGAATCTCGTCAAACTCGATTCCGACGAACCTGATCATCAATGCATACGAAACAAACATTATGACACAAAACATAACCGTCTTGATGATCATTTCAAGCCACTTTTTGTGGATCTTACTTTCAAGCACCGATTTAAGAATCGGATAATAGCCGAAAAATACGACGTATAATATTGCCGCTTCCTTTGACGGAATTATAAGTACCGACAAAATACTGACTGCGGCAAAAACACCGACTGCCCATTTTTTGTTAAGCTCCAGAACAGCCAACACCGTCAAAATACTTGCAACAGCGGGAGCTGCCAAAGTTGCCGACGGAAAAACCGAAAACAGAAACAGAAATACAAGCGACAGTGCCGCCATAATTCCGCCAACTGCAATTTTAATATTTTGTTTCAAGCGAAGCCCTCCCTATCAACAACAGCTGATAAGATCTCCGCCCATACATTCGCAACAGCAATCCGCACACAGAAGTCCCGTGCAAACGTCGCAAAAAGATGCACCTCTTCTGTCATTGCGAACGGTTCTGTAACCGCCTGAGCGTGAATTCTGCATACTGTCAAAAGCTGCCTTGTATTCGGGATTTGACGGATCAAGACGGCAGGCTGCCGCAAAGTTACCGTAAGCTTCCTCAAGCCAGCCTTTTCTCTGCTGAACGGTACCTTTCAGATAGTACCACTCTGCCGAACGGTTGAATTCAGGTACACCGTCAAGCAGTATCTGCGCATCATCAAGGCGTCCTGCACGGATTTTTTCTCTGATATCGGAAAAGTCGGCAGGAGCGGAATAATTACCGTAATTGCCGCCTTGCTGAGTATAAGCATTACCCTTTTGAGAACCGTAGCCGCTTCGTGACATTATAATCTCGTCATACGCTCTGTCGAGATCGGAAAGCTTCTGTCGGGCAAAAGCAGAGTTCGGATTCTGTTCAAGTTCCTCGTTATACTTTCTTACCTGATATCTGTACGCCTCTCTGATCTGGTCATCAGTTGCATTCTGGGATACACCCAATACTTCAAACGGATTATTCATTGACCCACCTCCCTGTTGTGTTTATTGATTACCGCCAATGACGAATTGTACAACCCGTCAAAAAGAATATTGAACAGCAAATCGGAAAAATGATTTATCTCCATACTTTCATAAAGATTGACAGCTTCCGAAATATTGAGATTAAGCATACCGAGTGCATAGCTGTAAAAATCATCGGCAGAATCGTTATATCTCTTTTTCAAGGGATTGAAATTGCCTGATTTCAAATCCTTGTGAACATCGTCAACACAGTCGATACAGTAGACAAAACGTCCCACCATATAAGCAATTCTGCAAAGCGTACTGTCAGCATCAAGTCCTGTAAAAAGAGCAACAAGCTTTGACAGTGCATCTGCAGACGGATGAGCCGCCATATCAAGTGAAGCATCGTTATTTTCTGCTTCAGACTGAGCGGTCATCGCCTGTTTGACGATCAGTTCAGCCTGCGGCTGTAATCTTTTTGCCTTTTTGTGCATAAGCACAGCCGCAGGATAAATCATCATTGCAACAAGCTTTTCAACAAATCCTTTATCACAAAGGCTGTCACGAAGCTTGTAAAAGAACATTATTACGGATATATCGGCGCAAAAGTCCAATACACCACCGTCATCGGAACACTTCATACATTTTTTTGCAGGATTGTAGCAACAGCGTGACTTTGAAAAGGACGGACATCTGTCAGAAACCGAAAGCACAAGCAACGCAAAGAACACTGCATCGTAGCTGAGAAACAGCTGAGCAAGCGGAGAATAACGCCTGAGCAACGTTTTGCAAAGCGAGCAATAAAGTCCCTTATAGACATCGTATTCTTTAAACTTAAGCTCAGGTTTATAAGCTCTGACATATCCGAGCAAAGACGATCACCCACAAATAAATCTTAGTACAAATAAATTATACTACACAATCGGTAAAAATGCATGAACTGATTGTAAACAATTAATGATACTTGGGCAGCCAGTCACCGTGAGCTTCGATAAGATCGTCACACATGCTGACGATATCATCAATGGAAAGCTCGGAAGAGCAATGCGGATCAAGCATAGCTGCCTGATAAATATGCTCTTTCTTGAGAGTATGAGCCGCTTCGATTGTAAGAAGCTGAACATTGATTTCGGTCATATTCATAGCTGCAAGCTGTACGGGAAGTGCAGGCTGTGCACAAGGCTGAACACCGTACTTGTTGACAAGACAGGCAACCTCTACGCAGGCTTCTCTGGGAAGATTGGGAATAAGTCCGTTTGTATTAAGAACGTTACCGCCGATCTTATAGGGAATATCCGTTACGATAGCTTCCATAATGTAGGAAGCATATTCCTTTGTTCTTGTATGAGAAACTTCACCGTTGAGATACTTCTCTTTTTCGCTGTTCCAGCGTGCAATCTGATTTACGCAACGTCTGGGATATTCATCAAGCGGAATATTGTATCTTTCGATAAGCTCGGGATATTTATCCTTGATAAAGAAGTTATTGTACTCGGCATTATGTTCACTTGATTCCGTGCAGTAGTAGCCGAGACGTCTGATGTACTCATATCTGACAAGATCGTGACATTCCTTATCATTTTCAAGCTTTTCAATAGCCTTTCTGCGGATTTCGGGATAAAGATCCTTACCGTCAGCATCGTACAGTTCAAGAAGCCAACCCATATGGTTGATACCGGCAATTCTTTCTCTGATCGGCTCTGTAAAGGGAATTTCAAGATCACGGAGAAGTCCTCTTGAACAGCCCTGAACGCTGTGGCAAAGACCGACAGTTTCGACACCTGTATATCTCTGCATATAGCCCGAAAGCATTGCCATGGGATTTGTATAGTTAAGGAAAAGTGCATTGGGGCAAACCTCACGCATATCTGCGGCAAAGTCTGCAAGTACAGGAATTGTTCTGAGTGCTCTGAAGATACCGCCGATGCCCGTTGTGTCGGCAATCGTCTGACGGAGTCCGTACTTCTTGGGTACTTCAAAGTCGATTATTGTACAGGGATCATAAAGTCCTACCTGAATTGCGTTGACAACAAAGTCAGCACCTCTCAGCGCATCCTTTCTGTTTTCAACACCGAGATAAGCCTTGACACGAGCTCTGTTTTCGTTAATGTTCTTGTTAAGAGTGTTGACCATAAGCTCCGACTGACTGAGTCTGTCGGCATCAATGTCATAAAGTGCGATGTCGCATTCTCTTAAAACTTCGGAACACATAACGTCACCGAGAACGTTTTTTGCAAATACCGTACTGCCTGCACCCATAAATGTAATTTTCATAAAAAATCCTCCATTATGAAATGATTTCAATACATTCGAGTTTGCTTATACTTCTATGCTCCTGTGCCGGATAACCGAGCGCAGCAACACCGAATGCCGAATGGTCGGAAGGGATATTAAGCTTTGTCAGCACCTGACGTACAGCTTCTCTGTCGCATATTCCCCTCAACTGATTGATCCAGACTGAACCGATTCCGAGCGAATGTGCCGCAAGAAAGATATTCTCGAGCGCACAGGCACAATCCTCTTTGGCAAATTCATAATCCGTCTGCGCCGTAGCAATTATTATTGCATCGGGATTGTACATATCATAATCGGGTCTGTCAAGCTCCTTTTCAATAACGGAGCAAAGCTCCCCTATAAGCTCTGCATTTCTGACAACCGTAAACTTCCACTTCTGCTGATTGCGGGCACTGGGTGCCATTCTTGCAGTTTCCGCTATCAGCTTTAAATCATCAAGCGGAATTCTTTTATCAGAAAATGCACGTATACTTCTTCTTTCAAGAAGGCATTTAATTACTTCATTCATCATTCATCGCTCCTAACCAGTAGGATATCTGTTCACCGATAACATCAGCCATTCTGACAAGTCCCGCATCGTTGGGATGACATCCGTCTGCCGTACAGCAATCTCTGTCCATTCCGTGATAAAGGCTCTTGCCGTCGATAAACGATACAAGCCTGTCGCCCTCGCTGACTGCTTTTAAAAATGTCTCGTGAACAATATTGCGTCTCTTTGCCGAATCCGTCTCGTCAGTATCGTAGTCGGGACGTGTTACAAAGATTATCGGAATATTTCTGTGACTTGCACGGATCGCTCTGTAAAGCTTTTCGTGCGTGTCCTTAAGATACTGCGGATCAGGTGCGTTGTGATCGTAATCACAGACGAACATACTCATATCAAGCTCGGACATATACTTCACAACGGCATCCTCTGCCTTGCCCGATCCCGAAAATCCGAGATTGATAAAGTTACAGTCATATCTTCTTGAAATAATCGCCTGATATGCGTTGCCCGGACGTGAAGCAATAGCTCCCTGTGTGATAGATGATCCGTAGTAGACAATGTGCTTTTTATGTCTGTATTCTACACCCTCACGAAGTGCCGATGTAGGCTCAAGCCCGATATATACCTCGTTGACCTTGCAGTATGTCGGGAAGTTGATTTCGATATTCCTCATACGTCTGTCAGGAAAAGAAACCACGGCATCGTATTCGTCATGCTTTCGTTCTTCAGGCTTGAAAACCGCATAGAACTTGCCGTTTACAAACATATCAAAACCGTTCTCGGCAATAAAAGATCTGAACATATGACCGCCATTGAAGCCGGGTGTCGTAACCTTAAGTGCAATACATTCGGAATCGGTCGCAAATCGTATTCTTCCGCCCGCCGTATTAAAGTTAAGCTCCGCCACGGAAGGACTTGTTGCTTTTGCAACCTCTTCGGGCATACGTCGGAAGGGCTTACCGTCACGGATGTTGTAAAGTCCGTAAACCTTGAAGGGTGCAACCCTTACCGAATAAAAGTGCAGATCCTTTTTGCTGATAGTTGTGCTGAGAGATATCTCACCGTCAAGCGTGGTACAACGGTATTTCGCCATACAACTCACCCTTTACATATAGAAAATATTGTCTGCGTATTCTTCAAAAATCTTTTTGTTATGCTCGTCACCGCCGTCAAGATTTGCACTCATAAATACGGGCGGAAGAATACCGTCAGCGATAAGAAGCTCGACTGCTTCTATAACGATTGAATTGATAATGGAAGCACCTACTGCTGTAGATGTCGGTCCCATAGGCTCGGAAAGACCGGGAACGGTGATAGCCGCATCACCGGGAACTCCGCAGTTGTCAATAACGGTATCGCAGACTTCAAAAAGTCTCTTTCCGCTCGGAGCACGTGAGGTGACTGAATTTGAATGCTGAAGGCTTGTAAATCCGATTACGTATACGCCCATCTTTCTTGCTTCTTCAGCCATCTCAACGGGAACGGTATTTCTGCCTGAGTTGGAATGAACAATAAGTGTGTCACCCGGCTTTACACCGTTATCTTCAAGAATGATCTTGCCCAGACCGGGCAGACGCTCAAGCTTACTTGTCATTGTAACGGGTCTTGTATTAAGCATAAGTCCGGAAAAAAGAATGGGATTGAGTATTGCAAGTCCGCCTGTACGGTAAAAAACCTCTTCGGCAAGTATGCCCGCATGGGAACATCCGAATACAAAAACGCTGTCCTTTCTTTTGATGGTGTCAGCGATAACTTTTGCTGATGTTTCAATGGCATCCTGCTGAGTTTTCCAAGCAGTTTCGATTGTTTCGAGTACTTTTGAAATATAAATTTTTCCGTACAAAACAGACACTTCCCTTTTAAAATTATTATCCCTAACATTATATACCAAAGCAATGCAAAAATAAAGTCTTTTTGCAATATTTTTTCAAAAAAACGACAAAAATAATCACGTCCCGTTATAAAGAAAAAAAGCAGTGAGCTTTAACATTTTAAAACTCACCGCTTAGTATTAAATTTCAGTTAAAAAACCGTCAAAAGCTACCTCGATGCCGTAGAGCTTCATCTGTTCGGACAGCTTCGTGTGACTGTCGTGCAGAGTTCTTGCCATATGCGAAATACAGAACCGATCAATGTATTTTCCGAGTGATTTTTTCATCTCGATCACCATATTAAGGTTGTTGTGCTCAAACACACGGTAATCACCTTCGACATTTCCGACAGTCGCATCAAATACGGCAAAGTCGATCTTTTTCTCTTTGATAGCCTGAACCTCATCGTATAAAAGCCAGGCTCCGTCAAGTCCGTAAAAAATGCGTTTTCTGCCTCTTGATATGATATAGTGAGTAGCATCAATACTGTGATTAGCCTTGAGAGCATGAACCTTGTAATCGCCTGTCCTTTTCACTTCACCCTGCGGTACCGTAATAAAAACGGCACCGTATTTTTGCAGCTCTTTAAGTGTCGATGCATTGAAATGATCGGCATGAGTGTGTGTGCAAAGCACATATCTGATCTTTGACAGATCAACCGAAAATTCCTTTGCCGCATCAAGCACACCGGGACCCGGATCAATAAGCAATATATCATCAATCAGCAGGGATGCATTGCGTCTGTGCTCCCCTGACATTTTTTCTTTTTGCCAATCGGCAGCTCCCGTTCCGAGAAATAATATCTTCATACTCACTTCTCCAGAATCTCTTTAAGCACCGGATACACAACCTTTGCCATTCTGTAAAAACCGAGATCGTTGGGATGACATCCGTCAACGGTGCACATCTCACGGTCTGTATCACCGAAAAAGTCCTTACCGTCGATAAAATATACGTTGTTGTCACCGCTTTTTACGGCATTATCATAAGTCGCTTTTATAATCGCTCTGCGTTCATCCGCTTCGCTCATATGCTCGTAATTAGGAGCAGTCATCATAACTATCGGAAGAGTCGGTTTGAACTTTCGCATCATTTTAAAAAACGGCTCATGTGTGTTTTTCAGAAACTCTGCCGACGGTGCGTTGTGATCGTAATCAAGCACCATAAGACTTAAATCCATTTGCGAAAAAAGCTCGGCAAATTCCCTCTGACCCTTGCAGAAGCCCGAAAAACCGTAGTTATAATAATCGCTGTCAAGCCACTTTGAAACGAGTGATGTATAGGCGTTACCGACACTTTCGCAGCAACCGCCCTCTGTTATTGACGAGCCGAAAAACAGCATCGGCTTTTCGTGGGTGTAGGGCGTCGGCTCTTCGATAATTCCGCAATCGTCAATCTCTACCGTGATGTCAAGAACACGTTCGTTTCTCGGAAAAAGGATTGTAATATCCTCGATATCCGATGACTTTTTAAACTCTTTTGAAAACTCGGTCTGCTCATAGCTTACGGGATTGACAAGACCCAGAAAACGGGTATCCGAGCCTGTACCGACAAAAACATTTGCCGATGTACACGCATACATGGACATTCCCATATCGGGCGAATGCTTTTCAAGCTTTACGGTGATACGAAGATTTTCGGAATTTGTCCTGAAGCGAAGCCTCGCACCCGGAGTTCTGCCTCCGAGATGTGTAAAGCCCATCTTTTCACGCATTGAAACAGGGACTCTTTCGACTGTTTTTGTCTTATCAAATCCGAAGATTCCGTATACTTTCAAAGGACTTTCAAACATTGAATACTTCATAAGCTCACCTGTCAATCAATACTTTATGTCGGTGCAGATAAATCCGACATTGGAAAAATCCTGCGGATTGTGCCTTACGATATAGTCAATATACGAATCAATTATCCGTGCCGTAAAGATGTATCCCGACGGGTTCATATGACCGTGCATAAAAAAGTGCTGTCTGAATGTATCATCATATACGGGACCGTATTTCTGAAGGTCAATTACATAGGCATTGTCAAAATACTCTGCCATTGAATAAATGGCCGCATTGACTTCATCCGTATGCCAGACCTTTGCGTTGTTATCCATATTCGGAAAAGATACAAAAAAGAACTTTGCATCGGGAACCATCGACTTATAGCGGTTTACGATCTCACCGTAATAACGCAGAAATGTCTCGTTCTGTGTTCCGATATCATCAACCGTACCGATCTCCATACCTCTGTTGACAACATCGTTAACTCCGAGCGCTATGACGTACGCCTGACACTTTTTATCCTCGTCAAACATACCGTTTGCATCAGCAAAGCTTTCAATGTATTCCTTTGCCGTCATTCCTCCACGGGAAAAATTGTATGCCTTAAGTCCGTTCTTACGTGCGATATACTGACCCCACGAATACTCGTACAGATCGTGATATCCCGTACCGCTTTCGGTACGTGTTTCAAACTCGCCCGATGACAGACTGTCACCGATAAACGCTATTGTTCTGAAAACAGATGTATTGCTGTAACCGTCAACAAGTCTGTCAAGCGGTTTTTCGTTACTGTCGTAAAGCTCTTTTATCCAATCCATTTGTATCCCTCAAAATTATTTCTTAGGTTTTCTGATCTTATTGAGCTGACTGTTCATCTCAAGAAGCTCTTCCTTGGTGAAATTGATATTCATCATTCCGATCATACTTGTAAGACGAAGCACGGTAAATCCACCGAGCATCTGCATCATTGCACCCGGCTGAATGTCAAAGCCTGCGGCCTTCTTTTCACCGCCTGTGCTGAGCAGCTTTTTGATCTTAAGACCCATCTTAAGCACCCAGAGCTTACCCCTGAAGGATGCCATGATGTCGCTCATCTTATCATTGAGACTGAATCTTCCCTCGGGTGCGTCAATATCAAACCAATTAAGGACTGCTCCCTTTTCTTTGAGAACATAATCCTCATTCATCGTATCGACCTTGCGGATTGTTGATTCATCCTTATACTCACCTGAGACTGCAGTCAGAACGGATTCGCCCTTATTGGGGACATCGAAATAGAAGAAATGATCGGATGCACTCTTTTTGCCGAGTGATTCACCGTTTACGAAAAGCTCAACCTCGGGAAGATTTGAATAAACGGTAACCTTTGTGACATCTTCAACTCTGTCGATGTAACGCTTACCGCAAAGGTGTACAAAAGGCTCATCCGAAAGCCATGCTTTATAGGCATAGAAGGAGTCTTTTTTGTACTTTCTGTCCATAGTGACAAGACCCTTGTGATTCTGACCGTTTTCACCGCCCTCTGCTCTTGCATCGGCACCGAAGTCAAACATATTCCAGACGTGAGTTGCCCAGATATACGGACGTGTGAAAAGCTGTTTTATAAGCTCTTCGTGATAGTATGCCTGATATTCCTCGGTATAGTCGCCCTGAGTAGGATGTGATGTATGCCAGTTAAGAGCCTCGCATCCGTATTCGCTGACACCGATAGGCTTTTTGGGATATTTCTTGTGGAAGGCGTCAAACCAAGGTCCGTTCATGGATGTCTCTCCGCCGTACCAGCCGAAATAATGATTGTACGAAACTACATCCGAAATGTGAACGTACTCTTCATCAATCTTACACATCGAAACGCAAGCAACTGTTGTAAGACGTGTTTTGTCCATCTCGTGAACAAGATCGTTGAGAATTCTGTGATTTTCAAGAAGATCGGGATCTTTTGCACCGCCCATGGTGATCTCGTTCGAAAGACCCCATACAACGATCGACGGATGGTTGTAGTTCTGTGTGACAAGCTCTTTCATCTGCGATATTGTATTGTCTCTGCCGTTTGAAAGATGCTTTGAAATATACGGAATCTCTGCCCAGATGACAAGTCCCTTTTCGTCACAAAGATCATAAAAATACTGATCGTGCTGATAGTGTGCAAGTCTGATTGTCGTTGCACCGACTTCCATAATAAGATCAATATCCTCTTCGTGATGACAAGGCAAAAGTGCATTGCCGATACCTAATCTGTCCTGATGACGTGATACGCCACGAAGCGGATATTCCTTGCCGTTAAGGATAAATCCTCTTTCGGGATCAATCTCAAACGTTCTGCAGCCGAAGCGTGTTTCAACCTCGTCAAGAGCTTCACCGTTTCTCAGAAGCTTTGCAGATGCCGTATAAAGATACGGATCAGGTCTGCCGTTCCATAAATGAACATTGTCGATGTCAAGTGTGACAGTCTTTTTATTTGATTCAGTCGAAGCTACGGTGTTGCCGTCCTTATCCGTGATCGTATAGATGAAGGAATCATCGTCACCGATGCTTGTAACGTATGTTTCGATCTCGACGGATGCTTTGAGAGTCTTTACCTTGGGCGTAACCTTGATTCCGCTTCCGCCGTAGTAGCCGAGATCAAAATGAGTTTCGGAAACAGCTATAATATCTACACCTCTGTAAAGTCCGCCATAGAACGTAAAGTCTGCCATCTGAGGATATACGTGATCGTTAGGTGAATTGTCAACGATGACCGCAATTTCGTTTTCCTCTTTCAGCTCCTGAGTGATGTCTGCTCTCCAGATAGAGTATCCGCCATCGTGGTGAGAAAGCTTGTTGCCGTTGACATAAAGATCGGCAGACGAGTTTGCCGCTTTGATCTCAACAAAATAGCAATCGGCAACGGGAAGATCGGATTTATTGAACTTCTTTGTGTAAATACAGGATCCTCTGAAATAATCGTTACCGCCGTCGTGACCGTCCTCGGCATTCCATGTATGCGGAAGATCAACCGTAACGCTGTCTTTGATATCCTCTAAAGAAGATACGTTTTTGCAAAAGCTCCATGAGCTGTTAAAGTTAATTCTCTGTCTCATATTAAACCTCCTGTCAGACGTCAGACTCATGCCTTGCAGCAAGTTCTTTATTCATCTGTTCAAGCTTTTTCTTGTCAAGATTGTAAATGAGTGCAAGTCCGATAAACTGCAATACTGCACTGAAAAGATAAAGTGCAGCAACAAGATATCTCATATTTGTGGCAACTTCCATAGTCTGGTTACCGCCGTTAGCACCGACATAACCGAGAGCATACATAACTACAAGAACAAGAGCAGGACCTACACCCTGAGCGAGCTTACGGAAGAAAGAGTGGATAGAATAAACAACGCCTTCTTCACGGGCACCTGTTTTCCATTCGTTATAGTCGATGGCGTCACCCATCATAGCCCAGCTGACTGTCGAATAAATACCGAGACCGAGGCTGTTGACAAGCTGACAGCAGATATAAACCGCAACACCCTTCATATCGGGAGTAATGGGGACAATCAGCATCAGTACGCATGCGACGATACTGCAGACAGAACCGAATACGGAAAGTTCTTTTTTACCGTACTTTACAACCATCTTACGTGCAAGAGGTGTAAAGAAAACGATGGGAAGCATTGCAAAAATCTGAACAACGCCCGAAATTTTTGCATTGTTGAAGTACGACTGGAACAGAACGGTGACCGCAGTAGTTCCGCCCTGCATACCGAGGAACATACCCATAGCCGCTACGGTAGCACCCATTGCGGGACGGTTCTTGAAGAAGTTGCCGAGAGCCTTGAAGAAGTTGAACTTCGGCATCTCTTCACCGCAGGTAACATCGGTATTTTCACGGATAACGGTATTCTTTATCATAAATCTGAAGGAAACAAAACCGATAAGTCCCATTACGAGAGCAACAAAGAAAACACGCTCACCGAGGATGTTATCCGCTTCGTCATAGATAATGAGCGGAAGAACAAGAATGGGGATCATATTACCGATCATGGAACCGACGGAACGCCAGGCTGACAACGATGCACGGTCAGCAGGCTCTTTGGAAATCAGAGAAAGAAGCGAACCGTACGGAACGTTGGCAACAGTATAGAATGCATCCCAGATTATGTAGCCAGCAACAAAGATTATCATCTGTGCCCATAAGGGAGCAGACGGTACGGGAAGGAAGCATAAAGCACCTGCTGCAAGAAGACCGAAAGAGCCTAACGAAATGTAAGCGAGGAACTTATTTCTTTTATACTTGCGTTTATCGGCATCAATTATTGATCCTATAAGCGGATCGTTGATGGCATCCCACACCTGAACAAAAATCAGAAGCAGTGAATACCAGAGCTCAAGACCCATATACTGAGTCCAGAAGATAGCCATTGTACTTTTAAGCGCAAAGCTCATATTACAGCCGAAGTCGCCTGCCGCATAAGCTATGCTGTCACGTATCGAAAACTTGCGAAGACCGTTCTGATCGAGCACGGTTTCTTTTTTCATAAAAAGCCCTCTTTCAAGAAATTTTGGCATATTACACAAAAAACTATAACAATACCGACTTGATTATAACATAAAAATAAAAGCTTGTACATAGCTATTGTACAAACTTTTAAAGTAATTTTTAACCGAAAACCTCTTTTATCGCTTCAAGATATCCGTAGCCGTTAAGATCATCGGGTTCAAGATAGCTCGTTTCCGTCCACTCGTTCCAGCTGTTGATCGTGATAAGCGGTACAACGCAGTTCTCATCGCAGAATTTTTTTGCCTCCGATAAAGCTTTTTTAAAGTTTCCGGGCGTGTTGTTATGCACAACATCGGGTCGGTACTGTGTAAATCTCGGATTATTGTCCCAGCCTATCGACACGTGCGGATAATACGGAATACCGTAATCGTCCCTGACTTTATTCCATTCTCTGACCATATCGGGAATGATATCAAGATAGTCTCTTGTAACATTTGTAAAGTGTACCATCTGATAATGCGTCAGCGAATCAAATCCGAGCCGTCTGACAAGTGACGGATCGACTTTCACTTTACCGCCGTCAACTCCCGACAGATTGAGCGTCTGTTCTCCCCACTTGACAAGCTGAAAATGTACACCCTGCAAGCCGTATTTCTTTGCCTCTTCACGAAGTGAATTCATACATTCGGCAGTTTTGTCAATGCCTCCGAGACCTTCAATAAAATTGCCTAAATCGTAAATGCTGACTACGGGCTTTTTGTCAATCTTATAATAGTTTTCTTTTGTGAAATACTGTTCTATCCAGCGTCTGCCGACTGCTTCAAACTCTTGTTTTGTTGCTGTACCGAGCCAGACATCGGTATTTTCGCCGCTGCTTAAGCGGTAATCCCACGTATAGTTTGCGTTATGGTTTGCCCACATGATATAAAACTTCATATCATTGCAGTTTTTTGCCTTTAAAAATCCGTCATTAAGACAGTTTTCAAGAAACGGTCGGTTATCGTACCAGTACCAATCGTAAATGAATACGTTGACCGAATACTTCTTTGCGTACTCTATTTGCATCTCCATAACGGACGGGTCCGCTTCGTCAATGTATCCCCATAAGGGCTTTCGTGACCATTCGTAATCGCCTTTTTTGTGATTCTTTTTTACAGTCTGCCATTCACCGATACCGTCAGGCCAGAAAATTCTGCTTCTTATCTCCTGACCCGTGTATGACGGCCAGATATATGCCGCAATATCATATTTTTTCATTACGGTAATCCTCCAGAATCCTTAATGCTGTCAGCCTGTTTGCTTCTTTTGTAAAATGAACAAGATCCGCTTCGTATAAACCGCTGTTTTCTGCATCGGCATCATAAACAGACAGCGTTTCAGGATTAAATACCGATACATTTTCAAACTGCTCCGATAAAGATCGGAACACGCTGTTGATGTAATTCATACTTTCCGTTTGCCTGCCTGTCGGATCGTTTAAACGCAACCGTGACTTGCATTCAATCGTGTGAAAAACAAACGGAAAGTCTTTTCCGACATCCTCCCGAAAATCTTTAATCATACGGGTATAGAGCTTTTCAAGTGTACCCTGTAATAAATCAACCTGTACGCTTGTATCCTCTTCTCCTCCACGCCAATGAAGCCCCATAATGTCAAAGTCAGTATGTTTTTTATCAAAGCTGTCTTTTAAAAGCGAAAGTATATGACGTGAAAACGGATACAGGGATATATCGGCTTTACCGAGTACACCTGGTTTAAGGCACTTTTCCCTGTCGGGATACCACATATATTTTTCGCTGATGCCCTGTGCGCCTATCGCAATGTGAACTATATACAGATCGGGAAGCTTTTCACCGCAGTCAATCGCCCTTTGCCATTCGGTTGCAAGGATGTTGCAGACAGAATATGTATGATCCTGCGTTTCTCCGAGATTCATAGAGTCGCTTCGGTATCCTTCCCAGAAAAGCTCCGTGTTACAGAAGCTCTGATTCTTTTCACGTGACAGACCGAAAACATTTTTAAGCGGTTCTGATATTCTGTCCTCCCGGGACATGGGCAGACCGTGACCAACCGCATTTGACTGACCCATCAGTATAAAGACGACCGGTTTGTTCATTCGCTCACCACATTCCAATCAATTTTTCTGTCACGGAAGTAGTATTCCCTGTCTCTGTCGCTTATCTTCCGTACTACTCTGCAGGGATTGCCGACGGCAACCACATCTGACGGAATATCCTTGGTAACTACGCTTCCTGCTCCGATAACCGTATTGTCACCAATGGTAACTCCCGGCAGAATCAACGCTCCTGCACCTATCCAGCAGTTTCTGCCGATATGTATCGGGATGTTGTACTGATACTGCTTTTCACGAAGCTTCGGAAGTATCGGATGACCTGCCGTTGATACAACAACATTCGGTGCAAACATAGTATAATCACCGACATAAATATGCGAATCGTCAACCAGCGTCAGATTGAAATTTGCATATACTCCTTTGCCGAAGTGGCAGTGACGTCCTCCCCAGTTAGCGTGAAGAGGCGGCTCGATGTAGCAGTTTTCACCGATCTCTGCAAACATCTCTTTAAGAAGTTCTTCTCTTTTTCTGCTTTCTGTCGGTCTTGTCATATTGTAATCATACAGCCTGTCAAGACACTTAAGCTGTTCTGACATTATTTCTTCATCGGTGCAAAGATACAGCTCACCCGACTGCATTTTTTCAATTCCGTTCATACGGTATACCTCACTTATATTATGACTGATATGCTCCTCTTGCCCACAAGATCCACTTTGACCTGTCAAGCGGATTAACGCCTATACGTTCCGTTTTATGCTCAAGACCGTCACGGCACTCTCTGTATCCGTAAAAAGACTGACTTAGCACCGCCTTGCCCGATGACAGTACCGCAAGACGTGTCGGAAGCTCCATCGAAGTTGCTACGGGGACAATCGCTTCAAGCGTGACGTTCTGCGAGTGAATCACGGGTGCATCGTAATCTCCGCCTGTTCTGACAATTTCAGACAGAACCTTTCCCGACAGATCCGACGGTGCGGTGACTCTGACCTTAAGAAGCGGTTCAAGCACGGTTGATCCGAGCGATGAAAGACCGTTCATAAACGCCATTGGCGTACACACAAAAAAGTCAAGCGGATGCGTATGTATAGTGTGATGCTCACCACCTACAAGCGTGCATCTGAAGTCGGTTACCTCCCAGCCGTAAAGACCCTGTTCAAGGCACGAATTGAACGATGTTCTGATATGCGACTGATACCTGTAGAAGCATTGATTTGACGGAAGTCTTCCGTGATACGATACACCGTAGCCCCTCGGCATCGGTTCAAACATAAACTCAACTACCGCCCAGCAAGGCTTCGGCATTGTATAGCTTGCTCTTGCAAGTCCCTTCGTTGACGGAGTTTCTTTATATATAACTGTGGGCGGTGAAAAATCCGCTGACAGCGAATATCTTTCACGCAAAAGATTTGACAGTACCTCAAGCTGTATTTTTCCCGTAGTGTTGATTGTGATTTCCTTCTGACCGTTTTCCCATTTAGCATCCATATACGGCTCTTCATCGGAAAGACGGAATAACGCTTCGGCAAGCTGCGGAATCTTTTGCGGGTCGTTATCCGTCGGTCGCACACGGACACGCAGAAACGGATTGACAAGTCTTGCTGATTCGGACAGCGACACCGAGCCGATAAAATGACCTGTTTTTGCAGACGGAAGTCCGCACAATGCCGCAATGTCTCCGCCTTGCACCAACCCTGAATCGCTGTACTTTGCTCCGACAAATTTTTTGATCTGCGAAACCTTTTCTTTGACGGAGTTTTCCTCTTCGGTCTGCACAACATCATCGTCGGTAATAACTTTTTTATCGGGAATGATTATCTCAACCTCGTCACGGTTTTTAATCTCTCCTCCGAAAAGACGCACGTGCGACACTTTGCCGAGCGTCTTGTCATGCTCGATTTTGAAAATGATTCCGCAAAGCTCATCTGTAGCTCGTCTTTGCGACGACGGCATTATTTTTGTCAGCATATCGGCAAGCTCACGCACTCCGACACCTTTCTTTGCGCTACCGCATAAAACTACCGTCAAACGACAAGCCGCAGTTTCGTTTCTGATCAGTTCCATCGCTCTGTCAGCAGTCAGAAGCTCTTCGTTAAGGTATGCTTCTGCCGCTTCGTCGCAGATGTCCGCAAGCACTTCGGTTGACCTTTCACAAAAATCATTACCGTCAAGTGTCTTTACAGATACGGTATCGTCTCCCTCGTTTTCTATGTCGGACAAAAGCAAAAAGCTGTGATCGGAAACGCTTTTAAGCTCGTTTATTACAGTACGTATATCAGAGCCTGCTCTGTCGGTTTTGTTGATAAAAACGATTCTCGGTATCTTTGCTGTATCAAGAGATTTTATAATATTTTCGGTATGAGCACGTACGCCCTCGACTGCCGATACAACCACTACCGCATAGTCAAGTGCACAGAGGGCACGCTCAACCTCACCTGCAAAGTCAACGTGACCCGGTGTGTCGATTATATTAAATGTTACTCCGTTCCAGACGGCAGAAGCCGTTGCGGATCGCACGGAAATTCCACGTTGCTTTTCAACAGAAAGACTGTCCGTTGCCGTTGTACCCTCATCTACACTGCCTGCAGAACGGATAGCCCCCGTAAGATACAAAAGCTGTTCCGTCAGTGTTGTCTTGCCCGAGTCAACGTGAGCGAGTATTCCGATATTGTGATAAATCATATAATCACCCGTTAAATTCCGAAAGCTCTTTGAATGTCGGCATTGAAACATCTGCTCCCATTCTGCTGACAGCTATACCTCCTGCCCTGTTGCCCATATCCGATGCTTTATAAATGTCACCCGAACGGACAAGCTCCAGAGCCATTGCAGCAGTAAAACAATCACCTGCCGCCGTTGTGTCAACTACCTTTGCAGGATAAGACGGAAGAATCGTGATCTCTTTACCGTCAAAGATACTGCATCCTCTGTCACCGAGCTTTAAAACGACATACTTTGCACGGCTCCTGTCATAAAGAATCCTTGACGCTTTTTCTATATTCTCTTCAGAGTCGGGATAAACACCCGTCAGCATCTGTGTTTCACTTTCATTAGGCGTAATGACCGTTGCACCCTGCATTGCCTCAAGATTAAAATCCTTTGCAGGTCCGCAATCAATAACGGTTGTTATGCCCTTTTTTACAGCAGTATTGATGCTGTTTACAACGACATCCTCCGCTGTTTCAAACTGAACCATAAGAAGATCAATATCACGGATCTCTTCACACGCTTTGTCAGCGTCAATTTCTGCATTGGCACCCTCGTAAACGATAATTCTGTTTTTGCCGTCACCGTCAACAATTATCGCTGCAAGCCCTGTCTGCGTACCGTCAACCGAGACTCCCGAAGCATCTATTCCGTTAGAAATAAGATTATCGACAAGCTTTTTTCCGTTTGCATCGTCAGCTACCTTGCCGATCATTCTGACGGATGCTCCGAGCCTCGACAGCGCTATCGCCTGATTGGCACCCTTGCCTCCGCACGCATAGCGGTAGTCGGTGCCGAGTACATTGTCACCGACATCGGGAACCTTTTTCATATTAAGTACGATATCCATATTGATACTGCCGACTACTGCGGCACGAATATTTTTATACATCACTTCACCTCAGATAACGCTTCTGAAATCCCGTGCCGCTTCCGCAAGGCTTTTATCCCTGACAAAAAGACTGCTTGTGCCGAGAACAAAAATCTCAGCTCCGCACACCGAAAGCTTTTCTCCGTTTACAAGACTTATATTACCGTCAACCTCAATCGGGATATTGAGTCCCATGCTGTCAAGCATTTCTCTTGCATCACGGGTTTTTCTCTCTGCTGCCGAAAACAGCTTTTGACCTGCAAATCCGGGACTTACCGTCATAACAAGAAGCATGTCAATATAATCGGTCAGATACTTTATGCTGTCAACGGGAGTTGACGGATTTATTGCAAGCCCTGCCTTTACACCTTTTTTTCTTATCTGCTCAAGTGTTCTGTGTATGTGAGTATCCGCTTCGTAATGAACACAAAGAATATCCTGCTCTGACAGCTCCATACAGTCAATAAACCTGTTCGGCTCTCTGACCATCATATGAATGTCAAGCGGTAAATCTGTTATTTTTCTGATGGAGTTCACGGTATCAAAGCCCATGGTGATATTGGGTACAAAGTCACCGTCCATTATGTCAATGTGAAGATAGTCGATCCCTGCACTCTGAAGCTCTTTTACGGATGCTTCAAGATTCAGAAGATCTGCACACATAAGCGATGCTGACAGTTTTTTCATAGCGGTCTACCTCTTATTTCAATTCTGCTTTTTCAAATGCGTTCGTCAGCTGTGATGCTGACAGACGTGTTTTTATATATCTTTTATGCGATACGGGAACAGTATCCGCTTTCGGTAAAGGATCAGAAGCAATCTCTTCAAGACACTCGAACTCACCGAGCGGAAGATACATTTCGCCCTCTCCCGTATTATGCCAATACGATGCGTACCTTAAACCGTTACGTTCAAACAGATATGCCGTGATGTTCGCTTCTTTACAGTTGATGCGTTTACATTCAAGAAGCTCGTATTCGCCTGCTTCATTGATTATCAGCGTATGCTCCCTGTCGGCATTTTTAAGCTCCGACTTCTGTTTTTCTGTCAGAAGATGTTTTGTTCTGACATCCTCCCAACGACGCAACACCTCAAGAATATCGTCTGCCCGTGCGTTACTTCTGAATCTTTCGATGTACGCCTGAATGGCTATGGGACAGTCAAAGGCAGCTGCACGGCTTGTTCCGAATTCGTATGTGTCGGGTTGAGTATCGGAAAAGATTCCCCACCAACCAAAATCTATACGTGTAAAATCATTTGCGGTTCTCGGTGCCTGCTCAAACGGATGCTCGATTATCTTTTGCTTGAAAATACTTGTCGGGAACACATCAAAGGCGTTACCTCCGCTTAGCATATGCCAGCTGAAATGCGACTTTGCCGCACCCTCCGAAAACAACGGTTCTTTGCCGAGCTTTTTCCAGACCCTGTACTGCGCAAGAGGAATATTATATTCGAACGGTGCAGCGGTTCCTTCCGAACCGTCAAAGTAAACAAACTCAAATCCGCAATTGTAAAGCTTTGCAATTTTTTCTGCAATCTCATCCTGAAGATCGGTATTCTGGTCAAGATATATGCTTGATGCTCCGAATTCGCTGACGTCAAGTACTCCGCCTGATTCGCCCTTCGGATGCTCTGTCACGTATGTTCCGTAATGACCTCTTTTGCATCCCGTGAAGCAATACGGAAAGGTGTCCTCGTATGATTCGTAACTGATTATCTCTTCACCGAATTTCAACACTCTGCATTTATCCGCCATAACCGTGCCTTCGGGATTCTGCTCTACGTATACGGTTTCGTCATCTGACGATAAAGCCCTTGACAGCGTAAAGCGTTCCTTTATATTAAGACGATGATCCGCCCTCGGTGTCACGTAACGGCTTGATATCCCTATATGAGTCTGTAAAAAATGAAGTCCCGGTGTGATTCCTGCATCCTTAATCTTATTTATAACAAAAGAAAGATCATCGAACCCTCTTTTGTAATTGTCGTTAAAATCGTAATTACCGCAAAGGGTGTATCCTCTCTCTTTTACTATCGAAGAGTAGTATACAAGCATCTGACTGAATCCGCCTTTTTTAGCAAAAGCTATATGCTCATCAACGTTATCGGGACAGATATCACCCGTCCAATAGACAGATCTGTTTATACAGTCACTGCGACGACTCTTTACACCTTTGGGCAAATCGAAATCGTTTTCGATATCCTCGACAGCGTCAAGAAGCATATCTGTTTCTGACACTATAAGAGCTGCCGAACATCCTTTGAGCTTTATACCCCTGACGGCATCCGCAGTCATAATGCGATAACCCTTTTGTCTTACCGAATCAATACGTGCGTGTGGCGATACCGCCAGAACATTGACTGCCGTTTTATCGTCAAAAGCGACATTGAGCCACTCACCGAAGCGTTCTCTTTCTTTAACGGCAAGCTGTAAAATTCTGAATTCGCTGACAGGCGGTACTGACATTCTGAGTCCTTTGAAATCCTCATCCGAAACAGAAAAATCTTTCAGCGTAAAGACACAGTATCTGTCACAGACGGATACGTCAATCAACGCCTTGTAACGGATAAGAGAAAAGCCTACAGTCATTGTTCTTCCGTCAAAGCTTATCGAATCTGACTCAAACACCGTTCGTTTGTTGGGATGCGAAAGCTTCAGCTCGTTGTTGAACAGTCTGTCCTGAGTCAGCGTAAACAACGGCATATCATCAGTATACAGACACTCTTCTTCTGTGCTTTTTAATACAAGACTTTTTGCTGTACCGTCTGAACCGACCGTCAGACTGAATACAGAATTTTCTATGGTATACAGCTTCATAAATATTCACTCCGTTATTATTCAAGAATAAGATACGAGCATACGGGAAGCGTCACTTCTCCGCTTAAAGTCACACCGTTCACAATATCTGTATATTCCTTATCAAGCAAAACACCGGTGTCGCTGTCAGAAAAATTCATTACAAATACCGTATCTCCGCGTTTTCTGACAAAAACATCCTTTTCAGTTATGATACCTGTGTCGGGTTTTATGTCAATTTCAGTTATGAGCTTGCGACAAAAATCGTCAGCAAAATCATCATCGTTTCTGAAAGCTACGTACCACGCCTTTCCTTTGCCGTAGCTGTTACAGGTCAGAGAAGGCTCACCCTTGTAGAAATCCTTCTGATATGTTCCGAGCACCGTTGCTCCCGTTGAATGAATAATGTCACAGACGTGGTCAACATCGTATTCTTTGCCGAAGGCGCTGACTTTGTTTTTTATGTCGGCAGGCAGAGCATCTGTTTCTTCGTTCCAGACGCCAAAGACTTCCTTAAGATTTCCTGCCGGAAAGCCTCCGAGGAAGCAAAGATCGTCCTTGTCAACCATCGCAAAGAGGTATGACGCAACAAAGTTACCGCCTGATGCAATATAGCTTTCGATTCTATCGGCAGTTTTGTCCTTTAACATATATAAAAACGGTGCAATGATCAGATCGTATCCCGAATAATCGGCATCCATTGCAATAATATCCACGGTGATTCCACGTTCATAAAAAGGCTTGTACCATTTGATACATTCCTGCAGGTAATCACGCCTTAAGTTGTTGTATCCGCAGAAATGCTTTACTGCCCACGAGTTTTCCCAGTCATAAATTACGGCAACCTTTGCCGTACTGTATTTTCCGACAACTTTGTCAAGCTTTGATAAAACAGAGCCGAGCTTTGAAATTCCCTTAAAAACTCTTGTGTTCTCGTGACCGCAATGATCAACAACGGCTCCGTGAAATTTTTCGTGACCGCCTCTGCCCTTTCTCCATTGAAAATACTGAACGCTGTCCGCTCCGTGAGCGACCGCCTGAATTGATGAAAGATTCTGCATTTCAGCACGGGGAAGCTTGTTGATATCGTGCCAGTTGACCTGCGACGGTGTGCTTTCCATCATAAAGAAAGGCTGACCGTTCTTCATTGATCTGAATGTATCATGAACAAAGGCAGTTTCAACAGCCTGCCAATCATTGTCACCTCGATCCCATCCGGGATAGTTGTCCCATGATACAAGATCAAGCTTCTTTGCAAATTTCTGATAATCTATTCCGCCATACATACGCATAAGGTTTGTTGTTATCGGAATATCCGGTGTTATCTCACGCAGAGGTGCAATTTCGTTCTCATAAAAAGAGATATGACTGTCAGATACAAAGCGGTTCCACGTAAGCTTCATAGCCGTTACGTGATTCTCACCTCTGAACTTCGGTGAGTTGATCTGACTCCAATCGTTGAGCCTGTGACTCCAGAAGCCGTTCCACCAGCTTCTGTTAAGAGCATCAATATCGTTATTATAGTATTCCTTGAGCCAGTCTCTGTACGCCTCCTGACACTTTTCACAATGACACTCTCCACCGTATTCGTTAGAGATATGCCACATCTTAAGTGCAGGATGATCCTTGTATCTTTCGGCAAGAATGCGGTTTATGTTGCGGACCTTTTCACGGTATACGGGCGATGTCAGACAATGATTGTGACGGACGCCGTATTCGTTTCTGATACCTGTCTCCTCTACACGAAGTACCTCGGGATACTTCTGCGACAACCATGCAGGTCTCGCACCCGACGGTGTTGCAAGTATTACGGAAATGCCGTTTTCGTGCATCTTATCCATCATTGTATCAAGCCAGCCGAAATTATATACACCTTCCTCGGGTTCTATCATCGACCACGAGAAGATGCCGACCGTTGCGCTGTTGATATTCGCAAGCTTCATCAGACGCATATCCTCATCCCATATTTCGGGAGTATCTATCCATTGATCGGGGTTATAGTCACCGCCGTGAATTATCTTGTCAAAAAACTTCTTTTCCATTTTCACACACCCTTAATTAAAATTTTGCACGAAGCTCCGTCACCTTTCCTACAATCGAAACAGGCAACGAGCTGACCTCATCACCCGAAAAAATCATCGGTTCAAAGTCGGTGTTAAGCGGCATCAGCACAAGACCCGAATCTTTTTTGATCAGCTTTTTGATTGTCGCATCACTCTCGCCTACAAAGGCAACAACAATATCGCCCGTATCGGCATCATTCTGCTGTCTGACGATAACGGTATCACCCTCGCAAAAGCGTGGCATCATACTGTCACCGACAATGCGAAGCGCAAAGTATCTGCCGTCAACAGGCGGCTCGGCAAGTTTTTCGTAACCTATGATATTCTCTACCGCTTCAACGGGAATGCCTGCACGGATAAAGCCGAGTACGGGAATCATATTGCGGCTCTTATCAACAGCTTCACTCAGAAGCTCGTCAACGGTAACGCCGAAAATCTCGGAAAGACGCAAAAGACTGTTTCTGTCGGGACTTGTCCTTCCCTTTTCCCATTGACTGATAGCCGTCTGATGCACACCGACAAGCTCTGCCAGTCGCATCTGGGACAAGCCTTTTTTCTGTCTTAAATCCTTAATGCTCGTCATTAGATCACCCCATTAAACACATTATGAGTCAAACTATTGTCTTTGTCAACAGTTAATTTTGAATGTGATTCAATAATTTATGAACTGTTTATTAATATTTTAAAAAAGCATTGACAATCGAACATTTGTTTGTTATTATAATAGCAACACTATTAATCGGAGGTGGCACATATATCTCACATATCATTAAATCATATGAATGACGAGGATTTTCTTTCGATCTGTTACTATCGGAACAATCCGTCAGCTGAAGAGGACGAGGATGATTATAACGAAAAGCGGCTTCGTCTTGTTCGACTTTTAAAGGCGATAATCGACAACGAGCTGACAGATACAGAAAGAGATACGGTATATAAAAAGTATTTTGAAAACCTGAGCGTTACCGACATTGCCGCCGATTACGGCATCAATCCGTCATCAGTCAGCCGCACTCTGTCACGTGCAGAAAAGAAAATCCGTTCATATATGCGATACGTTATGTACGCGCTTAACGGCACATTCTCATCACAGATATTTCAAGGGAGGTATCAAAATGACACTTAAGGAAATGAGCTGTCAGTATTACGAGGCTGCCGATTTACAGACCGAGCTTATAAAAAAGAACAGACAGCTTTTATCCGAGGCTGTAAAAAACTGTAATATTGACGAAGAATACCGCATAGGGCATCTTCTTCAGGTTCTGTACGAGCAACGCCGAGATCTGCTTGCAACGGCAGAAAAGTTAGAACATTATTACATAAGTGCATAGAATATTATCGGGAGGTAATAATCATGCCAACGCAAAGAGGTATTGATGTATCTGAATATCAGGGACTGATCGACTGGCAGAAGGTACGCAACAGCGGAATAGAATTTGCAATGATCCGATGCGGTTACGGCAGATTCATATCACAAAAGGATTCATCGTTTGACAGGAACTACAATGCCGCAAAGGAAGCGGGTATAAACGTCGGTGCGTATCTGTTCAGCTATGCACTGAATGCGGATAATGCAAAACAGGAAGCCGAAAACTGTCTTGAAATCATAAAAGGTAAGCAGTTTGAATACCCGATAGCATATGATATTGAAGCACCCGGACAGCGAAATCTCAGCCGTGATACAATTGAGGATATTGCAGAATCCTTTTGCGGCGAGCTTGAAAGAAACGGGTATTATGTCAGCATATACTCAAATCTGTATTTCCTGAACAACAAGCTGACCGAAAAAATCAGAACAAGATATGATATCTGGCTTGCACAATGGGCACCGTCACCGACATATAAGGGCAGCTTCGGAATGTGGCAATACTCGTCAACAGGTAACGTAAACGGCATTGTCGGTGCAGTCGATCTTGATTTGTCTTACAAGGACTACCCTGCCATTATGCGATCAAATTCACTTAACGGATTTTCAGGTGATGCCTCGCCCGTTCCGGTTTTATATAACGGAAAACAGCTGTTGCTTACAGGCACACCGATATACTCTTCCTCTGCATCCGCACGCATATCGGCGAGAGTCAGCGGCACGTATTATGTCTACAGCGACTCCGTGATAAACGGAAGAATCCGCATCACAAACCGCAAATCTTTTGTCGGCAGACGGCCTGCGGGACTTTTCGTTTCGGGATGGATAAGCATTATCGACGCAGTTTGACATATCGGCAATTTATGGTATACTAAAGTAAATCTGAAAGCAGAGGGATTGTCATTGAAAACGGTCATAAAAAAACTGTATAACGCTTTTCTGCGTCTTGTCGAAATATTCAGCCGCCTTTTGCCTCTCAAGGACAGCGTGCTGTTCTTTTCAATAAGAGCCGAAGGGCACCTTCTCGAAAACTCAAAATGCGTTTACGATGCATTGGATGAGAAAAAGGACGTCTTCGCCCATTGTATGCCGCTGAGTGCAAAGCTTCGTCCCGTTGCGATAAACAAGCTTCTGACACACAAGGTCATTGTGACGGATGACTTTTTACCGCTTCTTCGTGATATAAAGCTTCGACCCGAGCAAAAGGTTTTTCAGATCTGGCACGCAGGCGGAGCCTTTAAAAAGATGGGCTTTGATGCACCGTCAAGTCTCAACCCCCTGTACGGAATGAACGACACTGTCCACAGCCAATATGACGATGTGACGGTTACGGCCGAGGGTTGCCGTGAGGCTTTTTCGACTGCTTTTAATCTGCCTCTGTCAAAGATTCACGCTTACGGTCTTCCGAGAACCGACAAGCTTCTGAATCCAAATGTTCTCAAAAATATGCGAGACGGTGTTTTGCAAAGAAACCCTTATTTAAAAAACAAAAAAATTTATCTGTATTGCCCGACCTTCCGTGAAGACGGTGCAAAGCGAGTCTTTTTTGACCCCAAGATAGATTTTGAAAAGCTGAATAATGAGCTTAGTGATGATGAAGTTTTTATTATCCGCCGTCATCCGACCGTAAAATACACTTTCTTTGACAGGCAATATGACAGAATTATCGATCTGACCGGCAGCGAAAGCACGCTTGATCTTATGAGTGTTGCGTCGCTTCTTGTAACCGACTATTCCTCTTGCATAATTGAAGGCTCCGTGCTTCGTTTGCCGATGCTGTTCTACTGTCCCGACATAAAGACATACGAGCGCGGTTTTTATCTGTCATATCCCGATGATCTGCCGGGCGAAATGATAACGGATCCCGAAAAGCTTTTGTCACATATTCGATCTGCCGTATCGGACAGAAGGACCGACAAGGAAGAAAAATTCCGCCGCTTGCAGACTGCCGCTTGCGACGGAAATTCAACCGAAAGAATTGTAAATATTATAAAGAGTTGGCTTCACGGATAACACGGTCAGCAATCCTTTTTGCCGACATTCCGTCAAGCTCGCCGAAGTTGAGTGCGACGAAATCACGCATTGCTTTTTCGTCAACAGACATATCCTCAACCGCCGAAAGTAACTCTTCAAACGTCTCCGCTACAATGCCGGGGACGTATTTTTTATATTCAAAATAAAAGCTTCTGTCCCTGTTGTAATCGTCAAGGTCGAATGCATAGAAAAAGCACGGCTTGCCGACAAGTGCGTAATCAAGACAGATTGACGAATAATCCGTAATGACGGCATCGGTTGCGCTGATAATATCGTTCACGCTCGGATAGCCTGTCATATCAATGACACCTTCGGGAACGGTTATACCCTTGTGAAGCTGCGGATGAAGCCTCAGCACCAACAGATATTTGTCGGAATAGCGCTTGTTAAATTCTTTGAAGTCAAATGATTCAAGCAGTTTTTTATTTACAGCAGGATCATCACGGAATGTCGGTGCGTACAGGATAATCTTCTTATCCGTCTTGCCGAACAGCTTTTCACGCATTTTCTGCGATTCTTCGACATCATTCGACTGTATGTAGCGGTCAGCTCTCGGTGAGCCGTAGGGCAGAACCTTGCTGACAGGTACTCCGAAAGCCTCTGCATAAATCTCTCTTACCGACGGCGACGAACACACGACAAAGCGAAGCTTTTCGTTACCCTTTGTAACACGCTCTCGTATTTCGTCAGAAACGTTTGTATGAAGTCCGAAGCGCTTGAACGCTCCTTCGGCGTGCCATACCTGAGTCAGCACGGCGCCTTTTTTGATTTTCAGATCACAAAGCGGCATAAAGTTATCGTTAAGAAAGACAAAGCGTGACGTAGCAAGACGGTATGCACCGAGCGTAAAGAATCGAAGCATCCTGAAAATCGCTGTAAGATTCAGCTTATCGGGCTTTATGTCCTTGCCCGATATTCTGACACACTTGTATCCCCTGTCGGAAAACTCTTTTTCCATATCACCGAGCGAATCGGTGAACGATGCCATATGCGGTGACAGAAGCGCCACACGGTTTTTAAGCGGCAGAAGCGCAAAAGCGTTGAACACCGCCGAGTAAATTTTATATGCCTTGTTATTATCCATTTTGTTTTATCCTGACTGCTGTTTCAACCGCATTGAACAACACGGTGTAGCACATATTTTTAATCTTGTCGGGTAGAGGCAGCTTTTGCAAAAAGCGCATAATACCGGGATTTGTTCTTTTATGCTTGCATAGCTTCAATACTTTTTCTGCCTTTGCAGCCTTTTTTGCACAACGCTTAAAGCCTTTATCGGCAAGAACGTGAAGATTTCCGCACTCTTTCCATCGAAGCGGAAAGTCGGCACTTGAAAAGAAGCTCTCTTTTACAAAAACCTCGAAATACGGCATCGTCTGCATATAAACGCTGTTAAGGGTCACAGCAAAGTTAACATCGACAATCACGGAAACATAAGGATTCTCCGCAACCTTTTTCCTGTCAAAAATTATTTCGCCGAGATCAGCATTAAGACGCTTTACCTTAAGCTTTGTTTCATCGGTCATACGTGCAATAAATCTCTCGTGACCTTTTCTGATCGCTTCAAGCATGGCATCGTCTGTTTGCCACAACAGACGGTAAAACTGCGATATAAGTATGTAATCGCCTTTATACAATATCTCTTGCAGGTAATCCTCTTTTTTATCGTCGTTTTCGTTTACCAAAGCCTTTTCAGCCGCAGCGTAAATACGCTCGATAGCGCTTAAAAAGTCATTTATCAGCTTTTCGCTGACGCTTTGCGACACGGAAGCATCCTTTGTCGGGTCGTGACGGCGGTACTTCATACACGCTTTGTCGGTACCCGTAATGCCCTTGACCGCATCGGAATAAATAACTTCCATAAAGAATGCGCCTTCTTCGGAATAACCTATCTGCGGAAACTCTACTCCCGACTTTCTCAAAGAGTCAAGCCTGTAGCACTTGTTACCGACAAGAAAGTTCCATAAAAGAGTTTTGTTGAATTTGTCTATAGATTCGCACTTTGACAGTTCTTCTGCAAAGAGGCTGTATTTCTCCTCCACATCGCCGAAGCTCTGCAGTCTGCCTATAGCAACATCGGCACCTGTTCTGTCAAGCGCTTTACTGAATTCTTCAAGCGACTGAGGTGTCAGTATATCATCGCTGTCAAGAAAAAGAACGTATCTGCCGCCGGCCTTCCGAAGTCCCGTATTCCTTGCAAGCGATACTCCGCCGTTTTCCTTATTGATCAGTGAGAAACGACTGTCCTTTGCGCAATATGAAGAAGCAATGTCTGCCGTTGAATCGGTTGAACCGTCATTAACAATAATAACCTCGATATCCTGCAGCGTCTGATCCAAAAGACAGTCAAGAGTCTCTTCTATATACTTTTCAGAATTATAAGCAGGCACGATAACGCTTACAACAGGCATAACACACACTCCTTCCGTTCGGAATTCAACCAAAAAGACCGAGCAAACGCCCGGTGAATTTTTTATTTCTTTTTGTTTACTTTTTCATCGTAAATATCGCAAACGTCCTTTGCGGTACCGCTTGCCGTGATCTTTCCCTTTTCGATAAGAATCGCCTTGGTACACAGCCGTCTGACCTGATCGGTATTGTGCGATACAAAGATAACCGTTACACCCTTGTCAAACATTGATTTGATCTTGGCTTCACTCTTTTTCTTGAACTTTGCATCGCCGACGGACAGCACCTCGTCAAGAATCAGCACCTCGGGACATACGGCAGTAGCTATCGAAAAGCCGAGTCTCGCCCTCATACCCGAAGAATAATTCTTGACAGGAACATTCATAAACTCCTGCAATTCGCTGAACTCGATAATCTCATCTATTTTGGAATCAATGAACTTTCTGGAATAGCCCATAGTGGCACCGTAGAGATAGATGTTCTCTCTGCCCGTGTAGTTCATATCGAATCCTGCACCGAGCTCCAGCATCGGCGCAATAACACCGTTGACCTTGACAGAGCCTTTAGTCGGCTTTAAAACACCTGCAACGACCTTCAAAAGTGTGCTTTTGCCTGCTCCGTTAAAGCCGAGCACACCGAGTCTTTCGCCCGGCATAATCTCAAACGACACATCGGTCAACGCCCAGAATTCCGTATAATGAAGCTTGCGTGTAACAAGCTTGATAAAATATTCCTTAAGGTTGTCTATTTTTTCCTTGTTAAGGTTGAACAGCACGCTGACATTCTCTACCTTAACGGCGGGTAAAGTCTCTTTCAACCGAGTTCCTCCTTAAATATGCAGAATAAACTTATCCTGTTTTTTATAAAAAGCGACTGCACCGATAATAACGGTAACAACAGCAAATACGGATGCGTATAAAAAGTCACTCCACTCCCACATTCTGCCGAAAAGCACACAGCTTCTGAACATTGAAACGATCGAATAAAGCGGATTGAGCTTTAATGCAGTCAGAACGAGCTTTGATTCGATATTAAGCTGAGAAACGTTGTAGAATATCGGAGTCAGATAAAATATCAGCATACAAAAAACATCATAAAGGTACTCGATATCCTTAAAGAACACCTCAAGCACCGACAGAATGAGTCCGACACCGATACACAGTACAAAAAGTATCAGAAGCGGCACGGGCGACAGGAACATATATCCCGAAACGTTGACGGGATTGTCCGTAAAAAACTGAAAATACAGTATGAAGCACACCAGAACCAGCATAGAGATAAGGAATGTTATCATCGTAGAAATAACATTTGATATCGGATAGATATATTTCGGGATATACACCTTTTTGATAACCGATGCCGACAGCCTTATCGACCTCATTGCACGCTTGGTTGACTGGGTATAGAATTCATAAAGCAGTCTGCCGCAAAGCAGGTATACAGGGTAATTCAGCACCTCTTCGCTGCTTCTGCCGAAAATGTTGGAAAAAACAAGCACGAGAACAAGTGTTGTCAGAAGCGGTTGCAGAAAAGTCCAGAAAACTCCGAGTACTGAATTTCTGTACTGGAGCTTGATATTCTTCTTAACTATTTCAAACAACAGATAACGGTACTTATAAAGATTCTTAACCATACTTCCTCCACTTTTTGAAGTAGTAGAACATGGACTTTATCTGAACGAGCATGAGCCTCAGATTCTTTTTGCTCTCTCTGCCCCATACGTGATAAACGATGGTATCGGGATAATAGACGGCACGGTGATCCTGCCTTACGGTACGTGTAATGTCGCAATCCTCAAAGTACATAAAGTAATTGCCGTCAAAGCCGCCGATCGACTTGAAAACATCTGTACGTATCATCATAAAGCAGCCTGTCGCATTCTCAATATCACAAGGCTTTGAAAGATCACAGTCAAGCATTGCATATTCCCGAAGAGCATCGCTCGGAGAAGCTTCGTTCCTCATTCTGCTTGCAATAAGATAGCAAAGCTTCGGGTCACGCTTGCCGAGAATCTGATCCCTGCCGTCAGGGAAGCATATCCTCGGTGACAGCAGACCGATATCACGGTTTTGTTCCATATAGCTGACCATATCGGATATAACATCAGAACGGATTTCGATATCGGGATTGATGATAACGTGATAGTCGGATTCTATCATACCGATAACGCTGTTGTGACCTGCACCGAAGCCGTCATTGACTCCTCTTTTTGTCACGATTACCCTCGGATCGTCCGCAAAAGCTTTCATAACAAAATCGGGAGTACCGTCCGTAGAGTCGTTGTCCTGTATGTATAATGTAAAGTCAACGCCTTTTGTATATTCAAGAAGCGTGGACACGGTTTTTTCAATTGTACGCATATTGTTGTATGTTACAATACACCCGGAGACTGTATTAACAGCCATATCGCACCTCTGTAAAATTATTTTGCGAGGAATAATGCCTTTAATAACGCTGTACGCCAAAGAAGCTTTTGCATAGCGGAGGTTCTGCCTCCCGTAACATTATTGCCATGCTGACGGTGAAGTATCAGCGCTTCGTCAAGAAAAACTACTTTGCCTCTTTTTTCCGCTACAAGACCTATCCATTGGTCATGCATCGGGATATTGTCGGGAAACGGCAACGCCGCCTTTGCGGTTTCTTTTGTAAATGCCATACAGCATCCCATATAGGAGTTTCTGATAAAATTTGTCCAAAAACCCTGCTTGCTGTTATGAACGGAAAAGAATGATTCCGAAATAACATTAAGATCGCCGTCAGTAACCTTTGCATCATGCAGTACAAGATCGGCACCGCCTCTTATCACATCAAGAGTTTTACGCACCTTTCCGTCACACCAGACATCATCCTGATCACACAGAAAGATGATGTCACCCTCAGCGTGATTCAATGCATTTTCAAAATTCCTGACAACGCCCTTTGACGGTCCTTTTATGTATTTTATCCTCGGATCGTCCTTTGAAAGCCTTTTGACAATTTGTTCGGTTTTGCCGCCGGGCGCATCATCGGAAACAATCAGCTCATCCGATTCGCAAAGCTGTGACAAAACGGAACCTATCTGTTCTTCAATAAATTCCTCGCCCCTGTATGCCGCCATGCAAACGGATATTTTCATCAGGACACACCCTTACCCATACATATTTAGTATAATTATAACAGATTTAAAAAATTTTACAAGTATTTATTTTTAATCAAAAGCTTTATTACCGTTACTTGCAATTATCACCTTAATATGTTATTATATATTATATTTTTAATTCGGATGTGAACAGAATGAAAAAACAAAGTACCGTTTACATGGCACACGGCGCATTGATTGCCTCAATGTATGTTGCGCTGACATTGCTTGCCAATGTTTTCGGTCTTTCAAACGGCGTGATTCAGGTCAGATTTTCCGAAGCTCTGACGATTCTGCCCTACTTCACTTCCGCTGCTATTCCCGGCTTGTTTGTCGGTTGTATTATCGCTAACATCATTACGGGATGTGCCCTGTGGGATGTCATTTTCGGCAGTATCGCAACACTCCTTGGTGCAATATTCACTTATCTTCTGCGAAAATACAAATGGCTGTCTCCCGTGCCGCCGATCTTTTTCAACACGCTGATAGTTCCGTTTGTTTTACGATATACCTACGGCGCCCCCGATTCTCTGCCTTATCTGATGACAACCGTCGGTATCGGCGAGGTGCTGTCGGCAGGTGTTCTCGGAATGATTCTCCTTTTCTCCTTAAACAAATATTCAAAGTACATCTTTAAAAATATTCATTAAGGTGAACTTTATGAAGAAACTTTTTATATTTTTACTGATTTTTTCACTTCTCTTTCTGACATCGTGTACCGATACAGATGATGCATCAGAACCTTTTTCTTCTGATTTTGAAATTACCCATCGGGACACTTCACCCACAAGCGTTATAATAAACCCCGATTACATCGGTGAAACAAAAGTTTTTGATTCCGATGCAATCAATTTTTCCGATATCGAAAGCTTTTTCAGAAAAACGCTTTTTTCTTCCGACCACACAACAGTTTCTTTGCCGTCGGACACCGTTAAGGTTGCGTTGACGGGCAGCTATACCGCTGCAGATATCGATGCCCTTGACAGGGTGTGTGAAATGCTTAACAGCGTTGCGTCATTTGTCGGTATTAAGGAAGTGCTGCCGAGCGAAGCGGATTATACAGTAAATTACGGCGATGACGAAAGCTTTGTTATAAAATACAGCCAATACGGCACAGTCAGCGGTGCAGAGATTACCGTACCCCATACCCTGACTGAAGATGAACGTTTTGCACTTTTATCCGCCTCTCTTTTAAGAGTCTGCGGCTTTTTGAACAAGTGTGAAACAACGCTTGATTCCGCACTTTCCGTTTCTGAGCCTGCGCCATACATAACGGATACAGATCTGCTTTTGCTTGATATACTGTATTCCGTCGGTGAATCGGGTATGTCTGAACAGGAATTTATTGATGCTGTCAAAAATTATTTCTAATATATCGGAGGGAAAACTATGAATATCAACATTTGCAAGGATGCTGCCGATCTCGGCAAAAAGGCCGCCACACAAGCCGCCGCTTACCTTAACGAAGTCATCGGGAAAAACGGCTATGCCAGAATCGTCCTGTCAACAGGCTCTTCCCAGTTTGAGACTCTTTCGGCTCTGATCGAATCGGACGTTGACTGGTCAAAGGTAGAGATGTTCCACCTTGACGAATATGTCGGTCTGCCTGAATCACACATTGCAAGCTTCCGCAAATACCTGAAAGAGAGATTTATCTCAAAGATCAACCTGCTTGACTATCACCTCGTTGACGGCAATCCCGACAGCATTCCGGAGCTGACACGTCTTCTTCGTGAAAAGGATGTCGATCTGGGACTCATCGGCATCGGCGAAAACGGTCATATCGCCTTCAACGATCCGCCTGCAGATTTTGATACCAAAGAAGCTTATATCGTTGTTAACCTTGACGATGCGTGCAAGAATCAGCAGGTCGGCGAAGGCTGGTTCCCCACAATTGACGATGTTCCGAAGCAGGCAATTTCGATGACAGTTTATCAGATTCTCAAGTGTAAAAAAATCATCACCTGCGTTCCTCACGAGGTAAAAGCAAAGGCAATCTACGCAACACTCAATAACGAAATTTCCAATATGGTTCCCGCAACAATGCTTCGTACACATCCCGACTGGTCACTCTATATTGACGAAAACTCAGCAAAGCTTATAAAATAAGAACGAGGGTCTGTAGAAACAAAAGTTTCTACAGACCCCCAAATTTTTATTAACCTGCTACAACCGAGCCTTTTTTCTCTCTCTGAGCCGCAAGCTCACGAACAATTCTGTCTTTCTTCTCACCTACTATGTCGTAGAAGAAGATCGGGATTGCACACAGAAGCAAGCTGATACCGGGAACGAGCGTAACGAGTGAGAACATTGCAAAGTTCTGACCTTGTGTCAGATCCGTTGCAAGGATAACCGCACTCTTGCTGTACATACTGCCGATATCAAGATCGACCGCCATATACATTACGATTATCAGAACCGTTGTCATTGCATTGCCGAGCTTGTTAACAAAGGATTGGCAAGCAGAGCCGAGCGCGTTGTCGCGGTGGCCTGTTTCCCATTCCATATAATCCAGACTGTCACAAACCATTGCATAAGATACAACATTGATTACTCCGAGAGGGATGCTCGCAATAATCATAAACGGTACGCAAATCCAGAGATTCTGTGTCTGCCAACCAACGATACACGTCAGTATGCTTGCAACAAAGCCGCCGAGACACGTATAGATCACAAGCTGCTTATAGTTGAATTTTTTATACAGGAACGGCAAAACAACCATCGAGCCGAACATACCGATAGCGGCGCACGCCTGAATGATCATTGTTACCTTGGAAATACTTGCCTGAACGGCAAGCTGCAGCTCTGCAGGAGACAGACCTGCAGGATCGGGTCCCATATAAAAGCCGTAACGTCCGACATGAACAGCCGCCGCCTGCAGCATATATCTGCCGAAGCTGAGGATGCCCATCGTAACAACCAGCATAAGCGGCTTACATTTAAATATACGTGAAAGAGTCGATTGCTCGCCCTTTGCTTTTTTCTTTGTATTGGGAACAACAATACGTTCCTTTGTTGTGAACGAAGCAGTGGAAAAGATCGCCATACCGACAACCGAAGCAATAAGTGCCGTATAGAAGTATTTGCCCTCTTCAATAGCTTCTGTTGAAGCACCTTCCATAAGCTTTGCAAGGATGGGACCTATTGCAAGCGGCAGAACCGTTGCAATACCCGTACCCACGCCGCCGAGTGTACGTCCCCACGAGATGAGTTTACCACGCTCATCGGGATTCGGGGTCATAACGTTAGCTTCGCTCCAGTAAGGCACATCACTTGATGTGTAAATCATTCCCCACATTACATAAATAAATGCTGAATAAACGTATAATGCCGTGTTCTCAAGTCCCGGATTCCAGAACATAAGAACGGTAAAAACGCCGATAGGTACAGCGGTTATCGCTGCATACGGCTTCATTCTGCCCCATTTTGTAGTATGTCTGTCAACGATCATTCCCATCATAGGGTCGTTGATTGCATCCCAGACTCTTGCCAGAAGCATCAGAAGCAGAACAAAAATCGGAGAAAGTCTCAAAACGCTCATATAATAGTCGGTTATGTAGCTGGACATACAGCTGTAGACAAGACATTGTCCCATAGCCGCTATTGCGTACGCTCTGAACTCTTTTTTCGGTATATAGTTTTGCACTTAAGATTCACCTCTCATAATGTATATGACGGAATGTTTCCGAATCCGTTTATCACAATCGAGTTTTCACCGGCTTCGACAACTGCAAAGCTGTTTTTATCTCCAACACACATCGAAGCAAAGGTTACGTAATGTATACCGCCGCTTTTGCCGTATGTGCCGCTGTGATAATGACCCGAGAACACCGCCGAAACCTTTCCGCTTTTTTCAAAAACATCCATAATCTCGTCCCTGTTTTTGATCAGATGCGGATCATCCGTCTCTCTTTCAGACAGCATAAAGGGAACATGGGTAAAAACAATCACCTTTTTGTCAGAATCACGAAGCTGAGTAACAAGCCAGTTTTTCTGCTCCCCGTCAATATAACAGTCATCCCAGATTATTTCCTCTTTCGGGATGGGATCATTGACATCATTGAGACAAGCATCAAGAACGATTATTCTGTACTCGGTTGTATCAAAGGCGTAATATCTGTTTTTCATGTTGAAAAGAGTATAAAATTCCGTCTTGACAATAGATGTATCATGATTGCCGATGATGTTATAATACGGTTTGCCGCTTGCGTCAAGAACCGCCTTGACCTCGCTTAACAGCGTTCGCTGATCTCTTGACTCGGAAAACGAATCTGCCGTATCGCCTAAATTGATGATAAAATCACAGTCATCACAATATTTAAGAGCTTCTTTCAGCCTTTCGAGCGACTGAGAATGATGTCTGTCACCCTCACCCAACGCTTTGTCCGCATAGTGAAGATCGGTTACAGCCAAAAATTTCATTTTAACACCTCAAATAACAGGGAGGGCAAACAAGACTCACCCTCCCACATTTTGACTGAAATTACGGCATATACGGAGATGCCTGCTCTGCATCACCTGTTTTTCTGATAAAAGGACGAATAAAGCCTATTGTATAATCAACGCCCCACTGACCGAGATCGCCCTTCCATACACTTGAATGCGGTTCTATTGATATCATTCCGTCATAGCCCTTGATGTACAGAAGAGCCATTACGGGACGCCAATTGATCATATCAAGTCCTGCAGGCGGATCATCGTAGTGAATACCGTTGATATAAAGTGTTCCCTTGAGATGGAAGTGATAAATTCTGTGTCCCCAGTTCATCATTTCAGCAAGATAGTCACCGTTTCTTGATATACAATGAGAGGGATCGTACTTGATGCCAAGCTCGGGGAGATCGTTGAGAACTACATTCCAAGCTTCGGGAGTAACAACAAAGTTTTCCCAATCGCAGTTGTAGACAGCGATCTTGACACCCTTGTCACGGGCATAGTCGAGAAGCTTTGAAAAATAGTTTACGGCGATTCTGCAGTTTTCGGGGAAGGACTTGCCCTCTACAGGATTACAACCGCAGTTGAACACGGGACAACCGAGCTTTGAGGCCGCATCAATGATGTTATAGTCGTCCTGAAGTGCTTCGGGAATGATGTCGCCGTTTTCGTCAACACGCTTCATACCCCATCTGCCCATTGACCCTACAGCAACGTTGTATTTTTCGGAATATGACTTGATCGCATCAACGCTGTCAAGAAATTCCTTGCTGTTATAGTTGTGATTAACGCAAAATTCGACTGCCTCAAGTCCCTTATCATGGACATATTTAAAGCTGTCTTCGGTCCAACCGTTGATAATACCGAGCTTCATAATAAATAACTCCTTATGATTTATTAATGCAATCAGCACTATCTGAATTTTACAGCATAATCACATAAAAGTCAATAAAGCATTCAATATTTTTGTGCAAAACTATAAAAGATTTTCCGATATTTATTTGATTTCTTCAGAAAGCTCTTCATAAGCTTCCATAAGAACGGATGCCGTCTGTTCGCCGAGGCTTATCAATTCATGATAATGACCGTCACCCTGCTTGTGCTGGATAGAGAAAGCACACATAGCATAATCGTTATCAGGAACAATATAGCCTATCGCATCGTTAGTCAGACCAAGGACAATTATGTCATCACCGAAGATATCGGTCAGCACCTTGCCCTCAAAATCCTCACCGCTGAAGGAGTATTCGGCAGTCAGCGAAGTACCGCCGTCAACAAGATCCTGGCAAAGCTCGCCCGGTGTGAAAACAAATTTGACATCGCCCATCTCCATATATCCGATTTCAGTACGAAGATAGTAGCCGTCATCCTTTTTCAGTACATCATAATTTGCAAGATTCAGCTTTCCTGCAAGCTTGATAAGTCCGTTTGTTACGGGAACATCGACCTCTTTAAGTGCAATGTTGAGAATCGGAGAAACCGATCTTTCTCTGACAGGCTCCCAACCCTCATACCAGTCATCATTCTTGTCACTCATAAGGAATTCGTCAGCTGTAATCTGCTGCTCCGTAAGTGTCAGCGAAAGTGCCATTCTGCCAAGCTCTCTGCCGTAGTATGCTGACTTTTCGACTCTGTGCGAGTGCGGCTGACCATCCTCCGACGAGCCTGTGCTCATATATACGCCTGCTATAGCTCCGTTAAAGAACATAAAGTCATAGCCGGCACCGTTAATGACCTCGCCCATATAATATACATAGTCACCGGAAAGTCCTCTGCCGTTACCCTTGCCGTCATCCGTAGGATAACCGGCAACATCAGGATGTCCCGAAACTTGTACTATCATTGTCGGTTTAGAATCCGAATTATAAGGATTAAAAACAAATCTGTGCATCTCGGTAATCAAAGTCTTTGAGGATGCCCTGTTTTTGTTTTGGAAGTAACTTTCATCTAATGTCTTGACTGTGTACTTAAGTGTACCGCTTTCCATATTCTCGCAAGCTTCAAGCATCGCATCGGAAACTTTGTCACAGAAAAATTCCATATAATGCGGATCCGTACCGGATTCAAGCTTGCCGATATGAAGCAGGGACTTTACACCGTTTGCAAAAATCTTTCTGACTGCTTCTGTCCAGAGACCCTCAGTATCAATGCCGCTGTGAGAGTGTGTTGCACAAACATTGATTGCGGCAAAGTCATACTTACCGTTTGACTTTTCAATGAGTTTTTCACGGATATCTCTGATATGTTGATTGGTTGTTCCGATAGAATCAGTCGTTGCAAAAACAGTAACCTTTTCGCCATCGCTTATTGCAATAACACGAGCTTTCATATCGTCAAGTATCTCTTCAACCTTGTTGCTGAAGCCATTATTTTTGACACCGTAACCGCCAAGGTAGTATGTGTGCTCTTTCCAGTCATCGGGAACAAGTGAAACCTCGGCAGAACCGAGCTTCCAGCTTGCGCCGTCCTTTACGGTATCGGCAAACTCTCCCGATCCCTCATAAAACTGAGTGTCGGCATAAGTGTCAGCATCATAGAACTTGTCACTTTCGGGTACAAGCGAGCCAATTCCGTTCAGAAGTCCGTTAATAAGCCCTGCAACTCCCTTTTCAATCGCATATCCGACCGCATCGCCGACGCTGCTCGTTCTCGCCGCATAAGCCGTTGTCAGACCAATCGACGAAAAAAGAATACACATTACCAAAAGTGAAGACAAAATTCGTTTTGACGTTTTCATAAGACTCTCCCTTTCTGAAATAATTTAATATTGCAATCTCTTGCACGCTCAGCGTAGCACATTTGGCAATTTAATACAACAGATCGGGAATGAAGTGGATAGTTTTAGGAACGAATACACAAACAACTTGATTTTTGAAAGGTGAAGAACCTTTACATTCAAAGAAAGATTTTTCACTTTGTTCAGAATGACAGCTGTAGTCTGATGCTACGAATTCACATTATTGTTTGTAACGCAAATACTGCATTCAATGCGACAGCATTGCATAAAAAAAGAACCCTCCGTACGGAAGGTTCTTTCAAAAACGATTTACTTATTTAATCTCTTCTGCAAGCTCTTCAAATGCTGCCATGATTGTAGAAGCAGTTTCATCACCAAGGCTGATAAGCTCGTGATAATGATTAAATACTACGCTCATACAGTAGTCGTTATCGGGAATTACGTAACCGATAGCATCGTTCATAAGACCGAATGCGACTGTACCCTCACCAAAGATCTCTACGATCGTCTTGCCGTTGAAATCTTCGCCTCTGAAAGCCGTTTCAGCTTCAAGAGAAGTGCCGCCGACTACAAGATCCTGGCAAACCTCACCGGGCATAAGAGCTATTTTGATATCACCGATCTCCATATAGCCGATCTCTGTACGAACATAATACTCTCTGCCATCCTTAAGAATGTCGTAGTTAGCGAGTTTCAACTTACCTGCGATCTTGATAAAGGAATTTGTTACGTGAACGTCAACTTCCTTGAATGCAACGTTGAATACGGGAGCGAGAGTCTTTTCTGTTACAGGCTCCCAGCCTTCGTACCAGAGAAGGTATTTGCCGCCGTTCTTTTCGGCAACTTCACGCTCTGCAGCTTCTCTTTCATCATTTGTGATATAATCATCGGCAATGATCTGTTCCTCTGTGAGTGTGAGAGAAAGCGCGATTCTGCCAAGCTCGTTACCGTAACGCTCTGACTGCTGAACTCTGTGTGTGAATACCTGACCGTTGTTTGTAGCGCCTCTTGCCATATAGATACCTGCGATAGCGCCGCTGAAATACATAAAATCATAGCCTGCGCCGTTGATGGTTTCGCCCATGTAGTAAATGAAGTCACCGGAAATGCCTCTGCCGTTGCCCTGATTATCGTTTGTAGGAAGACCTGCAACGTCGGGATGTGCCGCAACGTTGACAATCATAGTAGGTCTGTTTTCCTTTGTAACAACATCAGGAGTGAAAACGAAACGAGTCATATCTGTTATAAGTGCAGATGCGGAAGGTCTGTTCTTGTTACCGAAATAATCGTCACCGATGTCCTTCTGTGCAAACGTCATTGTACCGGGAACCATTTCCTTGCAAGCTGCAAGCATAGCATCGGAAACCTTGTCATAAAGGAACTCCATATACTTGGGATCAGTACCCTGATCGAGCTTGCCGATACGAGTAACCGCCTTGAAAAGATTCTTGACAGCCTTGCCGAAGATATTTGTCCAAAGACCCTCTGTATCAATACCGCTGTGACAGTGTGTGGAAGATACGGAAATACCGGAGAAATCGAAGTCATCGCCTGCTTTTTCGACAAGCTTTGCTCTGATCTCACGGATGTCCTGATTTGTAAGACCGATAGAGTCGATTGTTGCGAAAACTGCAACGCCTCTGTCCGTGTTGTCACTGATTGCGATAACACGGGCTCTCATATCATCGAGTATTTCTTCAACTCTGTTGTTCATACCGTTTTCAAGCATAATGTATCCGCCAAGGAAATAGTCATATTCCTTCCAGTCGTCGGGGACAAGGGAAATCTCGGAAGAACCGAGCATCCACTGAGCACCCTCTGCAGGAGCATCAAGGAATGTTTCGTTACCTGAAAAGAACTGCTCATCCTTGTATTCATTAATATCATAGAAAGTTTCGCCATCGGGGAGAATAAGGTTAACTGCACCGAAAACACCGTTAAAAATAGCTTCGATACCCTTTGCAACACCGTTCTGAAGCTTGGTCTTGAAATCGCCTGCAGCGAAAGATGTCAGACCGAGCGTAGAGACGAGCATACAAAGTACCAAAACGACAGAAATTGCTTTGCTCATTTTTTTCATTTAGTTACACTCCTTTAATTTTTGTATGTTATTCATACCGAAACAATAATACAGTATAATTTAACAAAATTCAAGTGCAATTTTAAAAAATTTTGTAAAAAAAGAGACAGAGCGCAAAACTCTGTCTCAAAATTTTTACTTGTTGTATCCCAGTTCAAAAGCCTTGAGATTCAGCTCAAGGAATTTAGCGGGAACCGTATTTTTGATAGCTTCGATCCATGTTTCCTTCGGAATATCGGTTCTCTTTGCAAGTGTACCGATAAGTACAACGTTTACAGCCTTGGGAGATCCTGCTTCAACAGCAACGGAAAGCGCATCAAAAGCCGTAACGTCTGCACCTGCGGAACAAAGATTCTCAATAATCTCTTCGGGATAGCTTGCAACGCCTGTGATAACAGGCATCGGATCAATCGTCTGTGTGTTGACGATAACCTTTCCGTCCGTCTTGAGGAACGGAAGCCACCTTGCCGCTTCAAGCTGCTCAAAGCTTAAAAGAAGATCAGCTTCGCCTTTTTCAATAATCGGAGAAGCAACCTTGTCACCGTACTTGACATAAGTAACAACGGAACCGCCTCTCTGACTCATACCGTGAACCTCGGATACCTTGACATCAAAGCCTTCACAAACGAGAGCTTCACCTAAAATTCGGCTGGCAAGCAATGTGCCCTGTCCGCCGACGCCGACAATCATAATACTTTTAACTGACATCCTTACCGCCTCCTTAATCCGTAATTGCATCAAACTTGCAAAGCTGTTTACAGACATTGCATCCGACGCACTGTGTAAAGTCGATAACCGCCTTACCGTCCTTCATGCTGATGGCGGGACAGCCGATCTTCATACACATTTTGCACGAACGGCACTTGTCCGCATCAACCTTCAAGGGCGGATTGTGCTTAACCTTCTTAAGAAGCGCACAGGGACGGCGTGAAATAATAACCGAGGGAGCATCTGTCGAAAGCTCTTCCCTGATTGCATTTTCGGTTTCGGCAAGGTTATAAGGATCAACAACACGGACTCTTTCGATACCGACAGCCTCTGCAAGCTTTTCAAGGCTGACTGCTGCCGTGGGATCACCCTTGATGGTAAGACCCGTTGTCGGGTTCTGCTGGTGACCTGTCATACCTGTAATGGAGTTATCAAGAATAATTACAACCGAATTACTCTTGTTGTATGCAATATTGATAAGACCCGTAACGCCCGAATGAATGAAAGTCGAATCACCGATAACGGCAACACTCTTTTTGCTGTTGTTCTCGTCTGCCTTGTTTCTGCCGTGAAGTGCAGATACGGATGCACCCATACAGATACAGGTATCAAGCATACCGAGAGGAGCCAATGCACCGAGAGTATAACATCCGATATCGCCGCTGACGGTGACATTAAGCTTTTTGAGTGCGTAGAAAAGACCTCTGTGCGGACATCCTGCACAAAGCACGGGAGGACGTCCGGGAATCGGGAGATCGGTAGAAAGACAGGGCTTCTCTTCGGACAGAACAGCCTTTGCAATCATTGACTGAGAATACTCACCCTGAAGAGTGAAAGCTTCTTTGCCGATAACCTTGATTCCGTTCTTGAGACAGTGTGTCTCAATATAATCATCAAGCTCTTCGATAACATAGACTGTTTCACATTCGGCGGCAAATGAACGGATAAGCTCGACGGGAAGCGGATATACGCAACCAAGCTTTAAGTATGAAGCCTTATCGCCGAGAGCTTCCTTTGCATACTGATAGCAGATACCTGCCGTGATAACGCCGATCTTTTTGTCATTGTATTCAACGGTGTTGATACCCTCGTCAACGGCCTGCGTTTCTGCCCATGCGATCTGATTCTCTATTCTTTCCTCAACAACGATATGTCTCTTCTTTGCCATTGCAGGCATCATGACATACTTGCCGGGATTCTTTTCGTAGGGACGAAGTCCTGCGTCAACACGGTCGGAAAGCTCTGCAAGAGAACGGGAATGTGCAATTCTTGTTGTAAGTCTGATGATAACGGGAGTGTCAAACTTTTCGGAAAGCTCATAAGCCTTCTTTGTAAATGCAAGACATTCGGCAGAATCTGCAGGCTCCAGCATCATTGTCTTTGATGCCTTTGCATAATGTCTTGAATCCTGTTCGTTCTGTGAAGAATGCATACCGGGATCATCGGCAGTAACGATAACCATACCTGCATTAACGCCTGTATAGGATGCCGTGAAAAGCGGATCGGCTGCGACATTGAGTCCGACGTGCTTCATACCGCAAAAGCTTCTTGCCCCTGCAATAGCCGCACCGCAGGCTGTCTCCATGGCAACCTTTTCGTTGGGTGCCCATTCACAGTAAATATCGTCATATGTAGCGGCAAATTCCGTGACCTCCGTACTGGGCGTTCCCGGGTAGCTTGAAGCTACACGACAGCCTGCCTCGTACAGACCTCTGGCAACTGCTTCGTTGCCGAGAAGTATCTTTTTCATGATAACACCTCTAAAATAAAATTCGCAACTGTTATTATGACACAATTATTCGACTTCTACAATAGAATTATAGAAAAATTCTGAGTTATTTTTATCTTTTTCGCTTTTAATTACCAAAGAACCGACCAAACAAAGGATAATTGACAATATCATGGCAATACAAGCGAACAACGGACCCTTGCCGGCGAGCATAACTACCGTTTCATTAACGGAGCCGCAGAGTGTAGCAATCTTGCAGGCTGCAGGAATAATTGCAGTAACGAATCCGCCGAGAATTCCGCACCATGCACCGCCCTTAGTGAGCTTTTTGCAGAAAAGAGCAAGAACATAGGGAGCAAGGAACGAACCGGAAATAATACCCCATGAGTAGCTCATCATATCGAGGATGGGTGTATCTGTGTTCGCTACAAAGTATGATGCAACAACAAACAGTACACAAAGGATCTTTGTCAGAATACCTGTCTTCTTTTCGTTCATTGCAGTCTTTTTGACATTATTTATAAAGTCAATAGTCAGAGTAGAGCTTGCCGTCAGAGTGATTGAACAAAGAGTCGATACCGAAGCGGCAATAAGAAGAACAAGAACTATACCGAGAAGAACCGACGGAAGACCTACTTCTTTAAGCATAAACGGTACAACATAATCCTGTGTGGGCTTCGGCATGGCTGCAAGATCCTCTGCTGTAAAGAAGCGATGGCAAAGCGAACCGATAAAATATCCGCCGCCTGCAACCAAAAGAGCAAAGAAAGTGGAGATAAGGATTCCTCTTTTTGCCTGCTTATCATCCTTGATGCCGAAGTATTTCTGAACCATCTGCGGAAGTCCCCAAGTGCCGAAGGATGTCATAAGTACCGTTGCAATAAGTCCCGTTGCCGCATCTGCACTAAGCTTCGGAAGACCTGTCTGAGTCTTTGCATACTCAGCAATACCTGCGAAACCGCCTACCTTGTCACAACGGATGACAAAGAAAATAAGAAGCGCAACACCGAACATCATAATAATTCCCTGAACAAAGTCAGCTCTTGCCTGTGCAAGGTAACCGCCGAGAACAAGAAGAAGTGCAGCAACAACTGCAATAATAATCATACAAATCTGATAATCAATTCCGAGAAGAACATCCGCAATGGAAGCGAGTCCCTTGTAAACGGAAGCTGAATACGGAATCATAAATATAAAAATGACAACACAAGCAAAAAGCTTGATACCGTTACTGCCGTAGCGGTAACCGAAAAATTGAGGCATTGTCTTGATCTTAAGTCTTGCAGATACATCACGTGTGCGTCTCGCAAGAACCTTCCATGCGAGCCATGAACCGAAAACCGCATTACCGATACCTGCCGCAATACCCCACAAGCCGTAGCTGAGGCCTGTTCCGCCCGCATAACCGACAAACATAACAGCAGAAAAATAAGCTGTACCGTACGAAAGCGCCGACAGCCACGCACCTGCCTGTCTGCCGCCAACCGTAAAGTCAGCAATACTTTTTGATTTTCTTCCCGTAACCACGCCGATTATAACCATCACGGCGATGTAAACAGCTATCGTTACCCAAATTCCTGTGCCTGCCATTGAAATCCCTCCAAATGATTTGTCGCTTTAAAGCTTTTATTCGCTAAAGTGCCTAAATTATACTACACAAATTCAGTTTTGTCAACTGTTTTCTCTGAAAATTCTTTTAACCGCTAATCATAATGGCAACCTTGGTCTGTTCTGCACACTCGCTCCCCTTGTCATCCTGAGCCACAGAATGTGGTATAATATATTTAATAAAAAAGCAAATGACAAAATGACAGTCATAGAAAGGAAGATATTATGCCAAAGGGAGAGCGAAAAGAATATAGCAAAGAGTTCAAATGAACCGCGGTTCACTTAATGAAAAGCGGCCTATTCAAACCGAAAGAAGTGTTTGAGATGTTGGGTGGAGTGGATCGTCAAACGGTATATCGTTGGGTAAAAGAATACGAAAAAGAAGGAGAATCCGCATTTGATAGTAAAGCAGTTCTGCCGGGAACTGAACTAAAACGTATTCAAAGAGAAAACGAAGAATTAAAAATGGAGAATGAAATATTAAAAAAAGCAACCGCATACTTTGCAGATCAGAACGTGAAAAAGTGGAA
>JAFQIG010000067.1 GCA_017397655.1 Clostridia bacterium | reverse complement strand
TACAAAGGTACTGCGAGAGGGCAAAAACACGACAAACGCACATAAATAATTACCAAAAGATTCTTCGGCTTCGCCTCAGAATGACACGATCGGTTTTCCTCTTACAAATTCCGATTGCTTTTTTTAATAATGTGCGTGTTCTCGGTGCCTTTATCGACAGTCTGTAATCTCCACAGATTTAAGGTCTGTGGAGATTTTGTGTATCAAAGGATTATTTTCTGTAAATATCAATTGGCTGTCCGGCTGAATCCTTGGGATACAAGGAAGTCTTTATTAAAAAGAAGAAAACTGAAGTTTACAGATTTTGAGTGTAACCTTTATGAGGCGGAATGATGTCATAATCATACTCGGTAATGAGCACCTCTTTCCATTCTGTTGCGTCGTCACCCAGGTAAAAAGTGCGCAATGACCACGGAGTAAAGACTGTTTCAAGAGCTACCTTTATCATTTCTCCCGAAACGGTAACGGGAGTTTCCGTGCCGTCTGCCTCATAGAGTCTTAATATAATTCCCGTGCCGTCTTCACTTCGTTTGCAGGCTGAAAGTATAATGTTTTCGGCACTAATATTCAGTACGCTTCTCGGCTTGTCTGACAAATCACCCTTGTGCCAGCTGTCAAGAGAAAAAGTAAGAGGCTTGTTAAGCTGTCGCGCCGTTCTGATTACAGGCACCCAACTGTCCGAAACAGGCATAAGTACAGCTGAAAATCTGCGTACACCTTGCTCAGAAAATTCGCTCTCCGATGTTCTCGGACCTCCTCCGTCACCGTAAATCGGGCTTCGTACTACCGTGTGATAAATTGTACCGCCCTCGACGCTTGAAGAGTATGTATCGTTGTTTATAAGGGCAAAACCACCGTTTTCTCCTTTTACGGCAGTCCACATAAGACCCGGTTCTTCTTCGCCGTCGGCGGGACGTTCAATAACGCCGAAAGGAATTTCATAGTATGCCTTGGGATTATCGACCTTCATAGGCCAGGCGATCTTCAGCATTTTATGTTTTTCGCGCCAATCAACCTCATAGCGTATATGCAACTTATCACAGCCGGGATAGAGGGAAAAATACTGGGTAAGCCTTGATCCGTTATAGCGGCTTATCACTTTGACCGTTGCTCTTAAGGGGCCTCCCTCGACAACGGTAACTTCGGCATCTGAAAAACGTGCCATACGGTCAGCAAAAAAGTTCTTGCCGTGACTCCATATGTCGTGATAATATTCATCAATTACCACGGGAACGGCAGCTCTGTCAGAAATAAGCTCGTTGCCTGTGCGTTTATCAACAAATGAGGTTATATATCCTGTATGCAATTCAAACTCAATGCGGTAAACATCGCTTTCAAGTACGGTGCCCTCGTGATTGTTTGCCGTTCGGTATCCTTTATAAGGGATAGCCTTTACAACGCTGTCGGGTACGTCAATGACCATTCGTATCTGTTCTTCCATAGGAACCCAGTCATCGTTGAGATAATAAACCGCATATCCCATTGCGGGCACTTTCGCCTTAAAAAGAGTGTCCGTACGCCAGAAGCATTCCTCCGTTGTGGAATAAATTTTCTGGAAAGGTACATCGTTACCGTTGCAATCCTTAAGCTCGATTGCACTGCGGAAAACACGAACATATTCTTCGACATCAAATCCGTGTGGATTAAAAAGAACAACCGGCATACCCGGGGGCATATGTGTCTGCATAGCAGAGGTATCGATTCTTCCGGCGATACTTCGCACTGCCGCATTTTCCTCTACGGCGGCTGTATGCAGAGATGCACCGTAAAAATACTGAGCATCATCATATACCTCGCGGATTGAACAGCCACCCATGGAATCGTGAAAATGCAAAAAGCAAATATTGTTCCACGCTTCAGATAGTTTTTGGGTATTGAGTTTTCTGCCGCAGATTGTATTGGCGATCATACCGATATTTTCGGCTGAGGTCAGGTTCATCTCCCCTCTTCTTATGCCGTTTTTTATTGCCGAAAGACTTGCATAGCAACCGGAAGCGTGGTGCTGCAAATCATCATGATGCTCAGGCAAGTCAACACCCGAAGCACGAATATAATCAAAGAAATCGGAAATATCAGAATATATAAACTTTGTTTCGGGATGTGCTTTTTTATATTCTTCGATAATCTTCAGGTTCTTTATGGTAGGTCCGCCACCGTGGTTGCCTACTCCATAAAAAAGCAAACCGGCATCACAGTTGGTTTTTGTTACGGTATCCACGTCATTCATACGCTTTACAAGATCATCAACGCTGCGGAAATTATAGCCGTAGCCGTCAAGAATTCTGTGTGCCGTAACTGATGATCCGTCAGGTGAAACCCAGTTAAAAAGTTCGTGTTCGAGCGTTTTTTCGTGTTCGCCGGGACGCATAAAGATATAATCCGTCATCCCGCTTTTTCTGAGTATCTGCGGCAGCATAAGGTTATGTCCGAAAGAATCCACATTATAACCTGCTTTTACGGTAACGCCAAGTTTTTCTTTGAAAAAACGCTGAGAGTAAAGGGTCTGTCGGGCAAAGCCTTCACCTGAAGGACTGTTGCAGTCAGGCTCTACGTGCATACCGCCGACAGGTACAAACCTGCCTTGAGCAACACGTTGTTTTATTTCCTCAAACATCTCCGGAGCAAATTCCTCTACCCAACGGTAAAGCACTGCCGAAGAACAGACAAAGGTGTAGTCGGGAAATTCGTTCATACGGTCAAGAGCAGAGCGCATTGTTGACAGTGCCTCTGCACTGCCCTCTTGCCAACGCCACTGCCATACGGGATCGATATGAGCGTTGCCGACAAGATAATATACAGATTTCTTTTTCATAATATAATCAAAACCTCACAGTCTTTATCACTCAAACGCTCCTTGAATGTCAATTATGATTATATCACCAACTGATGCGGTTTTCAACCAAATCAAAAAAGCAAATCGGAGAGACAGAATTTATGATTGGCTGTCCTTGCCGAAAAGCTGAATACTGCAAGAGGGACACTCAATAAGAATTTGAGAAAATGCTTGATATGCAGTTGTCATATGATATAATGACTTATATAAATCAAAGAAGGTGATAGCATGGCATGGTATGACGAAGCTGTATTTTATCATATATATCCGCTGGGAATAACGGGAGCCCCGAAGCAAAATCCGTACAAAGAGCCTGTACACAGACTCAATACGCTTTTGCCGTGGATTTCTCACATCAAAGAAATCGGATGCAACGCGCTTTATATCGGACCGCTTTTTGAATCTGTCGGTCACGGCTATGAAACAACGGACTACAAAAAGACGGACAGCAGACTCGGTACAAACAAAGATCTGGCGGTTTTTGTATCAGAATGTCACAAGCAGGGAATCCGGGTAATTTTTGACGGCGTTTTTAACCACACGGGCAGAGATTTCTTTGCCTTTCGCGATATCAGGCAAAACAGGGAAAGCTCACGGTATAAAGATTGGTACTGTAATGTGAATTTTTGGGGAAACAACTCCTACAATGACGGTTTTTCCTATGATAACTGGGGCGGACATGATCTGCTTGTAAAGCTGAATCAACACAACAGTGAGGTCAGAGGCTATATTTGTGATGTGATTCGTTTTTGGGTAAGCGAGTTTGACATTGACGGAATCCGTCTTGATGCTGCGGATGTTATGGACTTTAATTATATGAAGGCTCTTCGTCAGGTTGCAAATGAAGTGAAACCCGATTTCTGGCTTATGGGAGAGGTTATTCACGGTAATTACTCACACTGGGCTAATGACGGAACGCTTCATTCTGTCACAAACTATATGCTTCATAAGGCATTGTATTCCGCACACAATGATCACAATTATTTTGAGATTGCCCATACAATCAGGTATGTCGGAGATATGGTGGGCGATCGTCTCAAGCTGTATACATTTGTTGACAATCATGATGTGGAGCGTATTTATACGAAGCTTAAGAACAAGGCGCACTTTATTCCCGTTCATATATTGCTTTATACCTTGCCGGGGATTCCGTCAATTTATTACGGCTCCGAATTCGGTATTGAGGGCAGAAAAGAACGAGGATCGGATGATTCGCTCAGACCGATGCTCGCTTATGAGGACTACAAAGACGCAATAAATACAAATCCGTGCACAAGGCTTGTTGCTTCGCTCGGTAAGATTCGCAGGAATACGCCTGCTCTTTGTTACGGTGATTACAAGGAATTGGTTTTGCAAACAACTCATTTTGCTTATCGCAGAACGTTTGACGGTAAAACAGTAATTGTTACGGTCAACAACAGTGACAATGAAATCGGCATAACTCTTCCTTGCGGAGATTACAAAGATTATGTCGGTGCTTTATCGGGAGAACGTGTTTGTGTAAATAACGGTTATATAGAGGTTGTTGTTCCTGCAAACTGTGGCGAAATATGGCTTTCGGAAGGTGAGCTTGATATAAAAACCGAACCGATAAAGCCGATAACCGTAAAGGAAGAAAATAAAGAAGCTGAACCTGAAAAGACAACTATAAATCTTAACAAGCCGTATGAAGAAATGTCAGTAGAGGAATTGCAGGAGGCGATCCTTGAAAAAATGAGAAAAAACGGTCCCGTAACCGATTATATGTTGGGCACCGTAAGAGAAAATGCCCATCACGGCTCATTGCTGACGTGGGTCAGAAGCTTTAATTGAGTAATAAAAAGCAAACCTGTATCGAAGATCTGAAAAACGATGACCGATACAGGTTTGCTTTTATATTAAAATTTAATTCCAAAGCGTGAAAGAGTTACTTTCACAACTGCCTTATGTGAGTCGAAAAGCTACGGCTTCGGGTTGTATGTCAGCACAAACTGTATGCATAAGCTGTTATATCAATACTCCCTCGCAATGGTCAACCTCGTGCTGGATTATCTGTGCAGAAAAACCCGTAAAAGTTTTTATGCGGGGGCGGAATTCAGTCGTCTGCCACTGCACTTTTATAGTTTTATAACGCTTGCACTTCCGTGGTCCTCATATTATCTGACAACCGAAGAGAAGAATTTTTATTTTATTGTTATCTTAAAAAGTCTTGCACCGTGGGGATTGACCGATGCAGAGAATTTGCCGTCGGTAACGGTGTATTCTTCGTGTTTCCACATATCACGGACGCTGTATTTTACACCGCCTACAGAAATATCGGTAACGTCAAAGAGTATCTTTCTTTCGGTGTCATCCGTGTTGAAAAAAGCAACATACTTGCAGTTTTCGCCGCTTGAGGTCCAGATAATTTCGCCCTTGCCGTCGGTCTCTTCGCGCTTGAACTGCTTTGCGCCGCTTGAATTTTTGAGCATATCAATAAGTTCCCTGTTCTGAAGAAGAGAAAGAGTAAACTCGTCATTCTCCCGCAGCTCTCCGCCCATCATAAGGGGAGAACGGAAAATACCCCAGAGAGTCATCATTGTAATCTGTTCATCGTGTGTGAAGCGTGTATAGCGGTTTCTGTATTCTGGACGCTCTTCCGTGATCTGGATTCTTCCGATGGGAAGCATATCACAGTCGGGCCATGCGCCGGGCTGAACATAGCTTTCCCATGCGTGGCAACGCTCAAACATAGCATAAAGCTTGCTCCATTCGTCCCAGAAATCGCCTGTCATTCGCCACATATTTGCGTTAGCGGCAAGGTGCTCGTGTTCCCATACGGGTGCAGGCCCCGGAGAGAGACTGAGAACCATATCCCGTCCGCATTTGTCAATTGCTTTTCTGAGCATTTCAATTTCTTTTCTCGCGGAATAAGGGTTGTGAGGGAATATTTCCGTATTGGCGATGTCGTCGCACTTGACATAGTCAACTCCCCACGAAGCATAAAGCTCAAAGATAGAATCGTAGTATTCCTGAGCGCCCTTTTTATCGGGATAAACACCGTACATATCGGGATTCCACGCACAGATGGAGGAGGGGTTTGCAATCTCATTTGCGGTAACGCCGTCACACTTGATTTTTGTGTGTTGGTGGGCCGCCTGACGCGGAATACCTCTCATTATATGAATACCGAATTTCAGTCCGAGCGAGTGAATGTAGTCTGCAACAGGCTTGAAGCCTTTTCCGTTTGCAGATGATGGGAAGCGTTCAACCGAGGGGATAAGACGGGAATATTCGTCCATGCAAAGCGGAGCAAAATAGTGATAATAAAAGCTGTTTGCGGTAGGCTCCGACCATTGGATGTCACATACAATGTATTCCCAGCCGTAGTCCTTGAGGTGCTTTGCCATATAGTCCGCATTGGCAAGGAGCTGTTCTTCATTTACTGCCGCACCGTAACAGTCCCAGCTGTTCCATCCCATAGGCGGCGTTGGCGCTAATCTTTTATGCATTTTATTTACCTCTTTACAAAAAAATTGTCAAGATTATTATATCATCAGAAAAGTGTAAAAACAAGGTCGGCTTTCGTGTGTTGCAGATAAAATTTTCACTTATTGTTGATTTTTGCAGGCAAAATCTGCACTTATTGTTATTCTCTTTTAGTGTATCAGGAGTTATCATATAGACACAGGGAAACACAACGGAGTTAAGAACTGAAAACTTAATGATTTATACAAAGAAAAATTTATTTAACAAAGAGGTATTTAAAATGACAAAGACACTTTTATCTGAAAATGACGTAAAAAAGGCTTTGGGAATCAAAAGCTTTCGGAATCTTTCCAAAGACAAAGTTATAGAGTTTGTTTCTTTGATTCCGCATATGGATAAAGATATCGCACTTGCGATAGTAGACAAATTCCCTGCTTTTGTAGATTTTGCATCGATTGCAGTTAAAGAGTTAAAGGATTTGTGTAATATAGCTCTCGAAAAAAATGAAGCAAGCCAAAATGAGGTTATGGATAGTTATAGAGGTATACTTGATAGTTTGGATATGATATTAAAAAAGGATGACATTTCTCAAGAAGAAAGAGAGTTTATTGTAGAGAAAATGATACAAGTTGCGGACAAAGTTTCTGAAAAGGATACTGAAAACAAGAGGTTTATTACAGGAATTGTAAAAACCGGTGTAGCATTCGTGGGTTTTGTCTTAACTGTTGGTGCAGCAATATTAGGTGTAAATGTCAGAAGCAAGAGTATTCCTGTCTTGAAATAATTACTGTTTTTTATAACCTACCCCCACCGTGTGACCGTTTCGGTTACAAGGCGGGGGTGATTTTATTTGCGTATTAAATCTTTAACAAGAAGAGAGATGGTATCAAGCTGTTTGTCGTTAAGACGTTTTAAATCGTCAATGACAGAGTCGAGTTTTGACGGGTTTTTTGATTCCAGATCAAAAAACTCGCTTGGAGTTACACCCAAGTAATCACAGATATAGAATATACCGGGTAATGACGGCAGAGACTTACCGGATTCAATATTATTGATGTATCCGGGATTCTGACCCATTGACAAGCTCATATCTCTGGCGGATACGCCTTTCTTTTCTCTGAGTTGAGCGAGTCGTAATGCAAAATCCTTCTCATCCATTTACCGTCACCGTCCTTTTATAATATTGTAACCCACATATTGCATAAAAATGTTTGATGTTAGGCTGTAATAATGTTGTATTAACGGATGACAGATGTTATAATATAAAAAACAACGGAAATAAACCAATACAAAACAGAAAAAGAGTCAACCTTTGCGGCTGACTCTGTAATGTGCGGTGAAATATTATTTTAATCCCTTTGCAAGTGCGATCAGATGATCCAACTGTTCGTTACTCAACTTTTTGGTTACATTAAAAAGTTCGGTTGCCTTTGTCGGATTAAGGTTTTCGGTGTCAAAAAACTCCATGGGGGTAATGCCGAGATATTCACAAATATAGAAGAAAACGGTCATTGACGGCAGATTTACACCGTTTTCGATGTTGTTGATATATCCCGGACTCTGACCGATTGATAAACTCATATCTCTTGCGGAGACACCTTTGTTCATTCTTAATTCAACGAGTCTTTTGATAAACTGTTCTTTTTCCATAGAGTTCACCTGCCTGTATATATAATTATACTGAACACCTTCCTTAAAATATCCGTTTATTCTATTAATATGCATTGACATATCTACTTATATTAGATGCAATATTTAAAATCTCTATTTTAAATATGCGGCTCGGTGTTTACGATAAAAGTCAAGTTTATATAAAGTGCTGTTAATAAAGAGAACGGAGCCAACCTTTGCGGTTGACTCCGTAATATGCAGGAATAAACTATTCTGTTTTTTTGCAAGGTTGATCAAAGTGCGGATTACTCGCAATCCTTATACTTATCTGTTTCAATCAGGATACGGTACAGATGTTCCTGTTCTTTTGGTGATTTAGAGAATAAAAACTCATAACATTCAAGCGGAATATTTTTTTCACCGCTGTTTCGGTTATCAAGCTTTTCAAAAAGCTTCGAAAGAGGAATGTTCAATGCACCTGCAATCTTGTCAATACTTTCAAGTGTTGCGTTTTTCTCTCCGCGTTCGATCTGACCGATATATGTCGGGTGACAACCCGAAAGTTCGGCGAGCTTTTCCTGACTCAGACCGAGGTTGTTACGATAATTACGTATTCTCTGACCGACAGATTTTGCAAGTTCATTCATAATTATTACCGACCTTTAATCAATTCTTTGATAAAAGTCTATAAATATTGAAATGTTTATTCTATAGACTATTGATATTGTTTGCCGGTAATGATATACTATAAATATTGATTACTATAAAATTAATGTTTATAGTATTTTAATTTGGGTGCATTTTTATTTGGAGTAATTATGAAAGAACAAACAGTAACATTTTTCGGACACAGAGATACGCCAAAAGAAACAGAGCCGACCTTACGGTCGACTCTCAGACTGTCGATAAAGGCACCGAGAACACGCACATTATTACAAAGAGCCTTCGGCAAACAGCTAACCAATCGGGTCATTCCGAGCATAGCGAGGAATCTTTTATAAGTTTCGGAGAAACCACGAAACTCTTATGTGTGTTTGTCGCGTTTTTGCCCTCTCGCAGTACCTTTGTACAGCTTCGGGGCAAAGAACACGCCATCTCGTCACCTTTCCCGAAGTCTGCCTGCTTGCCGAAAAATACTTTTTCGACAAGCAGAGAGCCGACCTTACGGTCGACTCTGATTGAATTGATTGAAAATAAAAACGCAACGTTGTTTCTTGTTGGCAATCACGGAAATTTTGATACAATGGTTCGGCATCAGCTTGACGATTTATCAAAGATTTATCCGATAAAATATTTTGTTGTACTTGCCTATATGCCGAACAGAAAACAACCGTTTGATATCGAAGATGAACATACTGTTCTGCCTGAAGGAATAGAAAATGTTCCGTATCGGTTTGCTATAGACTATCGCAACAAATGGATGCTTCAACAATCTGATTTTGTCGTAACATATATCAGGCACCAATTATCAGGAGTATGGAAACATAAAGAATCGGCAAAGAAGCAGGGTAAAATTATTTTTGAGCTATCACAATCCCAGAATGAAGCCTGATGCGATGCCGACAACAGCGGAAATACAGATTATAAGAATCGGATGTGCTTTTTTCATTGCAAGCACGGTCATTACCGCAAATATGCCGAGCGAAATATAAAACGAGGGCTCGGAAAAGATACCTGTTGAAAAACCGTTCGGGATAAAAACCGTTTTGGCAAGCGACAGAAGAGCTGCGGCGATCATTCCGATAACGACGGGCTTAAGACCTGTCATACATCCTGCGACAGTCTTGTTGTTTTTGAATTTATCAAAAATTTTAGCAACTATCAGTATGATTACAAATGACGGAAGAACAACACCGAGTGTTGCACAAAATGCTCCGAAGAGACCGCCCATCTGCATACCGACATACGTTGCGGAATTAATTGCAAAAGGACCGGGAGTACTTTCGCTGACAGCTATGAAGTTTACGATTTCTTCGTTAGACATCCAGCCGTTATCGAGCACGGCTTCCTGAATAAGAGGAAGCATTGCATATCCGCCGCCGAAGGTGAACGCACCGATTTTTAAAAAGGTAAGGAAAAGTTTGAGATAAATAACCATCAGTCATCCCTCCTTAATTCAGCTACAGAGGAAACAAATCCGAGTATTGCGCTGCCGATAATAACAAGAAGAATGTTAACTTTAAGGAATGCAACAAGGATAAAGCCTGCTATCATAATTGCATAGGAAACAGTCTTTTTGGGACACTTTTTGTACATAGAAACAAGTGCTTTTACAATAAGACCGAGAACACCTGCACGGATTCCGAAAAATGCATATTTAACTGCTTTGAGATCCTGAAATTCTTCAAGCACAAGAGATATTACGGAAATTAATATAAATGACGGAAGAACAACACCGAGCGTGGCAAAAAACGCACCGAAAAATCCTGCTGTTCTGTAACCGACAAACGTTGCCGAGTTAATGGCAATAGGTCCGGGAGTAGATTCTGCAATTGCGATTATCTCAAGAATATCGTCGTCGGTTATCCATTTGTGTTTTTCGACAACTTCCTTTTGTATCAGCGGAATCATTGCGTATCCGCCGCCGAAAGTGAAAGCGCCTATCTTAAAAAAAGTTATGAACAGCGTAAAAATACGCTTCATTTTTTCGTTCATAAGTTTTTGTTTCCTTTCTTTCAGTTTTACAAGTCAGAAAAAAGTGCAACAACTTTTTCCCACAGAAGAGTTAAAAAGATCAGAACATTATCAAAGATATTTGATTTATAATTTCTGCTTTCGTGCTCTGATTTGATAACACCGCCATAGTTGTCAATTGCCGAAATGCCGAATGTTGCAACATTCTCTTTTGCGGAAAGACCGGTGGTTGTATAAACGATTTCGACCGTATCAAAAAATGCTTTGCCGTTATCCGGTATATCAGGATTTAAAGTTACGCTCTGACCTGCACGCAGATACATAGGAAACTTGTCGCTGATAACAAAAGATCCGTTTTGCGTTCTGACATTTTTTATTACAATCGGATCGGATAACGATGTGTTTGTCAGAGTCACCGAAGTGCCGTTGTTCAGGGCAAGAAAACCTGAATTCGTGCTATCGAAAACCAGAGCAACATCAGAATTCGGCATATATCCCGTCATAAACTGCGGATATTCATGATGTGAATATGCATCAACAATGTTGTCGGTCAGAAGAAGCTCGCATACAAGCTTCAAAGACGGTTTATCCCACTCAACCTGACCGTGAAAAAGATCGGATACAAGCCATGTTCTTTCGGGATAAAAAGCCGTTGACAGATCGACTGTTCTGTCGGGAGAAATGCTGTATTTTTTGCTCTGATCAACCTGTACATAGTCATCGGCAAAGGTTTTACCCCATTCGCAAACCGTTGCACCGCAGGAGTGTTCAAGATTTACAACACCGTCTGAAGATTCATATGTGCCGCTGAAAAGAGGATATCCGTATGACGATTTGACGGCAACGCTTGCACCGAAGTTTTCGGCTCGGTGAAGTGTTGCGGAAACATTGCTCATAAAACCGTTATGAACGCTTCCTATAAGAGCAAGAAGCTCTTTGTTTTCGGTTTCATCAAGGTAAATGTCAGCATAATGCTGCAACTTGCCGACGGGGAGCATTTCCCAGAATGCGGGTGCATAAAGAACAACGGGGATTATTACATTTTTTGCACCGTAGTCGATTACAAATTTTATTGTCTCGTTTTCAAAAATTGAGGACAAAAATGTAAGATCTTTTTCCGTATGCAGAATGGCAGAAAGCATCGACAGAAGGACATCGGGATTAATACAGATTTCGTTTTCGGTTATAATGTCGCTGACAAGATCGGATCCCGTCATAAGAGGTGTATCAAAAACGCAGTTATCAATATATCCCTTATCTGCATACTTGTAAAGATACTGACCGAAAAGCAGACTGCCCTGACTTATGCTGTAAACGCTGACTTTATCGTGACCTGTAATTCTTCTGACATCTTCGATATATTCAAGAAGCTGATCGGCAACAACTTCATTGCTGAGTCTCCAGTCATAAGTGAAGTTGAACACGTGATCATCACCGATTTTTTCACCGATCATTTCCATATCAAGAAATTCCGATCCCGTATACGGAACAAAGCTCAGCATATCATTCTTTCTGAAGGCGTCAAGCGAAGTGTTTCCGGCTCCGCTTATAACGGGTCTGATATCATAAAATGAAGAGCCGTCAGGATTCATTCTGATAGGTTCGATTATTTCTTTGACAAGAGCGATAAGATGCGGACCGATTGCGTCAATATCCTTGCTTGTCAAAAACTCAACAAGACCTTTTCCTATATCCAATCCGTATTCGGACAAAAGCTCTTTTATTGTGTCCAATGTCGGGGGAAAAACTATTTCACCGTCAAGTGTCAGCGTCGTTGCTCCGAAGCCTGAAATCATTATAACGGGTGAATGTCCGCAGTCACAGCTTTTCTGTTCGGCGGATACGGTCGTTCCTGCACAGAGAATGATTATTGCACATATAAAAGCAATGGTTCTTTTAAAAGTTTTCATCTTGATCTCCTATCATTGTACAGGTGTTATTTCATAAAAGACAACACCGTTTGCCTGCAGATTGCAGTCAAGAACTATCTCGGAATTCTGTACGGTATATTCCTCCGTACAGGGCTTTAATTGAGAGCATTCTGCATATTTGTCACGAAGCTCAGTAAAGTAAATTTCTCTTGCTTTTTCATCACGGAGAGTTGTAGGGGATTCGATCCACGGATCATCGGGTGACCATGCGAAGCAGTCATCACCGATACCGTAGGTTTTTCTGTCCTCTGTCCACTCGTCAAAGAAGTTGCAGTCATCATCAATAACATAACGGGTAACCGTAACCTTTTGTCCGTTAAACTGCGGCGCATTGATCGTAAAGCCGAGATCAACGGATTTGTTGTACTCAACATCGTTTTTAAAATTATATGCCATCAGGCGAAGGGTATTTTCTCCGTATGCCGCAACAGCATCAACCTGTGTTTTGTAAAGCAGTCCGTCAAAAGTTTTTTCAACCTTTACACGTTCGTGTTCTGCGAAAGCCGATATATTCTTTGCAACGTGATAGCTGACGGTGGGGTTTCCGTCAAACAGACCGCCCGACAGATAACTCCATGCGGAGAAATAGTTTCCGTTACTGTCAAACATCTGCTTGTAAAGTCTTGCATCATATGCTGCCTGATACGTATATCCGACTGTTCGTGTGTTAAGCTGATTGTCGTCAGAGCCTCTCGAATTACCGACGAGAAGTCGCCCCTCGTCTATTCCGAATATCAGATCTTTAAGTCCTGCAGCATCTGCACATTTTTGAAGATATCCGATTGTTTCGGGCAGGGTTTTTCCCGAGGTGTACTCTCCCGGCTTCATATCGTAAAACGAGCCGGAAAGAAAGCATACACGGGAGCCTGGTTTGCCTGTTTTATAATTGATTCCTTTACCGCAATGTTCAATGAAAATTCTTTCATCCCACAGACCTTCCGTTACGGTCATCGAGTGAGCTCCGACAAATACATCTTCGCCGATTTCTTTTTGAAGCGCATCAACGGTGTAATCGTAAAGCTTGCAGTAGGCTACGGCAGAGGCTTCGGGGTTTTTATCTGCGGTCATGAACCAGTCGCTGTTTTCGTACTCGGTCATAACTCCGAAACGCCACGAAAGAACTTCTTCTTTTCCGAACCGCTTCACAAGCTCTTCAGCCATTGCCGCAATATAATTGTAATAGACATCATAGTCATCGGGCGGATATACATTTGTGCCGAAATACGGATCGTCAATGTGTGAGCTTGTATATTTAAGCGGTACACTGCCGAGCTTTAAATGAGGCTTTGCTCCAAGCTCAATAATACCCCTGCAATTATCAACAAGCCTTGAAAAATCGTAATCGTCAAGTACCGAGAAATCAAGCGGATTTTTAAAAAGATCTCTTGTCTCATTACCGCCTGTACATTGCATCAGCTGTACGTATTCTACAAACTCCGCAATATTATGCTCGGTATTGATCCGAAGATTTGTAAACTGATCACTGCCGTTCATATCCCAGATGTTGACGTTGCTGACGATGTTGGGAAGTGTGCCTGACAGGTCAGAGGCATCAATGCTGAATCGGTAATCATTCACGGTTTTTCCTCCCGAAAAAATTGCGCTGAGCAACGCAATTATAAATGAAAGAACAATTGAAAAATATCGTTTTAGCATGGTAAATAATGAATCCTCTCTGCTTTTTTATAAAATTATAGGTCTGTATAATAAAAAAGTCAATAATATAAGGTTGAAATTGGCGAAAATTGTGTTATAATAACCCTATTATAATGAAGGGTTGTGGAAAACATGACAAAAGAAAATGTCTGTATTCTGATATCAATCGTGCTTTACCTTGCGTTGGTAGTCGGCATTGGTATCTATTACACCAAAAAGAACAGAACTACCGATGATTTCTTCCTTGGTGGCAGAAGACTCGGTCCGCTTGTTACTGCTATGAGTGCCGAAGCCTCCGATATGTCCTCGTGGCTTCTTATGGGTCTTCCCGGACTTGCATATCTTACAGGTCTTGCCGATCCGTTCTGGACGGCGGTAGGTCTTGCAGTCGGTACATATGTAAACTGGCTCATCGTTGCAAAGCCCTTGAGAATCTACACACAGAAAACAGGCTCTAACACCATTCCTGATTTCTTCTCCGATCGTTTCGGTGATAAAAAGAATGTTCTTGCAGCTATCGCTGCTCTTGTTATTATCGTATTCTTTATCCCCTATACAGCATCCGGCTTTTCTGCTTGCGGAAAGCTTTTCTCAACACTTTTCGGAACAGATTATCATATGGCTATGATCATCAGCGCCGTTGTTATCGTTCTTTACTGTACTCTCGGCGGATTCCTTGCCGCATCAACATCTGACTTTATTCAGAGTATCATTATGACGGTTGCTATTTTTGCAATCCTCGGCTTCGGCACATACAGCGTAGGCGGTGTAGATGTCGTTGTTGAAAACGTCAAGGGTATTGCAGGTTATTTTGATGTTACAAAGTTTATTCCCGACGGTGTGTTCTCCGGTCAGCCGAAGGATTACAGTCTGCTTACTATTTTCTCAACACTTGCATGGGGTCTCGGCTACTTTGGTATGCCTCACATTCTCCTTCGCTTTATGGCTGTTGAGGATCACAAAAAGCTTACTCTCTCCCGCAGAATCGCAAGCGTATGGGTTGTTATCTCTATGGCGGTTGCCATCCTTATCGGCGTAATCGGCTACAGCATGACAAAGAACGGCGTTATCGGTCAGCTTGCTGACAGCGAAACAATAATCATTGACATTTCAAAGGTTATCGCTTCTTACGGAATCGTTCCCGCACTTCTTGCAGGTGTTATTCTTGCAGGTATCCTTGCAGCTACTATGTCAACTGCTGATTCTCAGCTCCTTGCTGCTGCATCGAGTGCTTCTCAGAATATCATCAAAGGCTTGTTTATCAAGAACCTTTCCGAGAAAAAGGCTATGATTATCGCAAGACTTTCCGTTGTTATCATTTCTGTTATTGCAGTTTTCATCGCTTGGAATCCCAACAGCTCGGTATTCAAGATCGTTTCCTTTGCATGGGCAGGCTTCGGTGCAGCATTCGGTCCGTTGATGCTCTGTGCTCTCTTCTGGAAGCGTACCAACAAGCTTGGTGCTCTTGCAGGTATGATCTCAGGCGGTATCATGGTCTTTGTATGGAAGTTCATCGTAAGACCTATGGGCGGTATTCTGGATATTTACGAGCTTCTTCCTGCATTCATCGTATCTCTTGTTGCAATTATCGTTGTCAGCCTTCTTACAAAGGCTCCCGAAAGGGAAGTTACAGATACATTTGACGAAGTCAAAGCTCTTGCAAAAAATAAATAATATAATGAGCCGGGCACATTTTTGTGCTTGGCTCTTATACACTTTTGCATTTAAAATCAACACTTTTTTATTGCGGTTGACAAAGTATTTTTATACTGATACAATTATAAAAATTGAAAGGCAGGCGGACAAAATGATGATCATGGTTTTATATCGGAGAGCCGTTTTGTCCGTTTGCGATTGATTTATTGTAATGGCAGGGCATCTCCGAAACGGGGATGTCCTTTTTTGTCGGGAGTTGAGCAAATGACAAAACACGTGATTGTTGTTCCGTATAATGAACAATGGAAAAATGATTTTGAAAAAATCAGACAGTATATTTTACCGTCAGTAAAAGATATAATAATCGGCATCGAGCATATCGGCAGTACATCAGTCGAGGGTCTTTGTGCAAAGCCGATTGTTGATATTGACATTGTGATAAAAGATTATTCTGTATTTGATATGCTGGTTGATAATTTATCTTCTCTCGGTTACATACACGAAGGTGATCTCGGCATCAAAGACAGAGAAGCGTTTGATTACAAAGGTGATACGGATTTGCCGAAGCATCATTTGTATGCTTGCCCCGAATACTCCGAAGAGCTTCAAAAACACATTGTGTTCAGGGATTTTTTGAGAAGCCATCCCGAAGCGGTGCAGAAATACGGTAAAGTAAAAGAAGATGGCGCAAGATTATTTCCCGACAGCATTGATGATTATATTGCGTATAAATCACCGTGCATCGAAGAGATTTATAAATTATGTGATGCAAAATATGGTTAATCAACTCAAGGGTTATGTTACCGAAAGAATAGGGGAAATTATATTACGACCACATTATACGTAATGAAGAGGACTATAATAAATGGAAATATATCGAAAACAATCCGATATCTTGGTGGGAGAAAATAATTGATTATCAAGGAGTCTTTTAGAAATGAGCAACCAAAATATTTTTGACAATGAAATCTTTTTTGACGGGTACAGTGAATTGAGAAGCAGAGAAATCAACTCCAATAATATGTTGGAGCAACCGGCAATGAAAGAAATGTTGCCGAAACAAACAGGTAAAACTGTTTTAGATTTAGGTTGCGGTTGCGGTGCTAATTGTGTTGAATTTATAAAGAGCGGAGCGAGCAATGTTATTGGTATTGACATTTCAGAAAAAATGCTTTCCATTGCTAAAGAAAAAGCGTTCCACAAAAGTATTGAATATATAAACATGAGTATGACCGATATATCTGCGCTGAACAGAAAATTTGATTTAGTTTATAGTTCTTTAGCTTTTCATTATATAGAAGATTTTGAAAAGCTTTGTAAGGATATATATGATTTGCTTAATGAGAACGGTTATCTTTTGTTTTCACAGGAGCACCCGCTTATTACGGCAACCATTAACGGAAACGGTCACTATAACAAAGATGAAAGCGGAAGAAAAATATCCTACACATTTTCAAATTATAATGAACCCGGGGAAAGAAAAGTGCATTGGTATGTTGATGATGTGAAAAAATATCACAGAACATTTAGTGATACGATAAATGCACTTTCAAAAGCAGGCTTTATTGTTGAAGAGGTATGCGAACCTCAACCGAAAGGTTGGGCAATGGAAAAATGGCCTGCATTATACGATGAATTTATCAAGCCGTCTTTTTTAATCGTCAAAGCAAGAAAGGGTCAGTTATGAGATACAAAGCAATATTTTTTGACCGTGACGGGACACTGACATACTTTACAAAAGAAAAAGAGTCTTGGCGTGACAGGCAGATCAGCGAATGGTCAGGCAAGCAGTTTGAGCTTTCCTATGAAAAAATGATGAATTTGTTTCACCTTGCAAGCGAGGGAAGAAAGCCGTGGTACAAAACGCTCGAAGATGAAAAGGATTTTTTCAAAAGATATTATTATCATCTGCTTGTCGGTGAAGGTGTGACAGAAGATGTAAAAGAAAAAGCGGAATGTCTTTTCAGCGAGCTTTGGTGCAACGGTGACAGAAAGCTGTTTCCCGAAACTGTCGAGGTGCTGGAATATTTTAAAAATCATGGTTACAAAATGGGCGTAATAAGTGATACTTCACCGTCACTTGAATTTACCCTTCAGGAGCTCGGTATTGCAGAATATTTTACATCATTTACCGCAAGCTCTTTGGTAGGAGCAGGTAAGCCGAGTCCGATAATTTTTAATGCGGCACTCAACGCTCAAAGAGTAACCGCAAGAGAAAGCATTTTTGTTGATGATTGTAAGGAAGAAGCCGACGGTGCAAGAGAACAGGGATTTACATCATTTTATCTTGACCGAAGCGGTATACATAGCGATAAATACATAATAAATAATCTGAAGCAATTGATTGATTTTGTTGAAAGAGAGGGCAAAGACCATGCGACTGATGATCATCCGTCACGGTGAATCCGAAGCGGATCTTTTGGATGTACACGAGGGCAGAGCAGATTTTCCTTTGACCGAAAGAGGACACAGACAAGCCGAAGCAATGGCGAACCATATTGCAGAGAATTATTGTGTATCAAAAATTTATTCAAGCACGTTAACAAGAGCAAAACAGACTGCACAGCACCTGTCGGATAAAATTGATATTCCGATAATTTTTGATGAAAATCTTATGGAATTTAACAACGGACTTCTTGCAGGACTTCCGAGAGCTGTTGTTCGGGAAAAATATCCCGATATTCCGAATTTGCCGATAGATAAAGCCGTCTACGGTCAAGAGTCACAACTCGTATTCCGTCAAAGAGCAGACCGTGTGCTTTCTAAAATCATAAATGAAACCAAAACGGATGCAACCGTTGTAATTGTTTCTCACGGAGGTATGATAAATCAGCTTTACAGGTCGTTTTTTAATATGAGTGTCGATTGTAATTACTTTTTTAATACGGCAGACACAGGTATTCACGTATGGAATATTACCGACAAAGAAAGGCGTATTATTCGTGCAAACTTCGATGAGCATACAAACGGAATTTAGGTGAGAAAATGAAACGGATTTAAAAACGTCCGGAAAATTTTCAGAAAAGGGAATACAACCATAGTGGTTGCGGATAAAAATATATGAAAATAAATACATTGTCACAGACTTTTGATACCGTGGCGGATGTTTACGAAAAGATGCGTCCCGGATATGTTGATGAGCTGTACACGGAGATTTTTAAATACATTCCCGTCAACACCGAAAGCCGTGTTCTGGAGATCGGAATCGGTGGCGGTCAGGCGACATTGCCGATTCTCAAAACAGGCTGTTGTCTTACCGCTGTTGAAAGCGGAAAAAATTTTTGTGATCTTTGCCGTAAAAAGTTTAAAGATTTTGCAAACTTTTCTGTGATAAACGGAAAGTTTGAAGATGTAGCTTTAAGCGGTGATTACGATATGATTTATTCTGCATCGGCTTTTCATTGGATACCCGAAGAAATCGGCTATAAAAAGGTCTATGATATGTTAAAAGACGGCGGTGTGTTCGCACGGTTTGCGAATCATCCTTACCGTGATAAAGGTAATCCCGGACTGTCAAAAGAAATTGACGAAATTTATGCAAAGTATTATTATAAATACTACGATAAAGAACCTGAAAAAACATCGGAATACAGCGAGAAAGAAGCACGTGACAGAGCGTTAATTGCGTTGAGGTACGGATTTTCCGATGTCCGGTATAAGCTTTTTTACAGAACACGCATATTTACGGCAGAAGAGTATCGGGCACTTCTCGGAACATATTCCGATCACATTGCAATAGAAGAAAATGTCCGCAAAGAGTTCTTTGCAAAAATCGAGGAAGCAATCAACCGTCACGGTGGCAAGATCACAATTTATGACACAATAGATCTTCAGTTGGCAAGGAAATAACTATATGATAAAGCAAGTTAACAGCAAAGAACAACTTGATATATGTCTTGAAATAATCTGCAACAGCTTTATGACGGTTGCGGAAGAATTCGGTTTGACTGAAAGCAACTGCCCCTCGCACACGGCATTTATGAAAAGGGATAAACTTGAAAAGCAGTTTAACGAAGCCGTACCGATGTTTCTCTTTTATCAAGATGATATTCCTGTCGGTTATTTTTCTCTTGCAAAGTGCAATGATGAAGAATGGGAATTAAATAACCTTGCCGTATTACCCGAATATCGCTGTTCGGGTATAGGAAAAGCAATGCTTAGGTATGCAGTTGCAGTCATTAAAAATTATGGTGGTAATAAAATCTCAATAGGTATAATCGAAGAAAACATAAAACTGAAAAATTGGTATTTAAAACTCGGCTTCAAGCACATTTCAATACAAAAATTTCCGCATCTGCCGTTTTCGGTTGGGTTTATGGAATTTGAGATTAAATGATTTGTAAACAAAAAAATACCCGGGAAGTCTCAGCCTCCCGGATATAGCTTATTTCAGCAGCCAGCCGTAGTCACGACGACAGTCAAGAACATAGTCGATACGAACAAGGTTGTCTTCTATGTGATAAACAGCAAGATATCTGTCCTCCAACGGCATTTTGCGATAATGATTTTTTTCGATAAATTCTCCGTTCAGATACGGGTATCTGCGGGGCATTTCTGAAAGTGATTTCAAGGTTTCAATTATTTTTTTCTTCAGTTTTTTTGCGCTGTCCTTATTGATGTTTGAAACGAAAGAAATGTGTTCGGCAATTTGCAGCTTTGCCTTATCGGAGATAACAACAGTATATTTCATATTTATTCTCCGATAACCTCGTCAAGATAATCCGAAAGCTCATCAAGAGTTAAATCCTTGATACCGGCAATTCGGTCTGCCTCAACCTGCAAAAGCTCCTCACGCAGAGCAAGCATTTTTTCACGTCTTGTAAATGCTTCGATATCCATAACAACCAAATCTCCCTCACCGTTTTTGGTGAGATAAATCGGCTCTCCGGTTTTCTTACATAGTTCCGCAATTTCGTTGTAGTTCTGTCTGATTGCTGCCGATGGGCGTATATTCATAATATTCAACTCCTTGTAGCATTATTCTAACTAAATTATATATAAAATATGCTATGTTGTCAATGGATTACGAGAAAAGAAGTGATAAAATGTACAAAGCTGAATTCTGTGAAGTAAACTATGAAGAAAAACAAGATGTTGTTTTAATGATAAATTTCGCTTATCTTGATAAAGATGCGTTTGATGCCGTAGCTTTTCGTATTTTTAATATCCTTGCCGACAATATGGAAATAATTGCTCCTACCGGTAACGAGAGAGAAGAGGATTATAATTGTTGGTATAACGGAGTAAGTGATGCTTTAAAACGGAATGAACGGCAGATAATTCTTATCAAAGATGCCGACAGCATTATCGGCTTTTTTCAGTATTACACAACAGAAGATACTTTTATGATGGAAGAGGTTCAGCTCAAGACTTGTTATCACGGCAAAAATATTTTCAGAAAGCTGTACGGATTTATAATTGAAAATATCGGCAAGGATTTGAGATTTGTCGAAGCATATGCAAATGTCTCAAATTTTAAATCCATAGGAATTCTTGAAAGAATGGGTCTATCGAAAATCGGAATGAACAAAAACGGTCGAAGTGTTCACTTTAAAGGAAGTTACGGCGAACTGCTAAAGTGGTACAAATCTAAATGAGTGTTGAAGAATTTGCAAAGATATCAAAGGAGATGCTGTCGATGAATAAAGATTGGTTTTTCAAAGGTGAAGATTATATCTGTGAAGTCAGAACGGTTGCAGTTATAATAAAGGGTAACAAAATTTTGGTTCAGCGTGACAAAGACGGAACGGAATATGCATTGCCGGGTGGTCACATCAAAATAGGAGAAACGCTTGAGGATGGTCTTTTACGTGAGATAAAAGAAGAACTCGGTGTTGAAATATATTGCAAAAAGATGCTGTGGACAGAAGAATGCTTTTTTGAATGGAATGGGAAGAAAACACATAATCTTGCTTACTATTTTCTGGCGGAAGTCAAGGAGGGTTTTTCAATTCAGGAAAGCGAAGATTTCTTTTCTCAAAAGGACAATTGTAATGTGGTTCTTGGTTGGATGCCAATAGAAAATTTGAAAAATATAACGATATATCCCGAGTTTTTGAAAGATGAGATTTATAATTCGGATGAAGGTATAAGGCACTTTATAAGTAAGTGTTAAGTGAGGAGTTTTTATGATCAGTCATCCTTTTCCTCCGTTGTATGATGAAAATTCAAGAATACTTATTCTCGGAAGCTTTCCGTCGGTAAAATCACGTGAACAGCTTTTCTTTTACGGACATCCGCAAAACAGATTCTGGAAGGTCGTTGCGGCTGTTTTTGAAAAGAGTGTTCCGCAGACAATTGAAGAGAAAAAGCGTTTTCTTTTATCAAACGGAATAGCGCTTTGGGATGTGATTGCCTCGTGTGAAATCGAGGGAAGCTCTGACAGCTCTATTAAAAATGTTGTCCCGAATGATTTAAGCATTATCCTCGACAATTGCGATATTAAAAAGATTTTTGTCAACGGCAAAACAGCAGAAAAGTATTATAAAAAATATCTTCGAGATACGGTCGGCAAGGATGCCGTTTGTCTGCCGTCAACCTCCCCTGCCAATGCTGCGTGGAGTGTCGAAAGGCTGACGGAAGAATGGAAGCGGATACTGTTGAGATAGTTATACGGAATACCCACAGGGTGCCGTGCATCGTAAAAATTTAAAGATCCTTCGCCTTTGGCTCAGGATGACACAGGGAAGTTTTCAAAAAAACCAATCGGGTCATTCTGAACGAAAGTGAAGAATCTTTTTTTATATTCTTTTCAGGCTTTGTTTTATGAAGCGCAGACAGACGGTCAACATATACTGTTACTGCCGTACAACTTTGTCGTGCAGGTGTATTTGCGGAGATTTTTTGAAAACAAGAAAAAAATTAACAATTATTTTGTCATTGACATATCTATATCTTGTGTTAATGCAATACTGCAAATACTATTTGAATAAATTTATCATTTACAAACGGGTGAGATTGATGTATAATAAAGTAACTGTAAAATTGGGACTCGTGTGTTTGGAGGGATGTTTGCGTGGAATATTATCTTGATAACAGCGCAACGACTCCCGTTTGCGAGCAGGCAATTACTGCGATGACCGATGCGCTCGTAAGAGGCTGGGGTAATCCGTCATCGCTTTACAGTAAAGGTGTAGAGGCGGAAGAGCTTCTCAGCGAAGCAAGGGAAAATGTCTCTGCACGGCTCGGTTGCCGTTCGGAGGAGCTTTTCTTCACATCGGGCGGAACCGAAAGCAACAATATAGCACTTCTCGGTACAGCCAATGCCATGCGCCGTTACGGCAGACGTGTCGTAATATCTTCAACGGAACATTCAAGCGTTGATGAGACTGCAACAAAGCTGGAAGAAAGCGGATTTGAAGTCATAAGACTTAAGGTTGACGGAAACGGCAGAATATCCGAGGAGGATCTGTACCGTGCAATCAACAAGAACACCGTTCTTGTCAGCGTAATGGCAGTCAATAACGAGGTCGGCACGATTCAGCCGGTCAAGGAGATAAGAAGAGCCGTAAAATCGGCAGGTTCACCGGCAATAATTCATTGTGATGCCGTTCAGGCTTTCTGCAAGCTTCCGCTTCTGAAGCCTTCGGCACTCTCTGTTGATCTTATGAGCATCAGCTCGCATAAGATACACGGACCTAAAGGTGCGGGTGCGCTTTATGTCAAGGGCGGATTCAAAAAAGACCGTGCAGGGGTCAGAGTTTCTCCCAGAACCTTCGGCGGTCTGCAGGAAAGCTCGCTTCGTCCCGGTACGGAGCCTGTCCCTGCGATAGTCGGCTTCGGTGCTGCGGCAAAGGCAATGCCGAATACCGAAAAGATTTATCCGAGAATAGAGGCGCTGCGTGATTATCTTCTCAGCGGACTTTCGGCAATCGGCGGTATTACCGTTAACTCCCCGACGGATTCGCTTCCGTATATCACTAACATCTCAACAGGAGTTAACTCCGAACCGATGATGAACTTTTTGTCATCACGAAAGATTTACGTATCGTCGGGATCTGCCTGTGCAAAAGGTCACAAGAGTTATGTTTTGTCCCGTATGGGACTTTCGGATGCAGAGATTTCTTCTGCACTTCGCATCAGTTTTTCGCACTTAACAACAACGGAAGATGTTGATATGCTTCTTCAGGGAATTGAAGACGGCAAAAAATCAATTCGTACCGCTTGAATTATCAGATAAGGAGTCGGCTTATGCCGAGTCAAAGATGAAAGAAGTAATTTTATTAAAAAACGGAGAAATAGCACTTAAGGGTCTTAACAGACGAACCTTTGAGGATATGCTTGTTAAAAATACAAGACGCCGTCTCAACTCTCTTTGTAATTGGCAGTTTCACATAGCTCAGTCTACCGTAACTGCAATTCCCGATGAAGAGATCGATATGGACGAGGCTGTCGAGATCTGCTCAAAGGTTTTCGGCTTTGTCGCACTTTCAAAGGCTCTGTCCGTTGAAAAGGATATGGACATTATCCGTGAACAGACAGGCGAATACCTTAAAGATGAGCTTCTGGCTGCAAAAACCTTTAAGGTTAATGCAAGAAGATCCGATAAGAAGTTTCCGTTGACGTCACCTGAAATTTGTATGGAAATGGGTGGAGTTATCCTTTCGGCGTTTCCGCATCTTTCGGTTGACGTACATAATCCCGATGTTATTGTCAATATAGAAGTCAGGGACAATTCCGCATTTATTCACGGTAATCAGATAAAGGGTGCAGGCGGTATGCCGATAGGCTCTGCAGGCAAGGCGGCAATACTTATTTCCGGCGGAATCGACAGTCCCGTTGCCGCATGGATGATGGCAAAAAGAGGACTTCAGCTTGAAGCGATCCATTTTGCATCACCTCCCTACACGAGTGAACGTGCGGAAAAAAAGGTTTACGATCTTCTTAAAAAGGTTGCAGCCTACAGCGGCAGAATCCGTTTGCACGTTGTACCGTTTACAAGGATTCAGGAGGAAATCAAGGACAAGTGTCCCGAAGAGCTTTTCACGATTCTTATGCGACGCTATATGATGAGAATTTCCGAAAGAATCGCAGCCGATAACGATTGCGGCGCTCTTATAACGGGCGAGTCCGTAGGTCAGGTTGCAAGTCAGACCTTATATGCGTTGGCTTGTACCGATTCCGTTGTATCGATGCCCGTATTCAGACCGCTTATAGGTATGGATAAAAACGAGGTTATTACGGTTTCCAGAAAAATAGATACCTTTGATATTTCCGTATTGCCGTTTGAGGATTGCTGTACGGTATTTACGCCCAAGCATCCCAGAACAAAACCGAAAGCTTATTATGTTGAGCAGGCAGAGAATCTTCTTGATTCCGATGCTCTTATTGATGAGGCGATTGCTTCTGTTCGTACTCTTATGATAAACGGCTGAAAGGACAGCGATTTTTAATATGGTTTCCTGCGAAATTATTTCTGTCGGCACAGAGCTTCTTTTAGGCGATATTCTTGATACAAACGCACAGTATCTGTCGAGAGAGCTTGCCGCACTCGGAATATCCGTTCTTCACAGAAGCACGGTAGGCGATAATCCCGTGCGTCTGGCAGAGGAGATAACGGCGGCACTTTCGAGAAGTGATTATGTTATTCTCACGGGTGGACTCGGCCCTACTGCCGACGATATAACCAAAGAGGTTTGTTGCTCCGTTATGGGTTTTTCGCTTGAAACCGATCAGAACATTTTAGCAGATATTTCCGCTTTTTTTAAAGCTAAAAATATTCCGATGCCGCAGTCAAACGCAAAGCAGGCATTGGTACCGGTCGGCGGAACGGTCTTTCATAACGATAACGGAACTGCTCCCGGAATTGCTATGGAAAAAGACGGCAAATGTGCAATTCTTTTGCCCGGACCGCCAAGGGAAATGACGGCAATGTTTCAAAGTGCCGTAGTACCTTTTTTAAAAAAGAAAAACCGTGGTGCGATTATTTCTCATACGGTACGCACATACGGTATCGGCGAAAGTGCAATGGCGGAAAAGGTTTCCGATCTTCTGGAAAATGACAATCCGACGGTTGCGCCCTATGCAAAGGACGGAGAAGCGTTATTGCGAGTTACCGCTTTTGCAGAAACGGAAGACGATGCCGAAAAAATGATTCTGCCTGTATTGGAAGAGATCAATAAGCGTCTCGGAGATTATATATACGGAACGGATGTTGACAGCATTCAGCAAGCACTTGTAAACGAGCTTAGAGCAAAGCATCTTCATGTAGCTTTTGCCGAAAGCTGTACGGCAGGTTTTATTTCCAAAAGACTGACCGAAGTACCCGGTGCATCCGAAGTTTTTGATTGCTCGATAGTTTCGTATTCAAACGAGATAAAATCAAAGCTTCTCAATGTAAAGGAAGAGACTCTTGCCGAATACGGAGCCGTAAGTGAACAGACTGCACGTGAGATGGCAATCGGAGTCAGGGAAGTTAGCGGAGCCGATATTGCTGTTTCCGTTACGGGAATTGCAGGACCCGACGGTACGGACACAAAACCCGCAGGACTTGCCTTTATCGGAATTGCCGATAAAGATTCGGTGCGTGCGATTGAGTTTAAAACGGGCAGAAATGACCGTGAATATAACAGATATGTCACAGCGTCGAAGGCGCTGAAAACAGCGCTTGACAGTGCAAAAAAGTATTAATACTCTGAAAGGAAAAGCGATGGCAGGAAACACAAAGCGTGCAAAAAAGAAAAGTGCATTAAATATGCCGATGCTCATTCTTTCGGCGATCTTCCTTCTGGTATTTGTTGCAGGAATCGGTGTTACGATAAGGAATATCGTTGTATTCTCAAAAGTACCTGCAGAGGTTGTTGAACCGGTTGAATCCGATAAAACGCTGAAGCAGGGCGTGAACGGACAGAGCGTCATCGGTACTGTTGTTGTGCGTGACGGAGGAACACAGTATCTTCAGGATATGAAGGAATGGTTCAAGCCTCTTTATGCCGCAAACAACGACACCATCGGATGGATAAAAATTCCCGGAACATCAATAGATACCGTAGTTGTTCAGAATGATGACGATAACGGAAAAACAGGCGAATACCGTTATCTTAAGAATGATTTTTACGGCGAGTTTACAAAGTACGGCAACGTCTTTCTTGATTTCCGCTGTAACAAGTATACTCCTTCAACAAACACCATCCTTTACGGGCACACAACAGAGGACGGACAGCAGGTATTTCTTGATATCGAAAAGTATGAGGATCCCGAATTCTTTAAAAAATATCCGATAATTGAATACAGTACGCTGTATAACAATTACAAGTGGAAGGTTTTCGGTATATTTGCTACGACAACTAACGCTTCCGATGATAACGGTTATGTTTTTGATTACATATATCCGAATATGAGTGAAGCGGATATGGTCGGATATCTGGAACAGGTCGATGAGCGTGTGATGTATCACACGGGCGTTGATGTAGCACCGACAGATAAGATTCTGACATTATCCACCTGTTCGTATAACTATCATGTAAACGGCAAACGAATCACGGCAAGACTTGTGCTTGTAGCAAGAATGCTTCGTGATGGTGAAAGCGAAGAGATCAATCCGTCCTTGGTAACGGACAATCCCGATTATCGCAGACCGCAGGCGTGGTACGATGCCGTAGGTCAGTCAAATCCCTATATTAACAGCGTTCAATGGAAACCGCAGGGTTAGGAGGAATAAAAGTTGAGCAACGAAGAAAAATTAACAAACACACAGCAGGATGAAGTGCTTAATGATGCACCGGAAACGGTTGAATCGGATGAAAGCATAAGCAGGGAAGTTAACGAGTTCCTCGACAGTATTTCAGATGGCGGTTTTGACGGCGAAAGTCCGGATGATTTCCTTAACAAGCTTTACGGAGAATCGTTTGACAATCTTACGGCAGACTTTGATTCTTTGCTTGAAAGCCTGACAAACATCGATCCCGATGAGGAGATACAGCCGGAGCTTGTTGATACCGAAGTAAAGGAAGAAAGTGAAGCTTCCGTAAAAGCTGTTGACAATGCAGAGGAAGAGGTAGAGGATATTTTCTCTTATTCCGACAACTCTGTTGAGGACGAGCCCAGAAAGCTGTTTTCCGAGGCGGTCAAGGAAGCGATAGATGCAGAAGAAGGCATCAGACCGCAGGAGATTCAGCAGGAGGGTAACTTCACGCTTTCTCTTGATAAGATTGATGACAGCGGTGACAACGGTCTCGGCGAAGCAATAAAGACTGCTTCCGCGACACAGACGCAGAAAAAGCCGAAGTCTGCACAAAAGCCTGCTGTACAGCAGAAAAAGCCTGCGGCAAATGCACAGAAAAAGCCGGCTAAAAAGAAAGTGAAGAAGTCACGTTTTCTTCCGACAAAGGATGACAGCGTTTTTGAAATTTTCAGAAAAGTTCTGTTCCTTGTTTCGACAGCGGTAATCATCGTTTGTCTCGGAATAATCGGCAACATCTATCTCATCCAGCCGTATATCGAGACTCAGAGGAATTCAAAGATTGATGAGCTTCTTGACAATCCCATTGATCAGAATTCACTCGGCGATACACAGCTTCCCGAGGGTGCAAGCTATAACCTTGCACAGTTCTATGCTGCAAACAATGATTTTTACGGTTATCTGTCAATTCCCGGAACAAATATGGCTATGCCGGTAGTTCAGGGTAAGGACAATGACAAGTATCTTACAAGAAACTTCTTCGGTGAAAAGACAAAGTACGGTTGTCCGTTTGTAAACTACAAGAATACTTATGCGAGTCTCGACTATAACACAAGCATCTTCGGTCACAATATGGAATACGACGATCTGGTGTTCGGCGAGCTTGAAAACTACAGAACGATCGACGGATTCAAGAAAGCTCCGATAATCAAGCTTGAAACAATGTATGCAGAGCATACATTCAAGATTTATGCGGTATTTCTTGCAGACGGTGCTTACGATCCGTCGGGATACTACTTCCACTATATTTTCACACAGCTCAAGGATGAGGCTGAGTGTGCAGAATATATTGAACAGCTCGATCAGCGCAAGTTCTATTCAACAGGTGTTGACATTCTTCCGACGGACAAGCTTCTGACGCTTTCTACTTGCTGTTATGATTTCGGTACGGCAAGATTGGTTGTTGTCGGACGTCTCGTCAGAGAGGGCGAATCAACGGATGTTGACGTAACAAGAGCTACCGCAAATTCAAATCCGAGATACCCCGACAAGTATTATTCGGTAAAAGGTATTGCAAATCCCTATAAGGATGCGGAAAAGTGGGTTCCGAATCAGTAATTCTTATGGGCGCATACCGAAGCTTCTTTTGCATAAATGAAAGAGATGCAAAAGGATATGGGAGGTACATATTTTGAAAGTTGAATTATTTGCTATAGTAAAAGACAAGGCGACTGCGCCGGTCTTGCCACAGCAGATGATACACGAAGCATTCAGCGAGATAGGTTCTCAGACAGAAAAATTTAAAGTCTATGACAATCCCAGAGCGTTTTTCGGCGAAATGTCAAAGGCGTTTTCAAGATCGAGAGTTATTGTTGCAGTTGCAGACAAAGAAAGCTTTCTTGAACAGAAATGGACGCTTTTAAAGGCTCTTGGCATCAAGAGCGAGATTTGCTCTGCAATTGTTTCTCAGATCAAAAATAATGTCAAGGCAACCGACCCTTCACTCAAGGCTCATGCTCTTATGCCGAAGGATGCAACGGTATTTATGTCGTCGGACGGACTTTACTCGGGCTTCGCTGTTAAAAGCGGCAAGCAGACGCTGTGCTATCTTCCGCTTGATGAAAAAATTACTGCAAAAATGCTGTATGACGGCGTCAGACAGTATTTTGCAGATGAAACAAAAACTGCAGTAAACGCTGCGGTCAAGGCTGTTGCACCTCAAAAACGCACAATACCCGACAATGACGAGCGTTTTGTTCATACTGCAACAACTCTCAGCGAAAAGGATCTGTCCGTTGCAATAGCAACAACACAGACCAGCGTTTTTATCCAGAACGGTGTCCGCAATCATCCTCACTACGGTGATTCGTTTATCTTCACGGATGCAGATGACATCAATGACGGTGATGCTTCTGTTCAGGAGCGTATAGTCAGATTGGCGGAAAATTCACGTTCCGAGATAGGTACAGAGCTCGGTGCCGTTGTTTCCAATATCTATGCTTCCGAAACAGACTCGGACGAGCTGTTTATATTTGTTGCGCTTGCCGATAAGGAACGTGCACTCGTCAGAAAGATTGTCGGTTTCCCCGGCGAATCCGCAAACGATCTTGTTCATGCAGCGACGGACGAGATGTACTCTATGGTTTTGTCATATGCTGACGGAACTCTCGTTCCCGATGTCGATACAGAGATGATTCCTGTTAAGCTGTACGAGTATACGGACATTTCAAGCGAAGCAGTTGCAAAACAGAAAAAGAGCGTTGCTTTAAAGATTACAATCTGCGTAGTTATTGCGCTTATTATCAGCCTCTTAATAGGACTTTTCTTCAAGGATGAGGTTGCAGCCTTGTTTGATTTGAGCGAAGAAACAGTCGAGACGACTGAGGCACAGACAACACTTAATGAATTTACTTTTGTTGATATTACAACAGAAGAAGCAACCGAAGAATCCTCAACGGAAGTTACTGTCAGTGCACAGTATGCAAACCTTTTCTCCGGTTCAAATAACGACAGTTATCACGAAATACCGGCTCCCACAAAAGCGGAGCCGGTGTATACCACAGCACCTGAAAAAGAGACAACAACAAAACAGGAAGAAACAACTACACAGGCTGCAACAACAGTGCCGGTTACGGAAACTACAACGGCAGAAACAACTACGGAAGCTACAACTACAGAACCCACTACAGCAGAAACGACTACAGAAATAACTACAACAGAGCCTTCTACGGCGGAAACAACTGCGGCGACCACAACGGTAAAAGAAACCACAACAAAAAGCGAAACAGAAAAGAACAGTGAAACAGCGGTAAAAGGTGTTTTCACTTTTACAACATACGGCTACGGACACGGTGTAGGTATGAGTCAGCTTGGTGCCAGAACTTACGGTGACTCTCAGGGCAGATTCAATTGGAAATACGACAAAATTTTAAGTCATTATTATACGGGAACAACAATCCGCAGAGAAACACCTCCTCTGACGGTCAAGAGATATTCAAAGTCTGTCGAAACAAAAGACTTTATGTATCGTGTTGTTCAGCAGGAAATCGGAAGAGGTACCGCATCAACAAAAGAGGCTTTGAAGGCTCAGGCAGTTGCAGCATACACATTCCTCAAGGACAAGAATTACAGCATAAACGGCGATATGGCATATTATGATAATGACAACAATATTTCATCCTATGTCAAGGAAGCGGTAGATGCTGTTTACGGTGAGTATCTTTGCTATACTTCAAGCGGAAAGACTGCTTTCACTCCGTTCTATTCAAGCAGTGCGGGTAAAACCGCAAGCGCAAAGGATACATGGGGCGGAAGCAATTATCCGACACTTGCAAGAGGAATCGAAAGCCCCGAAACGGTTGTCGTTGACGAATGCAAGATAACGGCAGCAGAGTTTAAAAGAATAGTCGATTACTATAATAAAGGTAAAGACAGCAGCAATCAGATAACGCTCAGCGGCGCATCGTATGAATGGATTGAAATTCTGGAGCACGATGGAGCAAGAGGCGATTTCGGATACGTCGTTAAAATCCGCGTCGGCGACAAGACGATGTCGGGTGACGATTTCCGAACAATGATCGGAAACGCCACAAAAACAAAGGCAGGAAAGATTATTTCAAAAGGCTTGAAGTCACACTGCTTTACCTTTACGGTAGGTTGATTGTCCGTTTTGCGTTACAGGTAATATAATGTAGTAACGGCAACTCGGAAACAAGAAAGGTCTGATATACTTGGTTTATAATAATGTTCTCGAAGCAATAGGCCATACGCCGCTTATTCGTCTGACAAGAATGCAGGATCCCGACAGCGCAGAGATACTCGTAAAGTACGAGGGACTCAATGTCGGCGGTTCCATAAAGACAAGAACGGCGTACAATATGATTCTTGATGCCGAAAAGAAAGGTCTTATAAAAAAGGATACGATAATAGTTGAACCGACCAGCGGCAATCAGGGTATAGGTCTTGCGCTTGTGGGAGCAGTCAGAGGTTATAAAACGGTTATAATTATGCCTGATTCCGTAAGTGAAGAGAGAAGAATGCTTGTCGAGCATTACGGCGCAACGGTTCGTCTGGTTCACGATGCGGGAAACATCGGTGACTGTATCGAAGAATGCGTAAACCTTGCTTACGAAATGGCAAAAGAGGACAGCAGAGTTTTTATTCCTCAGCAGTTTGAAAATGCGGCAAATCCGACGGTTCACCGCCATCATACGGCGCTTGAAATAATGGAACAGGCGGCACGTCCGATACACGGCTTTTGTTCGGGAATCGGTACGGGCGGTACGATTACGGGGATCGGCGAAGTGTTAAAGGCGCAGAATCCCGATATAGTTATCTGGGCAGTTGAGCCTGAGAATGCGGCTATTCTTGCAGGCGGTACGATAGGCACTCATCTTCAGATGGGCATCGGTGACGGACTTATCCCGAAAATACTCAATACGGAAATTTTTGAGGATGTCTGCATAATCACGGATGAAGAAGCCATTCAGACGGCAAAGGATCTTGCCATTAAGGAAGGCCTTATGTGCGGTATTTCAAGCGGTACCAATGTTGCGGCAGCAATGAAGCTTGCAAAGAAGCTCGGCAAGGGCAAAACTGTCGTAACCGTTCTTCCCGATACGGCAGAAAGATATTTTACAACCCCGTTATTTGAATAATAAAATCCCTTGGATTCTTGATTGAATTCAAGGGATTTTTTGACTTTTTACGAAGGTTTTGATTGCCAAATCAAAGCTTTCGTTAACTTTTCTCTAAAGGTTACGATGTCAAGAGACGAAACGCTTATTGATTCAAAAGCACAGGAGGGGAACACAAACAGTCCGGTGTGAATGTTTGCGTGTGGGGGGGGGGAACCCTCGCCGGGGTTCCCCCCCGTATGTAATAAATGGGATAAAGAGAATTACGGAATTAATACCAGATCCATCCGAACAAAAGAATGACGATAATCCATTGCCACCATGTGTATTTAACGCTGATTTCAAATGTTGTCGAAACACCGCCGCAGGTTACGGTTACGTCACGCCTTCCCGTTGTGTATGTGTCAAAATTTTCAAAGTGCATTTGTGAAATATCACTTATCTTTTTTGACGAACCGTCAGCGTACATGATTTCAAGAGTAAGACCCGATGCATCCGTGCTTTCGGTGTAATAATAGCTTGTTTTTGTCGGCGGTGTCAGAATGCTACAAGAGACAGGTTCTGCTTTCCATACTGCGTAAAGGGTGGTATCTGATGTGATTGTTATTCTATCACCGGAACGGTAGGAGGCAGAATATGCAGATTTGTAGAATGACCAACCGAGGAAGGAGTATCCGTCTCTTTCGGGTATGACTGAGCTGATGGTGAGGGTTGTGCCGGTCTGACTTGACGGTGCACCCGAACCTCCGTTGGCATTATAAGTGAGAGTATACGCATCCTTTGTTACCTTGAAAGAGGTGGAGCCTGTGTTTGAGTTGCATGCTTTGATTTTGAAATAATAAGTTGTTCCGGATGTAAGGGACAAGGAAAGCTTGAAATTGTTTCCTTCGGAACTGCTGTTATCATCATAGCCGTATTCGTATCCCGATGAACCGTAAACATAAATTTTTGAATCAAGCGAGCCTGTGGATTCAAAAGTATACGAACCGCTTGATGTTGGGATAAACTTGTAATATATTTCCTTATTCCCGAAATTTATGTAAGCAGTATAAGAAGTGTTAAGTGATATTGCTGTTGCCGGTTGCCATACAGCATAAAGGGTTGTGTTTTCCGTGAGATTGATTTTTTCGCCGGGTACATAGTTTGTATAGGTTGCCGAGTTGCGCGTTGACCAACCGTTAAAAGTATACCCGAATTTTACGGGAACCGCAGTACTGACGGTGAACTCTGTTTCATATTGAGTCTGATCAGAGGGGACACCCGAACCGCCGTTGGCATTATAGTGTAGGGTATAGGTAGGTATCGGAGTCCACTGCGCATAAACGGTTGTGTTGCCTGTAATTGTACTGCCGTTTGTGATTTTTGTTCCGCCTGTAGAAGAGGTATACCAGCCGTTAAAGGTATAGCCGGACCTTGTCGGAGTGGGAAGTGTGCCGTATGAGGGGTTAGACCACTGTGCATAAAGGGTTGCACCGGAATTTGCGGTATAATCAGCGCCCGGCTGATAGGAAGTGCCGCTTCCGTTTGGTGATGTGTTCCAGTTTATGAAGGTACAGCTTACCGTTTTGCTTGATGTAGAGACGAAGCCGTCGTTAGCGTTGAAGCTGACGGTGTAGGATTTTGTCGGTATCGTATTGCTGAGAACCAGAGAAACATCCTCTGTTTTTATCTGAGCAGAGGGAGCGCCCGAACCGCCGTTAGCGTTGTAGGAAACGGTATAGGTAAGAGGAACATCCTTTGTTACCTTGAATGAGGTGGAGCCGGTGTTTGAGCCAAAGGCTGTAATTTTGATATAATACTTTGTTCCTGATGAAAGAGATAAGGAAAGCTTAAAATTTTTTCCCTCATCACTATCGTTATCATCATTACCGAGCTCTGTTTCGGATGAATTGTAGACATATATCTTTGAATCAAGTGAACCTGTGGACTCAAAGGTGTATGTTCCGCTTGAAGAGGGAGTAAATGTATAATAAACCTCTTTGTCATCGAAGTTAATGGAAGCGGTATAAGAGGTGTTCAGAGACATAGTCGATGCCGCCTTCCATACAGCATAAAGGGTTGTATCTTCCGTAAGTTTGATAGTGTTGCCCGGTATGTATGTTGCAGAGATCGCAGAACTGCTCTTTGACCATCCGAGGAAGGTGTAACCGAATCTTTCGGGAAAGTTTGAACGGAGGGTGATGGTCGAACCGCTTTGCCTTGCCGGGGTTCCTGTGCCGCCGTTGGTGTTGTAAATGAGCGTAAAGGTTTCGATAATTTCAGCATTTAAAAGGTCATCGTTTTCATCTTCTATATATAAATCGCTCCAGTCGCTTTTTGTGCCGTTGTAATATACGTTGGCAAGACTGCTGCATCCCCTAAAGGCAGCGTAATGAACCGATACACTTTTAGGTAAATATACATTTTCAAGGTAGTTACAGTTTTCAAATGCATAGCTATCTATTGTTTCGACCTTGCTCATACCGGAGACGGTAATAAGGTTTAGCGAAGAGGAAAAAGAAGAATCTCCTATTGTTTTTACGATGCTCGAAACGGTATACGAGGTTCTTTCATTACCTGACGGATATTGTATAAGCTCTGTTTTGTTCTTGTTAAACAAGACACCGTTGAGGCTGGAATATTGCGAATTCCTCGTATCCACGGTGATTTCCTGCAGATACGGACAATCAGTAAAAGCATGTTTTCCGATATAGTGAACATTACTTGGAATATCAATGTCTATCAGACCGGAAGAATAGAACGCATCAGCATCTATTTCTCTGACGGTATCGGGGATCTCTATAGACTCAAGTTCATAACAACAGAAAAACGCACAATCGCCGATTCGCTCTAAATTTTTATCGGCATCATCAGATTCCATAATTCCGACATAGCTTAATTTGTGACAATATGCAAAAGCACAATCGCCGATGCTTGTAACATTCAGGTTTATTATGGCAGATTCTATCAGATCCTTGAGTGCAAACCAGGGAGTTATTTTTTCGCAGTCGGTAAAAGAATCCTCGTAATCCCACATATCTCCCGAACCGTAAATATCGATGAGCCTCTCTGTTTCAGAAAACTCCCAATAAACCTCGTCACCGCATTGACCGGAAGCAGGCATAACCTCGTCGGATGCCAAATCAATCATCAATGCAGGGCGAATACCGTTTATGTAGCTTGTGCTGAGACTCACCTTCAGCTCGCCGTTGTCAGCATTGACATAACAAACGCTGGCGGAGCTATATCCTGCAGAACGAAGTGTCCATGAACTGTATAAAAGATTTGTTTCCGGTAAGCCCTGGCATAATGCATATTGACTTCCCCAAGAGAGCATGCCGTATTCGAAATAATCAGAGTTATTTGCTTGGCTATATGAAAGCAAAAAGATTTTATCCTTCGTTGTTTCGCTGTCATATTTGGAATATGATGTGTCGTATGCCTCGTTAGTGAGAGTGGATGTTTTTATTGAAGTTGTATCAGTATCATAAAAAGCGGTATAGTAAAAATCGTAGTTGAGCCACTCTCGGATGGTACTTTCGGCATAGTTGTTGGCATACGTTGTGTAGGATGTATCTGTGTAATAAAAGTTGTTATCATAAATTGTGTTATTAAAGGGTTGTGCATCGATTATTGTTTCGGAAACAACAAGACCCGTTGAAGAATTTAGGATCTCCCATTTGATAGGGTCATATCTGAACCAATATACATTGTTTACAATATAGCCGTTGTTATCTTGGTTTGAAGTTGATGCAGATGATATGTTGTATGTCCGATTTGGTCTGTAGGATGTGAATTTAACTGCACGGTATTTTTCGCCGTCATATTCTACATCGGCATATTTCATAAAACTGCTTGATGTCATACTTCCCCTGTTTCCGTCGCCACTGTAGTAGCCGTAGGAGTACCATGTTTTGGAATGCGAGTTCAGTACTGTTAACAGATCTTCATCCGTTACCTCGCTTTGCGGATACGAGCCGAAAAGGATAATATCTCCGTTTTGATAGCCTGTTTCTGCCGCCTGTGTTTCAAACGACAAAAAGCCTGCCGGTGCTGCACCGAAAAGAAGTATCGTTGCAAGCAGTAGTGCGGTCAGATTTTTTACTGTTTTCTTCATTTTTTATCCTCCAAAATAAAAAGGTGCGCAGCCGAAGCTACGCACCGAAAAATGCACCGCTTCGATTGCTGCGACACAAGTTTTCGTACCATAATCAAAGTATGCGAAAATGAAGCCTGCATTTTTACCGGAAGATAAAAATACACACTTAAATTATGATACCCTATTTACTTGTGTCGCAATCATAGTATACCACTATTTTTTTATTTTTTCAACAGATAAATAAAATTTGGGTCAAACAAAATCTCCCTCGGGTTTTGCTCCGAGGGAGATTTCTGCTTGTCGAAAAAGTATTTTTTCGACAAGCAGGGAGGCTTCGAGAAAGGTAACGAGATGGCGTGTTCTTTGCCCCGAAGCTGTACAAAGGTACTGCGAGAGGGCAAAAACACGACAAACGCACATAAATAATTACCAAAAGATTCTTCGGCTTCGCCTCAGAATGACACGATCGGTTTTCCTCTTACAAATTCCGACTGCTTTTTTTAATAATGTGCGTGTTCTCGGTGCCTTTATCGACAGTCTGAAAGCGAACAGAATGTTCGATTTTATTTTATATCTTTACTTTTCAAATGTCAACACAGGAGGTACTATGAAATCAGAAAAAAATATTCTTGTCGCATTTCTTTTAAATCTTTGTTTTTCTGTTTTTGAATTTATCGGCGGAAGCGTTGTCGGCAGTATAGCTATAATTGCCGACTCTATCCACGATCTCGGCGATGCCATAACTATCGGACTGTCATATGTTCTTGAAAAAAAGAGCAAAAAAGCCCCTGATGACCAATATCCCTTCGGATATGCCAGATTCTCTGATCTCGGAAGCTTAATTACTACACTTGTACTGATTCTCGGATCATCGTTTCTTCTTGTTCAAAGTATAAAAAGACTGTTCAAGCCAACACCTGTCAATTACAACGGGATGATTGTTTTTGCGATAATAGGCGTTATCGTAAACTTCACTGCCGCGTACTTTACACACGGCGGTCATTCGTCAAATCAAAGGGCGGTCAATCTGCATATGCTGGAGGATGTTTTCGGCTGGTTATCTGTACTCGTCTGTGCCGTTATTATGAAATTCACAAATTTTTATCTGTTGGATCCGATTATTTCAATCATCGTTTCACTTTTTATAATCATCGCCGCTGTAAAAAACCTGAAGGAATTCGCCGGGCTTTTTCTTCTTAAAACCCCTGACGGTGTTCCTGCTGATATTATACTCAATGAGATTTTGAACATTCCGGGTGTAAATGAAATCTTTAGTCTGCGTGTAATCAACATCGACAGCGAACACCGTTTTGCCTCAGTCGCTATAGGTACGGACAATACAGACGAAAGCATCAAATCAAATGTCAGGACAATTCTTGATAATTACGGCATACAAGACAGCAACATAGAAACAATCCATACACGATGATAACAACCCATCAGACAACAGTTTTTTGATCTGTTATCCGATGGGTTTTGCTTTTAATCAACAGGATATGTCAATATTTCATCAAACAGCTTTGTAAGATAATGTCCTTTATATTCAAGACTTTCCTCATTTGTAATTTATTATCAATTCACTTGACTTGACTTGCATATATGTTGTAAAATTAAAGGTACAAGGAGGAGTGTCCATGCAAGAACAAATGCTTAACCGCCGTTATGTCGGTCGCGGTGAAACCATAGCATATATCGCTCAGGACTTTGCTGACAGTTTTTCTATCGGTAAATACCAGAACAGATTCATCTGGGACGTTGTCGGAATTGATTTTAAAATCAACGGAATCGTCTCTCTTTTCACAGGTGCATGGGACATCATCAATGATACGTTTATCAGCGCCTTTGTTGATAAGACCCGCACACGCTGGGGCAAGTTCAAGCCATATCTGATGTGGATGAAAATACCGCTTACTCTTTTCGGAATGTTCTATTGGTTTATGCCGATATTCTTTCCCGGTGCTGCCTCAAATTATCTGCCTAAAATCATCTATTACTTTGCTTTTAACGTAATCAACGAAACAGCAGGCACGTTTATGTCAATTTCACAGACGGGTCTTTTGTCAACGATTACGCCAAATCCCGAAGAAAGGGTGCGGCTCATATCTCAGGCAAAGCTGTTTTCACGTTTCCTCGGTGAAAAAATCCCCGAATGGATTATGGGTGTTCTTCTTGATCTTATCAACACCAATACCGTCAAGTGGAAACTGAGTAACCTGTTTATCGGAATGGGTATCGCAACCAGCGTTCTTTCTGCCGCTATGACCTTCTGGTTCTATATGGTATCAAAAGAGCGCGTTATGCAGTCGGTAGAAAAGCCAAGTCTGATACAAGGCTTTAAGGCTATCTTTAACAACAAACCGTTGTTGATACTGACGTTGTCGGATTTCTTCGGAGGCTTCAGTATAGGTCAGAGTCGTTCCGACTATTATATCGACGTTTTAGGATCTGCTTCTTTGCAGACTATCGTCGGCATCCCCGCTTACCCCATACTTAACCTCAGCTACACGTGGGTAGCACCTCTCCGCAGACGCTTTACCTCAAAAACGCTCTGGATCGCAGAGGATATCTGGACCGACGCGTGTTGGCTGACAGTATTCGGTGTCTGCTCTTTCAACAAACGATTTATGAGTCGCAAGTTTATGATACCGACAATGGCAATTGAAGAATTCATCGAAATGATGGTTTACGGCTTGCGTCACGTCATTCCCGACGAACTGCGAAACGAAGCCATGGACTACTGCGAATGGAAAAACGGTTATCGTGTCGAAGCTATGACGGGTGTTGCAAAAAGCCTTGTAACCAAAATTCAGAGTGTACTGATGTCATCGTTCAGCAACTTTGTGCTTGCTAAAATCGGATATGTACAGGGTCAGAAGATCGGTACTCAGACAGACCGTGCCAAATGGTGGCTCTTTGCTCTGGGCACAGGCATTCCGATCATCACAAGCTCGCTCGGCATCATCCCGAAGTTCTTCTATCCCATCAACAATCAGATGCGTGACAAAATGTATAAGGAGCTTGCCGAACGCCGCAAAGCCATTGCAGACAGAATGCAGGAGATTGCAGACGAAATGCCTGTTGCATAAATAACGTATTATCTCCGACTTTAACATCAAATAACAAGGGGTTTTTACAGGAAATCAATGTACCTGTAAAAACCCCTGTATTATTTCATCAGCGTTTCATAAAGTGCCTGCGCAATATGTTCTCCGAAAATGTAAAGCTGTCCCTTTGTATAGCCGTAAGCGAGATTTCCCGAATACGGAGTTTCAATTGTAAATGCTATATTTGCATTTCTTTTAAGCTTATAAAAATTCTTCGAGCTTTCCGTACCGACTAAATTCGCCTTGTCCCCGTAGCGTGTAATCACCCCGTTAAATCTGATAACATCACGGGCATCTTTCGCTGTTAACTCTTTAATATGCTCAGCTAATTCGTATTGAAGCATAGGTGTAGGCTCCGCTTCAGGTCCCATATGAATGTGCGGCTCGTCATTTGCACCGCCCCAGCACCAAGGAGAATGAAAATCAATAAATGCCGCAATATCTCTTCCGTCTGTATATTCGTATATCGCACGTGTAACATTATATATAGGTTTATCCGTATAATCGCGGTTATGGTCATGAGGTATGCGGTTTTTTCCCTGATCGCCCTGTTCCGCACCGTCAATATCCGTAAAAGGAATAATGTGGAACGTAAAACGATCAAGCATATCTCTGTAAGAAACAAGAATACTTCTGACAACACTGTCAAGAACATAGGAGGCTGTCGATTCACAACAATGATGTCTTGCCGTAAAGAAAATATCACGACTACCGTTGCCCATTGTGAGAAGAGGAAGCTCTCTGCCCTTTTCGCTGACGGTAAATACAGAACGCTTCAGGGCCTTGTCATTCTTTATCGTTTCATAAAAGCTTTCAAAATCTTTTATAACGTAAGGAATAGAAAACGAGAAGTATCGGCTTTTCTCGCCCGTAAAGTTAAACCTGAAACAACACTCATCAACTCTTGACGATTTATCGAAACACCAGTTATTGCCATCCACACTTGTACACGGACCGTTGGGACATACCACACCCTTGTTGACAAAGCGGAACTCAACCTCGCCGACAGGCGGATCATCAATGCGGAAGCACCAATAAAACCACCATATGTCAGTGTCACGAAGATCCTGCTCAAGTGTTACGACAGTTTTGCCGTTCTCGGTCTGTTCAGATAACAGTTTAATGTTACCGCCGGGGAAATCTGATGTAATCTTCATAAATATCTCTCCCATCAAAAATGAACAAACAGCGAAGCTTTGTCGCAATATATACTTTTTGAAAAGGCAATTAATATGGTTTTGAAAGGAATCTTTTCGCCACAACTGCGTTAAAAATCATTGAAATAGCCTCGTATTCTCGCTGATTTTTGCCTTGTTGTGACAAAAATCTTCTCTTTCAAAACTGCGTTGCATCTGAAATGCAATAGGTTGCGTGCAGTCGGGCCTTTTTTCGATGCAGCCATACTGACGTATGGCAAAGAGAAAAATGTGCGAATGTGCGTGAAATATTGTATTTCAGACATATGGAATTGCCTTTTCAAAAAGTATACCTTATCTCGAATACCGTTCTTTTCAAATATCTCACCGAGTGCCGCTTCACTTCCCGGATATATATACGCAGTATCAAAGTAATTTACACCGTTTTTAAAAGCGGTCATTATCTGCTTTTCGGCTTTTTCCATATCGATCATACCGAGCTTTCTTGAAAACCGCATACAACCAAAGCCTAAAACAGACAGCTCGTTACCGTATTTATCCTGTCGATAGTTCATAGTTACCTCCGCTTTTATTTTTGTTTTATTTTAGCACAACCTGAAATTATGTGCAATAATTACTGCCCTAAAATTATTTACAAATACGTTTTTCTGTGATATAATACTTGTGAAAAGTTTGCTGACGCAAAAGGTTTTTGCCTGATGTGAAAGGAATGTCATATCTGAAAGCCCATATGGGCTGTTTTGACGTTCCTTTTTGGAACGTTTATTTTTTTGGAGTGATTTGTATGGAAAACAGAATTGCTTTATTGGACATAGTTGTTGTTAATCCCGAATCTGTCGAGCCGTTGAATCTGCTTTTGCACGATTACAGAGAATACATTATCGGCAGAATGGGTATACCCTACCGTCAAAAGAATATAAATCTTATCAGTATTGCTCTTGACGCACCCGGTGATACGATCAGCTCGCTTGCAGGCAAGGCGGGTATGCTGAAAGGCGTCACGGCAAAGGCTAACTATGCCAAGCTTCCCGGTGATGAAAAATGATTGATCTGATCCGAAAACTTTTTACCGACAACTCGTTGTCACACGAGGAGCTTGTTCATCTGATAGATAACAGAAGCGAAGAGTCCGCCAAGTTGCTTTTCAGATATGCCGATGAAGCAAGACGCACATACTACGGTAATTCCGTATTTATCCGAGGTCTTATCGAGTTTACAAATTACTGCAAAAACGACTGCTACTATTGCGGAATACGCCGTTCAAACCGTAACATCTGCCGTTACCGCCTTACAAAAGAAGATATTCTTAACTGTTGTAAAGAAGGCTATGATCTCGGGTACCGCACTTTTGTTTTGCAGGGCGGTGAAGATCCGCACTACTCGGCAAGCTTTATCAGCGATATCGTTTACAGCATCAAGTCAGAACATCCCGACTGTGCTGTAACGCTGTCCTTCGGTGAGCACGGACATGACGTTTATCTTGAATGGTTCAAGGCAGGGGCTGACAGATATCTTCTTCGTCACGAAACTGCGGATAAGACGCATTACTCGCTTCTTCATCCCGATAAAATGACCTTTGATAACCGAATGAGATGTCTGCATTCACTTAAAGAAATCGGCTACCAGACAGGATGCGGATTTATGGTGGGTTCACCGTTCCAGACAACACAGCACATCGTAAAGGATCTTTTGTTCATCAAGGATTTTAAACCCGAAATGGTCGGCATAGGTCCGTTTATTCCGCAAAAAGATACCCCGTTCGGCAATCGGACAGCAGGCACTGCCGAGCTTACGGTTTATCTTATCGCAATAATAAGGCTTCTGTTGCCAACCGCTTTAATTCCGTCAACAACGGCACTCGGTTCTGTTCAGAAAAACGGCAGAGAGCTCGGAATCCTGGCAGGAGCCAACGTTTGTATGCCGAATCTCTCCCCTTCGCACGTCAGAGCCGACTATGCCATTTATGATAATAAGCTTTCTGTCGGCGGTGAATCTGCTCAGAACCTTAAAGCTCTTTCCGAGCAGATGAAAAATATCGGTTTTGAAACCGTCATTGACAGAGGCGATCACATAGAAAGGAAATGATTTTATGTACAATCCCAAATCAAAAAAAGCTGAAGAGTTTATAGATCACAACGAAATACTTGAGACTCTTGAATATGCAGATGCACACAAGAACGATGCTGATCTGATCGATTCCATCATTGCAAAGGCAAGACTTAAAAAAGGACTTTCCCACCGTGAAGCATCCGTTCTTCTTGCTTGTGAGCTTGAGGACAAAAATCAGGAGGTTTATGCTCTTGCAAACGAAATCAAAAAGGAATTCTACGGTAACCGTATCGTAATGTTTGCACCGCTGTATCTTTCCAACTACTGCGTAAACGGCTGTCTGTACTGTCCCTATCACGCAAAGAACAAGACTATCCCCCGCAAAAAGCTTTCTCAGGAAGAGATAAAGGCAGAGGTTATCGCGCTTCAGGATATGGGTCACAAGCGTCTTGCTCTTGAAGCAGGCGAACATCCCGTTCACAATCCGATTGAATACATTCTTGAATCAATCAAAACGATATATTCGATCAAGCACAAAAACGGTGCCATCCGCAGAGTAAATGTTAATATTGCCGCAACAACGGTTGAAAATTACCGCAAGCTCAAGGATGCAGGAATCGGCACATACATCCTTTTCCAGGAAACATATCACAAGGAGAGCTACGAAAGACTTCATCCCACTGGATCTAAGAGCAACTACGCATACCATACGGAAGCTCACGACCGTGCCATGGAAGGCGGAATTGATGACGTCGGACTCGGTGTACTTTTCGGATTGGAGCTTTACCGTTATGAGTTTGCAGGACTTCTTATGCATGCAGAGCATCTTGAAGCGGTATTCGGTGTAGGTCCGCATACTATCAGCGTTCCGAGAATCTGCCCTGCCGATGATATTGATCCGGGCGAGTTTGACAACGGCATATCCGATGACATCTTTGCAAAGATTGTTGCTTGTATCCGTGTTTCCGTTCCGTATACAGGTATGATTATTTCTACCCGTGAGAGTCCCAAGGTCAGAGAAAAGCTTCTGCATCTCGGTATTTCTCAGATATCGGGCGGATCCCGCACAAGCGTCGGAGGTTATACGACTGATGAGCCCGAGGAAGAAACGACTGCACAGTTTGACATTTCCGATAACCGCTCTCTTGACGAGGTTGTCCGCTGGCTTATGGAAGCAGGTCATATTCCGTCATTCTGCACAGCGTGCTACCGTGAGGGTCGTACAGGTGACCGCTTTATGTCACTTTGCAAATCGGGTCAGATCAACAACTGCTGTCTGCCCAATGCTCTGATGACACTTAAAGAATATCTTGAAGACTACGCTTCCCCCGAAACCAAAGAAATCGGTGAAAAGCTTATCTCTTCACAGGTTCCCGATATCCCGAAAGACAAGGCTCGTGATATCGTTGTTGACAGACTTGTAAGAATCGCAAACGGTGAACGTGACTTCCGTTTTTAAAGGAGTGGTTTTGTGAGTAATTTAAATCAGACTCCCTCAGGCGAAAGACTTCATATAGCCTTTTTCGGCAAGCGTAACGCAGGCAAGTCAAGCCTTGTCAACGCTTTTACGGGTCAGGATATAGCTATTGTTTCCGATGTTCCGGGAACCACCACCGATCCTGTTTACAAGGCAATGGAGCTTTTACCTCTGGGTCCCGTACAGATTATCGACACTCCCGGCATTGATGATGTCGGTGAGCTTGGTGCCTTGCGTGTTCAGAAAACAAAACAGGTTCTTAACAAAACCGATATTGCTGTTATTGCCGTTGATTCGGCAGTAGGCATTGCCGATACGGAAAATGAGCTTATCAGCATTATCAGATCAAAAGAGATTCCCTTTGTAGTTGCATACACAAAAGCAGATCTTTTGTCCGCTGTTCCGTCAGATCCCGATAACGGTATTTACGTCAGCTCAAAAACAGGCTTCAACATCACAGAGCTTAAAGAGCTTGTTGCAAAAATCTCCACTTCGGAAGAAAAGCCGAGACCTCTCGTTTCCGATCTTTTAAACGAGGGTGACGTATGCGTGCTTGTTGTCCCGATCGACAAAGCTGCTCCGAAAGGCAGACTGATTCTGCCTCAGCAACAGACAATCCGTGATATTCTTGACAGCGGTGCTTCTGCTCTTGTCTGCCGTGATACCGAGCTTTCAAAGACTCTCTGCTCTCTTTCCGAACAGCCGAAAATCGTTATCACCGACAGTCAGGCTTTCGACTTTGTCAGTAAAGCAGTTCCCGATTGTGTACCTCTGACATCCTTTTCTATCCTTATGGCAAGGTACAAGGGTGATCTGCCGACAGTAGTCAGCGGAGCTTTTTCCTTGGATAATTTAGAAGACGGTGACAAGATACTCATAGCCGAAGCGTGTACTCATCACCGTCAATGTAACGATATAGGAACTGTCAAGTTGCCGCATCTGATCCGTAAATACACGGGTGCCGAACCTGATTTTCATTTCTGCTCAGGAAAAGATTTTCCCGATGACCTGTTAGAATTCAGACTTGTTGTTCATTGCGGAGGCTGTATGATTACTGAACGTGAAATGCGTTACCGTCTGTCAGTCTGTAAGGATCAGAACATCCCGATTACCAACTACGGCATTCTGATAGCTCATATCAACGGCATTTTAAACCGTTCCGTCAAGCCTTTCGGGCTGAACATTTAATTATAAAACGCACCCGTACTGTGATTTACAGTCGGGTGCGTAAATATTTGTTATTCTGTTACTTCCAACAGATCAAGAAATGCCTCTACCATTGTCGATGCAGTCGATTTGCCCGATGTAAGAAGCTCCTCGTAATGCTTGACTCCGGCATCAAGCTTTAAAATCTCATTTACAACCGAATGCCAAAGAAAGCTGTCTGTATGATCGCAGTCAGGGAATACATATCCGATAGCGTCATTTGCTATTCCAACTACAATAACTCGCTTATCGCTGTCGCCTGTTGCGATTCTGACATATTCTTCAAGACTCTTGTAGCCCCAATCCTTTCCGCTCCATGAAGTTTCGCCTGTCCAGAGGGTATCCCCCGTAAATCTTTCATCCGTACCGAAAACGATTGCAGGTGATATCTCACCGGGCATAATGAGCATTGCGATGTCATCACCGATCTCAATGTAACCGATCTCTGTCGCAATACCGTATCCCGATTCGGAGGGCTGATCCTCTATAGTATTGAAGCCTAAAAGACCTGTAATTGCCCCAAGATAAATAAGACCGTAATCAAGAGGAACTATGAATTCGCTCATCTTGACATTAAGCCTCGGTGCTACAGGATTATCACGGGAAACGGAATCAATAATGATATGGGCGATCGTATAGCCTGTAGCTCTTATTCTCTTATATATTCCGCCTTCACCGTATTCTTTGTCACTAAACATTTTCTTTGCGTGTCTTTCACCGTATCGCGTGACCCAATCCTCATAGCTGAGGCTGTTTTCCTCTGCCCACCTGAGTCCTTCATCTGTTGCGTTATCTCCGTTAAGTCCTACTGCTCCCTGTGCACCCTGAATGAATACGAAGTTATACCCCTCTTCTTTCAGAGCTTCTCCGATATAATAAGGCACATCGGCACAAACCTTTTTACCGTATCTGCCTGCAACCGTAGGATGCATACCGATATTGGCAAGAATAGTCTTTTCACCGCTGACTCCTTCAAAGAGGAAACAGGCAAAAAAGCTTTGTACTGCAGAGCCTCTGTCATTCTTGTCATCAACAAGCCTGATTGTTTCGCTGTAGTTGCTGACATCCTCGGTTTCAAAGTAGTACAGACTTCCGCTTTCCATCTTTTCATAAGCGCTGACTACAGCATCAGCCGTGTTTTCGATGATAGTTTCAAGAAGCTCCTTTTGAACACTCCTTTCGGTTGTGCCGAGAAGCTTGTTTTTAAAGAGGTAGCCGAATATATCCAGTCCCATTCCCTGCGGATCAATTACGGAATGAGCGTGAGTAACGTTAAAGTTAAAACCTATAATATCCTCGTGAGTAACGCCCTTTGCAAGGAGAGCCTTTTCGGTAGCCTCACGTGCTTCACGGACGCTCATACTTGAAAAGCCGATACCGTCAAGAGCTGCGAAGATGATAATATCCTCAACACCGTTTTTGTTAGCATCGCTGCCCGTGGACATTACAACAAGATTTACCGTTTCGTCATCATAAATCCTGTCAACCTTATCTTTAAAATAACCGCCGAAATAGTACTTTTTATTAAGGTTCATACCGTTCTCGTCAGGTTCACCTTCAGCATTTCTTCTCCACTGCGGAGGAATAACGCTTGTCGAAGCGAAGCCGAGCTTCCATCCATCGTCACCGACGGCACCGTCTGTACCTTCATAAAAATACTTATTACCGTTAAGACCGTATTCTTCCGCATCGGGAATATCGGGCGCTTTAAAGATACGCCCTGCAAGACTGAACACTCCGTCAAAAACGCTGTCGAGGAAACGATCAATCTTGTGATATTTGTCGTTCGTATCGGTTGCCGACTGAACTGCTCCAACGCTTACAGACATGGAAAAAATCATACTGAAAACAAGCAGAAAAGCCAAAAGTTTTTTTGCGGTGCACTTCATAACGGATTCTCCTTTGTAATTATTTTTTAAACAAGTCGGTATCAGAAAATAAATTCCGCATACAAACTGCTTCAAAAAGAATAATATCACCGGCAGGTATCGTGTGCAACAATATCGGAACGAAACACCCTAAATAAGGAATAAAGAAAAGATTTGTTGTATTTTAAAAATCCAACTGACAAGCTATATTTCACATTATTTTTAAAGCTTAAGCCTTTAAGCAACATTCTTTCCAATACGAATAAGTTTTAAGGATTCCGTTATCCGCATCCGCACCTGCACATTCAAACTGATATCCCGGTGCACTTTCTATTGTCAGAACACCTTTATAGTCAATACTTTTCAGCAGTTTTGCAATATCTTCTATTTTTAATGTTCCGTCCTCAAGGAACAGATGCGTATCGTTTTCTCCGTCATTGTTATGAAGATGTATCTCAAGAATCGGAAACTCCTTTGATACAAATGCTTTGCTGAACTGCGAAAATCCGGGATTCTCGCTCGGCTCACATTCATCGGGACTGTTGAGAAACAGCGTTGCCTTGTGCTTGTCAACGCCACGAAGACGCATATACATATGACCGATGTCAATTAAATATCCGAAGCGTTCATTGCCTTTAAGATATTCTATCTGCTCTCTTTCCTCTTTTGTCAGTCCGAAATCTTCAAGTGCCAGACTACAGTTTTCTATTCCGTCAAGCGCAAAGTTTATATATTCCGAAATGTTATCTCTTATGCTCTGCGGTACATCGAAGGACAGTATCTTTATAAATCCGTATTTTTTCTGCCAATCGCTGATAAGCTTCAGTCCTTCAAGATATGCCGTAACGTGCTCTTCGGAATGTGAATGCGGCATACAGTAATGAACAGTCAGATATACTCCCGTACTGCTGACAGCTTCTGCTATTTCATCACCGAGACCGTTTTTAAGCTCAATTACAAAGCCTGTTCCGTTTATTGATACACTCTCAAATCCGTTCTGAGCAAAAAACACTACATTCTTTGCTGTTGTTCTGTGCGGATAATGCCATATTGCAAGACCGTTTTTCATCGTCTTTTCTCCTATCTTTCAATAGCTAACAAAAAAGCACCTGCAGATGCAAGTGCTTTTTATAGCTTTAAGTTTATTTCTGTACAGCCTTGTCAGCTTTTCTGTTCTTAAGCTTGATGATAATAACAAAAGCTGCGAAAAGAACGAGTGCAAGACCCCACATAAGAGCACCGCTGAGAATGCCGTTCATCTTGCCGAGATCAAGACAGAGACCTGCGATAAGATAGGAAACTGCAGCGATACCTGCTACAACCGAAGCATACGGAAGCTGAGTGTTTACGTGGTCAACGTGGTTACACTGTGCACCTGCGGAAGCAAGGATTGTTGTGTCGGAAATGGGAGAAACGTGATCGCCGTAAACAGCACCGCCGAGAATCGCGGAAACTGTAAGAACTGCCATAGCACCGCTGCCACCGAGAACGGAAACAGCTATCGGAACAAGAACACCGAAAGTGCCCCATGATGTACCTGTAGAGAAAGCAATAGCACCTGCAAGTACGAAGAAGATCATCGGGAAGAGGAACTGCGGGAAGTTGCTGTTTGCAATGTTGTTCTGTACGAATGCCTGTGCATCAAGGTATCCGCCCTTTGCACCCATAATACCGGAAATAGACCAAGCAAAGGTAAGGATAAGGATTGCGGGAACCATAGCCTTGAAGCCGTCTGTAAAGCTACCTGTAATCTCCTTGAAGGAAACAACACCCGAGAACATATAATAGAGTGAAATAAGAACAAGAGCAACTGTGGAACCGATTGCAAGGGACATACCTGCGTCACAGTTAGAGAAAGCCTGAATAACGTTTTCTGACTGAAGAGCAGTATCAATAAGACCTGTATCCCAGTTGTAATAGAAGCCTGTATAGATCATACCGCCGACACAGCAGGCAATAAGGATGATGACGGGAATAAGAAGATGACGAACCTTGCCCTTAGGATGAGCCTTGATTTCCTCGCCGCTCTCTGCGCCCTCTGTCTCGCCTGCAAAGAGGTCGCCTGTGGTTTCAGCGATATTCTCGTTACGCTTCATCTTGCCGAAGTCGAACTTAAAGAAGCACAGAGAGAATACCATAACAAGGGTCAGAAGTGCATACACGTTATAGGGGATTGTCTTGATAAATACCATCAGACCGTCGCCCTCAAGCTCACCTGCAACTGCAGCAGCCCAGCTTGAAATGGGAGCGATAATACAAACGGGAGCGGCCGTCGCATCAATGATATAAGCGAGCTTTGATCTTGATACCTTGAACTTGTCTGTTACGGGACGCATAACAGAACCGACCGTCAGACAGTTAAAGTAGTCATCGACAAAGATAAGACAGCCAAGTGCAGACGTAGCGGCAAGAGCACCACCCTTTGACTTGATCTTTTTACCTGCCCAATCACCGTAAGCCTTTGCACCACCCGACTTCTGCATAAGAACAACAAGAATGCCGAGAACAACAAGGAAAACGATAATCGGAACATTGCCGCCGACCTTTTCGCTCATGACCTGATAAACCGTGAACAATGCTTCCAGGGGGTCACCGCCTGCGTACATTAACGCACCGACAAGAACACCAAGGAAAAGCGATACGTATACCTGTTTTGTCGCCAGTGCCAGAACAATAGCGATGATTGCAGGTAAGAACGCCCAAAATGTGCCTACCATACTTTTATTCTCCTTCTTTTTTCAAGTTTGCGATACGGATACCGCAACAACATTTGTAACAAAATTATAAAATAATGCGTTTGCTTTGTCAACAATTTTTACAATTTTCATCATTTTGTAATATATTTTTTATGGAAAAAGCTACAGCCGTGATGACAGTAATAGCATCACGGCTGTAATTTTATTCAGATATCAGAATGTATAGTCGCCAATCATATCTTCAAGATCGTCAATTTCGACCTCTCTGTACTTTTCGGGAACTGAGAAAACAGATTCGTCGGAAACGCCTGCTTTGACAGTCATATCAATTACTTCGGTACCTTCTGCTGTTACTGTTTCGACTTTGAAAAGTCCGTCAGCATTAAAATAGTATCTGCAGATGCTTCCGTCATCAAGACGGTATGCTTCGCAAACATAACCTGCACTTGTAATAATTCCTAAATAATCAGCTTTGTCTGCACTCATTGCTGAATTCATTTCAGCTTCAAAGCCTGCAAAGCCTTCGGAAATCTCTCCGTCAATATCTTGAATTACATAAACCTTTAAGAACGGAAAAACTACATATCCTTTACCGTTTTCCTCTAAATATCTGAAGGAAAGTCTGATGCCGTTATAATCGGCTTCGCCCTCGTATGCTGACTCATCCTCAGATTTATATAAAGTAAACTTTACCTGTGCACCTTCTTCTTCAGCTACCATTGACATTGTGTATTCGCCTGAATTGAGAACATTCTTAACAAATCTGTCATAGTACGTTTCAACAGGACGGGGAAGAGGTGTTTCACACGGCCAGTCAATAGTTTCTTCAAAGACTCGGATAAATCCGTCTGCCATTGTTGAACCCGAGGTACGGCTGACAACGTTTACTTCTTCGTTTTCCGTAAGAAGAGATCTGTACTGGTTATCGGGAAGAACATAACCGATCTGGTCATTGCAAAGACCGTAGCAGATTACGTTTTCAACGCCTGCAAGATCTGCCAAGGGTTCATAATCCCAGCTGTCGCCTGTCCAGCTTTCTTCAGCAGTTTCTGCACCACCGAGGATAAGCTCGGGAGCGATCTCACCGGGAGCGAGCATAACGCCGAGCTTGCCGCCGAATTCCATGTAACCGATCTCGGAAACGATCTGATAACGGTGGAACGGAAGCTTGACGAGAACGCTTTCAAGGATTCCCTGACGTGCTGCAAGTGTGAGAATGGGGTTGTCTGCATTGAGATAAATCTCTTTGTGAATAACATTGAGTTCGGGTACAAGAACCTCGTCGTTGCTGATGGAACGGATCTTTTCGCCGAGTCTCTTACCGTAAAGCATAAATGCTTCGCCTGTAAGTGAAGGATCCTTTTCCATCTCGGCATAGATGGGATCTTTTTCTGTAGTTATTGCAAGCTGAGGTCCAAGGATGAATACAAGATTTGCATCGTCCTTAAGCTCCTGCTCGATGTAGTAGGGATAGTCTGCAGTGATCTCTGACGGACCTGCACCAAGGCTTGTACAGTGCATAGCTGCAGAACAGATCCATGTTTCACGGCTTTCTTCGTTATCGGGAACAAAGCGGATTCTGTGGATATACTCGTCAACAACTTCGGGAGTACGCTTGTCATAAATGTATTCCTTGATATTGACATTGCCGTAGCTGAGAGTTCCTGTTTCCATAGACTCTACAGCCTGCTCCATAGCATCAACAACCTTGTTGTAAAGGTTATTCATGAAAACCTGATTCTTTCTTATGAGATGAGATTCATCAAGACCGAGCATGTTGACAGCAACATTCTTGAAAAGTGCGGGAATCAACGGAACGTTCATACCGAGCGTATCAATACAACTGTGCTGATGAAGTGCAGATACGTTAACGCTGACAACGTTGTTTTCCTTTGCCGTTGCCGCAAATGCTTCTCTGATCTTCTGAACGTCGCCTCTGCTGATGCCGAAGCCGTCGATAACTGCATAAACAACCACACCGCCACCGTCACTTACTGCAAAAGCACGTACACGCTGATCGTCGATGATTTCTGACGGTACTCTGCCCTTGATAGGCTCAAGCGTACCTGCCATAAAATACTCGCCGTTGAGAATTGCAAGACCGTCAAGAAGTGAGTTCTCACCGTAACCTACTGACCATACAGCATCCTCGCCTGCTGTTTCGTCCTCGCCCTCATAGAAAAACTCGGGAACATAGTCATCCTTGCTTGTCCATCTGCCGTACCAGTCAGCACCGGGAAGCATAAAGTCAATTATCCTGACAAGACCGTAAAGAGCCTTTTCGATAACAACATTAAACATATCCGATGTGCTCGGTGCCGCAGCAGCAGGCATAACAAAGGAAGTCATTACCATGGCAAAAACAAGTGCGATTGCACAGATTTTCTTTGTCATCTTCATTTTAAATCTCCTTTTCTGTTTACAATCATATCGTAATACAGGAATTCTAATTTGTCGGTAACGCCCTTTTACGGCTGTATCGTATAGGGTCTCGCTTCGCTCTCATGCTCAAAAGACAGGAAGTTGTTCTTTTTCGCATAAGCCCAACGCATTTCAAAAGCGTGACAGGCATCAGCAGGTATGTAAAGCTGATCGCACGAGCCTCTTATAACCTTGGCAGGAAGCTTTAAGTCACCTCTGTCGGTAACTGCTACATCGCTGTCAAGCGTGAAAACTGCCTTATGACCGTAAATTTCGATAGTTACTTTGCCCTCTTCCTTGATTACATTTCCTCCGACACCTGCAAACAGTACTCCGAACGGAACATACCAGATGCCGTTTTCCTCTTTTGGATAGATGTTCATCGAAGCAAGACCTGCATCAACACCCTTGAACATCATTCTTGTTTTATCCTTTTTGTAAAGAGGAGGAAGTGCATACGGCAAAACCACGTCATTGTCCTTATCAATTATACACTGATCTGCTATTCTGCCGTCTTCAAGAACAGATGTGAGCTTCATCTTATTACCGTCAACCTCAACGATACATACCATTGCAGTTTCCTCTTCAAGAGAGTAGTATGCCGAGTGCCATACCTTCGGCATTGAATGTGTTCCGGGAGGATTGCGGTTACTGTTACCGAGTGTATAGTGAATCGTTCCCTTTGAAGGCTCTGCAAACAGCTCCTCGTTTCTTAAAGGAAAGCTTCGTGCAAAGTTGTGCTCATGACCCGAAAATACAACATCAAACAGCTCAAAGCCTTCACGCATTACGGGATACGCATCGTAGTTCTGAAGATTTGCTCCCGAATAGCATATCGGGAAATGATATGTACCGAGTTTCCACGTTTTATCGGTAGCGGTCAGATCTTTTTTCATCCATTCATTGACCTCTTCGGGACCGTTTACACCGATTACACCAAAGTGAACATTACCGTAGTCAAAAGAATAATTTTCGGTTTTCCAGTTGTCGGGACCGTTATAAGGATAAGAACCCTTAAACTGCTTACCGAAAAATTCGGCAGGCTCGGAATAGTATCTGCCGATACCGTTACGGTAATCCTTGAACCCCCGATTGTCGTGGTTACCGAGTGTCATCATAAACGGTATACTCTCCGCTACACCGACAAGACCGCTGAAAGCACCGTTCCACTGAACTTCGTGCTGTCCGCAATCCGTATTGTCACCGCCCGTCAGAATAAAGCGGATGTCGGGATGCTCGGAAATCAGTTTCTTTAAAAAAGCGTTGAAGCCTGAGTAATCGGGACAGTCATGCGGATCGCCCTTTTGCTGGTCAGACACGCAGATAAACTTGAATTTTGTCAGGTTCTGCGGTGCTGTTGTGAATCTGTACTCGGAGCTTCTGAATTCGTCATTACCGCAGGTATAGTAATATGCCGTATCGGGCTTTAAGTCTGTCAGGTGTGCCCAGAACATACTGCTCTCGTCAATATCACTGACAAAAAGGTCAGTCTGTGCATCAACACGGCTGTAGCTGTCACTTCCGTCCTCACGGTAAAGAACGTATCCTTCTTTTATATCGCTGTCAGTTCTCCACGTAACCGCCATACAGGTAGCTGCATCACCGTTGATCGATACCATAATATGATCGGGATACTGCGTGGAGCCTCTGACAGGCTTGTCTTTTTTGCTCATATGTGCCTCCATTGTCAAAGATCTCTTGTTGCTATTACATTGACGCCTGTTCCGAGAATATCCTCAAGCACTGTCTCACCGCACTTTACAGGAGCTTTGACCGTTACTTCTGAAAGGACTTTCATGGCATCAAAAAGCATTGCCTTAGGGATAGGTGCTTCCGTTCTTACGGGGCATCTGCCGTGAATACCGCCCTCTGCATTGACCGTTGTAGTCAATACTCTTGTAGGATTCTTAAGCTCGTTTTTGCCGTATTCTGCACCTTTTTTACAGCTGTTACCCGTAACTGCATAATCGTTTTCTTCGTCAACCGTCAATCTGCATCCCAAAGGACATCCGATACAAGTAAGTTCTGTCATCTGTTACGCCTCCTGTGCCGTTACGGTAATTGTATCAAAGTCACGCAGCTTGTCTGTCGGTATTACAAGATGCTGCATCTCTCCCGGTACCATAAACGCCTTTTTGAATACGGCAATTTCGGTATCGCCTGAGCTGACAACCACACGGCTTTTGGAAAAGACTCTGCGTACTCTGAAAAATACATCAATTTTTTCTGCCTTTGTGTTTCTGTGAAGCTTCTGCGGGACGGTATATCCGACATCGGCACCGTTTACAATCTCAATGACTTCGCTGTCCGAAGCTCCGTTCTTTACGTATTCTGCTGCTGCCGCACCTGCACGCTCGCTTTCTGCAGAAACAAAGTCTACAAGATCGTGAACGTGAACAGCATTACCGCAGGCAAAGATACCCTCGATGCTCGTTTCCATATTCTCAAAAACAAATGCACCGTTGGTTTTAGGATCCATTGCGATTCCCGCTTCTCTTGTAAGCTCGTTTTCGGGAATAAGTCCTACAGACAGCAGAAGTGTATCGCAGTCAAAGTCCATCTCGGTACCCTCGATCGGCTGACGGTTTTCGTCAACCTTCATAACGGTGATACCCTCAAGACGCTTATCACCCCTGATTTCGGTTACCGTATGTGAAAGATAAAGCGGTATGCCGAAATCGTCAAGACACTGTACAATGTTACGTGTAAGACCGCCCGAATACGGCATAAGCTCGACACAAGCGAGAACCTTTGCACCCTCAAGCGTCATTCTTCTTGCCATAATAAGGCCGATATCGCCCGATCCGAGAATAACTACACGTTTGCCCGCCATAAGACCTTCCATATTAAGGTATCTCTGAGCGGCACCTGCCGTGAATACACCCGAAGGACGTGTTCCGGGAATAGAGATTGCACCTCTTGTACGCTCTCTGCATCCCATCGAAAGAACTATTGACTGTGCTTCGATACATTCATAGCCTTTGGGACTGTTGATAAAAATCTTCTTATCATCGGTAATCTCAATTACCATCGTGTCAAGTCGTACTTCAACAGAAGTATCCTTTAACATTTCAATAAATCTGTGAGCATATTCGGGACCGGAAAGCTCCTCTTTGAATCTGTGAAGTCCGAATCCGTTGTGAATACACTGATTAAGAATACCGCCAAGCTCTTTGTCTCTTTCAAGAATGACGATGTTGCGAAGTCCGTTCTGATATGCGCTGTAAGCCGCCGCAAGTCCGGCAGGGCCACCGCCTATAACTGCAAGTTCGTACATAATACTCAGCGCTCCCTTCTTTTAAGAATATAGCTTACATCTCTGTCCTTCGCTATCTCTTCTCTGTCGACTTTAAGCTCACGCGACAAAATCTCCACTACCCTCGGTCCGCAGAAGCCGCCCTGACATCTGCCGAGACCTGCACCGCAACGTCGCTTTATGCCGTCAACAGTCCTCGGTACTATCGGACGGTGAATCGCATCAACGATTTCTCCTTCCGTTACCGTTTCACATCGACATATAACTCTTCCGTACAAGGGATTGCTTTCTACCAATTTTTTTCTTTCTTCGTGCGAGAGTTCTTTGAATCTGATTTGCTTTCTGTCTTTAATGTATGAAGTTTTCTCCGACAGTCTTATACCGCTGTTACACATCAGCTGTTCAACATACTCTGCAATACCTGCCGCCGAGGCGAGTCCCGGAGATTTGATTCCCGCAACATCAATAAAGCCGTCCGTTGACTTAATAATAAAGTCGCTTTCAGTACTGTTTGGTCTTACACCCGAGAAATTTTTTATATTTGTTCTGAAGTCTACACTCGGAACACTCTTGATAGCCTTTCTTTTAACAAACACGAGATCGCTCAGTTTTGCCGAGGTGTCATATCTTTCAGACGGTACCGCATTAGGTCCGACAATAAGGTTTCCGTGAACCGTCGGAGAAACAAGAACACCCTTGCCGTCCTTGTTTGGACACTGAAAAACAACATGCTTTGTCCTGGTTCCCTCGCACTTATCCAGTATAAAATATGCTCCCTTATTGGGAATTATCTCAAACTCGTGCGGCAATACCATATCGTGAATTCTGTCAGCCTGAACACCTGCTGCATTAATAACCGTTTTTGCTTTGATTTCTTTCTCTCCCGCTCTGATAACAAACATTTCGTCTGTTTTTTTAATATCGGAAACCTCAGAGCTAAACATTATTTGCGTTCCGTTAACAACCGCCGTTTCGGCAAGCGCCAGCGCATATTCCCACGGGCTTATAATCGCTGCTGTAGGAGCATACAAAGAGCACACAACATCATCGGAAACAAAAGGTTCCTTCTCCTTCGTCTCTTCAGCCGAAAGAACCCTGAGCCCCTCAACACCGTTGTTGATGCCGCGTTTATAAAGTTTTTCAATATGCTGTGCCTCCTCCTCGCTGAAAGCCAGCACAAGCGAGCCTATCTGCGCATACGGAACAGACAAATTTTTACAAAGCTCCTTTGTAAGCTCAACACTGCGAACATTAAGCTTTGCCATCAAAGTATTTTCCTCAGGATCATACCCAGCGTGAACAATGGCACTGTTTGCTCTTGTTGCGCCCATTGCTACATCGTTTTCCTTTTCGATCACAACGGTTTTAAGATCAAATCGGGAAAGTCTGTATGCTATGGAAGCACCGGTGATACCACATCCGATTATTGCCACATCATACATTTTCAAAGCACCTCTTTTATAATATTATCTGACTATATATTGTATCACTTTATGAACAAAATATCAATAGATTGTTGTTATTAACCGTTAAAATCAGCAAAAAATTTTTCAATTTCTTCTTTGGATGCTTTAACGCTTCCCTGAATCATCGCACTTTGTCCGCCGCCTCTGCCGTTAAGTGCTGAATTTATATCTTTTGAGCATTTCCGAAGATCTACCGTTTTTGATCCCATACAATACGCATAGCTTCCGTCTGCATTGGCACAGAACGCTGCACATACCTTTCCGCACTTGTCAACACACATATTTACTGCGTGTCTCAGAGCATCCATCTCTATATCCTCGAAAAACAGACAAATGCTTCCGTCAGTTTTTTCTGCCGATTCGACTGTTTTTTCTGCAAGCTTACGCTTAAGAGCTGTTATCTCTCTGTCTTTGTTTACAAGCTGTTCGTAAACTCTTTCTGCCGCTTCTGCAGTCTCAAACTGCTTGACCTTGAAAAGATTTGAAATTTTAAGAACATTCTCATACTTGACGTTATAATCCTCAAGAGCTGTGTATCCGCAAAGCATATGACAGCGTACTCCGCCCTTGTAATGCTCAAAATCAAGCATCTTGATGATACCGATCTCACCCGTTCTTCTGACATGAGGCGCACAACAGGCACACACATCACAACCGTCAACCTCAACTATTCTTATTTCGCCGTCAATCTCCTTCTTGGAACGGTATTCAAGGTTCTGCAATTCTTCTTTTGAAGGAAAGTATGCCGTAATGTTTACGTTGTCATAGATAACCTTATTTGCCTCTCGTTCGATATCGAGAAGCTGTTCGCGTGTCAGAACACCGTTGTAGTCGATCGTAACATCCTCATTTCCGAGATGGAACCCGACATTGGAATATCCAAAAATACGGTTCACAATACCGGATACTACGTGCTCGCCCGAATGATTCTGCATTCTGCGGTATCTCTGTTCAAAATCAATGACTCCGTGAACCGTTTCGCCCTGCGTAAGAGGTGCAGAGCAGTAGTGATATATGATACCGCCTTTTTCCTGAACATCGCTGACTTCGACTTCACCGAGTACACCCGTATCGGCATACTGACCGCCCTCTTCGGGAAAGAATGCCGTTTTATCGAGACAGACAAGGAACTTTCCGTCTTTTTCTTCGCAGGATATAACCGTTGCGTCAAACTCGCTCATATATGCATCCGTATAGTAAAGTTTCTGTGTCATTTATTAAAATCCTCGTATAATAAAGTAGTAGTTATTAGAGTCCCTCTCCAAGGACTGTATGCTATACTGTAATGGATACTGTGGATCGGTTGTTACTCCTACCGCAAGACGGTTTCAGAAAGGCTCCGACCACAGACCTTTACGAGTT